>JACPEG010000002.1 GCA_016183615.1 Betaproteobacteria bacterium
CGCCGCTGTCGCTTCGCTGAATTGGCCATCTAAACATGATGCCGAATTCAAGCACCTTACGAAACCCCTGCAAGCCAATATCCATGCGGCTTCCAGCCACATTTCCCTCTAGAATTACCCACTCGATTTCCTGATGAGCCCATAAATTTTACGCGATCATTTCGGCCATATGATTCGTGTTGGGTGGCAAGAACAGAACGGGTAGAATAGTCCTGATTATTCGAGGTTGCGCATGAATTTCACGATCGAACACGAACGCGAAGAAGACGGCCGATGGCTTGCGGAAGTCCCAGAACTGCCGGGGGTTCTTGCCTACGGTGCCACGGCCAGCGAAGCCATGGCTAAGGCGGAAGTCTTGGCGTTGCGCGTGCTCGCCGAGCGTCTTGAGCACAACGAGACCGGTCCCGAGCCCATCTCGATTGCGATCCCGGCCGCATGACTTCATGGCCTTCCACGAAGGCCCGCCGTGTACTTGCCGCTCTGTTCCGAATTGGATGGACGCTCAAACGCCAATCCGGATCCCACAAGACTCTCTCGCGTCCTGGATGGCCTGATTTCGTTTTCGCGTTTCACGATGGCGAGACCATCGGCCCCAAAATGCTTGCCCGCATCGCGAAGCATGCGGGGTTAAGGCCCGAGGATTTATGAACGACGCGAATTGCCACCCAACCGTGCCGTCGAAACCGACGCGCCAAGAACTGCGCGCGGTTCACGGCGGGCGTTGAGACTGTAAGAAAGCCCAGGACACGAAGTCTCCCGCGATCCGAAGTTGAGTCTTCCACGCTCCCGGCGCAGGTCAGCGCAAGCTTCGGCCGGCGCCACTGAGGGCCTATAATCCGGGGAAATTCGTTTTCTTTCCCGAATCCCTGACCCCGGCAATCCGCCATGAACCTCTACACCCTGCTCCGCCAGCGCCAGTCGGAAAATCGCCCCGTGCGCGTGGCGCTGATCGGCGCCGGAAAATTCGGCTCCATGTATCTGTCCCAGGTCCCGCGCACCCCCGGCGTTCATCTCGCCGCCGTCGCCGACCTCTCTCCGACCCGTGCGAGAGAATCCCTCGCCCGCGTCGGCTGGCCCGCGGAGCGCTACGGGGCGAAGTCACTGGGGGATGCGCTGGCAAGCGGCGCCACCTGGATCACCGAGGACGCGATGGCGACCATCGCGGGCGAAGGCATCGAAGTGGTGATCGACGCCACGGGAAGCCCCGCGGCGGGAATCCGCCACGTTCTCGCCTGCTGCGAGCACGGCAGGCACGTCGTGATGGTGAACGTGGAAGCCGATGCGCTGGCCGGGCCGCTGCTCGCGCAAAAGGCCACGGCGGCGGGGATCGTCTATTCGCTCGCCTACGGCGACCAGCCGGCCCTGATCTGCGAAATGGTGGACTGGGCGCGCGCCGCGGGATTCCGGGTGGTGGCCGCCGGCAAGGGCACCAAGTACCTCCCCGAGTACCATTTCTCCAATCCCGACACGGTCTGGGGCCACTACGGCTTCACGCCGGAGACGGTGGCCCGGGGCGACTTCAACGCCCAGATGTTCAATTCCTTCCTCGACGGCACCAAGTCGGCAATCGAGATGGCGGCGGTGGCCAATGCCACGGGACTCACCCCCGCCCCCGGCGGGCTCGCCTTCCCGCCCTGCGGGGTGGACGACCTGCCGCGGGTGCTGAAGCCGCGTTCGGCGGGCGGGGTGCTGCACCACGCGGGCCAGGTGGAAGTGATCTCCAGCCTGGAGCGGGACGGCAAGCCGGTGTTCCGCGATCTGCGCTGGGGCGTGTACGCGACCTTCGCCGCCGACAGCGAGTACGTGCGGCGCTGCTTCAGCGAGTACGGGCTGGTGACCGACGACTCGGGCGAGTACACGGCCATGTACAAGCCGTTCCATCTCATCGGGCTGGAGCTCGGCATCAGCGTCGCCTCCGCCGCGCTGCGCCGCGAGCCCACCGGGTCGCCCTCCGGCTTCCTGGGCGACGTGGTGGCGACCGCGAAAAAAGATTTGAAGCCTGGCGACAGGCTGGACGGCGAAGGCGGCTACACGGTGTACGGCAAGCTCATGCCCGCCGCCGATTCGCTGGCGCTGGGAGGACTTCCCATCGGGCTCGCCCACGGGGTGAAGCTGGCGCGCGCCGTGGCGAAAGGGGCGGCGGTCACCTGGAACGACATCGAGTCCCTCGATACCGATGCCGCCCGTTTCCGCAGGGAAATGGAGCGCGCCTTCTCCCCCGCGCCGGATACCGCAAATAGCGGTGTTGGGCTCCGCCAGCGGAGCCCAACTTACGGTCACTGACGTTGCGCATGCCGGGATTCCATCGGACGCCAGAGCGGCTTTCATTTGGCGGACCCGAAACCTTTCAATTGGCCGAAGCCGGTAGGTTGGGCATTTATGCCCAACAAAACGCCGCGGATACCCCGAATGGCGGTGTTGGGCTCCGCCAGCGGAGCCCAACCTACGGCCACTTTGCCCCAGCGCCGGCGCCCTCCCCTTCCCTTGCCCTCGTCATCGCCGCCACCATCGCCGCGGGGCTGTGGATCGATCAGCGGGTAGCGGGCTGGGGCCAGGCCGCCATCAGCGCCTGGGTGTGGCTGCTGTTCCTCGGTATCGTCATCGCCAGCCGCGGGCCCCAGCGCAGGGTGCTGCTGTTCTGCCTGCTCTACGCGACCCTCGGCGAAGTGGTGCTGTCGCTGGTGTGGAAGGTCTACGAGTACCGGCTGGGGAACCTGCCCCTGTTCGTGCCGCCGGGCCACGTGCTGCTCCTGCTGCTGGGCATCGGTCTCGCGCAGCGGATTCCGCCGCGCCTCGCTCCCTGGATCGCGGCGGCGGCCGCTCCGTTCGTCGCCCTGCTGGCGTGGACCGGGACCGACACCGTGAGCGCGCCGCTTTTCGGACTGCTGCTGCTGTGCCTCGCCCTGTCCCGGGCCCGCGCCCTCTACAGCATCATGTTCCTGCTGGCCCTCGCCATGGAGCTCTACGGCACCTGGCTCGGCAACTGGAGCTGGGCGGCGACCGTGCCCGGCCTCCGCCTCACCGCGGGAAATCCGCCGCTGGCCGCCGGCGCGTTCTATTGCGTGCTGGACCTGCTGGTGGTCGCGAGCGCCGGCCGGGGCTCCTTGCCGGCGGCCGCTTGACCTAAGTTTCGTAGGGCGGAACCACGCAGTGGGTTCCGCCGTTGCCTTTGGTGCAACCCGCGTCGCGGTTGCACCCTACGCGCTGCGTAAGCGTAGGGTGCGTCCCACGCACCGATCAATCACCCTGCTCGTCCAGTTTCGTAGGGCGGAACCACGCAGTGGGTTCCGCCGGTTGCCTTTGGTGCAACCCGCTTCGCGGTTGCACCCTACGCGCTGCCTAAGCGTAGGGTGCGTCCCACGCACCGGTCAATCACCCTGCTCGTCCAGCGCTACGAATTCTCGTCGGCATTCGCCAGCGTCGTGACGACGCCCGCCAGCCCCCTCACCACCCGCGCCATCCGGTCGTAGTCCACCTTGTCCGGCGTGTCCTCCCGCGAGTGATAGTGGGGATAACGGAACAGCGCCGTGTCGGTCACCATGATCGCCGGATAGCCCTCGCGCCCGAAGGACCAGTGGTCGGACCACTCCACGCCGACGATCCAGCCCGGGAACGCGCCGCCCTCCGAGGGAAACGCCACGCTCTGCCGAAACGCCCTGACCGAGCGCCGGACCAGGTCGCGCGAAGCCAGGTTCCCCACGAAGGCGATGAAGTTGCCGGCATCGGGATAGAACAGCCCGAGGCCGGCGGGATAATGCTGGCTGCGCGGCTGGTCCGAGTAGTATCCGATGGTTTCCAGCGAAAGCATGCCGGCGATGTTCTCGCTGCGCTCGCGGGCGCGGCGCGCATAGACGCGGCTTCCCATGGCTTCGGTGTAATAGTACGGCGGCTCCTCGTTGACGAAGGCCACCAGCCGGACCGTGCGGTCGAGGCGCGCATCGTTCAGCAGCCGGGCGAGTTCCAGGACGGCGGCAGTTCCGGTGGCGTTGTCGTTGGCTCCCGTGGTGCCCGTGAGCGAATCGTAGTGGGCGCCGATGACGAGGATTTCATTCGGCCGGGTCGTGCCGAGAAGCTCGGCCTCGATGTTCCTGACCGGCCTGCCCTCGGATTCGAAGGTCTGCTCCGCAACCCGCCAGCCCTGCGCCGCGAGCACATCCCGAATGTAATCCGCCGCTGCGGTGAGCCCGTCGTAGCGCTTCATGCTGCGCTCGCCGATCTCTCCCGCGAGTTTCGCGACGTGCCGGCGCAGGTTGTCGCGGACCAGAATTTCATCGGGTGGAAGCGGCGCCAGCGGATCGCGATGGGACACGCCGGGCATGCGCGTCAGGTACAGCCCCGCCGCAGCGAGGGCCAGGAAAAGAATACCGAGCCGCAGCGCCAGCCACAGCCATTGCCGGAGGTCTTTGGGAAGGATCTTCAGATCGATGACGGCGGTGAACCCGGTATGCCCATCAATCTAGCAGAAAATCGTGGTCGGCCCGATTCTACGATGCCGCTTCGCCCCTCGCCTGCTCCCAGGCGAGGATGGCGGCCTTGCGCGGCTCGCCCCAGCGGTAGCCGCCCAGCGTGCCTTCGCCGCGGATCACGCGGTGGCAGGGGATGAGGAAGGCGACGGGATTCGACGCCACGGCGCCCGCCACGGCGCGCGCCGCCTGGGGCCGGCCGAGAGCGGCGGCAATCTGGCCGTAGGTGCAGAGCGCGCCTTCGGGAATTCTCAGCAGCGCCTGCCACACCTGCACCTGGAAGTTGGTGCCGCGCACCAGCAGGTGCAGCTTTTCTCCCGCCGCGGGCTGGGCACCGAACAGGCGCTTTGCAGTGGCGCCGGTGGCCGCCTGATCCGCCATCAGGCGCGCTTCCGGCCATTCCCTCCTGAGTTCCGCAAGCTGCCGCGCGAGACCCCGCTCCTCGATGAAGGCGAGGACGCAGATGCCGCGATCGGTCTCGGCGACGAACATGGGGCCGAACGGCCCGGCATGCACGCCGTAGCGGATGGCGAGGCCCTCGCCGCCCGCCCGGTACTCGCCTGGCGTGACCGCCTCCAGCGAGACGAAATGGTCGTGGAGCCGCGCCGGGCTGGAGAGCCCCACTTCATAGGTCGCGTCCAGCACGCTCGCGGAATCCCGCAGCAGCCGCTTGGCGTAATCCACGGTAAGGAACTGGAGAAAGCGCTTGGGGCTCACGCCGGCCCAGCGGGAAAACAGTCGCTGGAAATGGAACGGGCTCAGGCTCAGCTCGGCGGCGAGCTCGGCGAGGTCGGGCTGGCGGCGGGCGTCGCGCTGCAAGTGGCGGATCGCCAATTCGATGCGGGCGTAGTCGGTGTTCATGGGCTGCTTCGGCGATGGTTCATGGCCCCCATCGTAGCCCCGTCGTGGCCGGCGCGACACCCGTTTCTTGCTACCGCTCGAAGCCGTAGTCCCGCTCCACGCGGCAGATGCGAATGCGGAAGGCCTGGTACCAGGTCTCGCGCCCGCCGCGCTGGGCCTCCATATGTTCCACCTGGCGTTTCCAGGCAGCGACCGCCTCAAGGCTCTCCCAGTAGGACACCGTGATCCCGAGCTCCTCCCGCACCGATTCGACCCCGAGGAATCCCGGCTGCTGCGGGGCGAGCACCAGCATGCGCTCGGCCATGGCGGCATAGCCGTTGTCCCCGGGCGTGCGCAGGGAGGTGAAGATCACCGCATAGTAGGGCGGCTTGGGAGTCCGGGCGATGGTTGCCATGGTTCAGCCCGCGGCAACGCGCCACAGGGCCCAGGCGCCGAAGCCGAAGATAACGAGCCCCGACGCCCGGTTCACGGCGCGCAGCAGCCCCGCGCCGCTGCGGGCCTTGAGCCACGCGGCGCCCCCCGCCAGCACCGCCCACCACAGGGCGGAGCCCAGGAATACCCCGAGCACCAGCCAGCTCGCGGCGAGGTAGTCGCCGGCGGCAGTGCCCAGCCCCAACCCGGCGAACACGGCGACGAAACTGAGGATGGTCATGGGATTGGTGAGCGTGAGAAAGAACGTGGTGACGTAGCCCGCCGCGAGGCTGCCCGGGTTCGCCGCGGCGCCCTCCTCCGCGGGCTTCGCCAGCAGCGTTTTCACGCCCAGGTAGCAGAGGAACAGGCCGCCGGCGAGTCCGAGCCCGATGCGCTGCTCCACGAGAAAGGTGGCGATGAAGGCGAGCCCGAATCCCGCCACCGCGCCGTAGAGCGCATCGGCAGTCGCGGCGCCGAGCCCCGAGACTAGTCCCGCGAGCGGACCTTCGGCCAGTGCGCGTCGAAAGCACAGCACCGAAATCGGCCCCACCACCGCAGCGATGGCGAAGCCGATGGCCGCGCCTTTCAGGAAGAATGTGCCTGCCATGAAGTGATACGTCGAGCAATGGGCGTGAATCGCGAGTCACCTCGGGAGTCGCGAATAAATTCGCTCCTACAAGCTGTAGGAGGGGATTCATCCCCGACCCAGGTCGCGAATGAATTCGCTCCTACACCGCGGTCA
>JACPEG010000046.1 GCA_016183615.1 Betaproteobacteria bacterium
CTTTCTTGCCCACTCGTTTCCTGCTACCTTCCTTCATGGCGGTTCTCCTTTCGTGAGTTTCACGTTTTGGCGAACTCGATTCTCTCGAATCCACCGGGGAACCGCCACCTCAACTTTCAACTACGCGCGGGACACTGCCGTCGAAACCACGGCCCCTTACTTCGGCGACGCAGTTGCGCGCAACCAATCCGGCATCATCCGCAGCTTGGCGAGCCTTTCCTTCAAGCGCGGCATCTGCGCTTCCTCAGGAATCGAAATTATCGATTTTATTGGGTTGTTGCAGACGATAAACGGACGGCGATCATGCCACATCTGACAACGGCGGAGCGCCGGAAGGGCAGGAACGTTTGATCAAAGTAGTCGACATTTTTGCCGGACCGGGTGGTCTGAGCGAAGGCATCTCGGCTGTTACGGACAGTCGCGGCAGGCCGGTTTTTGAAATCGTCCTGTCCGTCGAGATGGATGAACATGCTTATGAAACGCTACGCTTGCGGACGTTCTTCCGGCAGTTCGGTAATGGTGCGCCGACCGATTACTATCGCTACCTGCGAGGCGAGATTCAGCGGATGGGCCTATACGACGCCCATCCCGTCGAAGCAAAAACTGCGCAGGACCGGTGCTGGCACGCAGTGCTTGGACCCAATGGTGAGCCGACTCATCGGGTTCGCCGCCGAATTGACGAGGCGGTCGGCGACGACACAAGTTGGCTTCTGATCGGCGGACCACCCTGCCAAGCGTACTCAATCGCCGGCCGTTCACGGAATCAGGGCAATCCGGATTACGACCCACAAAAGGACGTGCGGCAACGCCTTTACGTCGAGTACCTCCATATTCTGGCTGAACACCGGCCCGCGGTCTTCATCATGGAAAATGTAAAAGGTCTGCTCTCAGCCACGCTGGAAAATGAGCGGATCTTCCATCGCATTCTGGACGACCTGCGAGATCCGGCAGGTGCGATTGCTAGAGAAGGCCGAGGCGGCAGTCGAATCCGAAAAGGGGGATATCGAATCTACTCCCTTACCGAACCACGCATGTTCGAGAACGGTGATCTCAGGGGTTCAGTCATCCAAGCGGAGCGATACGGAATACCGCAGGCGCGCCATCGTGTCATTCTGCTCGGTGTACGGGATGACATCCAGGGTGTCACTCCGAAGACGCTTAAGCCGCAATCTGTCGTACCCGCCTCGTCCGTGCTTAATGGATTACCCCGCCTGCGCAGTGGGTTGTCGCGGATCGCGGATTCCGCCGAGGCGTGGGAACATTGCCTCACGTCGCAGGTTGATAGGCGCTGGGCCAACGCGGGCACGCGCAGGGTTGACAGTGCAGAACTCAGTTATTTGCTGCGCAGGACCCTGCGTGCGATCACTGCGCCCGCTGCTGACCGGGGCGGCGAGTTCGTCGCTGGTGAGATCACGTCAAAGTATGCTCAGGAGTGGTTCTGCGACGAAAAGATCGGTGGAGTCTGCAATCACGGCACTCGCTTGCACATGGAATCCGACCTCTTCAGGTATGTCTATGCTTCGTGCTACGCGAAACTTCACGGGATATCGCCATCGCTTAGGCATTTCCCGACGGATCTGTTGCCGGATCATTACAGCGTGGACAAGGCTCTCGTTAACGGAGGGTATTTCGCTGATCGCTTCCGCGTTCAAGTGGGGACCAGGCCGAGCACCACTGTGGTCTCGCATATCGGCAAGGATGGACACTACTACATTCACCCTGATCCCTCGCAGTGCCGTAGCCTGACTGTCCGTGAAGCGGCCCGAATTCAAACCTTTCCGGATAACTACGTGTTCTGCGGACCCAAGACGGCTCAATACGTTCAGGTCGGCAATGCTGTTCCCCCGCTGCTGGCAAAACAGATTGGCGAGATTGTCTTCGACACACTCCGGCAAGCAGGGGCAAATGGCTGATGGACCGGCTATCGCGGGAAATGCGCAGTTGGAATATGTCACGAATCCGTGGTCGTGACACATCTCCGGAGCGAGCCGTCCGATCCCTTCTCCACAGAATGGGCTACCGATTTCGGTTACATCAGCACGCGCTTCCTGGTAGACCGGATTTGGTCCTGCCTCGTTACTGCACCGTTGTATTTGTTCACGGTTGCTTCTGGCATCGACACGCCGGATGCCGTTTCGCCTATGTACCCAAGACGAGAACGGCGTTCTGGAAGGCGAAGTTCAACGCCAATCGTGCAAGAGACCGGAAGGCTGTTGGGGAACTTAAGGCGCTAGGGTGGCACGTTATCGTCGTGTGGGAATGTGAACTTCGAGAACCGCAGCATTTGGCGCAGAAACTGGACACCTGGCTTCGCGCTAATCTCCCCGGATGCGATACAGCACGGCAGTGAGGAAGAGTATGGCAAGACAGAAATCCACCGTGGAAGTCATTCCGTCAGCAAGAAGGCTCATCCAGTCACTGCGGGATGTCGGCTATGATTTCAAGCATGCCGTCGCAGATCTGATTGACAACAGCGTTGCTGCAAGCGCCTCGACCGTTGCTATTGAGATGCGATTTAATGGCAGGGAGTCTTGGGTCAGAGTGGCCGACGACGGCGTTGGCATGAACGGCCGTACCATAACCGAGGCTATGAGGTTCGGCACGGAGAGAGACTACGAGGCAGAGGAACTTGGCAAGTTTGGTCTCGGTCTGAAGACGGCATCTCTTTCTCAGTGCTCACGGCTGACCGTAGCCAGTCGGATCGACTCCTCCGCCCGCCGGATCGAGGTCAGACAGTGGGACATGGCGCATGTACAGGCTACGAACCGCTGGGAGATCATCGACGTTCCATCAGATGAACGACCTGACCAACTCATAGAGCCTCTCCAAGACGGAACGGGCACGGTCGTCCTTTGGGAGCTCATGGACCGCGTACTTGGATACAAGATTCCGTGGGGGGACCGAGCACGGGTGGGCTTTCTCCGACTCGCCGAGGAGCTTGACTTGCATCTCGGCATGGTCTTTCACCGATTCCTCACTGGTGAGGCTAGGCGCAAAAAGAAACTCCGAATCACGATCAACAGCACTGCGGTCGAGCCTTGGGACCCATTTGTCCAGCATGAGAAGGCGACCTTGGCGCTTCCGGGGAAACAATTCGAGATCAACGGGGACGAGGGACCAGGCCTCGTCCTGTATACCCCTTACATTCTCCCGCCGCAGGACAAGTTCTCATCGCTTAAAGCCTTCGATAGGAGCGCCGGACCGGGTAAGTGGAACTACCAGCAGGGGTTCTACATCTACCGGGCAGACCGGATGATTCAGAGTGGCGGCTGGTCGTACATGCGCACATCGGACGAACACACCAAGCTCGCCCGTGTCGCCCTTGATTTCTGGCCTGATCTCGATTCTGCTTTCGATCTCAATGTCGCGAAGGCCAGAGTCAACTTGCCAGCTGACCTGCGGGCCAAACTGCAGCCGGAGGTTGAACAGCTCGTCAAGCAAGCGCGCCACGTCTATTCGACTCGAAGCGGTAACAGTGACCAGCAAGGCGCAGGTCATTCCCGTGAGACGCTACAGCCATCTTCTGCGCCTGCGCTGATCGGGGTGCACGGCACTTCTCAGCTCGTTCCTGAGTATGATGCTTCAAACAATGTGATCGACGCAGAGACACAACCTCGTATGTCGAAAAGTCACGCCGATATCGGTCAGGCACTGGAGCATGCAGCCCGGACCGCGGGAGAAAGCCGCGCGCTGAACATAATCCGAAGGGTTCTGAAATCCGAGAATCCTGAGGCAGCAGCAGAGATAGGATGGTAATCATGATCGAGCAGTACCTTCGCGCGGTACGAAGCCTGATCGATACCTTGAGGGTTTCGATTTCCGATGCGATCGAGATGGCGCGAGTTCCTGCCGGGATCAGGGATCGGGTTCGCGTCCGCTATGAAGAGGAAACGGCACTACCCATTCGAAGGGCCAATGTCCTTTCGGGGACCGGCGGTCCACGCCCGTGGTTCCAACAATGGGACCCCTCGACAGGATATTACTGGCGGAGACAAAGGGGCTATCTGATCGATCGGCTCGGATGGAATCAGGCTGATGTTGGCTCGCTGGATGACACCACTGATCGGATTCTTTCACACTTGGAAGATCCTCGCCTCCAAGGACCGGGCCAGTTTGACGTGCGCGGTCTCGTCATGGGCTATGTGCAGAGCGGCAAGACGGCGAATTTCTGCGCGCTCACCGCCAAGGCGGCAGACGCCGGGTACAAACTTGTGATCATTCTGTCAGGCATCCACAACTCGCTGCGCCTGCAGACGCAGCGCCGCATCAACCGTGCTCTGGGGCTTGACCCTACCGGCGTCCCTGAACCAGAACCCGGACGTCGCTGGATCGGCCTGACGACGCCAACCCTGCACGGCGACTTCCGGCCTGGAACGATTGATGCCAACGTGCTTCAGGGGAATGAGCACGTGTTAATGGTCTGCAAGAAGAACGCCTCTGTTCTGCGTCGGCTCACCGGCTGGATCGAGAACCGTGCTCCCGCCAGCCTGCCGGTACTCATCATCGACGATGAGGCGGACCAGGCATCGATCAATACCGGGGGTAACCGACCCCCGTTCCAGGAGGAATCAGACCTGTCTCCGGACGATCTTGATAACCTTCAGCACTTGGAGGATGAACTCGATCCATCGGTCATCAATGGCCTGGTCCGTGCACTCGTTCGGTCCTTCAGCCGGGTGTCGTATGTCGCCTATACGGCAACACCCTTCGCCAATGTTCTGATCAATCACTTGGCGATTGACCGTGACGTATTTCATGATCTGTACCCACGTGATTTCATTGTGGCGCTGCCGCGGCCGAACGGGTACACGGGAGCCGAGCGACTGTTCGGACGCGAGCCTCTCCCCGGCGAACATGATGGGCAACCTAGCCTCGATATTATCGACTTGGTTCCCGAACACGAAGCCGATCTGCTCACGCCACGAGGTCCAGAAGTTGACACCTTCGATCCGATGATCTGCCCTTCAATGCGCCTGGCGTTTCTTGACTTCGTACTCGCAACAGCTGGCCGCAGCCAGCGGTCCGGGGCCGATATCCCGGCGACCATGCTGATTCACACTCATCACCGGAAACCGGTCCAGAACCGACTGGGTGAACACCTGCGCGGATTCGTCGCCGAGATCCGGCAGAGCTGGCGTTATGACAGGACTGCCATCCGTCCCCAACTCGCGGATCGATGGAACAGGCGCTTCCGCCCCGTGATTGCTTCCGTGGACGTCAGCCACGATGTGCCCTTTGACACCATCCAAGAGCACGTTGATCGGTTCTTCCGTGATCCGGTGCCTGTTCTCGTTCTCAACTCAGATTCCACCGACGAGCTCGACTTTGAAGCTGACCCGAATCTGAAGGCCGTTGTCGTCGGCGGGAATCGCCTTTCGCGCGGTCTTACATTGGAAGGTCTGCTGGTGAGCTTCTACCTCCGGCGTACGGAGTGCTTCGACACCCTGATGCAGATGGGAAGATGGTTCGGATACAGGGAGCAATACGTCGATCTGACAAGAATACAGACGACTGCCGAACTCTCAGGGTGGTTCCGCGACCTCGCCCTCGCCGAAGAGGAACTCCGACACGAGATCACGCGCTACGAGCGGGAGAATCTGACTCCACTTGACTTCGGCCCACGCATCCGAAGCCACCCTGTTATGATGATCACCGCCCAGAACAAGATGGGCAGCGCCCGCACTGTCTCGCAGAACTACTCTGGCTATCTTCTTCAGACGACGGCGTTCCGGCTTGAGGACCGTGCTTGGCTTGAATCGAATCTGGACGCAGCCCGGCAACTGCTCGCCGACATCGGTCAGCCAAACCACCCGTCTGCCACCGCGGCACGACCCGTCTGGGCCGACGTTCCATGGCAGACGGTGGATGCCTTCCTTTCGCGCTACCGGTTCGACCCGCGCGGTTCTCACGAAATGGGTGCCATTCGGCAGTATCTCCAGGCGCAGGCCCGCCAAGATGAACTTATCGAGTGGTACGTGGCCGTGCCCGGCCTGTCTTCAAGGGACGATCAGCTTGGCACGGAGCCTGCCTTGTCAATCCGCGGCATGGCCATCAACCGGATCAGCCGGACCCGGCTGCGGAACAAGCCCTACGACATCGGAACGCTTGTCAACCCAGCTACCCAGGGAGGCACGCCGGGTTCAGGTGATGAGGAGATCGGACTGACCGATGCCCAGCTTGCCGCTGCGCGTGCAACCGTTAACGAAGCCGGCAGCTTTCCGCGCGCGCTTCGGCGTCAGCGGAATCCCAGACAGGGCCTTCTTCTCCTATATCCAATCAGCCCGAACTCGCGGCCGCGCAGCGGTATACCTAGCCGTCAGCCGTTGTTCGATGATCCGGTCCGGGACGGGGTAACGGTGGTAGGTATGGCAATGGTCTCCCCCGTGAGTGAAAGCGCTGCCACCATTGAATACGTGGTTGGATCAGTCGGTTCACCGTAGGGGGATGACCGTGACACTTGATGAGCTGGAATCATCATGGGCTTCGCTGCAGGCTCCGGCATTCCCCGAGGGGATCAGCGGGCGGCGCGCTGCAGGTTTGCCACCGGACAGACCCGTGTACCTTGCGGTAGACAACCTCGGACGAAGGCATCTTCTTGTTCAGGTTCCTGATGCGACCGCGCCCATCAGTCAGCGCGAGACCCGCAGCCTTGAGGTCACGACGGCGAGGTTTCAGGTGGGATCCAATCCGGAGGCGGTCTATGTTGATCTGGCGTGCACAGATTCAGCCCAGTTTGCGACCTTTTCTGCCGTTGCGCAGGATCTGATCCGTTCCCTTCGACATTCTCAGGAACCGCTGCGGGATTCGATCATCAACGCTCTGGCACGCTGGCGTGCATTCTGGAGTGCGAAGGGGACCGGAATGAGCCGGGAAGAAGCGCTCGGACTCTTCGGCGAACTCTGGTTTCTGCGCCGGTGGCTCCGTCCGGTCAATGCCGAGGTAATAAGTCGCTGGCAGGCAACGGATGCCGCACGTCATGATTTTCAGTGGCACTCAGCGTCTGTGGAAGTCAAGACGGCCGCGATGCAGTCGGCCGCGGCCCCGGTCCACCACATAGCAAGTCTGGATCAGCTTGCCGACCCGGAACAGGGACAGCTATTTCTGTTCAGCCTCCAGGTTTGCGACGACGCACTGGCGGCGAATACGCTGCACAGCCTCGTGAACTCGCTCATCGGCGAACTTCAGAATGACTTTCAGGCGTTGAGCGCATTGAACGAGAAACTCGCAGCGCGTGGCTATTCCCCTGCCGATTCCCAAGCACCCGTCCGGTCCTTACGTATCCTAGCGGAGCGGTTTTATCGTGTGGACGGCGAGTTTCCGCGGCTATTGCGTACTACATTCGAACCACTCGGCATTCCGAACGGTGTGGCTCAGGTTAGCTACTCGCTCAATCTCGCGGCGTGCGAGAACTGGTTGGTCGCCGTGAACCCGGAAGAGGCCACCGGAATACTTGAAGGATGTTAGGGCGAAACCAAGAATGGGTGTTCGAGAAGATAGTTGACAGATAAGTCCGAGGGCGCCGCACTCACGAAATCCAGTACTCCGCCGGCCGGCTGAAAAACTCCTCCAGCCTGATGCCGTCGGCGCCGACCAGGAGCTTTCGCTTCGGACGGGACGCGCGGTCGAAGGTTTCCACTCCCCGGAGCGTAGCGCGGCGCCGGACGGTCTTGATCCAGAAGGCCGCGATACTCCACACCCATTCGCGGGCAAGCGAAGCCCGATCTCGCACATTGGCGGGACCTGCGTTCTTGTCGGGGTAACTGGAAGGTATTACACTTATTAATGAGGTAATACCTATCGTGGAGGCATTATGGCGACGACCGTGACGAGCAAGGGGCAGGTTACGATTCCGAAGAAAGTGCGCGACGCCCTCGGGCTGACCCCGGGGAGCGCGGTCGAGTTCAGCGTCAGCCGCGAGGGCGAGGTCGTCCTGCACCGGGCCGGCGCCCGCCGGCGCGGCAAGGCCGACCGGTTCGAGGCGGCGCGTGGAAAGGCTCAGCTCAAATGGCGCACCGATGAGCTGATGGCGTTGCTGCGGGGCGACGACTGATGCTGCTGGTGGACACCAATGTCCTGGTTGACGTCCTGGAGGACGATCCCGGGTGGGCGGACTGGTCCGTCCGGCAACTGCGCGCCCAATCCCAGGTGCACGAGCTTGCCATCAACCCCATCATCTATGCGGAGCTTTCGCTCGCCTTCGAAACGGTCGAAGCGCTGGACCGCGCGCTGGGACGCCTCGGGATAAAGCTCCACGAGGTTCCACGGCCGGCGCTGTTTCTCGCGGGCAAGGCATTTGTCCGGTACCGCCGCGAGGGCGGCAGGAAACACAACGTGCCCGCGGACTTTTTTGTCGGCGCCCAGGCTGCCGTTCTGGGCTGCCCGATTCTCACCCGGGATGCGCGTCGCTACCGCTCGTACTTTCCGCGGGTGAAGCTCATTACTCCGGAACGCGCCTGACCGTTTATCAGAAACGCGCCGGGGTTGACCGTGGCGTCATTCACGAGAGCCAATACTCCGGCGGCCTGCTGAAAAACTCCTCCAGCGTAATGCCGTCGGCGCTGACCAGAGTCTTGTGCGGGGCTCCACGCGGACGCGTGCGCACTGTCGCGCCCCGTGCCGGGAAGCGGTCGCCGTTACGAATGCCAACTCTTCCGCGGCGATCCGGGGAAACGGCGGGCCGGTTACGACGAATGCGGCAAGTGTGAACACTGCCCTGACAAAAGCTTTCCATGAATTGGTCCCGATCGGTTAAGCTCGGGTCTGAGACGGGGTCATGCGCATGACAGAAAACCAAAACGTCGAATACAAGCAATCCTGGCGCGACGAGTACCTGAAATGGATTTGTGGGTTCGCCAACGCCCAGGGCGGCGTGCTGGAGATTGGCCGGAACGACAAGGGTGAGGTGGTCGGGGTGGCCGATGCGGCCAGGCTGCTGGAGGATCTGCCCAACAAGATGCGGGATTTGCTCGGTATAGTCGCCGACGTTGACCTGCTGAGGAAACGTGGCAGGAACTATATCCGGATCACGGTCGAGCCCTATCCCTATCCTATCAGCTATTAGGGCGAGTACCACTATCGCAGCGGTTCCACCAAACAGATGCTCAGGGGGCCGCGCTTGACCAGTTTCTGCTGCGCAAGCAGGGGCGGCATTGGGATGGCGTGCCGGTGCCTCATGTTGTACCGGGCGCTCTCGATTCGCGCATTCTGGCCGATTTCCGCAAGCGAGCCGCCCGCAGCCGGCGCTTGTCCGAGGATGTCTTGAAGGAACCTGATGCCGCCCTGATCGACAAGCTGCGGTTGATCGACGGGCAGTATCTCAAGCGTGCCGCGGTCCTACTGTTCCATCCCGATCCGGAACGGTTCGTGACCGGGGCCTACGTCAAGATCGGGCATTTCCGTACCGACGCCGACCTGCTGTATCACGACGAGGTCCATGGCGACCTGTTTTCACAGGTGGACAAGACCACAGACCTGCTGCTGACGAAGTACCTGAAGGCCCTGATCTCTTACGAAGGCATCCAGCGGGTGGAAACCTACCCGGTGCCGGAAGAGGCGCTGCGCGAAGCGGTACTGAACGCCATCGCCCACAAGGACTATGGCAGCGGCATTCCGATCCAGATCAGCGTCTACGACGACCGGGTCATGCTGTGGAATCCGGGACAGTTGCCGCCGGGCTGGACGGTGGAGCGGTTGACCCAGAAACACTCCTCCCACCCGTTCAATCCGGACGTGGCCAACGCCTTTTTCCGCGCCGGGATGATCGAGGCCTGGGGGCGGGGTATCGAACGGATCGTGGAGGCCTGCAAAACGGCTGGAGTGCCAGAGCCGGAGTTTCGCTACGAGCAGACGGGGCTGTGGACGGTCTTTCGTTTCGCCACTGCGGGTGAAGCAAAAACGCCGGTAAAAACGCCGGTAAAAACGCCGGAGCGGATTCTCGAAGTCCTTGCGGGCAGCCCTCGTCTGACGCTGGCAGAGGTCGCCGGCATGATCGGCAAGTCCCTGAGAGCCGTGGAGCGTGCCAGCGCCAGGCTGGTGAAGGAAGGGCGCCTGCGCTACGTTGGTCCGCGCAAGGGCGGGCGCTGGGAGGTCGCCGGGGGCGATGGTGAGTAAGGGCGGCCGGAAGGCAATGAGGACCATGACGATCCGGATCGAGCGCGACGAGCGTACCGCGCAGACCCGCATGAAGGCGGGCTTTGTTCGCGCCTCGAAGAGCGGGAAGTACCAGGGCGAGCACCGCAGCTTCGAGTCGCCGGCCGGCTGAAGAATTCCTCCAGCGAAATGCCATCCGCGCCCACCAGGAGCTTGCGCTTCGGGCGGAACGCGCGGTCGAAGGCTTCCATTCCCCGCAACGTGTCGCGGCGCCGGCCGGTCTTGACTTCGATGGCCGCGATTGCGCGGCCCTTGCGCAGCACGAAATCCACTTCCGTCCCCCGCTCCCGCCAGTAGGTGATTTCTAAGCTGGTCCCGATGGCGGCCTTGACCGATTGAGTGTTCGCCGCCGCCGGAGCTTCCTTACAAATTGCTCAGTACACTGAGTAAATTTACTCAATGCGCTGAGTAAATTTGCTCGACGTCCTGAGTAGACGGGAGACACCGGGGGAGGCGTTCGGGGCGGGTCCGCGATTTTCTGAGGAGGCTTGCTTCACCCCCACCCTGGCCCTCCCCTGTCGAGGGGGAGGGAGTAGCTGTAGGTCGGCAACCCTTTGCCGACATTCCCCAGTGGATGGAGCGGGAAGGGGTTTGCGCCCTACCGAGTGATTTACGAATGGCGCGCGGAGCCCGCCTGATCGCGTCCGCGACCCAGCGATCGGCGGGTGCAGTCCGCCCTACGACCCTCCGGCGGAGCGGCGCCGGGCCCGCCGGCGCCGCAGTACCCAAACCATCACGCCGGCCGCCGCAATGGCGACGAATAGCAGTTCTTCGATGCGGCGCAGGTCGGCGAGCACTTGTTCCACCGCCTGGGCAAACAGGTAGCCTGCGGCCACTACGACGACGGACCAAAACACCGCGGCCACCGCGTTGAGCCACAGGTAGCGCGGGCCGGGGACAGCGCTCATGCCGAGCCCCACCGGGCCGGCGATACGCACGCCGTAGATGAAGCGCATCACCAGGATGAAAAGAGTGCCGTGCCGCTCCAGGTGCGGCTTCACGCGCTCCATGGCGGCGGCGGCGGGTGGGAAGCGGGCGAGGAGGCGATCGCCGTAGCGGCGCCCCAGCCAGAAATAG
Source organism: Betaproteobacteria bacterium (assembly GCA_016183615.1). Taxonomy (GTDB): domain Bacteria; phylum Pseudomonadota; class Gammaproteobacteria; order Burkholderiales; family UBA6910; genus JACPEG01. The sequence continues at coordinate 11,227 of JACPEG010000046.1, forward strand.
AGCTGGTCGCCGGCAAAGGCACCGGCGAAGGCGAGGGCTGCGACCCAGGGAAAGCTCAGGTATCCGAGGCGCACTGCGACCCCCGCCAGCACCAGCACCGTCTCGCCTTCCAGGAACGCGCCCGCGAGAACCACCCAGTAGCCGTAGGTCTCGACGAGTTGCTGCAGAGTCACGGCCCAATTGTATCCCGATGGGCGACGGGGCGCGGCTCACCAAGCGCCCATGGACGCTCCATCGGGAACGGGGCCGCGCTGCGGGAAAAGCCGCGCCCCCGGGCCGATGGCGATCAGCGGTACTCGGGCGCCGGGCTGCGTCCTCCCGGTTCGCCCGGGCCGCGGCCGTCGTGGCGCTTGCGCATTTCTTCGCGCATGGCGCGCATCGCCTGGTGCTCCTGGCGGCGGCAGTCGCGCAGCTGGTCCACGTTGGTCGCGGCCTGCACGCAGAACTGGGCGCGCTGCATGGCCTGGATGCGGGTGTCGAGGAACTTGAGGGCCTTCGCCTTGTATTCCTCGAACTTCTGCGGGTCCGGCTGGGACGGGCGGTGCGCGGTGCCGGGAGTTTCGGCAAAGGCGGTGGCGGCGGTGAGACCGGTGAGCGCGGACAGGGCGAGGGCGGTGCCGATGGCGATCAGGCGAGGGTTTTTCATGGATAGCTCCTTCGTTTGAGGTTGGTGGGGACGGGAATCCGTCCCCTCGCTTCCATTGTCCATCCGCTTGCCGGAACGTTCGCGGGAAATTGGTAACAAATCGTTTCTGGATGCGGGTCTCGCAAGATTTCGTAACAAATCGATTCGGGATGCGGGTGTCGCAGGGCGCGCGAGCGTACTGTGTGAGAGGCGTTGCAGCAGATCAGATGATACGGCGCGATGGAGGCGATTCACCCCCACCCCGGCCCTCCCCCCTCAAGGGGGAGGGAGAAAAAAGCTGGGGAGGCGGCGATGAGGCGGACGTGGCGGCCCCCCCCTCAAGGGGGAGGGAGAAAAAGCGCGGAGACTTGGCCCCTCGACGGGGGGTCGTCGCAGCGGCTAGATCTTTCTGCCCTGGGACGACCCGCGGAACAGCGCCGGGACCGGCGCCGGGCCGCTGCGGCGCCCGGTGCTCCGGGCCGTGGCCGGCGCGGCGGGTTGATGCCGCGAGCCGGAGTGCGAGGCGGCCGGGGCGCGGTTTCCGTGGTGAGGTTCACCACGCCGAACCTGTTCCTGCCGTCCTGCGCCGCGCTGCTGATCCCGGTGTTCCCCGTGCCGGCTTTGTTCCTGGCGTCCGCCGCGGCGGTTCGAATCCCGCTGCGCGTTGCCGCGCTCGCGGTGGAACGGATCGGCGTTGGCGTTGCTGCGGGGCTGGACGTCCCGATGGCTGTGGGCGTGGGGTTTCGGTTCCGCGGGTTGCGCTTCCTGGGGCGCGTGCCTGCCCGGCTCGAAGCCCGGCACCATGTGGCGTTCGATGCGGCGCTTGATCAGGCGCTCGATGCCGGAGAGCAGGGGATGCTCGTCGGAGGAGACCAAAGAGATCGCCTCCCCGGTGCTGCCGGCGCGGCCGGTGCGGCCGATGCGGTGCACGTAGTCCTCGGGCACGTGGGGCAGGTCGAAGTTGACCACGTGGGGTAGCTCCTGGATGTCGAGCCCGCGGGCGGCGATGTCGGTCGCCACCAGCACCCGCACGTTGCCGTCCTTGAAGCCCTTCAGCGCACGCACCCGCTGGGGCTGGCTCTTGTTGCCGTGGATGGCGTCGGCCTCGATGCCGTCGCGGTTGAGCTGCTGGGCCAGGCGGTTGGCGCCGTGCTTGGTCTTGGTGAACACCAGCACCTGCTGCCAGTTCCCCGAGTCGACCAAGTGCGAGAGCAGTTCGCGCTTGCGGTCCTTGCTCACCGGGTGGACCCGCTGGGCGACCAGCTCGGATTCCGCGTTGCGGCGCGCTACCTCGATGCTTGCGGGGTCGTTGAGCAGCGAATCGGCGAGCTTGCGGATCTCATCCGAGAAGGTGGCCGAGAACAGCAGGTTCTGGCGCTTCGCCGGCAGCAGTGCGAGGATTTTGCGGATGTCGCGGATGAAGCCCATGTCGAGCATGCGGTCCGCTTCGTCCAGCACCAGGATTTCCACCTGGGTGAGATTCACCGTCTTCTGCTGCACGTGATCCAGCAGGCGCCCGGGGGTCGCCACCAGGATGTCCACGCCGCGCCTGAGCGCCTCGATCTGGGGATTGATGCCGACCCCGCCGTAGATCAGCGTGGATTTGAGGGGCAGGTGCTTGCCGTAGGTGCGCACGCTTTCCTCCACCTGGGCCGCGAGCTCCCGGGTGGGCGTGAGGATCAGCGCCCGCACCGGATGGCGCGCGGGGGAAGTCGAAGTGTTGGCGTGTCCCGCCAGCCGCTGCAAGAGCGGCAGGGTGAAGCCGGCGGTCTTGCCGGTGCCGGTCTGGGCGCCGGCCAGCACGTCGCGGCCGGCGAGGATCACCGGGATGGCCTGGGCCTGGACCGGCGTGGGTTGGGTATAGCCCTGTTCGGAAACAGCGCGGGTGAGCTCGGCGCGCAGGCCGAGGCTTGCAAACGATTGCGTCAAGAAAATCTCCTGAAATCGGCCTGCCGCGGCATTACGCCGTCAGAACCGGTTCAGGCAGACAAAAACCTGGATTGAGAAAATCGGGGAGTTCGGGGAACAACCGCGAGGGGACCGGGCCGCCAACCGGATGAGGCAACCGCGAGAACTTGGGGCGCATTATACACGGATTCGCCGCCGCGACAGGGGAGTTTGCCTCAAATTCATCTGACCGCCGGCAAATTCATGCGAAGGACATCACCCCCACCCTGACCCTCCCCCATCGAGGGGGAGGGAACCCCCGCGCGGTGCCGGCCCCGGCACGTAGGGCGGAACCATGGAGTGGGTTCCGCCGGTGGTCTCCGGGGCAATGGCGATCGGCGCCCGTAGGGTAGAACCGCGGAGTGGGTTCCGCCGGTGGTCTCCGGGGCAATGGCGAAGTGGGTTCCGCCGGTGGTCTCCGGGGCAATGGCGATCGGCGCCCGTAGGGTAGAACCGCGGAGTGGGTTCCGCCGGTGGTCTCCGGGGCAATGGCGATCGGCGCCCGTAGGGCGGAACCACGGAGTGGGTTCCGCCGGGGGTCTGGCAAACCTGTCTGCAGAACGGGACATTAGCGCCACGACACCTCAAGCGTGCCGTCGGCACCCGGCGCGACCCGGGTGCCGAAGCGGGCGCCTTCCCGGTGCAGGACCTCCGCGAGCCAGCGGGCATCCTGGGGCGCGGCACGATTCAGGCGGAAGCGCCGGATCTGCAGGGGCGTCAGGCTGAGGCGCAGCAGCCGGCCGCTCGCGGGTTCCAGCGTCCCGAAGTACATCAGCACCAGGTCGCCGCGGAACTGCTCGTAGCCGCGGATGCCCTCGTAGTCGTTCAGGAAATCGCCGCAGCCGTAGAGGATCAGCCGCTCCCGGTACACTTCGATCGCCCGCGGATGGTGGGAGGAGTGGCCGTGCACGATGTCCACGCCCGCCTCGTCGATGAGCCCGCGGGCGAACGCGACTTGCTCGGCGGGAATCCCGTAGCCCCAGTTGCTGCCCCAGTGAATCGAGGCGACGACGATATCGTTCGAACGCGTCGCCACCCGGATCTCCGCGGCGACACGCTTCAGCGTGCGCGTGGAAAGATTCGGCAGGAAATTCACGCCCGGCGATTTCGGGCCCGCGGCCCAGTCACCGGGAATGCCGCTGGAATCGGAACCGTAGGCGAAGACGAGCACTCTCGCCTTGCCGGGAATCTCCAGCACTGCCGGCGTCGCCGCCCCCGCCTGATCGCGCCCCGCGCCGGCAGTGCGGATTGCCGCGCCCTTCAGCGTGACGAGGGTTTCTTCGAGCCCGTGGTAGCCCCAGTCCAGCACGTGGTTGTTGGCGAGCGCGCAGCAGTCGATGCCGGCGGCGCTGAGGATGGGGACGTTGGCCGGATGCATCCGGTAGTGGATGCCCTTGCCCTTCCAGCGGTCGTCGCTCGCCGTGACCGCGGTTTCCAGGTTGACGACCTTCGCGTCGGGCGCGACCCGCCGGAATTCCTCCAGCGCGTCGCCCCACACGCAGGCGAAATCCACGGGCTTCGGAATCGGGCCGTTGGCCTGCTCCGCGATCTGCACGTAGCCGCGGGCATCGGTCAGGTAGGGCTCGAAGAGTCGCGGATCGCCCGGGTGGGGCAGGACCTGGTCGATGCCGCGGCCGGTCATCACATCGCCGGCGAGGAACAGGGTGAGGGGGCCGGTCCTCGATGCCGCCGCGGCGCGCTCCGCTTCGGAGGCCGCGAGCGCGGGGCCCGAACCGAACCCGCCGCCCAGCGCGCCCAGCATCGCCGCCGCGGTGTGCTGGAGGAAGACTCTGCGGCGTTCGCTCACCGTCAGCCCGCGCACGCGGTCGCGCCCTCCGCCGGCGCGGGATACAGCAGGTATCTGGCGCGGAGCGCTCGGAACGCGGCCAGCGGCTCTTCCCAGCGCCGGGCGATGGCCCGGGGATCTTCGCCCTTGCGGAGTGCCTGCACCACCCACGGCGCGCCGAGGATGGGCAGGGCCTTTTCGAGCTGGAATTCGCCCGGATACAGGCGCTGGAGCGCGGACGCGATTTCCACCCCCAGCAGCGGCGCGTCGAGGGCATCGCGGTCCTCGATCCGGATGCGCACGCCGCCCACGCGCCGGCCGGCGTAGGGGCCCGCCTCCGGACGGAAATCGGCGGCGGCGAAGGCGACGCCGGGGATGTTCCGCGCGTTGAGGTAATCGGCCAGGGCGGCGCCATCGGTCCATGGTGCGCCCACCCGCTCGAAGGGCGTCTCCGTTCCCCGCCCCACGCTCACGTTGGCGCCTTCCACCAGCGCGACGCCGGGATAGAGCGTCGCCTGGGCGAGCGTGCGCAGGTTGGGCGAGGGCGCGACCCACGGCAGCCCCGTTTCATCGAACCACGGGCGGTGTTCGTACCCTCGCATGCGGATCACGCGGAGCTTCGCCCCGATTCCGTTCTCGGCGTTGAACAGGCAGGCAAGCTCCCCCACGGTCATGCCGTGGCGCACCGGCATCGGAAAGTAGCCGGTGAAGGACTTCAGTTGCGGCTCCAGCACCGGCCCCTGCACCGCGTCGCCGAGGGGATTGGGCCGGTCCAGCACGAACACCGGGATGCCGCGCTGCGCCGCCGCTTCCATGGCGTAGGCGAGGGTGGCGATGTAGGTGTAGAAGCGGGCGCCCGCGTCCTGGAGGTCGAACACCAGCGCATCCAGGCCCTCGAGCATGGCCTCGGTGGGACGAAGGTTGTCACCGTAGAGGCTGTGGACGGGAACGCGCTTCGCCGCGTCGTAGCTGGACGGGATTTTCCCCTCGAGCCGGCCTTCCATGCCGTGCTCGGGCACGAACAGCGCGGCGAGCGTCACGCCAGGCGCCTGCGCCAGCAGCTCCGCGGTGCCGCGGCCCCACCGGTCGCGCCCGGTGTGATTGGTGACGAGTCCCACGCGCAGCCCGGCGAGGGGTGCGAAGGCTTGCGCCTCCAGCATGTCGGTGCCGGTGAGAAGCGGTGGCTTTTCAGGAATGCGGCCGAGGACATCGCTCACCCGCTCGGCGATCGCCTGGCGCAGGGGCTTCACGTTGCCCCTGCCATCGGGGTGCACGCGATTGGTGAGAACGATGAGGAACAGGTCCGAGACGGGATCGAGCCAGAGGGAGGTACCGGTGTACCCGGCATGGCCGGCGAATCCCGCGGGCAGCGTGCCGTTGCCGTTCCCGGAGCCGATATCCCAGCCGAGCCCCCGCTGCCGCGGCGCGCCGGGCGGCGACTGGGGCGCGAGCATCGCCGAAATGCTCTCCGGCGCGAGCACCCGGGTTCCGTCGCTGCGCCCGCCGGCGAGCAGCATCCGGGCGAACGCGGCGAGATCGTCCGCCGCGGAAAACAGTCCTGCGTGGCCCGCCACGCCCCCCATGCGCCGCGCGGTGGGGTCGTGGACCTCGCCGCGCAGCAGGCGCCCGCCGCGGAATTCCGTCGGCGCGATTTTCCCGCGCAGTCCGCGCGCCAGACGGAACTGAGTGTGCGTCATGCCGAGGGGGCGGAACAGGTGGCGCGCGCAATAGCGGTCGAGGGTGAGGCCCGAGGCGCGCCGCACCAGCTCCCCGAGGACGATGAAGTTGATGTCGCTGTAGAGATACGCCGCGCCGGGAGTTGCGGCGGGATTTTCGGCGGCGACCCTGCGGAGCGCGGCGCCCGGGCCCGACCCGCCGCCGTGCGCAAGACCGGCGCGCAGCCCCGAGTAGTGGGTGAGCAGCTGCCGCACTGTGATCGCGTCCTTGCCGTTGCGCCGGAACGCCGGCCAGTAGCGGGCGGCAGGCGCGTCCAGCACCAGTTTTCCCCGCTCCGCGAGCTGAATCACGGCCGGCGCGGTGCACACCACCTTGGTGAGGGAAGCGAGATCGAAGACCGTGTCCTCGGTCATGGGCTCGCGCCGGGGCGCGAGGGCGCGATGGCCGGCGGCCAGGCGAAGCAGGTCCCTTTCCCGGTTGCCGACGATGACCACGGCGCCGGGAATGCTGCCCAGCGCCACCTCCCGTCGGACGATGCCGGTGATCTCGCCGAGTGCGCCCTCCAGCGACGGGCCGGACGGGACGGCGAGCGCCGGCGAAGGCATCGCGAGCGCGAGGCCGGCCATGAGCATCCGGAGGGCCGCGCTCATCGCCCCGCGTTCCCCGGCGCCGGCCAGCGGGCGGCGGCCCGCAGGCCTTCTTCGCTGTACACGTTGTTGGGATTCCACAGCATCCAGCCGTTGGCGCCGAACTCCTCGGCGGCGCGGATCTGGGCGCGGATCTCCGCGCCGCCGAAGCGCCGGCGGTCGAAGGCGTAATCCCGGAAGGCCTGGAGCCAGGGCCGGAACCGCACCGGCGGCAGCCCCGTCCGCGCCCGCGCCCGGTTGAGCGTCAGGCGCACGATCTCGTAGGGATGGGCCACCGGGTTGCGGTAGCCGGGAATGCCCAGGTGAAAGCCCGAGGGGTAGAGCATGAGGGAAATATAGTCGAGATGGCGCTCCAGGTCTTCGAGCCGCTGGCCAATGTAGGTGTCGTCCGGGTTCCAGGCCACGTAGCCGAAGGTGTCCGCGGCGAGAAACACGTTGTAGGGCGCGAGCCGCTTCCTTGCTTCGGCCAGAAACCCGCCGACGGCCCGCACCCGGCTCTCCTCGGTGCTGCGCTCGGCGTACACGAGCTCCGGCGCGTCGGGAAAGCGCACGTAGTCGAACTGAATTTCGTCAAAGCCGTGGGCGGCGGCTTCTTCGGCGAGGGCGAGGTTGTAGTCCCGCACCTCGCGGCGGAACGGATCGGTCCAGGCGAGGTTCTCGCGGTCGCGCCAGACGCGCCCGTCGCGGGTCTTCACCGCCAAGTCGGGCCGCGCCAGCGCGAGCGGGTTGTCCTTGAACGTTACGATCCGGGCGATGGTGTAGAGCCCTCTGGCGCGGAGCGAGGCCACGAGGCCACGGACGTCCTTCACCGTGATCACCTTCTGGGCGCCTGCCTGGGCCGCGAGGGGAACGGCGCTGCGGTAGGCCACCATCCCGCGGTCGCCCTTCACGTCGATCACCAGGGCGTTGATCTCGGTCTTGTCCGCGAGTTCCAGCGCCGACTCCCGCAGCGAGCGGCTGCCGATGCCGTAGAAGGAGAGGTAAAGCGCTTTGGGGCTGAAGGGGGTGAGCGCGACATCGGTTCCGCCCCCGAGCAGCAGCGATGCCGGCACGCTGCGCCGCAGGTAGCCCCAGGCGCGCACGCCCACGGCGTCTCCCTCGCCTTCGATGCGGAATGCCCCGTACTCGTCGCTGCGTGCGACGCGATCGCCCAGAGTGACGGCGGCGTCCTGCAGCACCTGCCCCGTCGCCGCATCCACCACGCGGCCGCGGTACTCCGCCCCGGATGCACAGACGACGGAGAAGACGCCCGCGAGGAGCGCTGCGAGGCGCGCCGTCGCAGAAAACAGCCGAAATCCGCTCATCGCGCCGTCTGCCCCGTCTCTCCGAGCAGCGCCGCGAACGCGCGGCCCCGGTCCCGGTCGGTGACGCGATAGCGGGGAATCGCCATGACCGAATCGTGCGGGCCGGCGTGCCGCCGGTCCATGGTGAAGGCCGCCCCATAGCCCGCGCGCCGGGCCCGGTCCATGAGGTCCTCGTCGTAGATGCCGAAGGGCCACGCCAAGTAGCGCACCGGGCTGCCCAGCCGCCGTTCCAGCACTTCCCTGGAGCGCGTGAGCTGCATGGTGACCGATGCCCCGTAGGCCTCGGGCGCGAGCCGCCGCCGGTCCTTGCGGAAGTTGGGGTGCCAATAGGTGTGGGACTGGATGTCCACCAGGCCGCTCGCCTTCATTTCCGCCAGCTGTTCCCAGGTGAGGGCGTAGGACGCGTTGGAGATGGCGGAAGGATAGATGAACAGCGTGACGGGAATCCGGTGGCGGCGCACCAGGGGGAAAAACTCCGTGTACTGGCTGCGGTGGCCATCGTCGGCGGTGATCGCCACCGCGCGCGGACCGGGCGCAGGGATGTCGCCGGTGATCCAGGCCACCAGCCGGTTCAGGGGAATCACCGTGTAGCCCCGTTCCTGGAGACGGCGCAGCTGGGACTCGAACACGGCGGTCGTCACCGTCATGGCATCGGTGACGGTGGCGCCGAAGCGGTGATAGAGCAGGATCGGAGCCCCGGCGCTGGTGCGCTCGCGGGCCCGGGTGCCGGGTGCGAGAAGCAGACCCCCTGCCCCGGCGATGCCGCGAAGCAGCCGCCGGCGCATCCCGCCCGGCCATGCGTCGCGAGGGGGGAACTGCACTGCGCCCGTCAGGGCATCTGGATTTTGCCGCCGCCCGGCTGGCCGCCGCCGGGGAGGCCGCCGGCGCCGCCGCGGGGAATGACAATGGAGGAGGCGGCCTGGCGGCGCATGTCCTCCAGTTCCCGCAGTGCCCGGTCGAATGCGATCTTGGCGGCGGCGGCGTAGTTGGTGACCGCTTCCGCCAGGGAATTGGCGTTGATTTCGAATGACAGGGGCAGCGGGCCCACGTTGGTGTAGACCTGGGCGTCGCCTACATAGAGAGTCTTGCGGGCCGGATCGGTCGAGCCGTCGCTTTTTACCGGAACGAGTACGCGGATGGTGCCCACCCGCCGGTCAGTGACGATTTCCTCGCGGTACAGGTTGGCCGCGTCCATTGCCGCTTCGGTCATGCGCTCGCTCGGGTTTTCTGCCATGGTCGTCTCGTGGGTAGAGGGTTAAGCTGATACATTAGCGTACCAGACAACGGAGGAAGACGTTACCCCCGGGGGTCCTCCGTCGCGACAACAGACCCTCACCCCCGGCCCCTTTCCCGCGAGCGGGAGAGGGGAGACTAATGAGTCTGCGCGACTGAACAAAAAATTGCCTGCATGACCGCCACCATCGTCGCCGTCTTTGCCATCGTGTACCTGGGCATGATCCTCGGGGGATTGCCCTTTTTGCAGCTCGACCGCACCGGCATTGCGCTGCTGGGGGCCATTGCGCTGGTGGCCACCGAGGCCATTTCCCTGGAGGAGGCGGAGAAGGCGATCCATGTGCCGACCCTGATCCTGCTGTTTTCCTTCATGGTGATCTCGGCGCAGCTGCGGCTCGGCGGCTTTTACACCTGGGTGGCCCGCCGGCTGGGCGCGCTGCCCCTCACGCCGCCCATTCTTCTCGGGGCCCTTATCCTCGTGGTCGCGGGGCTGTCGGCAGTATTCAGCAACGACATCGTCTGCCTCGCCGTCGCCCCGGTGCTGATCGAGGCCTGCGAAAGCCGCCGCCTCGATCCGGCGCCCTTCCTGCTGGCGCTCGCCTGCGCCGCCAACGTGGGCTCCGCTGCGACCCTCATCGGCAATCCCCAGAACATGCTGATCGGCGAGACGCTCCGGCTTTCCTTTCCCGGTTACATGCTGGAGGCGGCGGTTCCCGTGGTCCTGGGACTCGGGGTGACCTGGGGGCTGATCGCGTTCCAGGCCCGGGGCCGCTGGGCGCTCACCCAGCCGCTGGCGGCGCCGCCCGCGCTCGGGGTGCGCCGCGACGATGCCGCTCCCGAATTCGACCAGTGGCAGACCACCAAGGGGCTCACTGTCGCGACGATTTTGTTCGTTGCCTTCCTGTTCGCGCCCTGGCCCCGCGAGCTGCTGGCGCTGGCGGGCGCCGGGCTGCTGCTCATGAGCCGGCAGCTCCATTCGCGCCACATGCTGGGGCTGGTGGACTGGGAGCTGCTGATCCTGTTCATCGGGCTGTTCGTGGTGAACCACGCGCTGCAGCTCACCGGCCTTCCGGCCCAGGCGGTGGAGACGCTGGCGAAATCCGGAATCCATCTGGCCGACCCGGGACCGCTGTTCGGCGTGACCTTCGTGCTCTCCAACATCGTGTCCAACGTGCCGGCGGTGATGCTGCTGCTGCCCATCGCGACCCACGAGCTCGCCGGGCCGCTGCTGGCGCTGGCGAGCACCCTGGCAGGGAATCTCCTCATCGTCGGCAGCATCGCCAACATCATCGTGGTGGACGCGGCGGGGCGCCGTGGCGTGAGAATCGACTGGCATCGCCACGCCCGAGTCGGCATCCCGGTGACGCTGGCGACGCTGGCGATTACCGGGGCGTGGCTGTGGATGCGGGTCGCGGCGCTGTCGTGAGCGCGTCGGGAATGTTGCTGCGTCGCAGACGGACTCCCTCCCCCTCGATGGGGGAGGGCCAGGGTGGGGGTGAACAAATCGTCTTCTCTCGCCGTCCCCGCTCATACCGATCATGAACCACGCCGATCTCGCCAGGGGCACGCTGCTGATGTGTGCGGTGGTGCTGATCTGGGGCGCCTTCCTCCCCGTCAGCAAGGTGGCGCTGGCCTACATCGACCCCTACTATTTCACGGGACTGCGCTACGGCATTGCCGCGGTCGCCTTCGTGCTGCTGCTGGCGGGGATCGAGGGGCGGCGGGCGCTGCGCTTCGAGGGGCAGGCGCGTAAGCTCTATGTCTTCGGCACCATCGGCTTCGCGGGCTTCAGCATCCTCGCCTACGAGGGCCTGCGGCTCACCCGCCCGGAGCACGGCGCCATGATCCTCGGGCTCGGGCCGGTGCACGTGGCCGTTTACCAGTGGTGGCACACCGGACACCGGCCGCGGGCGGTGACGCTCGGCTGCATCGCCGTGGCCATCGTCGGCCTCGGGCTGGTGGTGACCCGGGGTGAATTCTCGCGGCTCTACACCGGTGGCAGCAGCCTGGGGAATCTGCTCATGCTGCTCGCCGGCATTTCCTGGACCGCCTACACTCTCGGTGCGCAACGGTTCCCGGGCTGGTCGCCGGTGCGCTACACGGCGTTGACCTCGAGCCTCGCCTGGCCGAGCATCGCATTGATCACGCTGGCGGCAACCGGCGCGGGCCACAGCGCGCCTCCGGCCCCGGCGGGGCTCGCCGAGATCCTGTGGCCGCTGCTGTACGTGATTTTCGTGGTGTCCATCGTCGCCATCCTGTTCTGGAACATGGCGGTGGCGAAGATCGGCCCCCTCAACGCGTCGCTTTTCGCTATCTTCGCGCCGGTGGTGACGTTCATGATCGCGGTGGCCCAGGGGCACAAGTTGGAAGCGGTGGAGGTGCTGGGCGCGGCCCTGGTGATCGGCGCGCTGGTGGCCAACAACCTGTACAACCGGCGCCTCGCCGCGGCGATGGGGGTCAGGGCTTAGTAGGAGCGAATCTATTCGCGAACATCGTCGGGGATGAATCCCCTCCTACAAACGCATGACCTGACCGTTGCGAATTCACCCTGTAGGAGCGAATTTATTCGCGACCTCCGTCGGGGATAAATCCCCTCCTACTTGGCAAGCCGGGAGATCTTCGAGCCCTCGAAGGTGAGGTTGTACATCAGCCCCTTGTTGGAAAAGATGAAGCCGATGATGGGCTGTTTGGCGGTTTCCGTGTCGATGGCCCCGCCCGCGCCCAGGGTCGCTACCGCGACGCTGCCGTCCACGCCCGCCTGCCAGCCCTCGCTCTTGCGGAAGTCGGAGAGCACCTTGTCGTTCATGAACAGCACGATCTGGGAGCGGGCCTGGGCGCCGAGTTGGAAGCCGATGGAGGCGCCGGCGATGTTGTAGTAGGCGACGGTCTTGCCCCTGACCAGCAGCGCGCCCTCGCCGTACTCGCCGCCGATCCCGATCCCGGCCTTGATGACGCTGGGGAACACCAGCATGCCGGATGCTTTCCCGGCAAGTTCCTTGCCCGCGCTGGTGTGCTTGTAGAAGTTCTGGATCGCCTCCCGCACCTCGGCGTCGATCTCTGCCTTGGAGGCGGCCCGGGCGCCGGCGGGCAGCAGCAGGAACAGCGCGAACAGCAGGGCTGCGATCGATCGGTACGGATTCATGGCGCGTCTCCCTCGTTTGCGCGGCTCAAGGCGTTCTAGATAGCACGTTTTCCTGACCGCATCCAGCGCGCCGGGGCCACAAAACAAAAAACCCGCCGAAGCGGGTTTTTTGAACGGGCGGATCGGGGAATCTTCCCGACGCCCGGTCAGGCGGACTGGATGTTGGACGCCTGCTTGCCCTTGGGGCCGGTGGTCACGTCGAAGCTGACGCGCTGACCTTCCTTCAGGGTCTTGAAGCCATTCATCTTGATGGCGGAGAAATGCGCGAACACGTCCGCGCCGCCGTCATCGGGGGTGATGAAACCGAAGCCCTTGGACTCGTTGAACCACTTGACGATGCCTGTCGCCATAAAATCACTTTCCTTAAAAAATAAAAAACGCGGGTTGAAACCCGAACCGTGTTTTCGGTTTCAAGACCGCGTACGGCAAATCCGGTACTGACAATGCTTAAAACCAAAAAACGCGGCCATCCTACCACAGTTCTGCGGAAGCGGTTGATTTATTTGGGGCCGGGGCCGGCGTATCATCAGTCCGGTATCCGGGTGTTCCGGGGAGGCGGAAGGAGGACCCCATGGATCGGGGACATGGCAGTCTGCTGCGGGTGATGCCCCTGCACCCCGCGGAGCCCCTGTGGAAGCGGGTTCCCCGCCGCGACGACTCGGGCCGGGCCTACTCCGATTTCATGATGCTGATCCCGGGCCTGAGCTCCCGGCCGGCGCCCCTGGTGGAGGCGGTGGTCGGTGAAATCGAGCGGGTCCTGGCGCGGTTCGGGGGCGTGGTGGTCTTCGCCGACCTCAACCTCAATCTGAACGTGCTGTGGGTGACCGTGAAGCCGGGGCCGAACGTGGGCATCCCGGTCGCGGCGGCGATCCTGGCGCGGGTGCCGGAAGCGCGGCTGGTCGCCCCCCAGGTGGCCTACCGGTAGCCGCGTAGGTTGGGCTTCGCACGCGAAGCCCAACCTACGGGACTACCTCGGCGGGGCGGTGACCGCGACGCTCGCCAGCACCTTCATCGGGCCACAATCCCGGACCGCCGCGAGCTGTTGCTCGCTGCGGACGAAGAGGGACCCGGCGAATCCCAGGGCATTCACCGATATCGAGTCGAAGCGTTCTGCCGAGCGGGGAACCAGCAGCATCCAGTCTCGGGTCGCCAGCAGATTGTAGGGCCCGGACTGGCGCAGCCCGCCATCGGCATCGACCGGCTTCAATCTGACGGCGTCCAGCATTTCCCGGTAGAGGGCATGGGTGACCCGGGCCGCCCGGGCGGGGTCCGCCAGGGCCGGATCGAGCCGCGCAAACGCGTGGGCGAACGGCAGCCCGGGGACCCGCCCCAGGGCGCCCCGGAATTGCGCCGCGGCGAGCAGTGGCTCGATGGGAACCGCGGGGCCCGCTTCGCCGAGGGGCAGGGGAACCATCTGCAGATGCTTGTGGGGCTGGCTCGCGCCGGCGGCCATGCCCCCGTTGTAGAATCCGAGGCCTTCGAATTCCGCCATGCACGCCCAGAGCGCCTCGAAGTCCTCCGGGTTCAGCAGGAATTCCTGGTCCTCGAATTCCCGGGTGACGATCAGCAGGTGGCGATCGATGACGTTGAACTTGTTGAGGAGCGCGAAATGGCTGGGCGTAACGTCCGCGACGAAAAGATCCGGATCAGGGGGCAGGAAGGGATTGGCGGGTTTCGGCGCGGCGGCCCGGCGTGCCCGGTCCTCGTCCTTGCGGGCCAGCGAGGAGACCACCCGCACCAGGAATCGTACGCCCCCGTCCTCGACGATCTCCTGGCGGGTGGCGATGGGCTGCAGCGCCCCACAGCGGAGGGCATGGCCGGTTTGACGCGCCATGCGCTCCAGAAGGGTTCCTGGCGCGAGGAGACGCTGGGGGCGGGACATGGGCAATGACGGCGTTGACCGCGGGTCGGCGCTTTGCGGGGCGCTGTAACTTTACCGCAATCCGGCGCGCCGCCGGCAGCGGCGCAAGCCTTGCAGGGCAGATCCTGCGAGAATGTCAGCCATGGAACCCGTTCTGGCCCTCAAGATCGGCGTGATGGCCACCGCGCTGGTGTTCGGCGCCATGGCTTTTTTCAGCGCCGTGGCGGCACCGCTCGTTTTCACCACGCTGGATCAGGCGACGGCAGGCCGGCTCATCCGGCGCATCGGATAGAATGTCTTCATGCTCCTCCGCCTCTTTTCCATCCTGATTCTCGCCGGCCTGCTAGTCGTGGGCGCGGTGCTGGCGTCGGTGGCGATTCTGGTCGGGGGCGCGGTGCTGGCGGCTTTCCTGCTGCGCCTGTGGTGGCGCTCCCGCTCCGGCGCGCGGACCGTGCCCCCGGGGCGGGCGGGACCGGAGATCATCGAGGGCGAGTTCACCGTGGAGCCGGCTACCCGGCCGCAGCGCGACGCGCTGAGCGCGGAAAAGCCGCGCCCGAATGAGCCCGGGGATTAGTCGTCGTCCTCGACGGTTTCGCCGTAGGCGATCATCACCCGCACCCGCATGGCGGCGATGAGCGCGGTATCGCCGGCGGCGGAGAATTCCCGGCTGCGGTCCGCGACCCAGCCGTGGCTCCCCTTCTGGACCGAGATTCCATGCTTGTCGATCAAGGGGCCGCCCAGCCGCCAGTCGGACGAAGGCTGGTAATAATACATGCGGTCGGGTCCCGGCTTGGCGAGAACGTGGCCTTGCTGGTCGATTTCGAAGACCTGGCCGCCGCTGTCGCGCATGTAGAAGATTTTCTCGGCCTTGGCGACCCAGTAATCGAGCTGGGGCGGCAGCAGAGTGGCGGTCTTTTCTTTCATGGGGCGTGGCTCCCTGGCGGCACGGTGTCGGGCCGTGGACACACCCGGCCCGCGCCGGAAATCTTAATCCGCGCCACGCCCGCCAGGCAACCTATTTCGGCGCCTTGCCCCAGAGTTGTTCGAGGCGCTGGTCGCGCCCGCAGTTGTAGCGGTAGAAGTTGTAGCGCAGCGGATTCTTCTTGTAATAATCCTGGTGGTAGTCCTCCGCCGCGTAGAATTCCTTGGCCGGCGAGAGCTCGGTTACGATGGGTTGCGGAAAGGGTTTCACCTGTTCCAGCCTTTTCTTCGATTCCTCCGCGATCCGCCGCTGCTCATCGCCGTGGAAGAAAACGGCGGTGCGGTACTGGCTGCCCGAGTCGCAGAACTGGCGGTTCGGCGTTGTGGGGTCCACGCTCTTCCAGAACACGTCGAGCAGCGTCTCGAAGCTCACCTTCTTCGGGTCGTACACGATCTCCACGGCTTCGGTGTGGCCGGTTCCGCCCGCCGACACTTCCTGGTAGGTGGGATTTTTCTTGTGGCCGCCGATGTAGCCGGAGGTGGTGGACACCACGCCGTCCACCTTGTCGAAATCCGATTCGACGCACCAGAAGCAGCCGCCGGCGAAAGTGGCCTTGGCCAGCCCGTTGGGGGTCTTCGCCTCCTGGGCGTGGGCGGCAAGGGGCAGGAATGCCAGGGCAAGCAGCGTGCGGGCCGCGTGACGGGCCCGGTGAATCCGCGATTTCATGGCCATAACCTCCTGGTGAACGAGTACCCCGGGGTGCCCCGGTTTCGCGTTTGTCGCCGCTGGGTGAGAATAGCTTACACACGAACCCGAAAACCATGCCATGAGAAGGCTCAATATCATCGGCTGCGGGCGGGTGGGCCGCACGCTCGCCCGCCTGTGGCATGAGCGCGGCGTGTTCGAGATCCAGGACCTCATGGATCACACGCCGGCCCACGCTGCCGCGGCCGCCCGCTTCGCCGGCGCCGGCCGCGCGGTGTCGGAGCTGGCCGCGACGCGGCCGGCGGACCTCTGGATGCTCACCCCGCGGGACGCGGCGATCGCCTCCTGTTGCGAGGCGCTGGCACGCGGCGGGAGCCTGCAAGCCGGATCCATCGTTTTCCATTGCAGCGGCGCGACGGCTTCCGGCGAATTGGCGCCGGTCCGGGACCGGGGGGCCTTCGTGGCCAGTACCCATCCGCTCAAGAGCTTCGCCGAGCCGGAGCAGGCGGCGGCGAGCTTCGCCGGAACCTGGTGCGGCGTGGAAGGCGACGACGCGGCGCTCGCGGTTCTGCGCCCCGCGTGGGAGGCCATCGGCGCGCGCCTGTTCGCCGTCGATCCTGCGTTCAAGACCGTGTATCACGCCGGCAGCGTCGTGGCCTCCAACTACCTCACCGCCCTGATGGAGGTCGGGATTCGCTGCTTCGCCCGGGCGGGACTGCCGCGGGAGACCGCGATGCAGGTGATGGAGCCGCTGGCGCGGACTGCCCTGGATCAGGTGTTCCGGCTCGGCACCGTGCGGGCCCTGACCGGGCCCGTCGCCCGCGGCGACTACGCGGTGGTGGCGCGCCAGATTGCGGCGATCAGCGAATGGGACGAGACCGTCGGCGAGATCTACCGCCGGCTGGGAGAAGTGGCCCTCGAATTGTCGCGGGAGCAGGGCTCGGCGACGCCGGGGGCGCTGGAGCGGCTGGAGGAAGTGCTGAAGGGAACCTGGAAATGACCCGGCCCGCCTCCCCTCCGCCCAAGGGCCGCGGCGCCACGCTGAATCCCCAGGGTCGCTTCGAAAGGCTTGGCCGCGAGGCGGTGGACGACGGCTGGGACCGGCCCGGCGAGGAACTGCCGCCGCTCGCCACCACGGTGACCGAGGAGCAGCCGAAGTCGGTCATTACCCGCAACGATTCGCCGGACATTCCGTTCGACCGCTCCATCAATCCCTATCGCGGCTGCGAGCATGGCTGCGTGTACTGCTACGCCCGCCCCAGCCACGCCTGGCTGGGCCTTTCCCCGGGCCTCGATTTCGAGACGAAACTCTACGCCAAGACCAACGTGGCGAAGCTGCTGCGGCAGGAGCTGGCGAAGCCCGGCTACCGCGTCGAGCCCATCGCGCTGGGCACCAACACCGATCCCTATCAGCCGATCGAGCGCGAGCGGCGGGTAACGCGGGAAATCCTGGAGGTGCTCGCCGAGTGCGGTCACCCGGTGACCATCGTCACCAAGTCGGCCCTGGTGGAGCGGGACCTGGACCTGCTTGGGCCCATGGCCGAACGGCGTCTCGCCCGGGTTCATCTCTCGGTGACCACCCTCGACCGGGAGCTGGCGAGGAAAATGGAACCCCGTGCCGCCTCCCCGGAGCGCCGGCTGCAGGCGGTGCGGACGCTGGCCGGCCGGGGGGTTCCCGTCGGCGTCATGGTGGCGCCGGTCATCCCGTTCCTTACCGATTCGGAGCTGGAGCCCATTCTGGAGGCGGCCCGTGCCGCGGGAGCGCGCAGCGCCGGCTACGTGCTGCTGCGCCTGCCCCACGAGGTGGGCGATCTGTTCACGGCCTGGCTTGAGGCCCACTATCCCCTGAAAGCCAGACACGTGATGAGTCGCGTGGCGGCGATGCGCGGCGGGCAGGACAACGATCTCCAGTTCGGGACCCGCATGCGCGGTACCGGCGAATTTGCCGATTTGCTGTCGAGGCGGTTCAGGATCGCCTGCGAGCGCCTCGGCTTCGAGAACGACGTGTCCCCGCTGGATACCACGCGCTTCCGGCCGCCTGCCCGGGCGGGCCAGCTGTCGCTTTTTTAGGACCACCGAATGAATTCGAAGATACGTGCACGCCCCGTAGGAGCGAATTCATTCGCGACTCGCGTCTGGGATGAATCCCCTCCCACCATTCCCGCCACAGGCGAGAATTCATTCGCACGCACACGCTTCGGCCACGCGCTGCGCCGCCGTTTTTTGCTCGATCCTTCGGTGCGTTTTCTCAACCACGGCTCCTATGGCGCGACGCCGCGGGCGGTGCTCGCGGCTCAGGAGCGGCTGCGGCGGCGCCTGGAGCGTCAGCCGGTGGCCTTCATGCAGGATTTTCTTCCCGATGCGTTGCGCCGCACGGCGGCGGACCTGGGGGACTTCATCGGCGCCCGCGGCGAGGATCTGGCGTTCGTGGAAAATGCCACCGCCGGGATCAACGCCGTGTTCCAGTCGTATCCCTGGCGCCGCGGCGACGAGCTGCTGCTGTCCTCCCACGTCTATCCGGCGGTGAGGAATGCCGCCCATCACGTGGCCGCCGCCCATGGGGTCAAGGTGCGGGAGGCGCGCATCCCGTTTCCCCTGGACCATCCCCGCGAAATCGCCGAGGCCTATGCCGCAGCCGCCGGGTCGCGCACCCGCCTGGCGGTGGTGGATCACATCGCCTCGCCCAGCGCGCTGATTTTCCCGGTGCGGGAGATCGTCACCGGGCTGAAGGCGCGCGGCATCCGGGTGCTGGTGGACGGGGCCCACGTGCCGGGGATGCTGGCGCTGGCGGTGGGAAAGCTCGGCGCCGACTGGTACGTGGGCAATTGCCACAAGTGGCTGTTCGCGCCCAAGGGCTGCGGCTTCCTGTGGGCCGCGGCGGACGCGCAGCGGGGCTTGCATCCGACGGTCATTTCCAACCGCTATGGCGAAGGCTTTCCCGCGGAATTCGACTGGTGCGGCACCCGCGACCCGAGCGCCTGGCTCACCCTCGGCGCGGTACTGGATTTCTACCGCGGCCTCGGGGCGAAGGCGCTGCGCGCCTACAACCGGGACCTGGCCTGGCGCGCGGCCCGGCTGCTGGCGGAAGCCTGGCAGGTGGCCCCGCCCGCGCCGAGGAATTGTTTTGGCGCCATGGTCACGCTCCCCCTTCCGGGAAAGGCTGGGGGCGACGCGGAAGCAGGACAACGGCTGCGGGCGCGCCTATGGAAGCGCCATCGCATCGAGGTGCCGCTGTTTTCCATCGACGGGCGGCTTTACCTGCGGCTCTCCGCCCAGGTTTACAATGATCCGGACGACTACAAGGGACTCGCGGCGGCGCTCCCGGCGCTGCTGACCTGATCCCGCTGCGCCGGGGCTGCGGCGCAGGAGGAGGGGGCATGGCAAGCGATGTATGCGTGTACTTGGGCGACGAGCTGGCCGCCTACGGCTTTCCCGAGGGCCATCCCTTCGGCACCGACCGCCAGGAAGCGTTCTGGAACGAAGCGCTGCGCCAGGGCCTGAATGAGGCGATCGTCGAAGCCCTGCCGGTGATGGCGGGGCGGCCCGAGCTGGAGCTGTTTCACACCAGCGAGTACGTCGAGAAGGTGATGACGCTGTCCGAGCTGGGCTACGGCTACCTGGACTACGGCGACACGCCGGCCTTCCCCGGGGTGTTCGAGGCCGCTTCCCACGTCGCCGGCTCCGCCCTCGACGGGCTCAAGCGCATCATGGAGGGCCGCTGCCGCATGATGTTCCAGCCGATCGGCGGCCTGCATCACGCGCGGCGCCACAGCGCCGCCGGGTTCTGCGTGTTCAACGACATCGCCGTGGTGATCGAGGCCTTGCGCAACGACTACGGCATCTCGCGCGTGGCCTACGTGGACATCGACGTGCACCACGGGGACGGCGTGTTCTATTCCTACGAGGACGACCCGGAGCTGGCGTTCGTGGATCTCCACGAGGACGGCAATTATCTCTATCCCGGCACCGGCCATGCCCACGAGACGGGCAAGGGCGAGGCGCAGGGCACCAAGATGAACGTGCCCATGCCCCCCGGCGCGGGAGACCGGGAATTCTTCATGGTGTGGGAGTACGTGGAAAAATTCCTGAAGAGCGCGAATCCCGAGTTCGTCCTGTTCCAGTGCGGCGCCGATTCCCTGGCGGGCGATCCCCTCGCCCACCTGCGCTACACGCCGGCGGCCCATGCCCACGCCGCCCGCAGCTTGAGGCGCATCGCCGAGGACTGTTGCGAGGGGCGCATGATTGCATTCGGGGGCGGCGGCTACAACCGAAAGAACCTGGCGCTGGCCTGGTGCGCGGTGCTCAGGGAGCTGGCGAGCCCGGAGTGAGGCAGGGCGCGCCACACCAAAGATGCGGAAGGCGACGCGCAGGGCGCGTCCCACGCACCGAAGGAAAGCCCCGGAAAATGCCGGTGCGCAGGGCGCACCCTACGAAGGATGCGGAGGGCAACGCGTAGGGTGCATCCCACGCACCGAAGGAAAGCCCCGGAAAATGCCGGTGCGCAGGGCGCACCCTACGAAGGATGCGGAGGGCAATGCGTAGGGTGCGTCCCACGCACCGCTCGGTCTCAGGGCCGGGGCACAGCGCCGATTCCACCTCGGGGCTGGCGTCGCTCCCGCTTAACCGATATTCTTGTTCACGCCGGGGTCTGACCCGGCATTTTGCTGGACAATCCCCGATGGACCGGGCAACTCCCGTCAAGATCGGCAAATACGAAGTGGTGAAAGAGCTGGGGCGCGGCGCCACCAGCACCGTGTACCTCGCCACGGACGCCTTCGGCAATCGGGAGGTTGCCATCAAGGTGATCGATCCCGACGCACTCAAGGACCCCCACGCCGGCAAGTTCTACCGCAAGCAGCTCACCACCGAGGCGGCGCTTGCCGGCAAGCTTACGCATCCCCACATCGTCCCGATCTACGACGCGGTGCTGGAGGAGGACACGGGCTACATCGTGATGGAGTACGTGGGAGGCGGCACCCTCGAGAAGTTCGCCGCCATGGACAACCTGCTGCGCATCAACCGGGTGGTGGAGATCGGCTTCAAATGCTGCAAGGCGCTCGAATTCGCCGAGCGCCACGGCATCATTCACCGCGACATCAAGCCCGGAAACATCCTGGTCACGCCGACCGGCGACATCAAGATCTCCGACTTCGGCAGCGCCCTGGTCCCCAAGACCGACAGCACCCAGGTGACCGGCATCGGCTCCCCCGGCTACATGTCCCCGGAACAGGTGCAGGAACAGCGGCTCACCCACCAGAGCGACATTTACTCGCTGGGCGTCGTCATCTACCAGCTGCTCACCGGAAGGCTGCCGTTCCAGGCGAGCAACCAGGCCAGCATGATCTACCAGATCGTCAACATCGGCCCGCCACGGCCCCGGGACCTGCGGGCGGAATTGCCCGAGGAGCTGGAGAAAATCGTGCTCACGGCCATGCAGAAGCGGCCCGAGGCGCGCTACGCGAACTGGGCCGATTTCGCCGCCGATCTGGCATCCATCGGCAATATCGACGATACCCAGCGCAAGATCTCCGACACCGAGAAATTCAGCACCCTGAAGGCGCTGTCCTTCTTCAGGGATTTTTCAGACGTGGTGCTGTGGGAAGTGACTTGCATCAGCGCCTGGTCCCGCCACGGGCCGGGCGCGGTGCTGCTCCAGGAGGGCTCGCCGGGAATCAGCTTCTTCATTCTCGGTTCCGGCGAAGTGAGGGTGACCAAGGAGGGCCGCCCGCTCACCACCCTGAAAGCGGGAGACCCGTTCGGCGAGATGGCCTACCTGGGACGGCCCGCCACCCTGCGCACCGCCACCGTCACCGCCGTTACCGACGTCACCGTCATCAAGATCGACGCCCCGGCGCTCGACGCCGCCACCGACAACTGCCAGCTCGCCTTCAACCAGGCCTTCCTGCGCATCCTGGTGGAGCGGCTGTCCTCCGCCAGCAGCCGCATCAGCCAGCTGCTGAGCTGAAAGCTAAACAACCCGCCGAAGCAGGCAGTTTGCCGTCGGAGGATCCGCGCCGGCTACTCTTCTTCATGGAAGGCATCTTCGCGCTTCTTGCGAATCGCCGGGGAGAGCACTACGAACATGGCGGCGGCAGCCATCAGCAGCATCACCGCGCTGATCGGGCGGGTAATGAAGACTGTGGGATCGCCTTTGGAGAGCAGCAGCGCCCGTCGCAGGTACTCCTCCATCATCGGCCCCAGGATGAACCCGAGCAGCATCGGCGCCGGCTCGCAATCCAGCTTGCCGAAGATGTAGCCCAACAGTCCGAACAGGGCCATCAGGTACACGTCGAACTCGCTGTTATTCACGCTGAACACCCCGATGGCGCAGAACACCAGGATCGCCGGGTAGAGCAGGTGGTAGGGCACGGTGATCAGCCGCACCCACAGCCCGATCATGGGGAGGTTCAGCACGATCAGGAAGAAGTTGCCGATCCACATGGAGGCGATGATTCCCCAGAACAGGGCCGGCTGCTCGTTCATGACTGAGGGCCCGGGCTGGATGCCCTGGATAATCATGGCCCCAATCATCAGCGCCATCACCGGGTTGGAGGGAATGCCGAGGGTCAGCATCGGGATGAAAGAGGTCTGGGCCCCGGCGTTGTTGGCCGATTCCGGCCCGGCTACACCCTCGATCGCTCCCTGGCCGAAGGGCACCGCGCTCTTGGCGACCTTCTTCTCTAGGGAGTAGGAGGCAAAGGAGGCGAGCATCGCTCCCCCGCCGGGCAGGATGCCCAGTGCGGAGCCGAGCACCGTGCCGCGGAAGATGGGCGCGACGATGCGCTTGAAATCCGCCTTGCTGGGCATGAGCCCCGTCACCTTTTTCACCATCACGCTGCGGGTTTCTTCGTGCTCCAGGTTGCGCACGATCTCGCCCAGGCCGTACATGCCCATGGCGAGCGTCACGAAGCCAATGCCGTCGGCGAGCCAGGGCTGGCCGAAGGTGTAGCGGGCCGCCCCGGAGTTCACATCGGTGCCGATCAGACCGAGCAGCAGCCCGAGGAGCACCATCCCCAGGGCATGGAGCAACGAACCGTGAGCCAGCACCATGGCCGCCGCCAGGCCCAGCACCATTAGGGAGAAGTACTCCGCCGGCCCGAATTTAAGAGCGATCTCGGCGAGCGGCGGCCCCAACAGGGCGAGCACAAACGTCGCGACCGTGCCGGCCACGAAGGAGCCGATGGCTGCCGTGGCGAGCGCCTTGCCGGCGTGGCCCTGCTTGGCCATCTGGTAGCCGTCGAGGGCGGTGACGACGGACGAAGACTCCCCCGGTATGTTGACCAAGATGGCGGTGGTGGAGCCCCCGTACTGGGCGCCGTAGTAGATGCCCGCCAGCATGATGAGCGCCGAGATCGGCTGAAGGGTGAAGGTGATCGGCAGCAGCATGGCGATGGTGGCCACCGGCCCCAGTCCGGGCAGCACCCCGATGAGGGTGCCGAGAAAGACCCCCACCAGGCAGTAGAGCAGGTTGGCGGCGGTGAGCGCGGTGCCGAAACCGAGGATGATATTGTTGAGCAGTTCCATGGCCGCCTCCCGTTAGCCGCCGAACCAGGAGCCGAGGATCTGCAGCGGCACGCCCAGGCCCTTCACGAACACCAGGATCGAGAACACCGTCATGCCAATGGCCAGCGCAATCGACGGCACCCACCGGAACTTGACGCTGGCGTAGGCGCTGGCGAGGACCAGTACGATAAGGGCGACGACAAGCCCCGCACCGCGAAGGAGAACGCCGAATACGACGGTTGCGGCCAGCACCAGGATCACCTCTTTCCAGGCGAAGGGGGTGATCGCCTCGCCTGGTTTGACGAACGAGCGCACCACGGCGATAACGCCCACCAGTGCGAGCAACCCGCCGAGGACGGTGGGAAAGTAGGCCGGTCCCATTTTGAAGGCCGAGCCCATGGGGTAGTCCCGGCCAAGGATGACGGCTGCGATCCCGAGGGCGGCATAGATGACCCCGGCCCAGAAGTCTTTCGGGTGTCTGATGAACGACGACACAGCGGCTCCTCCTTTGCGTGTTAGTTCTACTCGCGGGCGGGTCAGGCCTCAGGCACGGCAGTTGTTGGGCGAAACGGGACGCGCTTCAATCGCCTGTGAAGTTCGGCTTTCTTTTTTCGATGAAGTGCCTAACGCCTTCCTTGAAATCCTTGCTCTGGATGCTGTGCCACATTTCATTATTGGCCACCATGACGGCGTCGGCGAGGGACTGGTAGGGGACGTCCCACAGCTGGCGCTTGATGACCTGAATCGAACGCGGCGACACGATTTCGGCCAGTTCCTGTGCGTAGCCGAGTGCCGTGTCCATCAGCTGGTCGTGGCTGACCACGCGATTGACCAGGCCCATGCCTAGGGCCTCCTGGGCATCGATTTTCCGCGACGACATCAAAAGATCCAGCGCATTGGCGTGTCCGACCACGCGCGGCAGGATCCAGGCGATGCCGTGCTCGGCGATGAGGCCCCGCTTGGCGAACGCGGTGCTGAACACCGCCTTGTCGCTGGCGAATCGGATGTCGCTGTAGAGGGCGAGAACCATGCCGAGCCCCGCAGCGGCGCCGTTGATGGCGGCGATGATGGGCTTATGGATCGCCGGGAAGTAGGAGTAGCGGGTCTGGTAATCGGCGCGCCGGTTCATGTCGAACGGGCGCATCCACTTTTCCGCGCGGATGTCATCTGGGGGCAGTACTTCCAGCTCGTCCATATCCATCCCGGCGCAAAAGGCGCGCCCCGCGCCTGTGAAGACGATGGCCCGGACCTTCGAATCGGCGCCGGCTTGGTCCATGGCCTGTCGCAGTTCGGCCTCCATGACCTTGGTGAGGGCGTTCATCCGGTCCGGCCTGTTGAAGGTGATAACCGCGATGCGGTCTCTTAGCTCGTAGCCGATTTGGTTGTAGCTCATGGTGGTCTCCGCGATGGTGTGGTAATTCATGTCAGGCCTTCAGTTGGAGGGACTTGGGTTCGAGGAACTCTTCCAGGCCAAAGCGGCCGTTCTCCCGGCCGATGCCCGACTGCTTGAAGCCGCCGAAGGGGGCCGCCAGGTTGAAGGGTGCTCCGTTGATGTCGATCTGGCCCGCCCGCAACCGCCGCGCCACCCGCTGGGCCCGACCCTCGTCACGCGACCAGACTGCTCCGGCAAGGCCGTAGAGGGTGCCGTTGGCGATTCGGATCGCCTCTTCATCGTCGTGGTAAGTGAGGATCGACAGCACCGGCCCGAAGATTTCTTCCTGCGCGATCGTCGAGTCCGGGCGAACCCGCCCGAAGACGGTGGGTTTCACGAAATAACCCTTCGCCAGGCCCTCCGGGGCTTCGGGGCCGCCGGTTATGAGTTCCGCGCCTTCGGCAATGCCGGTGCGGATGAACTGGCGAACCCGCTCCCGCTGCGCGGCGGACGCCAGCGGCCCGAGCCTTGTGGCCCCGTTTAACGGGTCCCCGAGCGTGAATGCCCCGGCAACCTCCCGGGCGATGCGCTTCGCGTCCTGGTAGCGGTCCTCTGGCACGAGCATGCGGGTCAGCGCCGAGCAGGTCTGGCCGGAATTCAGGAAGCAGGCGTTCACGGTGGCGCGCACCGCGGTGGCTAGGTCGGCATCGTCGAGGATCACGGAAGCGGATTTGCCTCCCAGTTCCAGCGCGACGCGCTTGACGCTGCGGGATGCGAGTTCCGCAACCCGCTTTCCGGCCCGGGTGGAACCGGTGAAGGACACCATGTCCGCCGCAGGGTGCTCCACCAGCGCTTCGCCCGCCACCGGTCCGAAGCCGGTCACCAGATTGAACACGCCGATGGGAAGCCCTGCCTCCTCAATTGCCTGGGCGAGCAGGAAAGAGGTCAGTGGCGCTACTTCGGAGGGCTTGAGCACCACCGTGCAGCCGGCCGCAAGCGCGGCGGCGACCTTGGCGGTCACCTGGTGCAGCGGATAGTTCCAGGGCGTGATACAGGCCACGACGCCCACGGGTTCCTGCACCACCAGCGAGTGGCCGACCCGCTCTTCGAACGCGAATTCCCCGGCAAGCTTCCCATAGGCCTCCCAGGCGGCGATGGGTCCGCCCACCTGGATGCGCGCCGAGAGTTTGAGCGGCATGCCGACTTCCATCGAGATGATGCGGGCCAGTTCCTCGGCCCGGCGCTTCAAGCCATCGGCGATCTTCCGGATAACGTTGGCGCGCTCTGCGGGCGGGGTGGCGGCCCAGCCCTCGAACGCGTTGCGGGCACTCTCGGCCGCGGCCTCTGCGTCGGCTGCGCCGCCTGCCGGAATGCGGCCGATCGCTTCCTCGGTAGAGGCGTTGAAGACATCGATCATGTCCGCGCCTGAAGCGGGCGTCCAGCGGCCACCGATGTACAGCTTATCGAAAATCTGCATGACGGGTTCCTTGGAAAGTCGTCGCTATTTGCCGCGTGTCCGGCGGGCTTCGAGAAATGCCTTCTGCGCGGCCTGCGGTTCACCGCTGGCGTAGTTCTCCAGGTGGTAGCGGATCACGGCGTTGCACGCATCATCGAATCCGGGCTGGGTCAGCAGCCGGAAACGCTCCTTGGTGAGGCGCATCGCCGTAGGGGGAACAGCGGCAAGCTTTTCGGCCTCTTCAATTGCCTTGGGGAGGACCCGCTCCCGGGGAACGAGAAGGTTCAGCAGGCCCAACTCGTAGGCGCGCTGCCCGTCGATGAGTTCCCCGGTGAGGGACATCTGGCGATTGATTCCCTGACCCACATAAAGGCTCATCAGGAACGATCCCACGACGCTCGCCAGCCCCGCCTTCACTTCGGGCTGTCCGATCCGGACCTCCGGGTGCCCTACCCGGAGGTCGGCGCAAAGGCCAATCTGGAATCCGGCCCCGGCCGCGACCCCGTTGAAGGCGACGACGCACCCCTTGTTGAGATCGCGCACGGCCTGGTACATGGCTTTTTGATGGTTGAGCCATTGCGGAATCTGTACCGGATCGATCGCCGATGACTCTTCCAGGTCCTGGCCGGCGCAGAAGGCGCGCTGCTCCGCCCCGGTGATCACCACCGCCTTGACCGACGCGTCGGCGTTGAGCTTCCCAAGCAAGTCGATCAGTTCATTGCGCAGCGCGGTATTGACGGCGTTCATCCGCTCCGGCCGATTCAGGCGGACAATGGCGATGGCACCGCTTCGCTCCAGTGTAACCAGCATGATTGATCCTCAATTGTTGCTTCCGGGCGAACCCGTTGCGAGCGTCACCAGCGCGTCCAGAACTATGGCGCCGCCGCCGGCCTCCTTGACCATCACCGGGTTCATGTCGATGGATTCGATCTGCGGGAGGGCGCTGATGAGGCCGCCCAGGGCGACGGCAGCTCCGCAGACCGCATTTAGGTCGACCGCCGGCTCGCCGCGCACACCGGTAAGAATCGGCCAGATTCTCAGACGCTTGAGCGCTTGCAGCACCTCGTCCTCCGCGAAGGGGGCCGCCAGCAATTCGCAATCCTTGAGCGCTTCGATGTACTTGCCACCGTCGCCGACGAGCACCACCGGCCCGAAGGTCGGGTCCCGGCGTGCGCCGATGACCAGCTCGCGGCGTCCGGACTCCATGCGGGCGACGACGACCGACCCGCGCACCCCGAGTTCGCCCATTCTGCGAACGCATGCCTCGTAGGCAGCCTCGATCTCTGCGTCGGAATTGATGCCAAGCCAGACCAGGCCATGCTCCGACTTGTGGGGCACTTCGGCCGAGCACGCCTTCAAAACGCAGCGTCCGCCCAGCGCTTTCAGGGCACGGCGGGCCTCTTCGAGGCTGTTGCACACCCGGTGGGCCACGACGGAGATTCCCGCACCCGCAAGCAGCTTCAGGCTGTCGGCTTCGCTGAGCAGGGGAGCGGTCCCGGCGTCGAGGGCGACGCCGGGGGCCGCATTTTGCATCGCCGGGCGCCGGGACAGAAGGCCACGGTGGTCCACATACTGCTTGAGCGAGCGCAGCGCCTCGGTGTCATTCTGGTAGGTCGGCAGTCCTTTGCCCGCAAAGATTTTGAGCACCGCTGTCTGGGGACCGGAAATCACGACCGGTTTCCCCGCTCGCGCACTGATCTCCGCCGCCGATTGCGCGAAACCTTCGACGTCATAGCCTTCCCCGGCGACCGGGATGCCGATGTGCACCACATCCACGTTCGCATCCTCGAGCAGGACATTGAGCGCCTTTCCGAACATCGAACCGTCGCTCAGCAGCCCGGCTGTCAGGTCTACCGGGTTGTGAATGGCCCCGAAGGATGGAACGATTTCCTGCAGCCGCCGGCTGGTTTCGGTGCTGAGATCGGGGACGGAAATCCCCAGCCGCTCGGCGGTATCGGCGCACATCACGCCGACAGCGCCACTGTGGCTCATGACCAGCATTCGGCCTTGGCCGGGGCTGCGCCCGCTCAAGTAAAGCGGGGCGGCGCTCACCATTTCGTTGACGTCGCGGACGCGCCAGATTCCGTGGCGCCTGAAGAATGCGCTCACCACTCCATCCTCGGTCGCGAGCGCCCCGGTATGGGAACTAGCGGCCGATATTCCTTTGGCGCTGGTGCCGGATTTCATGGCGACGATCGCCACGCCCCTGGCACGCGCCTTCTCGGCTGCGGCCGCCAAGGCTTCTGCTTCCTTGATCGACTCCAGGTATAACAGCACCAGGCGAATCTCGGGATCTTCGATGACCGCGTCGACCAGATCCGCAACGGTCACGTCCGCATCATTCCCGGTGGCCATCAGGTAGCGCACCCCTAGTCCGCGCTCGCGTAACAGCGCATAAGGCATGACGCTGGCCGCGCCGCTTTGGCTGATGATGGCGATGGGACCGTCTTCGGGCGCCACCTCCATGAACATCGTCGAAAAGTTTGCGACTGCTCCGGAGCTGAAATTGGCAATGCCTTGGGCGTTCGGTCCGATCAGGCGCATTCCCCGACGGGCGGCATTTTGCACCAGCTCGCGCTCGATCTTCCGTCCAGCCTTGCCGGTCTCCCCGAACCCGGAACTCATGACCACCGCTACCTTTACGCCGCGCTCGGCGCAGTCGCGCACGGCGTGCATGGCGCGGTCTGCGCTGACGGCGACGACGGCCAGGTCCGGTACCTCCGGGAGCGCGGCGAGGTCTGGATAGCAACGGACGCCTTGCACCTGCGCGCGGCCCGGATTGATCGGATAAATAATGCCGCGATACCCGAATCGTTTCATGTAGTAGATGGGCCGTCCTCCCACCTTATTGCGGTTGTCGGTGGCCCCAATGATGGCCACGGATGCGGGGTTCAGCGCGTATCCAAGGGAGCTTCGCATCGGCATCGGAACGTTACGTCCGGGTATGGGTCAGGAAGGAGGTAGGACCGGTCATCCCCTAGTCGATCCTCGCGCCGCTGTCCTTGACAACCTTTGCCCACTTGACGAGGTCATTGCGGATCGTGAGCGCGAACTGTTCACCGTTGCTTCCCACGGCCTCGGCGCCCATTGACGCAAACTTTTCCTTGATGTCCGGGGATTGCACCGCCTTGGCGATCTCGCGCTGAAGTGTTGCGACGATGTCCTTGGGTGTTTCGGCGGGCGCCAGGATGCCGAACCAGATCGTGACCTCGAATCCGGGCACGCCGGCTTCGCTGATGGTGGGAAGATCCGGTGCCACGCTCGACCGGGTGGGAGACGTAACACCCAGTGCGCGAAGCTTCCCGTTCTTGACATGCTGCATCCCGGTGATCACGGTATCGAACATCATGGACAGCCGACCACCGAGGAGGTCGTTCATTGCGGGGGCGGTGCCTTTGTACGGCACATGCACCATATCGATTCCAGCCATGGTTTTAAGCAGTTCACCCGAGAGATGGTTGGAGCTGCCGTTTCCCGCCGACCCGAAGGTAAGCTTCCCCGGGTTCGCCCTGGCATTGGCCACCAATTCCTTGACGCTCGCGGCCGGGACGGAGGGATGGACCAGCAGCATGTTGGCGCTGTTCGCAACAAGGCTGATGGGCAAAAAGTCCTTTTGCGGGTTATAGGCGAGCTTGCTGTACAGAGCCGGATTGATAGCCAGCGTGCCGGTGGTTCCGAAAAACAGGGTGTATCCGTCCGGCGCCGCTCGCGCCGCGGACTGCGCGGCGATCGCGCCGCCGGCGCCGCCGATGTTGTCCACGATGAACTGTTGCCCCACGTTGATAGACAGCTTCTGCGCAACCACGCGCGCCATGGCGTCGGTGGGTCCGCCAGCGGGAAAGGGGACGATCAGGCGGACCGGCTTTTCCGGATAACCGGCGGCCGCCGGCAGGCTCAACGCGGTGCCAAGGGATAGGAAGATCAAAGACAGCAGGGTTTTAGCTTTGCGCATCAGTTCCTCCATTTGTCTGGTCATACGCCTGGGTCCCGAGATTGGCTGCTGACCGAAGATACCGTTATCGGGCCGGCTGTACCGGCTAATGTCGCGTAGCCGTGGAGCCCATCCTAGGCGCACCGTTGACATGTAGCAATAGAATTGCTCGAATACCAGATATGCAATAATTAAATGGAGTCCCTGTGGACCTTCGTGTGCTAAAGCTTTTTGTGCAGGTCTGTGAACTGAACAGCTTTACCAAGGCTGCTGTATCCGCCGGCGTAACCCAGCCGACCATAAGTCGTGCCATCGGTGAGCTGGAACAGGAATTTGGCGGGCCGCTTTTCTACCGGACGGGACGAGGCGTCACGCTTACGGATCTGGGTGAAACAGCGTTCCCGAGAGCAAGGGCGCTGCTGATGGAGGCGGACCAGCTTGCAGCCGATGTACAGGCTGTCGGCAGATCGCCGTCTGGGGTCGTCTCCCTGGGGGTGCTTCCATCCATGATGCAGCCGCTGGTGGCGAGCCTGTTCGAAGACCTTCGGAAACGGATGCCGGGCATCCGGCTCCGGGTCTTTGAGGGATTCAGCGGGCAAATCGAGCGCTGGATCGCCGAGGGGCATGTGGACCTCGGCTTGCTCAGCCGTTACCGCGCTGCCGTCCCGGGAAAGGACGATGTCCTGCTGCGCTCCCCTCTCATGTTGGTCCGCGCTGCCGATTCGCCGAGACTCCCCGGCCGGGTCGAGTTCGCCCGGTTAGCCAAGCTGCCCCTGGTGCTGCCCAGCGTGCCTAACGGGCTGCGGGTGCTTCTGGAGGAGGCGGCCCGGAAACGGGGGGTGTCGCTCAATGTGGTACTGGAGGCGGACTCACTAAATGCGCAAAAAGACGTGGTAAGACGGTGCAGGTGTTATACGGTGCTGACGGCCCAGGCGATTTTTGAGGAGCAGGCCACCGGCAAGATGTGCTCGAGCGCGATTACAAAGCCGGAGCTTTTCCGCCTCGCCGTATTGACAACCAGCCAGCAGAGACCTCTCAGCAGAGCGGGTCGCGAAGTGCTTCGAACCATCCACCAGCTGGTCGGACGCCTTATCGAGCAGGGCGTTTGGTGATCCGCTCTCGGATTCGCACAGATCTAGTCAGGACATTCCGTTGCGCGGCCGCTCCGGGATGCAGCGGGTTGCCTCAGCTCGCCTTCAACCAGGCCTTCCTGCGCATCCTGGTGGAGCGGCTGTCCTCCGCCAGCAGCCGCATCAGCCAGCTGCTGAGCTGAACCAGGGCGGCCGTTGCAGCCGCTTCTTCAAGGAAAAAGTCCGGCGGTGCCGGGCCTTCATCAGATCAAGCAAGGCCTTCCCCTCTATCAAGCCGAACGCGCTTGACGTTGGGCGGGCGACCTTTGGGCGGAGACGGAAGCCAAGGCGCGCAAGAATCCGGCCCTGATCCTTGCCCACCCCTTGGCGATCAGATCGCCGAGGGCCTCGGAGCGGAGCCGGTTGGCCCGCCGGATATGCGCCTGGATCTGGCTGTAGTTTCTCATTTCAAACTCCTTTCATATGTAGATCAACAAGTTAAACCTATTAACCGCGATTGGGGTGGTTTGCGATGAGAATAGAATAGGGGCGATGTTGCAGTGCAACAAGCGATAAATTATAATGGCATGACTTAGGAAAACTAATGCATCCTTGCATGCCCTACCATTTACCACCGTTGAATTCGTTGCGGGCCTTTGAAGCGGCCGCCCGCCACCTGAGCTTCAAGAAGGCTGCCCAGGAATTGCACGTCACGCCGGCCGCGATCAGCCACCAGGTCAAGGGCCTGGAAGAAAGCCTGGGCGTCAAGCTGTTCCACCGCTTGCCGCGGGGATTGCGGCTCACCGACGAGGCTCAGTCCGCATTGCCGAAACTCAGGGAAGGGTTCGACTGCCTGGCAGCGGCCATCGAACGCACCCGCCGGCACGGGATGGCCGGAATCCTCACCGTGAGCACGCCTCCGTCATTTGCGACGAGGTGGCTGGTGCCGAGGCTGCAGCTCTTCGCAGCCCGTTACCCGGATGTGGATCTGCGGATTTCGACCACCATGAACACGATTGACGACCGGAGGGACGATGCTCCCGCGGGCATCGGGCTGGCGGGTGTGAGGGACGGAGACGCGGACGTGACCATCCGCTTTGGGAGCGGCCGGTACCCGGGCTGCCGGGTGGACAAGGTGTTTGCGGTGTCGTATATCCCGGTGTGCAGCCCGCGCCTGTCAGCGGGCGAACCCCCGTTGCGCCAGCCCGAGGATTTGCGGAACCACACCCTGCTCCATGACGATACGCTTCCGGACCTCGCCGAACGGCCAAGCTGGGATCAATGGCTCAAGGCGGCGGGCGTGCCGGACGTGGATGTGTCTCGCGGACCGCATTTCAACAGCTCGGTGCTCGCCCTGGAGGCCGCGGTGGATGGTCTGGGGGTTGCCCTGGGCATGCGGCCGCTGGTGGCGCCGGACATTGCCGCGGGCCGTCTGGTGGCGCCTTTCGACATCAGCGTGCCCTCCGGTTTCGCCTACTACCTCGTGTGCGCCGAAGCGGTCGCAGACCGTCCCCGAGTCGCCGCATTCCGGGACTGGCTGCTGGAAGAAGCCAGGAACGATTCGGCGCCCGGCTAACCCCGCTTCGCCTGGGCGTCCACCACGGTCAGCGCCGTCATGTTGACGATGCGACGCACCGTGGTGGTTGGGGTAAGGATGTGGACCGGCCTTTCCGCCCCCAGCAGGATCGGGCCGATGGCGATGTTGCCGGACACCATCTTCAGGGTGTTGTAGGTGATGTTGGCGGCGTCCAGGTTGGGCATTACCCACAGATTGGCCTTGCCCTTCAGCCGGGAGTTGGGGAACAGGTTTGTGCGGATGTCCTCGGACAGGGCCGAATCCACATGCATTTCCCCTTCCACCTCCAATTCGGGAGCCTGCTCGCGGATCAGCCGCAGGGCCGTCCGCATCTTGTACGCGGAGGCCGAGTCGGCGCTGCCGAAGTTGGAGTGGGAGAGCAGGGCGACCTTGGGGCCAATGCCGAAACGGCGCATTTCCTCCGCCGCCAGCACCGCGATCCCGGCCAGATCCTCCGCCGAGGGATCGCAGTTCACGTGCGTGTCACACACCGCGATCTCTCCCAGAGTTGGCACGGTCATCAGATTCATGGCCGCGGCGATATCCACTCTCGGCCGCAGCCCGATCACATCCAGCACGTGGCGCAGGTGGTTGTGGTAGGCGCCCACCGTGCCGCAGATCATGCCGTCGGCGTCGCCGCGCCGGAGCAGGAGCGCTCCGATTACCGTGGTGTTGGCGCGCACGATCCGGCGCGCTGCGTCGGGGCTGATGCCGCGGCGTTCCATGAGGCTGTGGTACAGGGTACAAATCTCGCGGTAGCGGGGATCGCTGTCCTGGTTCACCACCTCGACATCGGTATCGAGGCGCAGGCGCAGTCCCAGGCGCCCGATGCGGTCCTGGATCACCTCGCGGCGCCCGATCAGGATGGGGCGGGCAAGACCCTCATCCACCACCACCTGCACCGCCTGGAGCACGTGTTGTTCCTCGCCCTCCGCGTAAAGGATGTGCTTCGGCGCCTTCTTGGCGGCGGCGAACACCGGCGTCATCACCAGGGTGGTGCGGAACACGTACTCGTTCAGATGGCGGCGGTATTCCTCCAGGTCGGCGATGGGGCGGGTGGCCACCCCGCTGTCCATGGCGGCCTTCGCCACTGCCGGGGCGATCTTGGTGATGAGCCGCGGGTCGAAGGGCCGGGGAATCAGGTATTCGGGGCCGAAGGACAGTTCCTCGTGGTAGGCCGTGGTCACCACGTCCGACGCCTCGGCCCGCGTAAGCTCGGCGAGCGCGTGAACCACCGCGAGCTTCATTTCCTCGTTGATGGCGGTCGCGCCCACGTCCAGGGCACCCCGGAAGATGAAGGGGAAGCACAGCACATTGTTCACCTGGTTGTGGTAATCGGAGCGGCCGGTGGCGATGATGGCGTCGGGCCGCGCCGCCTTGGCCTCCTCCGGCATGATTTCCGGGATGGGATTGGCGAGCGCCAGGATCAAGGGGTCCTTGGCCATCTTCTTCACCATTTCGGCCTTTAATACTCGGCCCGCCGAGAGCCCGAGGAAAATGTCGGCGCCGTCCATGATATCGCCGAGGGTGCGGGCGGGAGTGTCCTGGGCGTAGCGGACTTTATTGTCGTCCATCTCCTCCTTGCGGCCCTGGTACACCACGCCCTTGACGTCGGTCACCCAGATGTTGTCCCGCTTCACCCCGACGCTCACCAGGAGATCGAGGCAGGCAAGGGCCGCCGCCCCGGCCCCGGAGGTGACCACCTTCACCTTGCCGATGTCCTTGCCCACCAGCTTGAGGCCGTTGAGCACAGCCGCACCCACGATGATGGCGGTGCCGTGCTGGTCATCGTGGAACACCGGGATTTTCATCCGCTCCTTGAGCTTGCGCTCGATGTAGAAGCACTCGGGGGCCTTGATGTCCTCCAGGTTGATGCCGCCGAAGGTGGGCTCCAGGGCGGCGACCATGTCGATCAGCTTGTCGGGGTCATTTTCCGCGAGCTCGATGTCGAACACGTCGATGCCGGCGAATTTTTTGAACAACACTCCCTTGCCTTCCATCACCGGCTTGCCGGCGAGGGGGCCGATGTTGCCCAGCCCCAGCACTGCAGTGCCGTTGGTGACCACCGCCACCAGATTGGCGCGGATGGTCATCCGGCTGGCCGCCATGGGGTCGGCCACGATGGCATTGCAGGCGGCGGCCACCCCCGGCGAGTAGGCCAGCGCCAGGTCGCGCTGGTTGGACAGCGGCTTGATGGGGGCGACTTCGACCTTGCCAGGCTTCGGAAATTCGTGGTATTCCAGCGCCGCCTGGTTAAGCTCGTCTCGGTTTGACATCGGTCCAACCTCCCTTTGAGCGGATGATGCGGCCGACAGGGAAAAGGAAACCCGGCATCGACCGGGTTTCCCTGTCGGCAATGCAGGCGCATCGCGGCTACGTCATGCCACCATGCCGAGCATCCGGGGCAGCCACAGCGACAACGCCGGCCAATAGGTGACAATCACTAAAAACACCAGCATGGTAAGCAACCAGGGCCAGACCGCGACGGTGAGCTCGGTGATGCCCATCTTGGTGATGCCGGACGCCACGTAGAGGTTGAGACCCACCGGCGGGTGGCACATGCCGACCTCCATGTTCACCACCATCAGGATGCCGAAGTGCACCGGGTCGATGCCGAGCTTGACCGCGATCGGGAACAGGATCGGCGCCAGGATCAGCACGATGGAGGAGGGCTCCATGAAGTTGCCGGCGACCAGCAGCAGGATGTTCGCGATCAGCAGGAAGCCGATCACGCCCACGCCAGTGCCGATCATCGCGTCGGCCATCGCCTGCGGGATGTTCTCGGAGGTCATGAGGAACGAGAACAGCACCGCGTTGGTGATGATGTACAGCAGCATCGCGCTCATGTTGGCCGACGACAACAGCACCCGCGGCACATCCTTGAGACCGAGATCCTTGTAGATGAAAACCGCCGCGATGAATGCCCACACCGCGCTCATCGCCGCCGCCTCGGTCGGCGTGAACAGGCCCGAGTAGATGCCGCCCATGACGATGACGATCAGCAGCAGCCCCCAGATGGATTCCCGCAGCGCCTTGAGCCGCTCGGCCCAACTGGCCTTCGCCATGCGCGGGTAGTCGTTGCTGCGGGCGCGGTACCAGGTGGTCATGCCGAGCATGGTCGCCAACACGATCCCGGGAATCACGCCCGCCATGAACAGCGCGCCCACCGAGGTGTTGGTCGACACCGAGTACATGACCATCACGATCGAGGGCGGGATCAGAATTCCGAGTCCCCCGGAGGTGGTGATGACGCCGGCGCCGAAGCGGTTCGGGAAACCGGCCTTGACCATGGCCGGCATCAGGATCGAGCCGATCGCCACCACGGTGGCAGGCGAGGAGCCGGACACCGCGGCGAACAGGGCGCAGGCCAGCACGCCGCCCAGCCCCAGTCCGCCGTACCAGTGGCCGACCATCGAGGTGGCGAAGCGGATCATTCGCTTCGCCACGCCGCCGTGAGTGAGGAAGTTGCCCGCCAGGATGAAGAACGGGATCGCCATGATCTCGAACTTCTCGATGCCGGTGAAGAGCTTCAAAGCCACCGCCTCGATCGGCACCTGGGTCATGAAGAACAGGAAGGTGAGCACCGTGAGGCCGAGGGAGATGGAAATCGGCATCCCCGTCAGCATCAGGGCGACCAGCAACGCGAAAATGATCGCGGTATTCATTGCTTGTCCCCTCCCTTGTCGTTGCTCCCGACGTGATGGTGGACCACATCGTGCGGATGCAGGTGGTCGTCGCGGGTCGCGTAGGTGATGTCTTCCGGCTCCTCGACCCCCTCCACGTGGCCCACATCATGGTGCGGCAACTCGCCGGTGCGCACGAAGCTCACGGCCACCTGCAGGAAGCGGAAGCACATCAGGTACGAGCCCAGGGGCACCGCGGAGTACACGAACCAGGTGGGCCACTCCAGGTCGGGGGTGATCGGCCCCTCCGGAACGTCGCCGACCGGCAGCCCGAGCCTGGTAAAGAGCGCGTAGTGCAGGCCGTTTTCCCAGACGAAGCGCGCGCCCAGGGTGCCCACAATGCCGGTGAACAGCGCCCCGGCGAGCAGGCCGAAGATGATGAACTTGGCCCGGTTCTTGTCCTTCATCCGGTTGATGAGTACGTCCACGCCCACGTGGATGCCGGTGCGCACCCCGTAGGCGGCGCCGAATTTGGCCATCCACACGAACATGATGATGCACAGCTCCTGGGCCCAGCTGGTGTTGAGCGTGAGCAGCCAGTCCTGCGTCGCGCCGAGCGGCATGCCCGAGGTGTAGCGGTGGACCACCGCGATGAAAATCACGACCGTGGCCGCTCCCATGAGGAAGGTGATCAGCCACTCCTCCAGGTGGTCAAGCACTTTCATCATTTGCGGTCCTCCCCCTCGGTTGGGCGCGCAGCGCGCGACAGGCCGGGCAAGTCGAGCGTCGGTTCGGTTTTGAGGCAAAAAAAGCCACTGCGGGTTGGCCGCAGTGGCTTTTCACGTTTACAGCTTGTTGGGATCGAAGCCGGTTTCCTTGTAGATGGATTCGATCACGTCCTTGCCGATCCGCGATTCCTGGGACTTGTGGACGCTGACCAGCGCCTTCTTCCACGCCTTCTTCTCGTCCGCCGTGAGGCTGGCGATCTGGCTCTTGCCGGATTTCCTCACCGCCTCCAGGGCCGCCTCGTTTTCCTGCTTGGCGATGTCGTTGGCGTACTTGGTGGCGTCCTTCATGGCGCCCTCGAGCGTCGCGCGGATGTCGGCGGGCAGCCCCTCCCAGAATTTCTTGTTGGTGATCACCGCGTAGCCCAGGTAGCCGTGGTCGGAGAGGGTCACGTGTTTCTGCACTTCGTGCATCTTCTGGGTGTAGAGGTTGGAAGGCGGGTTCTCGGTGCCGTCCACCACGCCGGTCTGCAGCGCCTGATAGACCTCGGAAAACGCCATCACCTGCGGGTTGCCACCCAGCGCCCGCATCTGGGCGTCGAGCACCTTGGAGGACTGGATGCGCAGCTTCAGCCCCTTGAAGTCCTCGGGCTTCCTGAGCGGCTTGTTGGCGCTCATGATCTTGAAGCCGTTGTCCCAGTAAGCGAGGCCCTTGATGCCCTTGGGCTCGAGCTTGGCGAGCAGACTCTGGCCGACGGCGCCCTGGGTCACCTTGTGCAGCTCGGCGTAGCTGTCGAAGATGTAGGGCAGGTCGAACACTTCGAACTGGGGTACGCCGAGGGGCCCGAACTTGGCGAGCGAGGGGGCCAGCATCTGCACCGCGCCGAGCTGCAGCGCTTCCATCTCTTCCTTGTCCTTGTAGAGGGTGCTGTTGGCGTACACCTCGACCTTCACCTTGCCCTTGGTGCGCTCTTCCGCGACTTTCTTGAAGTACTCCGCGCCCTTGCCCTTGGGGGTGTCGTTGGCCACCACGTGGCTGAACTTGATCACAATGGGCTGCTGCGCCCACCCGGTCCCGGCCAGCGCCAATGCCGCCAGGCCCAACAGTGCTGAATAAAGCTTCATGGTCCTTCCTCCTTGTCAACGTCAAACAAAAAACCGGTCTGCAGGCCGCGAATCCGGAGTGCGTCCCCTATTTAACAACACTTTGCTTCTCCCCTGGCTGCACCGCAATCTCCCGGACGCGCCGCATCACCTCGGGACCGATTCTCGCCTCCGAATCCTTGCGCACCTTTTCGAGCGCCTTCGACCACGCGGCGCGCTGCTCCGGGGGCAGGACATCGATCTCGGTGGTTCCCGCCCGGCGCACCGCGGCGAGAGCGTCGTCATTGATTTTCTGCGCGCTCTCCCGCTCGTAGACCGTCGCCTCCTTCATCGCCCGATCGAGCCCGGCGCGCACCTCCCCCGGCAGCCCCTCCCAGAACTTCCGGTTCACCAGCACCGCGTAGCCAAGGTAGCCGTGATCCGAGATTGTCAGATGCTTCTGGACCTGGTGCATTCTTTCGGCATAGAAGTTGGAAACCGGGTTTTCGGTCCCTTGCACCGTTCCCTGCTTCAACGCAGGGAACGCCTCGGCAAAAGGCAGCACCACCGGCTTTGCCCCGAGCGCCCGCATCTGGGATTCCAGCACCCGTGAACCCGCCTGCACCCGCATCTTGAGCCCCTTGAAGTCGTCCACGTTCCGCAGCGGACGGTTGGCGCTCATCTGCTTGAAGCCGTTGTCCCAATAGGCGAGCCCGAGAACCCCCTTGGGCTCCAGCTTTTTTAGCAGGCCCTGCCCGAGATCCCCGTCCATCACCCGGTACAGGGCCTGCTTGTCGGGAAACAGGTAGGGCAGGTCGAACACCTGGAATTCGGGCACGCCCAGCAGCCCGAGCTTGGAGAGCGAGGGCGCGAGCATCTCGACCCATCCGGCCCGCAGCGCTTCGAACTCCTCGATGTCCCTGTAGAGCCGGCTGCTCGGGTAGACTTCCACGCTCACCCGGCCATTCGTGTACTTGTGGGCGAGCTCCTTGAATTTCTCGGCGCCCCGGCCCTTGGGAGTGTCCGGCGCCACCACGTGACTAAACCGGATGACGATGGGCTGCTGGCTGTGGGCGAGGTCCGATACGGCAAGGCTTGCCGCCATCGTCAATAGGAAAGCTGAGAGCTTCATGGCAGATTCCGCCCGTCCAGAAGTTGGCACTGAAGATCGGCTCGCGAGCGCCGCCCCCCCCCAACAGGCGCGTCGCTGTGTGAATCGACGATTGTACTCTAAGAGTTTAGCCGAGGACCGGGAATCCGGGAAATCCACATTGTGGATTTCCCCAATCCCCGCTGTGGAAAGGGGCTGGTGTACCATGGTGCAGGCGGGTTTGTTGCCCCGCGGTTTGGACAATCTCTAAATGAAGGCATCCCCGACCCACGCCCCCCCCGTCTTCGATCAGAAGTTCCATTGGTTCTGGGTGCTGCCCTACCTTTCCGTGGTGTTCCTGGTGCTGGCCATGGTGGTCTTTCTGTTATGGGTCCAGCGCCTGGACTTCGATGAGCGCCGCTCCAAGCTCATTGAGGACATCCTGTGGCAGGAGCAGACCATTCGTCACGAGTTGCAGCGCAACGAAGACGTCCTGGGGGTCATGGCCCTGGACTTGGGCCAAGGCACGCTCGCCGAGCACGATTTCATCACACGGGCCTCGTTCCTGCGGAGAAACAGCCCGGATCTGGCCGCAGTGATGTGGATCGACGAAGGCCGCATCGTGCGCTGGGGTCATCCCACGGGTCCGGCTCAGGAGATCGTGGGCCGACGCCTGGTCCTCGGTACCGAGGACCAGGCCTTCGAGCGCGCGCGAGCCACCGGACGCCCCGTCTACGGGGCAGCGTACCGGGTCGCGACCGGCGACGTGCGTTTCGATCTGTACGTCCCGGTTTTTGCGGTGGGGAAATTCGCGGGAACGGTGACGGCCACCTATTCCGTTCCGCGCATTATCGAATACCACGTTCCCTGGTGGTACGCCCAGCGCTACCAGCTGCAGGTCATTGACGGTTCCGGCGGCGTCCTCGCTGCCAAGCTGGGAATCGCCAAGCTGGCCCCGGAGCTCGCGTACGACGTGTTTTTCGATCCGCCGGGGTATGGTCTCACCCTGCGCGCCACCGCCTACCGCGTCGAAGCGTTCTTCTTCAGGCAATGGCTCGTGGCGCTGGTGCTGGGGCTCTCGGCCGTCATGATCTGGAGCCTGTGGGCGCTGCGCAACCACATGCGGGAGCGGGTCAGGGCCGAACAGGCGCTCTCCGCGGAGTGGGCGTTCCGCAAAGCCATGGAGGACTCCATGGTGATCGGCATGCGGGCGGTGGACACGGAGGGCCGTATCACCTATGCGAACCGGGCGTTCTGCCGCATGGTGGGGCGCCCGGAGGAGGAGCTGGTGGGATGCGGACCGCCCATGCCCTACTGGGCTCCGGAGGAAGTCCCGCAAATCATGGCTTCCTTCGAGGCCATGCTTCAGGGCAAAGCGCCCCGG
Source organism: Betaproteobacteria bacterium (assembly GCA_016183615.1). GTDB lineage: Bacteria > Pseudomonadota > Gammaproteobacteria > Burkholderiales > UBA6910 > JACPEG01. The sequence continues at coordinate 51,889 of JACPEG010000046.1, forward strand.
AGTGGATTGGAGCACCGTTTTTGCCGTCCCGACGGCGGGCGGCTGGATGTGCTGATCTATGCCTCGCCTTTGATTGACGAAAACGGCCGGCAGACAGGCTGGATGGCCTCGGTGAACGACATCACCGAGCGCAAGCGGGCGCGGGAGGAACTGCGCCGCTCTCATGAGCGGTTCGTGGCGGTGCTCAACGCCCTTGATGCGGCGGTTTCGGTGACCGATGTCGAAAGCGGAGAGCTGCTCTACGCCAACGGCTATTTCAGGGAAATGTTCGGGCTTCAGGCCGCGGAGGGTCTTTGCTGTTACGTGGCGCCCTGGCGCCGCGCGATGGTTCCCGAGCCCGCGCACGGAGCGATGGAGCAGGAAGAAGCGTATCTCGACCTGGAACTGCAAAATCCCCACAACGGTCGCTGGTATCACGTGCGCTGCCGCACGTTCCGCTGGGTGGACGGACGCACGGTGCGCATGGAGATGGCGACCGACATCACCGCGCGCGCGGAGGCGGAGGAGCAGGAACGGCAGCGGGTGGAGAAGCTGCACGGCACCGCGCGGCTCGTCACCATGGGCGAGATGGCTTCGACTCTGGCCCACGAGCTGAATCAACCGCTTTCGGCCATCGCCAGCTACAGCACCGGTTGCCTCAATTTCGTCAAGGCCAATCAGTATTCGCGCGCCGAGCTGATCGAGGCCCTGGAAAAGCTCGGCGCGCAGGCGCAGCGCGCGGGAAAGATCATTCGCAGCATCCGCGAGTTCGTGAAGCGCAGCGAGCCGCGCTGCGAACCCATCGCCATCAACGAGATCGTGGAAGAGGCGGCGGGATTCGCCGAGATCGAGGCCAGAAAGAGGGGTGTCATCGTGAGACTGGAGCTGACACCGGCGCTGCGGCCGGTGATGGCCGACCGTATCACGATCCAGCAGGTGGTTCATAACCTGGTGCGCAACGGCATCGACGCCGTGCTGGCCATGCCTGCCGAGCGGAAGAGCGTAACCGTGCGCACCCTGCCCGGCAACGGAAGCGGCGTGGAGATCCAGGTGGCGGATCAGGGGCCCGGAATCCCTCCCGGACTGACCGAGCGGCTATTCCAGCCGTTTTTCACCACCAAGGCGGAAGGCATGGGCATGGGTCTCAATATCTGCCGCTCCATCGTGGAATTCCACAAAGGCCGCTTGTGGTTCGAACCCAACCCGGGCGGCGGCACCGTTTTCCGTTTCATCCTGCCCTCGGGAGATTGATCGATGGAAAAACATCCCGGCACCGTGTTCATCGTGGACGACGATGACGCCATACGGGACTCCCTCAAGTGGCTGTTCCAATCCCGCGGCTACCGGGTCGAAACCCATCCCTCCGCCGAAGCGTTTCTCGGTGCCTACCGGGGCGATACCTCCGGGTGCCTGGTCCTCGATGTGCGCATGCCCGGCATGTCGGGGCTGGAGTTGTACGACATTCTGAAGGAGCGGGGGGTCGGGCTCCCCGTCGTGTTCCTCAGCGGCCACGGCGACATTCCCATGGCCGTATCGTCCCTGAGGAAGGGGGCCATGGATTTCATCGAGAAGCCCTTCAACGACAACGAGCTGGTGGACCGGGTGGCCGAGTCCTTGCGGATGGATGAAGAGCGGCGACGGGACGAGGCCAGCCGTCACGCGGTGGCGGAGCGGCTGGCCCAGCTCACGCCGCGGGAGCTGGAGGTCATGCAGCTTATCCTCGCGGGAAAGCACAACAAGGTAATTGCCGACGAGCTCCGGATCAGCATGCGGACCGTAGAGGTCCATCGCTCACGGATACTGCAGAAAATGGGGGTGCGCTCGGCGGTGGAGCTGGCCCAGGTGGTTTCCGTGTCCGATCTGCCCCCCGCAGGTCCCGCGCCCATGGAAGGGCCGGGGCACTGAGCCGTCGGCTGGCGCCGGCAGCGCCAGCGGATGCGCTCCAATTCTTTCATCGGTGCCTTACCCGGTCCTTACACCATGCGCTTGATCATCAGGTCCTTGATCTTGCCGATGGCCTGGGTGGGGTTGAGCCCCTTGGGGCACACGTCCACGCA
>JACPEG010000045.1 GCA_016183615.1 Betaproteobacteria bacterium
TTCGCTGAATTGGCCATCTAAACATGATGCCGAATTCAAGCACCTTACGAAACCCCTGCAAGCCAATATCCATGCGGCTTCCAGCCACATTTCCCTCTAGAATTACCCACTCGATTTCCTGATGAGCCTTAATTCTCACCACAAGACACAGAGAAATGCAAATTCATTCCAACGCAAAGACGCAAAGGGCGCAAAGAAGAACGAAGGGAATAAAGGAATTACTGAACCTTTGTGGTTTGTGCATTTCTTTCTTTTCTCCTTTGCGTTAGTGCTTCGGTTTTTAAACGTCTCTGTGGTTAAGGATTCTGGATGATTCTCACCGAACAGCAGGAAATGATCCGGGAGGCGATGCGCAGCTTCGCCCAGGAGAAGCTCGCCCCCAACGCGCCCGAGTGGGACCGCAACGGCATTTTCCCCCGGGAAGCGCTGCGGGAAATGGCGGAGCTGGGCCTGTTCGGCATGATCGTGCCGGAGAGCTGGGGCGGCTCGGGGGCGGACTTCGTGTCCTTCGCCCTGGCCCTGGAGGAGATTGCCGCGGGCGACGGCGCCTGCTCCACCATCGTCAGCGTCACCAACTCGGTGGTCTGTGGGCCGATCCTGCGCTTCGGCAGCGAAGCCCAGAAGGAAAAATTCCTGCGGCCCCTGGCGAGCGGGAAATGGCTCGGCGCCTTCTGTCTCTCCGAGCCGGCGGCGGGGTCCGACGCCGCGGCGCTCACCACGCGCGCCGAAAAGGACGAGGGGCATTACGTCCTGGATGGCGTCAAGCAGTTCATCACCTCGGGCAAGCACGCCGACATCGCCATCGTTTTCGCGGTCACCGACAGGGCTGCCGGCAAGAAAGGCATCAGCGCCTTCATCGTGCCCACCGCTACGCCCGGCTACGTGGTGGCTCGGGTCGAGGAAAAGCTCGGCCAGCACGCCTCCGACACCGCCCAGATCGTGCTGGAGAACTGCCGCGTGCCGGCGGATCAGCGGCTGGGGAAGGAAGGCGAAGGCTACAAAATTGCCCTCGCCAACCTGGAGTCGGGGCGCATCGGGATTGCCGCCCAGTCGGTGGGCATGGCCCGCGCCGCGTTCGAGGCCGCGCTGCGGTACGCCCGGGAGCGGGTTTCCTTCGGCAAGCCCATCATTCAGCACCAGGCCGTGAATTTCCGCCTCGCCGACATGGCGACGCGAATCGAGGCGGCGCGGCAGCTGGTGCTCCATGCCGCAAGCCTCAAGGACGCGGGACGGGCCTGCCTCAAGGAAGCGTCCATGGCCAAGCTGTTCGCTTCCGAGATGGCCGAGAAGGTCTGTTCCGACGCCATCCAGATCCACGGCGGTTACGGCTATCTCGCCGACTTCCCGGTGGAGCGCATCTACCGGGACGTGCGGGTCACCCAGATCTACGAGGGCACCAGCGACATCCAGCGCATGGTGATCGGCCGGGCGCTGGCCGAGGAGTGATCCATGGCCGCGCCCATCGACTTCTATTTTGATTTCTCGTCCCCCTACGGCTACTTCGCCAGCACCCGCATCGATGCGCTGGCGGCAAAACACGGGGGCGAAGTCGTCTGGCGACCGATCCTGCTCGGGATGGCGTTCAAGGTGACCGGCGGGCAGCCCCTGCCGACCTTGCCCCTCAAGGGGGACTACGGCAAGCACGACATGGCGCGCTGCGCCCGCTATTACCGTATTCCGTTCCGGATCCCCACCCAGTTTCCGGTGGCGACCCAGGCGCCGGGACGGGCCTTTTACTGGGCCGCGGATCAGGACCCGAGGAAGGCAAAAGCACTCGCCGCCGCGCTGTTCCGCGCCTACCTGGTGGAAGACCGTGACATCTCCAACCCGGAGATCACGGCCGAAGTGGCTGCGGCGGCGGGATACGACCGGCAGGCGGTGCTGGCGGCGCTGAAATCCCCGGAGGTGAAAGAGCGGCTGGTGAAGGAAACCCAGGCCGCCCTCGACAGGGGCGTTTTCGGCTCGCCCTTCGTGGTGGTGGACCAGGAGCCCTTCTGGGGCATGGACCGGCTGGAGCAGGTGGACAAATGGCTCGCCACCGGCGGATGGTAAACTTGACCACTGCCGCAGATCCTTGTGGATGGGTGGAATCTGAGCGTGTACGCGTTCTGCGTCGATCTGCGGCTGTCGGCATTTCATGAACATCATCGAGTCGAAACTCAACCCCCGCTCCGACGAATTCCGGTCCAACGCCGAAACCATGGGCGGCCTGGTCGCCGACCTGCGGGACAAGGTGGCAAAGATCAAGCTGGGCGGCGGCGAGGCGGCGCGCAACAAGCACGTGGCCCGCGGCAAGCTCCTGCCCCGGGACCGCATCCGCGCGCTGCTCGACGTGGGCTCGCCGTTCCTGGAGCTGTCCCAGCTCGCGGCCTGGGACCTGTACGACAAGACCGTGGCTTGCGCCGGCATCATTGCCGGCATCGGCCGCATCCAGGGACAGGAGTGCATGGTGGTGGCCAACGACGCCACCGTGAAGGGCGGCTCCTATTTTCCGCTCACGGTGAAGAAGCATCTGCGGGCCCAGGAAATCGCCGCCGCGAATAACCTGCCCTGCGTCTACCTGGTGGATTCCGGCGGCGCCAACCTGCCCACCCAGGACGAGGTGTTTCCCGACCGGGAGCACTTCGGCCGCATTTTCTACAACCAGGCCAACATGTCGGCCGCGGGCATTCCCCAGGTGGCGGTGGTGATGGGCTCCTGCACCGCCGGCGGCGCCTACATCCCCGCCATGTCGGACGAGACCATCATCGTGAAGAACCAGGGCACCATCTTTCTCGGCGGGCCGCCCCTGGTGAAGGCCGCCACCGGGGAAGTCGTGACGGCGGAGGAGCTGGGCGGAGCCGACGTGCACACCCGCACCTCCGGCGTGGCCGACCACCTCGCGCTCAACGACGCCCACGCCCTGGGCCTCGCCCGGCGCGCCATCGGCAACCTCAACCGGGTGAAGCGCGTCACCCTGGCGATGAGGGAGCCGCGCCCGCCCAGGTACGATTCCGCCGAGCTTCACGGCGTGATTCCCAACGATCCGCGCAAGCCCTACGACGTACGCGAGGTGATTGCGCGAATCGTGGACGGCAGCGAGTTCGACGAGTTCAAGAGCCTGTACGGCACCACCCTGGTCTGCGGCTTCGCCCACCTCTTCGGCTACCCGGTCGGCATCCTCGGCAACAACGGCATCCTGTTTTCCGAGTCGGCCCTCAAGGGCGCCCACTTCGTGGAGCTGTGCAGCCAGCGCGGAATTCCGCTCATCTTCCTGCAGAACATCACCGGCTTCATGGTGGGAAGGAAGTACGAGGCCGGCGGCATCGCCAAGGACGGCGCCAAGATGGTGACGGCGGTGGCCTGCGCCCAGGTGCCCAAGTTCACCCTGATCATCGGCGGCAGCTTCGGCGCCGGCAACTACGGCATGTGCGGCCGCGCCTATTCGCCGCGCTTCCTGTGGATGTGGCCCAATGCCCGCATCTCGGTGATGGGCGGCGAGCAGGCCGCCAACGTGCTGTCGCAGATCAAGCGCGACGCCCTGGAGCAAGCCGGAAAGACCTGGAGCGGCGCGGAGGAGGAAGCCTTCAAGACGCCGATCCGCGACCAGTACGAGTTCCAGGGCCATCCCTACTACGCCACGGCCCGCCTGTGGGACGACGGCATCATCGATCCCGCGGACACCCGCATGGTGCTGGGGCTCGCGATTTCCGCCAGCCTCAACCGGCCCGTCGAGCCCACCACCTTCGGCGTGTTCCGGATGTAAGCTCCCGGGGCGTTCAGCCGCGACACTCCGCAGCAAAAATACACTTTATTCAACCCGAAAATAAACCATCATGGCCAACAAACCGTTCATCACCGAACTGTTCGAAGAAGGCGTCGCCCTTGTCACCCTCAATCGTCCCGAGCTCCACAACGCGTTCGACGACGACCTGATCGCCAAGCTCACCCGCGAGCTGAAGGCCCTGGACGCGAATCCGGGGGTGCGGGTCGTCATCCTCGGCGCCAACGGCAAGAGTTTTTCCGCCGGTGCCGATCTCAACTGGATGAAGCGCACTGCGGGCTATACCCGCGAGCAGAACCTGAAGGACGCCATAGCCCTGGCGGATTTGATGCGCACGTTGAACGATCTTTCCAAGCCCACCGTCGCCCGGGTCCACGGGCCCGCCTTCGGCGGCGGCGTGGGGCTCATCGCCTGCTGCGATATCGCCATTGCGGCGCGCCCGGCCAGCTTCGCCCTGTCCGAGGTGCGCCTCGGGATCATCCCCTCGGTCATCAGCCCGTATGTGGTGGCCGCCATCGGCGAGCGCTACGCCCACCGCTATTTCCTGACAGGCGAGCGCTTCGATTGCGCGGAGGCTTACCGCATCGGCCTGGTCCACGACATCTGCGAAGCGCCGGATCTGGATGAAAAGATCGGGACCATCGTTTCGCACCTGCTCGCCTGCAGCCCCCGGGCGCTCGGCGCCGCCAAGCAGCTCATCGCCCGGGTGGCGAAGAGCCCGGTGGACGATGCGCTGGTCCGCGACACGGCGGAACGCATCGCCGCGATTCGCGCCAGCGCCGAGGGCAAGGAAGGATTGGCCGCGTTTCTGGAAAAGCGGGCCCCGGCCTGGATCAAGACCGAAAAGCCGAAGGGCAAGGGCGCGAAGGCGAGGAAATAGTGGGCGCCATGGGCGTGGTTCCGCTCCGGATTGGAACAGCGATGCTCGATGGACCCGAAAACCCCGGTTTCACCACAGGGAACACGGGGAGCACAGGGAATTCCGAGAGGTTTCGATGATTCGTGACTTCGCAACGGGTGACGCCCGGACGCTCTGTTGGTTCCACCCGCTCTTTCCCGTGCTCCCCGTGGTTAACGGCCTATTCAAAGATGGATCATTTTACTTTGCGTCCCCCGCGTCCTTGCGCTGAACCGGTTTTCCGCCGTGTTTAACAAGATCCTCATCGCCAATCGCGGGGAGATCGCCTGCCGGGTGATCCGGACCGCGAAGCACCTGGGCATCCGCACCGTCGCCGTGTATTCGGAGGCGGATGCCGGCGCCCGCCACGTGGCGCTTGCCGACGAGGCCCACCTGCTCGGCCCGGCAGCCGCGAGGGAGAGCTACCTGCGCGGCGACCGGCTCATTGAAATCGCCGTGAAGAGCGGCGCCGAGGCGATCCACCCGGGCTACGGCTTTCTCTCGGAGAACGCCGGGTTCGCCGAGGCCTGCGCCCAGGCCGGCGTCGCGTTCATCGGCCCTCCCGCCGCGGCCATCCGCGCCATGGGCTCCAAGTCGGCGGCGAAGGAGATCATGGCCGCCGCGAAGGTGCCGCTGGTCCCCGGTTACCACGGGCGCGACCAGGATCTCGCGATCCTGTCGCGGGCCGCCGGGGAAATCGGCTACCCGGTGCTGATCAAGGCCTCCGCCGGGGGCGGCGGCAAGGGCATGCGCATCGTCCACAAAGCGCCGGACTTCAAGGACGCTCTGGCCTCCGCCAAGCGCGAGGCCGCCTCCAGCTTCGGCGACGACCAGGTCCTGGTCGAGAAATACCTCACCCGGCCACGCCACATCGAGATCCAGGTGTTCGCCGACAGCCGCGGCGACGCCGTCTACCTGTTCGAGCGCGACTGCTCGGTGCAGCGCCGCCATCAGAAGGTGCTGGAGGAGGCGCCGGCGCCGGGAATGACCCCGGAGCGCCGCAAGCAGATGGGCGCCGCCGCAGCGGCGGCGGCGAAGGCCATCGGCTACGTAGGGGCCGGAACGGTGGAGTTCATCGCCGACCAGGACGGCACCTTCTACTTCATGGAAATGAACACCCGGCTCCAGGTGGAACATCCGGTGACCGAGATGATCACTGGCGTCGATCTGGTGGAGTGGCAGCTGCGGGTCGCCGCCGGCGAGCCGCTGCCGCTCGCCCAGGATGAGCTCGCCATCAACGGGCACGCCATCGAGGCGCGCATTTACGCCGAGGATCCGGCGAAGGATTTCCTTCCCGCCATCGGCCGCATCACCCATTTGCGGCTGCCTGCGGAGGGCGCCCACGTGCGCATCGACACCGGGGTGCGCCAGGGCGACGAGATCAGCATGTACTACGATCCCATGATCGCCAAGCTCATCGTCTGGGACCGGGACCGGGCGGCGGCGCTGCGGCGCCTGCGGGGCGCGCTGGGCGAGTTCCAGGTGGCGGGGCTCGCGACCAACATCCAGTTCCTGTCGGCGGTGACCGCGCACCGGGCCTTCGCCGGCGCGGATCTCGACACCGGCCTCATCGAACGCCACCGGGCGGAGCTGTTTCCCGAGGCGGCGCCTGCCTCCGACACGGTGCTGGCCATTGCCGTGCTCTCGGAGCTGATGTGCATCGACCGCAACGCAGAGCGGGCGGCGGCGGCCTCCGGCGATCCCCACTCGCCCTGGCATTCCCGGGACGGCTGGCGGCTCAACGAGGACAACCACCATACTTTCCTGTTCAAGGATGGCGCCCGCGAGGTGGCGGTCACGGCCCATTACCGCAAGGGCGGCTACCTGCTCGACCTGCCGGGCGCGCCGCTGGAAGTGCGGGGCGAGACGGACGAGAGCGGCGACCTGCTGGCGGATCTCGCCGGCACCCGGCTGCGCGCCAGCGTGGTGCGCTCGGGCGACGAGCTGACCATCCTCGGTCACGGGCTCTGCCACAAGCTCACGCCCTACAATCCGGTGGCCCTCGCCATGGACCAGGACGCGCCTTCGGGCAGCCTCGCCGCGCCCATGCCGGGCACTGTGATCGAGGTCATGGTCAAGGAAAAGGACGCAGTGGAGAAGGGCGCGCCCCTCATGATCCTGGAAGCGATGAAAATGGAGCACACCATCGTCGCGCCGCTGGCCGGGAGGATTGCCGGGCTGTACTTCCGCAAGGGCGACCAAGTGTCGGAAGGGGTGGAGCTGCTCAAGATCGAAGGCGACGAAAAGCAGTAACCGCGACGGACGCGAAGGAAACCGGGATTCTTCAGTGAGACTCTATTCTTTCCCTTTGCGTCCTTGGCGGTGAAGCTTCCGGAATTTCACAACGACAGTGACAAACGGAAAATGGCGATGGCGCTTCCCAAGCGAGTGAAGATGGTTGAAGTGGGCCCGCGCGACGGCCTGCAGAACGAGGCGGTGACGGTGCCCGCCACGGTCAAGGTGGAGCTCATCGAGCGGCTCGCCGACGCCGGGCTGCCGGTGGTGGAGGCCACCAGCTTCGTCTCCCCCAAGTGGGTACCCCAGATGGCCGACGCCGCGGAAGTGATGGCGCGGATCCGGCGCAGGCCCGGAATCTCCTACCCGGTGCTGGTGCCCAACCTGAAGGGCTTCGAGGCGGCGCTTGCTGCCGGCGCCGAGGAGATCGCCGTATTCTCGGCGGCAAGCGAAACCTTCTCCCGGAAAAACACCAACTGCAGCATTGCCGAAGGCCTCGAACGCTTTGCCGCCGTGTGCGGGGCGGCGAAGGCGAAGGGAATCCGCGTGCGCGGCTACCTCTCCTGCGTGCTGGGCTGCCCCTATGAGGGCGATGTGAATCCCGCCGTGGTGGCCGATGTGGCGGCGAAGCTTTGCGCCCTGGGCTGCTACGAGATTTCTCTCGGCGACACCATCGGCGTCGGCACGCCGGGCAAAACCCGGGAGATGATTAAAGCGGTGACGCAGAAGGTTCCGGTGGAAAAGCTCGCCGGCCACTACCACGACACCTACGGCCAGGCGCTCGCCAACGTGTACGCGTCGCTGGAATGCGGCGTTGCGGTGTTCGACAGCTCGGTGGCGGGACTCGGCGGCTGTCCCTACGCCCGAGGCGCCACCGGCAACGTGGCCTCCGAGGACGTGCTCTACCTGTTGCAGGGCCTGGGCATCGACACCGGCGTGGACCTGGACAAGCTGATCGCCGCCGGCGAATTCATTTCCGATTTTCTCGGGCGCGCGCCCGGCTCCAAGGCGTCCCGCGCCATTGCCGCCAGGCGCCGCTAGCGCAGTGGCGTCGGATATTCCCTCGCCCTGCACCCAGGTCTGCACGCTGGACGAAAAGACCGGGCTGTGCCGCGGCTGCCTGCGCACCCTGGACGAGATCGCCGGCTGGCGGGATTTCGACGACGCCGAAAAAGCCAGGGTCCTGGTTCGCATTGCCGAGCGCCTGCGCGACTACCCCACCCTGGTGATTCGCAAGCGGCAGCCCTGATCCGGGCGGCGCTTTCCCACCTTGACAAGGGCAAATGCGTGTATATACTCCTATCTGATGCTCACTCCCCCTCCACCAGCCGGCAGGCGCCGCAGCCGCTGCGCCTGCGTCAACCTGCGCCGCGCCTCGCGGGCCATCACCGATCTCTATGATGCGGCGCTCAGGCCCTGCGGCCTGCGGGTCACCCAGTACTCGATGCTGCGGGCCATTCACCGGGCGGGCACCGCGATGATCACGGAAATTGCCGAGCGCCTCGCCCTCGATCGCACCACCATGAGCCGCAACCTGCGGGTGCTGGAGCGCGCGGGACTGATCGAGTGGGTCGCCGGCGCCGACCGCCGGGCGCGGCGCGTCCGGCTTTCGGCCACGGGGAAGAGGCTCATGGAGCGGGCCGTCCCCTACTGGGAAAAGGCCCAGGCGCAGATCGCCCGCAAGCTGGGCGCCGGCCAGCTCGAATCCCTGCTCTCCGCGTTATCCGACCTGGAACACCTGGCGAGGCAACCATGACCCACCAAACCAACTGGCGCACTCCCCTTGTCATTCTCCTCTGCGGCGGGCTGATTCTCACCCTGTCTCTGGGCCTGCGCCACGGCTTCGGCCTGTTTTTGAAGCCCATGACCCTCGACCTGGGCTGGTCCCGGGAAACCTTCGCCTTCGCCCTGGCGCTGCAGAACCTGGTGTGGGGCGCGGCCCAGCCGGTGGCGGGCGCCATCGCCGACAAGCTGGGTGCAGGACGAGTGCTGGCGGGAGGCGGCCTGCTCTACGCCCTGGGGCTCGTGCTCATGGCCCACTCGGGCACCGGGCTGGAATTCAGCCTGTCCGCGGGAATCCTGGTGGGCCTGGGGCTTTCCGGCACCAGCTTCGGGGTGGTGTACGGCGTGATTGCCCGCGCCTTCCCGCCGGAAAAGCGCTCCATGGCGCTGGGCATCGCCGGCGCAGCCGGATCCTTCGGCCAGTTCAGCCTGTTGCCCGTGGGCCAGGCGCTGATCGCGCAATACGGCTGGTACGTGGCGTTGCTCGCGATCGGTGGCCTCGCCGCGATCATGACGCCGCTCGCGGTGGCCTTGGCCGGCGCGCCCCGGTCCGCGGGGCATCCCGGCGCGGCAAAGCAGTCCCTGGCCGAGGCCCTGAGGGAAGCGGGTGCCCACCGGGGTTTCTGGCTGCTCACCTTCGGATTCTTCGTCTGCGGCTTCCAGGTGGTGTTCATCGGCGTGCACTTCCCGGCGTTCCTGGCGGACCGCGGACTCTCGCCGGTGACCGGCATGACGGCGCTGGCCCTGATCGGGCTGTTCAACATCTTTGGCACCTACGGCTGCGGCTGGCTGGGCGGCCGCTACAGCAAGAAGTACCTGCTCGCGGCCCTTTATCTGCTGCGGGGCGTGGCGATCATCCTGTTCCTCGCCTTCCCCATCACCCCGGCGTCGGTGTACCTGTTTGCCGCCACCATGGGACTGCTGTGGCTCGGCACGGTGCCGCTCACCAGCGGCCTGGTGGCCCAGATTTTCGGCGTGAACTATCTCGCGACCCTGTTCGGCATCGTCTTCTTCAGCCATCAGGTGGGGAGCTTCGCCGGGGTCTGGCTGGGCGGCTATTCCTACGACCTCACCGGCTCCTACCAGGTGGTCTGGGTGATCAGCATCGGGCTCAGCGTAGTGGCCGCGCTGCTCCATTGGCCCATTGACGAGCGGGAAGTGGTGCGGCCGGCCGTCGGGCAGAAGCCCGCCTAGCCGTGGGCATCACCGAACGCAAGCTGGTGTGGCTGGTGCTCGCCGCGCTGCTGGCACTCATCGCCTATATCTGCTTCCAGGCCTACCTCAGCCCCGAGTCCCTCATCAATTTCGGCAACAGCTGGATGTGCTGAGCTGCCCGGCGGCGGCACGGCGCATGTTGCGGCTAAGTTCCCGCCCCCGCTGGAAATTAGGCCCAGCCTGTCTATAATAGGGCCGTTGCCCGTTCATTTCCGGCGGGAGCGCCGACCCCGGCGCCGCCGGAGCAACAAGCAAAACAACCATCCGTAACAAGAACGCCCCAGGAGGCATTGCGGCGAGTTTCCCCGGTCTTATGTCGGTGGACCTCCCTGTTCCATAATCGGCTGGCAGACGAGCAGATGGATTCGACCATTTATTCCAAGACCGGCAAGGGCGTGCTGGAAATGAACAAGAAAGCCCTGCCGAAGGACCTCGCCGGCGTGCTCGTACTGGTCGACGGCAAATCCACGGTCGCGGAAATCTGCGGTAAACCCAGCAAGTTCTCGCCCGACGAAATCAAGAAATCGCTGGAGAAGCTCGAGAAGGACGGCTACATCCGCGTGTTTCTCGCTCCTGCCCAGCCCGCCGCGGCGGCCGCGGCGGCCGCGGCGCCTGCGAAAGGCGCGGGGGATCTCGAGCTCGATTTCACTGCGAGCATCAGTAAGGCCGAACTGGAGGCCAAGGCTGAGGCTGCGGCCCGGGCCAAGGTCGAGGCGGAGCGCCGGGCCAAGGTCGAGGCGGAAGCCAAGGGCAATGCCGAGGCCGAAGCCCGCGCCAGGGCGGTCCAGGAAGGCAAGGCGAAGGCGGAAGCCGAGGCCAAGGCCAAGTCCGAAGCGGAGGCCCGGGCCCGCGCCGAGGCCGAGGCCCGGGCCCGCGCCGCGGCGGAAGCCCGCGCCAAGCAGGAGGCGGAGGCCCGTACCAAGGCCGAGGCCCAACTCAAGGCCAAGCTGGAAGCCGAAGCCAAGGCCCGCGCCGAAGCCGAGGCCAAGGCCAAGCGGGAAGCCGAAGCCCGCGCAAAAGCCGAGGCAGAGGCGAAGGCCAAGGCCGAGGCCGAGGCCCGGGTCAAGGCAGAAGCGGAACGCAAGGCGCGGGAAGAAGCCGAGGCCCGCGCCAGGGCAGAAGCGGAAATGAAGGCCAAGCTGGAAGCCGAGGCCAAGGCCAAGGCGGAGGCGGAAGCCCGTGCCAAGGCCGAAGCGGAAGCAAGGGCCAGGATCGAATCCGAGCTGCGCGCCAAACTGGAAGCGGAAACCCGGGCCAAGCTGGAAGCCGCGCTGAAGGCCCAGCAGGAGGCGGAAGCCAAGGCCAAGGCCGAAGCCGAAGCCCGCGCCAAGGCCGAAGCGGAGCTACGGGAACGGGCGGAGCGGGAAGCCCGCGCCAAGATCGAGGCGGAGCAGCGCGCCAAGGCCGAGGAGGAGACGCGGCGCAAGGCCGAGGAGGAGGCGCACCGGAAAGCGGAGGCCGAGGCAAGGCTGCGGGCGGAAGCAGAGCGCAAGGCCCAGGAGGAAGCGGAAGCCCGCCGCAAGGCCGAGGAAGACGCCAAGCGCCAGGCCGAGGAAGCGGCGCGGCTACGGGAAGAGGCGGAGCGCAGGGCGCGCGAGGAGGCTGAAGCGCGCCGCAGGGCCGAGGAAGAAGCCAAGGCGCGGGCCGAGGCCGAAAAGAAGGCGAAGGAGGAGGCGGAAGCCCGGCAAAAGGCGGAAGCGGAGGCGAAGCAGCGGGCCGAGGAAGAGGCCCGGGCCAAGGCGGAAGCGGAGCAGCAGGCGAACCAGGAAGTGGCCGCCCTCGCCGAGCTGGAAAAGAAAATCATGGCGGAAGTGGAGCGCCGCATCCGCGCCGAAATGGGTCTCAAGGCCGAGCCGGAGCCCAAGGCCGCTCCGGAAAAGGTGGCCGCCAAGCCCGAGGCGGACCTCGGCGCCATGGCGGACACCTTCTCCAAATCCCTGGGCGAACAGGAATCGAAGACACGCCAGGAGGAGGTGCTCAAGGCGCTGGAAGGGGCCGATGCCGACACCACGCTGGGCCGGCGCCGCCGAACCGCGATCTCCAGCGTTCTGTTCATGGACATCGTCGGCTACTCCAAGCAGCCGGTGTCGGTGCAGATCGAAATCAAGGAACAGTTCAACCGCCTGGTGTCGGATTTCATCAAGGAGATTCCCGAGGCCGATCGCATCATCCTCGATACCGGCGACGGCGCCGCCGTCAGCTTTCTCAAGGATCCCGAGGACGCGCTGGAGGTGGCCATCAAGATGCGCGACGCGCTCCGTGATGAAAGGCAGAAATATGCCAGGCTCGCCGTGCGCATCGGCATCAACCTGGGCCCGGTCCAGGTGGTGAAAGACATGAACAACCAGACCAACCTGGTGGGCGATGGCATCAACGACGCCCAGCGCGTCATGAGTTTCGCCGGGGACCAGCAGATTTTCGTCTCCCGCTCCTACCACGACGTGGTCGCCCGCATTTCCCAGGATTACGCCCGGCAGTTCGTGTACCGGGGTTCCCACAAGGACAAGCATGGCCGTCCCCACGAGGTATACGAGGCGGGCGTCACCCAGGCCAAGCCGACACCGGTGGCCGCGGCCCACCCGGGCGCCGCGCCGTCCAAGGCGGAGGCTGACTTCAGCAGCTTCGACCTGAGCGGGCTGGCGGACCTGGAGGGCGGTGCGGCACCGGCGGCCAAGGCGCCGCCTCCCAGGGCCGAGCCGGTCGCTGCCGGCCCGGCGGCACCGTCCCTCGACCTGTCGGGGCTGGAAACCGAAGCCAAGGCCACGGTCGAGGAGGACGAGCGGCGCAAGGCGGAGGAAGACGCCAAGGCCAAGGCCGCCGCCGAGGAGGCGAAGCGCAAGGCAGACGAAGAGGCCAAGCGCAAGGCTGAGGAGGAAACGAAGCGCAAGGCCGAGGAAGCAGAGAAGGCCAAGGTGAACGCCGAAGCCAAAGCCAAGCTGGATGAGGAGATGAAAACCAAGGCGGCCGAGGAGGCGCGCCTGTTCAAGGAGGCGGAGGCCCGCGCCGAGGTCGAGGCCGAGCGTAGGGCGAAGGAGGAGGCCGAGGCCAAGGTCCGGCAGGCCGCGGAAGCCCAGCGCCGGGCCGAGCCGCCGCCGGCGAGGAAGAAACCAGTCAGCTGGGGCAAATACATCGGCATCGGCGTCGTGGTCCTGATCGCCGGCGGCATCGGATTCATTGAAGTGATGCCCATGAGCGGCTACATTCCCGGCATCGAACGGCTTGCCGCCGAGCGCTTCCACGACACGGTGAAGGTGGGCGGCGCCAAGGCTTCCCTGTTCCCGCCCCACCTCAAGCTGTCCCAGGTCGCGATCGGCAAGCGGCAGGAGTTGAAGATCGCCTCGATCCGCATCCCCGATCTGTTTTCCATCGGCGGCGGCAAGCCCATCAAGTCGCTGGAGCTGGACGGCGCCACGCTGGACCACGCCGCCTGGGCGAACCTTGCCAACTGGCTCAAGCCCGACGCCCAGGCCAAGCTGATTCTCGGCGAGGTTCGACTGAAGAATGCCAAGCTGGTGGTGGGCGAGGTGACGGTCGACAAGGTGGACGGGACGCTCGCCTACGGACCAGACGGCACCCTGCAGAGGGGCTCCCTCAAGACGGCCGACGGCAAGCTCACGGCGGAAATCACCCAGAAGGGCGAGGAATTCCAGATCGAATTCGGGGCCAGGGACTGGACCTCGCCGTTCGGCGCGCAGGTGCAGTTCAGCGATTTTTCGGCCAAGGCCACAGCGGGCGCCGGGGGACTCGCCATCGGCGAAATGGAAGGCCACTACGCCGGCGGGTCATTCAGCGGACGGGCCGAGCTGAAGTGGAGCCCGAGCTGGACCCTGCAGGGGGAAATCGCGCTCAAGCAGGTCGGGCTGGAGGCGGCGGCCCCGACTTTCACCCCCGAAATTTTCCTTTCGGGCAAGCTCGATGCGAACCTGCGCTTCGCCGCCGCCGCCGATGCTTCCGACAAGCTGCTCGCCGCGCCGCGCATCGATGCCACCTTCACGGTGGAGAAGGGCGAGATCGGGAACATGGACCTGGCCCGGGCGATCCAGTCGCCGAGCCGCGAGGGTCATCGCGGCGGACGCACCAAGTTCGAGAACGAGCTCGCCGGCGCCGTGCAGGCGGCGGACAACCGCTTTGCGTTCCGCAACCTGAAGATGACTTCCGGCGTATTCACCGCCACCGGAAACGTGGATCTGTCCCAGACCAAGGAGTTGTCGGGGCGGATCAATGTGGACATCGGCGGACGGATCCGCGGCACCCTCGGCCTCTCGGGCAGCCTCAAGGACCCGCTGCTGCGCGCCGGCGGATAGGGCGGATCGGGCCCGCAGCGCGTAGGGTGCAACCGCGAAGCGGGTTGCACCAAGGGTAAACGGCGGAACCCACTTCGTGTTTCCGCCCCACGGAAGCCGGTTAGAAAAGCGCGTAGGGTGCGTCCCACGCACCGTTCATACGCCGGATTCGGTGCGCAGGGCGCACCCTACGAAAACCGAGCCGCCATGCTTCGCCGGAATGACGGTATTGGGGTATCTTCAGCGCGTAGGGTGGATCAAGGCCGCAGGCCGGATCCACCAATTCCGCAAACCCCGCGCACTCCTCCTTTTCGCCTAAATCACCCCGGCTTTTTCCAGCGCCCCGATTTCCGGGTCGCTGAAGCCCGCCTCCCGCAGGATCTCGCAGCTGTGCTCTCCCGGCATGGGCGCCGGCCGCTCGATCGAGAACTCGAATTCGCTGAACTTCAGCGGCAACGCAAACTGGGTAAGCTCCCCGTCTACCGGGTGCGCGTGCCGCAGCACCATCCCGCGCGCCTGCAACTGCTCGTTGTCCAGGCTCTCCTCCAGCGTCAGGACCGGCGTCACGCAGCAATCCACCGCCGCGAACTTTTCCTCCCAGTGGGCGCGCGGCTGGGCGCCGAAAATCACCTCCAGCTCCTCCTTCACCCACTTCGCCTCGTCGCCCTCCACCCGGTGAAAGGGCTTCAAATCCGGGCGCCCCAGGGTCTCGCAGAGGAGCTCCCAGAACTTGCGCTCCAGCGCCCCCACCGCCATGAATTTCCCGTCGGCGGTACGATACACGTTGTAGCAGGGCAGCCCGCCGCTCAGCATGTCGGCGCCCCGCGGCCGGGTGCGGCCGTCTTCCAGATGCGCCGCGAGCGGCAGCACCGCGTGAGCCAGCACCGAGTCGGTCATCGCCACGTCCACGTAGCGCCCAAGTCCCGTCCGGTTCGCGTCCACCAGTGCGGCGAGGATGCCCATCACCGCCGTGAGGCTGCCGCCCAGCAGGTCGCCGATCTGAAGGTTCGAGAGCGCGGGTCCCGAATCGGCAGCGCCGATCTGCTCGGTGACGCCGGCGTAGCCGCAGTAGTTGAGGTCGTGGCCGGCGCGATCCCGGTAGGGCCCGGTCTGGCCATAGCCGGTGAGCGCGCAATAGACGATCTCCGGGTTCACCGCCCGCACCGCCTCATAGCCGATGCCGAGCTTGTCCACCACGCCGGGGCGGAAGCTCTCCACGATCACGTCCGCGTTGCGCGCGAGCCGCAGGAACACCTCGCGGCCTTCCGCCTGCTTGAGATCGAGCCGGAGCGCCCGCTTGTTGCGGTTCGCCGCCAGGAACAGCCCGGCGTTCTTCACCCGCACCTTGCCCATGGTGCGGGCGTAGTCGCCGGCGCCGGTGTCCTCGATCTTGATGACGTCCGCCCCCATGTCGGCGAGATGCAGGGTGCACATGGGGCCCGGCAGCAGGCGGGTGAGATCGAGGACGCGGATGCCCGCGAGAGGCTTGGGGCGCATGGGGAGCTCCGGAGGGATTGGCAAGGGCACATTCTACCGGAGGGGCGGCGCCACGCCGCAACCCCGGGTGTGTTACGATGTCTTACACGCATTTGACGGAGACCGCCATGGGAACCCTGACGATCCGCCTCGACGACAAGCTAGACCGGGAGCTGACCCGGCTCGCCAAACAGCAGAAGCGGACCAAGAGCGAGCTGGTGCGGGACATCCTGCGCCGCTACACGACCGTGGAGCTTTTCGACGAGGCGCGCAAGCGCCTGCAGCCCTACGCCGAGCGGGCGGGCTATCTCACCGACGAGGACTTCTTCCGGGAATTCTCGTGAGGGTGTTCCTGGACACCAACGTCCTGCTGAGCGCGTTCTTCGGCAAGGGCCTGTGCCAGGACCTGGTCTCGCGGCTGCTCAGGAGCGATCACGAGCTGCTGATCGGCGAGCCGGTCGCCCGCGAGTTCGTCCGCATCGCCCGGC
The DNA here is from genome assembly GCA_016183615.1 of Betaproteobacteria bacterium. Lineage (GTDB taxonomy): Bacteria > Pseudomonadota > Gammaproteobacteria > Burkholderiales > UBA6910 > JACPEG01. The sequence goes on from JACPEG010000045.1 coordinate 16,141, forward strand.
GCAAGCTCCGGGCCGAGCCCGCCGATCTCTCCTACGCTCTGGAAGTCCTGAGGCGGCAGACAACCGTGCCCGCCTCCCGCAGGGTGCTGCCCGCCATTCCCGATCCCGACGACCGACCGGTCGTCGCCTGCGCTCTCGCCGCCGGGGCCGATCTCTTCATCACCGGCGACAAGGCGCTCCTCGAACTGGGGAAGGTCGAAGGCCTGCCGATCGTCTCACCGCGCCAGGCGTGGGAGCGTCTGCGCGTCGGCCACAAATGAATCGTGCGATTGTAGGGCCGAATTCATTCGGCCATCCCACGCCCCGTGCGAATGGAATCGCGCCTACCGCATGAATCGTTCCGCATTCCAAACCACCCCGCAAAGGAGATAGCAGCATGGAACCGACGGTATTCACCCGGATCATCAACGGCGAGATTCCGGCGGCGATGGTCTACCAGGACGAGCACACGGTGGCGTTCATGGACGCGGGGCAGGTGAACCCCGGACACGTGATCGTGGCGACCCGCAAACAGGCGGAGACGATTCTCGACATCGACGACGAGCTGGCGGCGGCGCTCTTCCGCACCGCGGCCCGCGTGGCCCGCGCCATCGACCGCGAGTTCAGGCCCGAGGGCATCACCATCCTCCAGGCCAACAAGCCCGCCGGCTGGCAGACCGTGCCCCACGTCCACCTGCACGTCCTGCCCCGGCACAAGGACGACGGCGTTGACCTCACCTGGCCGCGCAAGAACCCGTCCCTGGACGAGCTCAAGGCGCTCGCGGCGCGGATCGTCGTGAAATAGATTTAGTGTCACCTCGGCGGCCAGGGTGGCGCCGCTCCACGCGGCTTGGGACTTCTTCTACGGCCTGAACATCACGGCCGATACTTCGGCCACACCTTGCCGGCCTCGGCGAGACAGGCGCGGAATTTCGCCACCGTGGCAGGCGGCAGCTCGTGGCCATGCCGCTCCAGGAAGCGGGTGATCGCCTCCCCCGCTTCGCCGAGGTACTCGGACGACGTCGCACAGGCGGCGGACGCCCTTTCCTCCAGTTCGCGCACCGGCGTTCCCGCCGCCCGCGACTCCTCGATCGCCTGCCGCAGGGTTGACGTGAAATCCGATACCGGAACGGTCATTTCCCTTCTTGCAGTCCCAACGTTTTAGGTAACCGGTCGCCGAGGAGCGAAGCGACGAGGGAACCTACAAGCGCACTTTGCAGGCGGTCCGGTTGACCGAGTGCTTAGGTGCCATGAGAACTACTTGAAGGAAAGACTCTATCTTCTTCATCTTTCAGGTCCTCCCGGATGGCATTTGCGAGCATCTTCGCCGACGTTGCGAATTCCGGTAGATGCTCTCTCGTAATGACTTTGACACAGCAGCCAATGTGCTCGGGAATGTAAGCGGAGAATAAGAACTCGCTATTTGAAACCCCGGTGAGTTCAAGTTTCCCGTCCTGCGCGCGCGAGCACTCAAACAGCGGCGAGTCAACAACGATCACCGGGAAAGCAAATGCTAGGCGAGGAATGGATGAGGACGTGCGATCCTTCGCAACGCCATGACATGCTTTCAATGCGGCCATAGCCGCGGTGTAGGCTGGATCTGCCTCTTTGCCCAAGGCTTGGCGAAAACCATAGCCCCCTCGCTCCGGGCGCTTAATGTACGGGCCTAATACCGATAATTGAGCGAATCGTTCTGCGAGCGCGTTTCGGGCCGCTTGCGACATGACCGAGAACGCGAACAGTCTGTTGTAGCCGGACAGTGCGTCATCAGACGTGAACACTACCCACGGTTTGGACGAAGACTTACACTCGATCACAAACGCAATTTCGATCACGCCGAAGAAATCTGGGTCTTGCGCCAAGACGTCAATTTCTCTGCCCTTATCGGACTGTGGATCAGGAAATGTGCTTGACTGACGTACATCGAAGCCCGCAGTGCGGAACGCAGAGGCGGCTTCCATCTCAAGCGGGAACCCAGTTGACTGTAACCATTCAATGAATTTGTCGGTAAGCACGGAGTGCTTTCCTGGCACCTAAGGTTTGAGGTAACCGGCCCCCCGGAGCCCGAAGCGCGGAGGGAACCTGCAAGCGCAGCTTGCAGGCAGTTCGGTTGACCGAGAGGTTAAGTTTCTTGGCTGAAGTACTTGACGGCATTTTTGATGAACTTCGATGGCTTGCCCCATGACCCGAGCGGCGAGATGAAGGCATCGGCTTTGTATCCGTTTGCCAGTAACCATTTCGCAAATTGCGTACCTCTTGGCGTGAGGCCAACATTGAACTTGAGGTCTTGGGAAATGATTCCGGCATCTGGCATTTTTTCGCACAGATCGTTGATTGAGAATCTTCCTTCTCCAATGTGGCGCCCTGGAAACTCTATTCCGTACCAACACTTGCCTATGCGTGAAAATATTCCTTGTTCCCGTTGGAGTGTTTTTCCGGTTTCATGCATTTGGATCAGATAGTTGACAGCGACGACACCGAGTAGATCGGCAACGATTCTGAATTGAATGTCTTCGTCAATTACACCGGCGGTTCCGCGCTTTGCTCGCTCGCCCAACTCGCGCACTTTCTTTTCAATCAATGTGCAAGCGGCTCCCATAGCTGCACTCGAATTGCCATCGTCGTGAGGCATGAATGTGGCATGTGTAATACCCGCGAGATCGCTGGGCAGCTCGAGTTTCTTCGATCGGTCATGAACGAGAAAGCTACGATGACAACCTAATGCACCAATGCAGATTCCAAGTTCCAAGAGCACGTTGTCTCTTGGCGCTGCGCTGGTGGAATTGCGCGACGTAACCAGATCATCCGGCGTAACAACCAGAACGCCGAAGTCAACGTTTTGGATCTTTTCGGCAAGATCTTCTAGAGTTCCACCACCAAGGCCGAATACGCCTTGTGACCAGAGGGCGACCTGGCACACATGGTCGAGGTTCACCTGTAGCGCCTTTGCGTATTCGAGACCCTCTGAAGATGAACCGACAAAGAGAAGTGGGCGAGACGCCATAGCAACTGGCCTTTGGTAGTGACGAAACCTAACGCCGGCGCTCACCAGCGCGGGCCAAGGCGCGAAGTCTCGTGTCTTCGACGGAACGCCCCCATGGCCCGCGTCTAGTGCAACGCCCTTGTTCGGCACTCCAACTCATCCCTTGGCAAACTGGGGTTTGATGGATTTAGCGAGACGATCCATGGCTTCGACCATGACGTTCTGGATCTCTGGCCATTTTTCCTCGCCGTCACTGAGCCCGCCGTGTCGCAATACAAAACGTACTCGACACCCCCGTTTATCGTCGAGGCGTTCCCACGATAACGGCGCGCCGAAGGACTGCTCGACTTCGGCCTTGCGCGCGTGGAGAGCGTCAAAGATACGTTTATTCTCCTCCTTGTCGCCGGTATCGATCCAGAACTCGACCGCGGCCTCTTCCGACATCCAGATGAGATAGTTGAAGCTCAGGCCAGATCTGATTCCGGCACCGGCCGAAATCCAGGAGTCTTTCGACGGGGCACGCTGTGCGTGCAGCAAGACGCCCTTCTCCTTGGCACGCGCCAGAAGCTGCTCCCAGAATCTCAGCCGAAGCACATGGCGTTCCGCAAGCTCCTTCTTCTGCTTGCCGAAGGTCTTCGCCTCGGCGCTCGGGCCAACTATCACGGTAAAGAGCGGAGCTGGATCGGAGCCCGCGATTCTGTATGCCGCTAGACGGACAAGAAAAAACGCAATGTCGTCAGGGGTAGTCTCGTTGAGCCACTGTATTGCGCGAATGTGTTCCGGGCGAGGCTCACTGGTTATCCAGACGGCCGCCTTCGCGTCCAGGTTGGTGAGATAGGTCAGCACCTTACCAAGGTGGTCGTGGTCTGTCGCCTCAAGTTGGTTCTCGACGATCACGCGATTCCCGTCGTCGTCCTCCGCCACAAGGTCCACTTGAAAACCACCGGCTTTGAGTTCCCGCTGCGGGTCGGACAACGAAACGCCAATTGCCTCGGACAGCGAATCCAGGTTGCTCTCCAGCCATGCCGAGAATCCACGTTCCTCGTGCTTCCACAGGTCACGCAGAGGTACAGGATCGAGTTTTCCGATGGTGGTCATGAGAAGAGGGTCACTGCCGAACGCCTAGTGAACTTCCCAAATGCGGGATATTAGACACCGAAAACCAACCTGCCGTCACCCCACCCCGGGAAATCAGGCGGTTGCCCGACAGCGAGGTCAGCGCATTTCGGCGATAGGCTGCGTCAGACGCGGGACTATCAAGAAATAGGCGGCTTGCGAGGTGGGGATTGCCCGCCAATTCGCGAATTGCGGGATCCCGGGTGACCGCCGAGAGCGGACTGTTCCGTTAAGCGACCCCGCCCAGCGGAAACGCGCTGCGCGTCAGCGCAACCGAGACGATGTAAAGGAACACCGCCTGCGCGCCGATCCAGAAGCCGATGCGGATCGCTTTGGTTTTTCCGCGCTTGAGGCCGATGGTGCCGAGGACGATGTAGGCAATGAGGCCGAACACCTTGGCGCTGAGCCAAGCGTCCACGAAGGGGTACTGGCCGATCATGAATGCCAGGGTAAGCCCGGCGGCAAGGAGCAGCGTGTCGTTGACGTGGGGAACGATCTTCACCCAGCGCCGTTCGAGCAGCGGCGATTCGCGGATCATCCAGAGGCCGCGCAGGAAGAACAGGGCGAAGCTCAGGATGACGAAGGTGAGGTGGAGGTATTTGATGGCGAGGTAGGGCATCCTAGTCACCCCAACCCTGCCCTCCCCCGTCAAGGGGGAGGGGTTGTTTTCCAGGTGTCCCCATTGTTGGGGGCCTGTTGTCGGCCCTCCCCCATCCAGGGAAAGGGAGTGAATATTTGAGGGCGCGGCAGAAGGTCATAGTCACCCCCACCCTACCCTCCCCCCTCAAGGGGGAGGGAATACAAAATCACCCGCCCTTGCCGTCCGCCCGCGGGCGCCAGAAGATCGGGGCGTAGTAGAGCGCCCACACCGAGATGCAGGCCACCCAGACGAAGGCGGAGAGGATGGTCATGTAGGTGAACGCCGCCGGGCGCACGCCGGGGAATTCCGCCAGCACGCGCAGTGCCGCGGCGCCCCACAGCCCGAGGAAGCTGTACCAGGTGAGGTTGTCGGCGAGCAGCTCGCGGCCCGAGTGGCCCAGCGTCACGCGCGAGGCCATGCCGATCACCATGGCCGAGAAGTAGCCCACGGTGAGGGCGTGCAGCGGCGCGAGCCCCAGGATTTTCACCTCGCCGCCGGTGGCGAATTCCACCAGGCTGCGGGCGGCGAACAGCACGAAGCCGATCGCCACCCAGACGAAGGCCAGGTGCAGCACCGCCACCAGCCGCACCTGGAAGCTGCGGTGGAACTGCCAGCGCACGGTGAGGTAGAGCGCCACCGCCGCGGCCGGCAGCTCGAACATCCACATCAGGCGCCGCGCGTCGAGCAGCTCCAGCATGCCGTGGCCCGCGGTGCAGCCGAGCAGCACCCACAGCGCCCAGTAGGGGCGGTACACCTGCACCCCGGGGATGGCGCGGCTGGTGAAGAACGGGATCATTCGGTGGGAGACCGCCAGCAGCACCGGCACCAGGAAGAACCACACGCCGGCCACCTTCGACACCTCCACCAGGTAGTCCGCCTCGCCCGAGATGCCGATGCCGTAGGCCACGATCCCCAGCCAGCCGACCGCCAGCGAGACCACCACCACCAGCGCGTGGCGCAGGTCCTGCATCGGCCCCGTCCAGATGAGCCGCGCCAGTGCGTAGGTGGCGATCGCCCAGCCCGCCGCGTGCACGGCGATGGCGACCAGCATCAGCGCCTTGCCGGCGAACAGCGCGATGTAGAACAGCACCATGCCCGGCACCATCAGCAGCCACGCCGGCACGTAGAGCTCGCGGGGCACCCGCTCCCGCCCCATCCAGCTCGGCATCGCCGTCATGAGGAAGCCGAACACGAAGAACGGGAAGAAGCCGTAGATCATCAGGAAGGCGTGGATCCAGTTGGGCGGCAGCGGCCACTGGGGCGGCAGATACCAGCCGGCGTAGCGGCCGGAGAGGTCGGCGAGCCACCAAGTGAGGGTGAGCAGCGCCTGGATGGTGCCCGCCAGGAACATGATGCGGTGGGGGGCGGCAGTGAACCTTTGCCAGGTGCCGGGGGCCAGGGTTTCGGCAGTCATCGGGCGAACCGGATGTTGTTGTTAATCGCGCCATTCTACCGCCCGTCCGCGCTCCCTGCCATCCGTAGAGCCACCCGCCGGCCGGTCGGTTTCCAGGCGGCGGCAGGCGCGCCGCCAGCTCCGGCATGGGTGGCATCGCGGTTTCCAGTTGGGCGGCAATCCGCAATCGCGCTTGGCGAACCGGCCCGTGCCCGTTTCCCGCGGTCGGGCGCCAACCCGCTGATCCGCAACAGACAAATTATTTCCCTGGAGCTGGCACGGTATTTGTTAGGGATGCACTCCCAAAGAGGGGCCGCGCGCCCCCATCCATCACCACTGGCCTGGAGCAGACCATGACCGAAACGTTCTACGACCTGCTGCGCAAGCAGGGCATCACCCGCCGCAGCTTCCTCAAATTCTGCAGCCTCACCGCCACCTCCCTCGGCCTGAGTTCCGCCGGCGCCGCGAAAATCGCCCACGCCATGGAGACCAAGCCGCGCACGCCGGTGATCTGGCTGCACGGGCTGGAGTGCACCTGCTGTTCGGAATCCTTCATCCGCTCGGCCCATCCGCTGGCGAAGGACGTGGTGCTGTCCATGCTCTCGCTGGATTACGACGACACGCTGATGGCGGCGGCCGGCCACCAAGCCGAGGCGATCCTCACGGAGATCAGGCAGAAGTACAAAGGAAACTACATCGTCGCCGTGGAAGGCAACCCGCCGCTCAACGAGGACGGCATGTACTGCATCCACGGCGGCCGGCCCTTCGTCGAGGTGCTGAAGGAAACCTGTGCCGACGCCAAGGCGGTGATCGCCTGGGGCGCCTGCGCCTCCTGGGGCTGCGTGCAGGCCGCCAAGCCCAACCCGACCCGCGCCACGCCGGTGGACAAGGTGATCTCCGGCAAGCCCATCATCAAGGTGCCGGGCTGTCCGCCCATCGCCGAGGTGATGACCGGGGTCGTCACCTACATGCTGACCTTCGACCGCATCCCCGAGCTCGACCGCAACGGCCGGCCCAAGATGTTCTACGGCCAGCGCATCCACGACAAGTGCTACCGCCGGCCCCACTTCGACGCCGGCCAGTTCGTGGAGGCCTGGGACGACGACTCGGCGCGCAAGGGCTACTGCCTGTACAAGATGGACTGCAAGGGTCCCACCACCTACAACGCCTGCTCCACCGTGCGCTGGAACAACGGCGTCTCGTTCCCGATCCAGTCGGGCCACGGCTGCATCGGCTGCTCCGAAGAGGGCTTCTGGGACAAGGGCGGATTCTACGAGCGGGTCACCGACATCAAGCAGTTCGGCGTCGAATCCAACGCCGACAAGGTGGGCGGCACCACGGCGGCGGTGGCCGGCGCGGCGGTGGCGGCCCACGCCGCGGTCTCGGCGCTCAAGCGTGCCGGCGCCGGCAAGGGCACGGAAAAGACTGAACAAGGAGGCAAGTGAACATGAGCGCCTACGAAACCCAGGGCTTCAAGCTCGACAACTCCGGCAAGCGCGTCGTCGTCGATCCGGTCTCCCGCATCGAGGGCCACCTGCGGGTCGAGGTCAACCTCGATTCCCAGAACGTGATCCGCAACGCCGTGTCCACCGGCACCATGTGGCGCGGCCTGGAAGTCATCCTCAAGGGCCGCGATCCGCGCGACGCCTGGGCCTTCACCGAGCGCATCTGCGGCGTGTGCACCGGGACCCACGCGCTGACCTCGGTGCGCGCCGTGGAGGACGCCCTCGCCATCAAGATTCCGGAGAACGCCAACTCCATCCGCAACATCATGCAGTTGAACCTCCAGGTCCACGACCACCTGGTGCACTTCTACCACCTGCACGCCCTCGACTGGGTGGACGTGGTCTCGGCGCTCAAAGCCGACCCCAAGGCCACCTCGGAGCTGGCCCAGAGTATCTCGCCGTGGCCGCTCTCCTCGCCGGGCTACTTCCGCGATTTGCAGGCACGGCTCAAGAAGTTCGTCGAGTCCGGCCAGCTCGGACCCTTCATGAACGGCTACTGGGGCAACCCGGCCTACAAGCTGCCGCCGGAAGCGAACCTGATGGCGGTCGCCCACTACCTGGAGGCCCTCGATTTCCAGAAGGAGATCGTCAAGATCCATACCATCTTCGGCGGCAAGAACCCGCACCCCAACTGGCTGGTGGGCGGCGTCCCCTGCGCCATCAACGTCAACGACACCGGGGCGGTGGGCGCCATCAACATGGAGCGCCTGAACCTGGTCTCCGGCATCATCGACCGCTCGCTGGAATTCGTCGAGCAGGTCTATATCCCGGACCTCCTCGCCATCGCCTCCTTCTACAAGGGCTGGCTCCACGGCGGCGGGCTCTCCAGCAAGAGCGTGCTGTCCTACGGCGACATCCCCGAGCGCGCCAATGACTACTCGGCGCAAAACCTGCTGCTGCCGCGCGGCGCCATCATCAACGGCGATCTCACCAAGGTGCACGAGGTGGACCTCAAGGACCCGGAGCAGATCCAGGAGTTCGTCACCCACTCCTGGTACAAGTACCCGGACGAGACCAAGGGCCTGCATCCCTTCGACGGCGTGACCGAGGCCAACTACAAGCCCGAGGGCCAGAACTTCAAGGGCACCCGGACCAAAATCGAGCAGCTCGACGAGTCGGCGAAATACTCCTGGATCAAGGCGCCGCGCTGGCGCGGCCACGCCATGGAGGTGGGCCCGCTGGCGCGCTACATCGTCGGCTACGTGCAGAAGAAGCCGGAATTCAAGGAGCCGGTGGACATGGTGCTGAAGAAGCTCGACCTGCCCCTGAGCGCGCTGTTCTCCACCCTGGGGCGCACCGCCGCCCGGGGCCTCGAATGCCAGTGGGCCGCCCACAAGCAGAAATACTTCTTCGACAAGCTGATGGCGAGCCTCAAGGCCGGCGACACCGCCACCGCCAACGTGGACAAGTGGGAGCCCGCCACCTGGCCCAAGGAAGCCAAGGGCGCGGGCTTCACCGAGGCGCCGCGCGGCGCGCTCGGCCACTGGATCAAAATCAAGGACACCCGGATCGACAACTACCAGTGCGTGGTGCCCACCACCTGGAACGGCAGCCCGCGCGATCCCAAGGGCCAGATCGGCGCCTACGAGGCCTCGCTCATGAACACGCCGATGGCCAAGGCCGACCAGCCGCTGGAGATCCTGCGGACCATTCACAGCTTCGATCCCTGCCTCGCCTGCTCGACCCACGTGATGAGTCCGGACGGCCGGCAACTGGCCACAGTAAAGGTGCGTTGAAACCGGCACAAAGGAGACTGACATGTCCGCCGTACAGCAGATCGACAACGACGCCGAAACCGCCGCCGGCCGCTCGGTGTACGTCTACGAAGGGCCGGTGCGGCTGTGGCACTGGATCAATGCCCTGTGCATCCTGACGCTGGCCGTCACCGGCTATCTCATCGCGAGTCCGCTGCCGACGGTCGCCGGGGAGGCGTCGGCCAACTTCCTCATGGGCTACATCCGCTTCGCCCACTTCAGCGCCGCCTACGTCTTCGCCGTCGCCTTCCTGGTGCGCATCTACTGGGCCATTGCGGGCAACCACCACGCCCGCCAGCTGTTCGTGCTGCCGGTCACCGACCGCGAGTGGTGGCGCGGGCTGCTCCACGAGCTGCGCTACTACTTCTTCCTGGCGCGACTGCCGAAGAAGTACCTGGGCCACAACCCGCTGGCGCACTTCTTCATGTTCCTGTTCGTCACCGTGGCCAGCGTGCTGATGATCTTCACCGGCTTCGCCCTCTACGGCGAGGGCAAGGGGCTGGGCAGCTGGCAGGATGCGCTGTTCGGCTGGGTGATCCCGTTCCTGGGGGGCAGCCAGGCGACCCACAGCTGGCATCACCTGGGCATGTGGGGCATCGTCTGCTTCGTCATCATCCACGTCTACGCCGCCATCCGCGAGGACATCCTGTCGCGCCAGAGCATGATCTCCACCATGGTGAGCGGCTACCGCATGTTCAGGGATTGAAGCGCACAACAGCATCAGTAAATCAACTAACCCAAGGAGAATTCGGTGCGGAAAATCGTAAATACAGTGCTTGTCGCGGGGTTGCTGGCCTCTCCGCTCGCTATGGCGGAGAAAGGGGACTGGATGGTGCGGGGCCGCGTAATCGGGGTCAATCCCGATGAGTCATCCAGTAATCCGGCGGTGCCCGTCGGCGTGAGCGACGAGACCGTGCTGGAGGTGGACCTGAGCTATTTTCTGACCAAAAACGTGGCGCTGGAGCTGATCGCCACCCGCAAGAGCTTTGACGTATCGAGCGCTGGCGCGTCTCTCGGTTCCGTGACACTCCTGCCACCCACGCTGCTGGTGCAGTATCACTTCACGCCGGACGCCAAATTCCGGCCCTACGTCGGGGTGGGGATCAATTACACCCGCTTCAGCGACCGCTCCCTGGCCGCAGGAACGCTCGAAGTGGACAAGGACAGCACCGGGGCGGCGATCCAGGTGGGGGCAGACATCGAAATCGCCAAGAGCCTGTTCCTCAACCTGGACCTCAAGAAAATCAAGATCGATACCGACGTCAAGGTCGTCGCGACCGGCGCCACCGCCACCAACCTGGAGATTGATCCGCTCGTCTTCGGGGTGGGGATTGGCTGGAGATTCTGAAGACCTGCTTCAGGCAAGAGGCGCGGATGCCGGCCCAGGCGCCCGGCGTCCGCGCTGTTTTTCTATGCGGCCGGGCCGGGTTTCCACCCGGGCGCCGCTGCATCGTTCTGGATGGGGCTGCAGCTTGCCTGGGACATGCACTTGGCCTGGAAAAAATTTCCCGGGCTTACGTCAGCTATAGGTGTCGTCGTAGTCGCTGGCCCAGCTTTGGCGATTTCGGTACAGTCTGTGCAAAATTCGAACGCCGAAAAAGGGTACCGCTGCTCCAATGCCGATAAATGCATTGCCACAATTCCTTCAGGAGCACTACGAAATCCACGAATGGCGTCACGCCCTCGCAATCCTTCGCCAGGATTTCCCCGCAGAGTACAAAGATATCTGCGAGGTTCTTTCAGCATTCCGTCTGAAGAAGAGTTGGATCGCCACCAGCGGAGGGGGAAAATCGAAAGTTTCACAGTGGATTGACTCCGCGCTGATTCGTCGCGGGTGGCAGGCAAAGAACTTCGACACGAAAATCACCGTCGATCAAGCGGTGATGGAGTCGCCGACCCACGAGGTAGATTGTTTCAAGAATCGGGTCGCCCTCGAAATTGAATGGAACAACAAGGACCCATTCTTCGATCGGGACCTCAATAATTTCCGGCTGCTGTTCGATCTCCGGGCTATATCCGTCGGCATAATAATTACCCGATGCGACGAGCTTCAGGAGATCTTTGATGAGCTTGGCAGGGGAGCGTCCTATGGTGCATCCACCACGCATATATCGAAGCTGCTCCCCAGAATTCAGGGTGGTGGCGGCGCGGAATGCCCGATCCTCGTGTTTGGGATAAGGAGATCTCTTTATGACGAAGATCATTAGACTCCCGAAGAAAACCGCGGCCGAAGATTTGCGTGAAAAGGTGCAAGGTACCTTTGCGACCATATTGGCCGACCCGCCATGGCAGTTTCAGAACCGCACGGGAAAGATGGCTCCGGAACACCGGCGACTTCTCAGATACCCGACAATGACCCTTGAGGAAATACTCGAGCTTCCCGTTCCATCGTTGGCCGCCGCCGCCTCTCATCTTTACCTCTGGGTTCCGAACGCGCTGGTCGCTGAAGGGCTTCAAGTCCTGCGTCACTGGGGATTCACGTACAAGACGAATCTTATTTGGTACAAGGTTCGAAAAGACGGAGGGCCGGATGGAAGAGGCGTTGGATTTTACTTCCGGAACGTAACGGAAATGATCCTGTTTGGCGTGCGTGGAAGCATGCGCACGCTCCCGGCCGGACGTCGTCAGGTAAACCTGTTGGCAACGAAGAAGCGCGAACATTCTCGGAAGCCGGATGAGTTCTACGACATCATCGAGGAATGTTCTCCCGGTCCCTACTTGGAGCTTTTCGCTAGGTATCCGCGACCAGGATGGGTTCAATGGGGTAACGAGACGGTCGAATCCCACGCCCATCTGCCCATCAAGGCAAAAGGCGCCCAATTGGCGCTGGAACTTCGCCAGGAAAGGGCACGCTACAAAACACGCTGAAGTCCAGCGTGCTGATTCCTTACCAACGGCGTGGTAGCCGCTGAATTGTTGGTTTGCTCATTCTTCCTTTCCAATACCCAGCCTGATTTCCCGGTGATCGATCTGGTCGGTCCACGGACTGGTCGATAATAGCCGGTAACGAGAACCCTTCTCACGAATTGGAAAGCTAGTTTCCAACTTCAGGAAGTTTCGGTTACATTGAATCCATCCGGAGCCGCATTTCCGGCGCCTTCCCAACCCTAACCGATTGATCCTGAAAGCCGAGCTTCCGAGCCCGCCCATTGGCAGGGAATTTGCTGCTGTAACCCCCACCGTTACCTCCCCCGCGTCCAGGCCACCATGGAAACTTCCCCCGCCCCCATCCTCGTCCTCGGCGTCGGCAACCTGCTGTGGGCCGACGAGGGCTTCGGAGTGCGAGCGGTGGAGGCCCTGAACCAGGGCTTCGCCTTCCCCGGCCACGTGACCCTGATGGACGGCGGCACCCAGGGGCTGTACCTCCTGCCCTACGTGGAGGCCGCGCGCAAACTGATCCTGTTCGACGCGGTGGATTACCGCCTGGCCCCGGGGACCCTCAAGGTGGTGGAGAACGATGACGTGCCAGCCTTCCTTGGCGCCCACAAGATGAGCCTGCACCAGGTGGGCTTCCAGGAAGTGCTGGCGCTGGCGAGCCTCAAGGGCACGGCACCGGAGGAAATGGTGCTGATCGGCGTCCAGCCGGTGGAACTGGAGGACTACGGCGGCAGCCTGCGGGAAGCGGTCAAGGCCCAGATCCGGCCCGCCGTCGAAATCGCCCTCGACCATCTGCGGCGCTGGGGCGTCGCTTTCGAGCCCCGCCAATCCGCTCCCGCCGCCGGCGAGCGCCTCAATCCTTGCGGCGTCGAGCTCGCCGCCTATGAAACCCTGCGCCCCGGTCCCGAGGCGGCCTGCCGCGTCGGCGACGACCGCTTCCTCAACCAGCGAGTCGAGAAGGAGAACATCTGATGTGCGTCGGGATTCCCATGCGCGTGGTCGAGCCCGAAGGCGCCTTCGCCTGGTGCGAGGGCCGCGGCGAGCGCCGGCGCCTCAGCATGCTGCTGGTGGGCGAACAGCCCGCGGGCACCTGGGTGCTCGCCTTTATCGACGCGGCGCGGGAAATCATCGACCCCTCGGAAGCCGCCCGCATCGACGACGCGCTGGATGCGCTGGAGGCGGCGCTCCGGGGCGAGACCGATCTCGGCCGATTTTTCTCCGACCTCGCCCAGCGGGAACCGGAGCTGCCGGCGCACCTGAAAGGAGCCGCCTCGTGACCACTGTCGCTGCAACGCCCCTGCATCCCCTGCTGGCGAGGCTGTTCGCCGAATTCGGCTACACCGAGCTGACGCCGGAAAACTTCGAGGCGTTCGCCGTCCAGCCGGGAAACACTTTGCTGTTCTTCGCCGCGGACCCGGTGCGGGTGGGAGAGACGCCGGACGTGGCGGTGATCCTGCCCGAGCTGGCGCGCGCCTTTTCCGGACGATTCCGCGTAGGCGTGCTGCTGCCCGCCGCCGCCAGCGAGCTTCAATCCCGCTACGGCTTCCGGCGCTGGCCGGCGCTGGTGCTGCTGCGCGGGGGCGGCTACGTGGGCGCCATCGAGGGCCTGCGGGATTGGCAAGCGTACGTGGACGAGCTCGCGACGCTGCTCGAAGCGCCCACCCGCCGCGCGCCCTCCATCGGCATCGCCGTCCAGAGCGCCGGCGCCGCGCACTCCGATTGCCACTGATCTTGACCGAGGCCCCGCCATGAAGCCCATCGCCATCCCCGTGGTCGCCGCCGGCCCCGGCTCCCAGCCCGCCGAGGACCGGGAGCTCGCTTACCTGCCGATGCCCAAGGGCATGCACACCTTTGCCATGCCGGCGCTGCCCGGGGCGGAGGAAGTGACCCATCTCACCGAGGCGAAGGAAATCCTGAAGCGCCTGCGGGACTCGGTGGCCGCAATGCTGGACACCGGCGCCGAATGTCCGCCCCTGGACGTGACGGCGATGAGCCCGGAGAACCTGGCGCTCCTGAACCAGGTGCTGGGCGAAGGCGAGGTGAGCGCCCAGGTGGCCGGGGCCGCGCCGGTCCGGGTCCAGGAATCCCTGTTCGCGGGCATCTGGCGAGTGCGCCATTACGACGAAGCCGGTGAACTCGTCCGGGACTTCATCGAGGTGGGCGGCATTCCGCGGATTCTTCCCGCCGCCGCTGCCGCGGGCGCCGAGAAGCCGGCCGAAATTCCGGCGGCCGAGGGCGTGATGAACGGCCCCGCGCTGCTCACCGAAATCCGCGACCGGGTGGCCGGTTTCGTCTCCGGCCAGGCCGCCCACGTCATCAACTTCACGCTGCTGCCCTTTACCCCCGAGGACCACGCCTGGCTGGCCCGCTGCCTGGGCACCGGGCCAGTCTCGATCCTGTCCCGGGGCTACGGCAACTGCCGCGTCAGCGCGACCGGCATCCGGCACGCCTGGCGGGTGCAGTATTTCAATTCGGTGGAAGCCCTGATTCTCGATACCCTGGAAATCGTGGACGTGCCGGAGATCGCGCTGGCCGCCCGGGAGGACATCGAGGATTCCCTGGTGCGGCTGGGCGAGGCCATCGACTGGCTGGACGGGGCGTAGCATTCAATCGCGAGCTGCGCGACATGGCGAATCAAATGTTCGAAGGCTCCTACCTGGGTGACGACAGCGGGGTTTCGTCCGCCGCCCGGCTGGAATGCAAGATCTGCTGGTACGTCTACGACCCGGCACAGGGCGATGAGGTGTGGCAGGTCGCGCCGGGCACGCCCTTCCGCGACCTGCCGGCCCACTGGCGCTGCCCGGTGTGCGACGGCGCCCGGGAACAGTTCATGGTGCTCGACGATGGCCACGGCGACTGAAAACCGGCTGCGGATTCACGGCGAGAATCCCGCGCCCCTGCTGGAGGCGGTGTTCGCGCGCATCCAGGAAGAGCGCATGGCGGATGTGCCGATCCTCAATCCGCGGCTCGCGGTGGAGGCGGTAAACTTCACCCGATGGCAGGGCCATTGGCTCGGCGTGCTGGTCACGCCCTGGTTCATGAACCTGGTGCTCCTGCCCGGCGCGCAGGAAACATGGGTGTGGCTCCCCGAGGGCGCCAAGCGCGGCATCGGGTTTCCCTGCGGGAGCTTCGAATTCATCGCAGGGTTCGAGGCGCGCCTCGGCGAGTACCTCGCCTGCTCCCTGTTTTCGCCGGTTCTGGAATTCGAAAACCAGGAAGCGGCGCGGCTCACGGCGCTGGCGGCGCTGGAAGTCTTGCAGAATCCCGGCTTCGCTGATCCGCAACAACGGGACGGCGACGCGGGAGTCGCGGTGATGAGGCCGGACGCGCCCCTGTCGAAGCGGGATTTCCTGCGGGGCGGATTCCTGCGGAGCGAGCGGTGACCATCGAGGGCCATCTCACTTTGAGCGTGGACTGGGACGGCAAACGGGTGACGGGCCTTGCCGTCGCCTCCACCCGCCCCTTCGCCGCGAGCCGGATCACCGTGGGCCGGCCGGCGGCGGAGGCGCCCCAGATCGTCGCCCGGCTCTACACCGTCTGCGGCAAGGCCCAGCGCGCGGCCGCGGCTCGGGCCGTTGCCGAAGCCGAAGCGCGCGATCCCGCGGATGCGCTGGAAGCGGAATACCGGGTGGCGCTGGAAGCGGCCCAGGAGCACTTGTGGCGGCTGCTGGTGGATTGGCCGGAAGCGACGGATGTAACGCCCGCCGCGGAACCGTTCGGAAGAATTTACCGGCGCCTCGGCGCCTCGGCCGGCGCCGCCCGCGGAGAGTGGCCGGCGGTCGCCGGCGAACTGGAGGATTTTCTGGAGCAAGAAGTGCTCGGGGTTTCGATGGCCGCGTGGGAACAGCAGGATGAGCGGGCGCAGCTCGAGCGCTGGACGGCGCAGGCGCCGCTCGCCCCGGCCCGGGCGCTGGCGAGCCTGCTGCAGGAAGCGGATTCGGCGAATGCCGGCGCCGTGCCGCTGATGGGCGCCGTCGGCGCTTCCGACATCCTGTCCCGGGTGGCCCCGGCGCTGATCGCCGACGAAGGCTTCTGTCGCGCTCCCACCTGGGCGGGGGAGCCGCGGGAAACCGGGGCCCTCGCCCGCATGGCGCATAATCCGCTGGTGGCCCACGCCCGGGCGCGCCGGGGAAACTTGGTGGCACTGCGGGTGATTTCGCGCCTGGCGGAGCTGACGACGTTGCCGCAACGGATTCGCGAGCTGGCGCGCGGCAGGACTGCGTCACCGTGGCTCCAGGGCGCGAGTCCGTCGCGCGGCACCGGAATCGCATGGGTGGAAACCGCCCGCGGCCTGCTGATTCACCTGGCGGAGGTCGATGGCGGAATGGTTGTGCGCTACAGCGTGGTGGCGCCCACGGAATGGAATTTTCATCCGCGGGGAGCGTTCGCGGCGGCTCTCGACGGGCTGCGGGCCGGGACCGAGGCCGAGCTGGCGAAGCGGGTGAAGCGGGCGGCCCTGTCGCTCGACCCCTGCGTGCCCTACCGCATCGAGGTGCGCCATGCATGAAATGTCGCTGGCCGAGGGCGTGCTCTCCATCCTCGAGGACAACGCGCGGGCCAAGGGCTACTCGCGGGTGACGGCGGTGTGGCTGGAGATCGGGGAGCTGGCGGGCGTCGAGACGGAAGCGCTGAAATTCTGTTTCGATGCGGTCACCCGCAGCACGCTGGCCGACGGCGCGCGCCTGGAAATCGTCCCCGCGCCGGGCGAGGGCTTCTGCATGAAGTGTGCCGAGTCGGTGCGGATCCGGGAGCGCTTCGATGCCTGCCCCCGCTGCGGCGGCTACCAGGTGCAGGTCACGGGCGGCACCGAGATGCGGGTGAAGGAACTGGAAGTCGAATAGGCGACGGGAACGACCGCCGGCGACGGGTTATTTCGTAGGGTGCGTCCCACGCACCGATTTTGGTAGGGTGCGTCCCACGCACCGTTCGGACGTAAACAGCCGGTGCGCAGGGCGCACCCTACGGGCGAGAGCTGAAGGAGAATTCAATGTGCAGCACCTGCGGATGCGGAAAAGGCGAAGTGAAAATCGAGGGCCACGAGCACGAACATCAGCATGCTGATGGCACTGTGCACAGCCATCCCCACAGCCACGAAGGCGAGCACGGTCCCGGGCACTCCCATGACCACGATCACGCCCATGGGCATCACCACGGCGAAGGCGCGATGCATTACCAGCCCCACGAGGGCGGCGAACATTCCCACCTGCATTTCGGCCACGGCCCCGCGGGCGCCCACGCGCCTGGGCTTTCCCAGGCGCGCATGGTCGCCATCGAGCAGGACATCCTCGCCAAGAACAACGCCTTCGCCGCGGAAAACCGCCGCTATTTCGCCGAGCACGGCATCTTCGCCGTGAACCTGGTTTCCAGTCCCGGCTCGGGCAAGACCACGCTGCTCACCCGCAGCATCGAGCGGCTGAAGGGAAGGACGCCGGTCGCGGTCATCGAAGGCGACCAGCAGACGGTGCGCGACGCCGAGCGCATCCGCGCCACCGGCGCTCCCGCGGTGCAGATCAATACCGGCAAGGGCTGCCACCTGGATGCCCACATGGTGGGCCAGGCGCTGCCGCGCCTCGCCCCCGCCGACGATTCGCTGCTCATGATCGAGAACGTGGGCAACCTGGTGTGCCCCGCCGCCTTCGACCTGGGGGAGGCCCACAAGGTCGCGATTCTCGGCGTGACCGAGGGGGAGGACAAGCCCCTCAAGTATCCCGACATGTTCGCCGCCGCGGACCTGATGCTGCTCAACAAGGTGGACCTGCTGCCCTACCTGCAATTCAACGCGCCCCTGTGTATCGAGTACGCGCGCCGGGTGAATCCCAACATCCGCGTGATTCTCACCTCCGCCGTGACCGGCGAGGGCCTGGACGAGTGGCTGGCCTGGCTCGCGGAGGGGCTGGCCCAGGCCAGGAAGCAGAAGAGCGAGTCCATCGAAGCGCTGAAGCGGCGGGTGGCGGAACTGGAAGCGAAACTCTCGGCGCTGCAGCAATAAAGATCCATGGACGCGTTCACGCACTCTGCTGTTTTCCAGGTCCGGCGCCGCATCCGGGTGCGGGGCCAGGTGCAGGGCGTGGGATTCCGGCCCTTCGTGTACCGGCTTGCCACCGAGCTGGCGCTCTCGGGCTGGGTGCGCAACGACGCCGAGGGCGTGGAAGCGGAAATCCAGGGCGCCGAGCCCCGGATCGCCGAGCTGCTGGCGCGGCTGAAGCGCGAGGCGCCGCCGCTCGCTCGCATCGAGTCGGTGGAACACCAGGCGCGGCCGGTGGAAGCAAATGATGCCGCGTTCTTCATCGCCAAGAGCGGCAGCGGGCGGGCGGCGACCGGCATCGCGCCCGACACGGCGGTGTGCGAGGCCTGCCTGGCGGAACTGTTCGATCCCGCCGGCCGCCGCTACCGCTACCCCTTCATCAACTGCACCCATTGCGGTCCGCGCTACAGCATCACCCGCGCCCTGCCCTACGACCGGCCCCACACCAGCATGGCGCCATTCACCCAGTGCCCGGCGTGCCAGGCCGAGTACGACGCGCCGGAAAACCGCCGCTTCCATGCCCAGCCCAACGCCTGTCCCGCATGCGGGCCGCGGCTCGAACTGCTCGACGCGCAGGGATCGCCAATCCCGGTAGCCGATCCCATTGCCGAGACCGTGGCACGGCTTCTCCGGAGTGAGATCGTCACGTTGAAGGGCCTCGGGGGATTTCACCTCGCCTGCGATGCGCGCAACGCCGAAGCGGTGGCGCGGCTGCGGGCGAGAAAGCAGCGCGACGAGAAGCCGTTTGCGGTGATGGTGGCGGGCCCTGCTTCGCTCGAAGGCTTCGCAGTCCCGACCGGGGCGGAACTCGCGCTGCTGGCCTCGCCCGAGCGGCCGATCGTGCTTCTGCAAAAAGCGACGGGCGGCGACGCGGCGCTCCCCGGCATCGCGCCGGGCCTCGCGTCTCTGGGCGCGATGCTGCCCTATACGCCGTTGCAGTATCTGCTGTTCCACGAAGCCGCCGGGCGTCCCGCAGGACTCGATTGGCTGAGCGCCCCGCAGGGACTGGTGCTGGTCATGACCAGCGCCAACCCCGGCGGCGAGCCCCTGGTGATCGGCAACGATGAAGCGTTGGAGCGCCTCTCGGGCATAGCCGACGTGTTCCTGCTGCACGACCGGGACATCCTCGTACGCTGCGATGACTCGGTGCTGCGGATCGCGGATCGCGGCGACATGGCGGGAGCCCGGGACGCGATCCGCCCGACGCGGTCCGCCCAGTTCATTCGCCGCGCCCGCGGCTACACCCCTCGGGCCATCCGGCTGCCGGGAAGCGGGCCCGCGACTCTCGCCGTCGGCGGCTACTTCAAGAACACCGTGTGCCTCACCCGCGGCGACGAGGCCTTTCTGTCCCAGCACATTGGCAGCCTGGACAACGCGGCCACCTGTGCCGCCCTCGACGAAGCGGTCGAGCACCTGATGGCGGTCCTGGAGATCGAGCCCGCGCGCGTCGCCCACGATCTTCATCCGGATTTTTACAGCACCCGCTTCGGTGTCGAGTTCGCTCGTGAGCGCGGCATCCCGTGCGTCGCCGTGCAGCATCACCACGCCCACATCGCTGCGGTGGCGGCGGAATATGGCGTGCGCGGTCCGGTGCTCGGCCTCGCCCTCGACGGCGTGGGGCTGGGTGAGGACGGAACCGCCTGGGGCGGCGAGCTGCTGAAGATCGAAGGCCCCCGGTTCACCCGGCTCGGCCACCTGAAGACCTTGCCGCTACCCGGTGGCGACCGGGCGGCGCGCGAGCCCTGGCGCATGGCCTCCGCGGTTCTGCACGGCGCGGGACGAGCGGACGAGATCGAAGCCCGCTTTCCCGGCGCCGCGGCGCCGGTGCTGCGGCAGATGCTGGAACAGCGGGTGAACTGCCCGGAAACCAGCAGCGGCGGACGCCAGTTCGATGCCGCGGCCGGGCTGCTGGGCGTGAAGGCCCATTCGAGCTTCGAGGGCCAGGCGGCGATGCTGCTGGAGGGCCTCGCAGCGGCCCACGGTCCGGTGGAGCCTCTCGCGGGCAGCTACCGCATCGGCGAGGGCAACGCGCTGGATCTGCTGCCGCTGCTTTCCCATCTCGCCGACTGCGGCGACGCCGGGTATGGCGCCGCGCTGTTTCACGCCACGCTCGCCAAGGCGCTCGCGGAGTGGGTGCTTCACGCCTGCTACCGGGAAAATGTTTTCCGCGTCGCGCTGAGCGGCGGCTGCTTCCTGAACCGGGTGCTCTCGGCGTCGCTGCGGCAGCGGCTGAAGCAGGAAGGCATCGAAGTGCTGGAGGCAGGCGAGATTCCACCTAACGACGGCGGCCTGTCTCTGGGGCAAGCGTGGGTGGCGATGCAAACCAGGCAGGAAACGTAGGAGCGAATTCATTCGCGACTCTCCGGCATGGGATTCGCGGCTGAAGCCGCTCCTACAGGGGCATGTGGCAGGCGTAGGAGCGAATTTATTCGCGATTTTCTGAGGCGGGAGTAATAGCAATGTGTCTGGCAATTCCGGCGCAGGTGGTGGAAATCAACGGCAGCGATCTTGCAATCGTGGACCTCGCCGGCGTGCGCAAGGAGATTTCGCTTTCGCTGGTGGACGGCGTGGAGCCGGGCGACTACGTGATCGTCCACGTGGGCTACGCGCTGCAGAAGCTGGACGCCGAAGAGGCAGAACGGACGCTCGCGATGTTCGCAGAACTGGCTTCGGAATACGGCGCGCCGAGACCCGGGAGCTGACCCCCATGAATCATTCCCTGCTCTCCACTCACCGCTCCATGCTCTTTGCTCTCGACTCTCGGCTCTCGACTCTCGACTCATGAAATACATCGACGAATTCCGCGACGGACGGGTGGCGAAGGGCATCGCGGCAGCGATCCGTGCCGAGGCAGAGCCGGATCGCGGCTACCGCCTGATGGAATTCTGCGGCGGCCATACCCATGCCATTTCCCGCTACGGCCTCAGCGACCTGCTGCCGCAGAACCTGCGCATGATCCATGGTCCCGGCTGCCCGGTGTGCGTGCTGCCCATCGGGCGCATCGACAACGCCATCGAGCTGGCCACCACCCACCGGGCGATCCTCTGCACCTACGGCGATACGCTGCGGGTGCCCGCCTCGCAAGGACTCTCCCTGATGAAGGCCAAGGCCCGCGGCGCCGACATTCGCATGGTGTACTCCAGCGCCGACTGCCTGAAGATCGCCAAAGAGAATCCGGCAAGGGAGGTGGTGTTCTTCGCCATCGGCTTCGAGACCACCACGCCCCCCACCGCCATCGCCATCAAGCAGGCGGAGGCCCTGGGGCTCGCCAACTTCTCGGTGTTCTGCAACCACGTGCTCACGCCCTCGGCGATCCAGAACATCCTGGAATCGCCCCAGGTGCGGGAGCTGGGCACGGTGCCGCTGGACGGCTTCATCGGCCCGGCCCACGTCTCCACCGTGATCGGCAGCCGGCCCTACGAATTCTTCGCCGAGGAGTATCAAAAACCGGTGGTGATTGCGGGCTTCGAGCCCCTGGATGTAATGCAGGCGATCCTGATGCTCGTCCGCCAGCTGAACCAGGGCCGCTGCGAAGTGGAGAACGAGTTTTCCCGGGCGGTGACCCGGGAGGGCAACGAGAAGGCGAAGGCGCTGGTGGCGGAAGTGTTCGAGCTGCGGCGCTCCTTCGAGTGGCGGGGCCTGGGCGAAGTGCCCTACAGCGGGCTCAGGATCAAGGAGCGCTACCGCCAGTTCGACGCCGAGGCGCGCTTCGGCATCAGCTATCGCCGGGTGGACGACAACAAGGCCTGCGAGTGCGGCGCGATCCTCAGAGGCGTGAAGCAGCCCCGGGACTGCAAGCTGTTCGGCACCGTGTGCACGCCCGAGAACCCCATGGGCTCGTGCATGGTGTCCTCGGAGGGCGCCTGCGCCGCCCACTATACCTACGGCCGCTACAAGGAGGTGGCTTGATGGGCGAAGTGAAACGGGGCTATGTGCGGCCCGTGGATTTCCGGCACGGCCGGGTGGACATGAGCCACGGCAGCGGCGGGCGCGCCATGGCGCAGCTGATCGAAGAGCTGTTCCTCGCCGCCTTCGACAACGAGTGGCTGCGGCAGATGAACGACCAGGCCTGCTTCGCGGTCACCACCGGCCGCATGGTGATGGCCACCGACAGTCACGTGGTGTCGCCGCTGTTTTTCCCCGGCGGCGACATCGGCTGCCTGTCGGTTCACGGCACCATCAACGACGTGGCCATGAGCGGGGCGAGGCCGCTTTACCTCTCGGCGAGCTTCATCCTGGAGGAAGGCTTTCCGCTGGCGGACCTGAAGCGCATCGTCCAGTCCATGGCCGATGCCGCCATGGGGGCGGGCGTGCCGGTCATCACCGGGGATACCAAGGTGGTGGAAAGCGGAAAGGGCGACGGCGTGTTCATCACCACCACCGGCGTGGGCGTGGTGCCGGACGGCATCGAGATATCGGGCGACCGGGCCCAGCCCGGGGACGCGATCCTGGTTTCCGGCAACCTGGGGGACCACGGCGTCGCCATCATGTCCCAACGCGAAAATCTTTCCTTCGCCACCGCGGTGCAATCCGACACGGCGGCGCTCCACGGGCTGGTGGCCCACATGCTCGCGGCGGTGACCGATATCCATTGCCTGCGGGACCCGACCCGCGGCGGGCTCGCCACCACGCTGAACGAGATCGCCCGGCAATCCGGGGTCGGGATGCGGCTCAGGGAAGCGGCGCTGCCGGTGCGGCCGGAGGTGGAGGCGGCCTGCGAGTTTCTCGGTCTCGATCCCCTGTACGTGGCGAACGAGGGCAAGCTCGTCGCCATCTGCCCCAGGGAACAGGCCCAGGCGCTGCTCGCGGCGATGCGGGCCCATCCGCTGGGGATGAACGCCGCCGTCATCGGCGAGGTGGTGGAGGACCCGCGCCACTTCGTGCAGATGGAAACCCGCTTCGGCGGCAACCGCATGGTGGACTGGCTCAGCGGCGAGCAGTTGCCGCGGATATGCTGATGAAAATCCTGTTCCTCACCCACAGCTTCAACAGCCTGGCCCAGCGCCTCTTCGTGGAGCTGACCGAGCGCGGGCACCAGGTCTCCATCGAGTTCGACGTGAACGACCGGGTGAGCGAGGAGGCGGTGGAACTCTTCAGGCCCGATCTTATATTGGCCCCGTTCCTGAAGCGCGCGATTCCCGAGTCCATCTGGAAGCGCCACGTGTGCATCGTGCTGCATCCGGGAATTCCGGGGGACCGCGGGCCCTCGGCTCTCGACTGGGCGATTCTCGGCGGCGAAACCGAGTGGGGCGTCATCGCGCTGCAAGCGGCGGCGGAGATGGACGCCGGCGACGTCTGGGCGACCGCGCGCTTTCCCATGCGCGCAGCCCGCAAGAGCAGCCTCTACCGCAACGAGGTGACCGAGGCCGCGGTCACGGCACTGCTCACCGCGGTGGAGCGCTTTGCCTCCGGGGCCTTCAGGCCCGAGCCGCTGGATTACGGCAAGCCGGAGGTGCGCGGCCGGCTGCAGCCGCTCATGACGCAGCAGGACCGCGCCGTCGACTGGTCCGCGGACACCACCGCCGCCGTTGTCCGGAAAATCCGCAGCGCCGACGGCTTCCCCGGCGTGCTCGATATGCTCTTCGACGAACCTTATTTCCTGTTCAATGCCTTCGAAGAAAGGACGTTGTGGGGTGGCGCGCCGGGCCAGATCATCGCCACTCGCCACGGCGCGATTCTGCGCGCCACCGTGGACGGGGCAGTGTGGATCACCCATCTCAAAAAGAAACCCGTGGGCAGCGAGCCCACGTTCAAGCTGCCGGCCGCGACGGTCCTGGGCGAGAAACTTGCCGGCGTCCCGGAATCCGCGCTGCCGGCGCTGCCCGCGGTTCACCCTCACCCCGGCCCTCTCCCGCCAGCGGGAGAGGGGGAAAAGACGTGGCGCGACATCTGGTACGAGGAAAAAAACGGGGTCGGGTACCTCCACTTCGATTTCTACAATGGCGCCATGGGGACGGAAGACTGCGCGCGGCTGCGCGCGGCGCTGCTGGAGGCGCGCCAGCGCCCGACCCGGGTGCTGGTCCTGAGGGGCGGGGCAGACTTCTGGAGCAACGGCATCCATCTCAACCTGATCGAGGTGGCGGCGAGCCCGGCCGACGAATCCTGGCGCAACATCAACGCCATGGACGATCTCACCGAAGCGATCCTCACCACCGATGAAAAGATCACCATTGCGGCGCTTCAGGGCAATGCGGGAGCGGGCGGCGTGTTCCTGGCGCTCGCCGCCGACCGGGTGTTCGCACGACAGGGCATCGTCCTCAACCCCCACTACAAGAGCATGGGAAACCTCTACGGCTCCGAGTACTGGACCTACCTGCTGCCGAAGCGGGTGGGCGATGACCAGACCCGGGCCATCACCCAGAACCGGCTGCCCATCGGCACTCCGGCCGCGAAACGGCTTGGACTCATCGACGACTGCTTCGGGCACGACATCGAAAGCTTCCGCCGCGGCGTCGAGGGGATCGCCGAAGCGCTCGCCGCGAGCCCCGACCTGCCGCGCCTGCTTGCGGACAAGGCACAACGGCGGCGCAGCGACGAGGCGGAAAAGCCCCTCGCCCGCTACCGGGAGGAGGAGCTTGCCCGCATGAAGCTCAATTTCTACGGCTTCGACCCCAGCTATCACGTGGCCCGCCACAACTTCGTATACAAGGTGTGCCATTCGCGTACGCCGCTGCATCTTGCCCTGCACCGCCGGCCGAAGTGGAAGCGGCCGGCAGCGCCCCGGAAGCAGGAAATCAAGGAGGTCGCATCATGAACCCAATGCCCACGGTCCTGGTGGTGGACGACGAAGTGCGCTCCCAGGAGGCGCTGCGCCGCACCCTGGAGGACGATTTCGAAGTGCTCACCGGCTCGGGTGCCGAGGAGGCCCTGGGGCTGATGGAGCGGGAATCGGTGCAGGTGATCCTGTGCGACCAGCGCATGCCGGGCCAGACCGGAGTCTCCTTCCTCAAGCAGGTGCGCGAGCGCTGGCCCGACGCGGTGCGCATCATCATCTCGGGCTACACCGACTCCGAGGACATCATCGCCGGCATCAACGACGCCGGGATCTACCAGTTCATCCTCAAGCCGTGGCAGCCGGAGGCGCTGCTGCTCGCCGTGAGGGGCGCCGCCAACGTGTACCGCCTGCAGCGGGAGAACGAGCGGCTGGGGCTGGAGCTGCGGGCCTCGGAGCCGGTGCTGCGCAAGCGGGTGGAAGCCAAGCGTTACGTGGCCCGCCAGGCGAGCGACGTGGACCGCCTGGCCCGCTCCCCCGACAGCCCCCTGAATGCCCTGTGCGATACGGTAAAGCGGGTCTCCCGCTACGACATCCCGATCCTGCTCACCGGAGAATCCGGCACCGGCAAGGAGTTGCTGGCGCGCGCCATCCACTATCTCAGCAACCGCGCCGAAAAGGCCTTCGTGGTGGAGAACTGCGCGGCGCTTCCCGACCAGCTGCTGGAGTCGGAACTGTTCGGCCACAAGCGCGGCGCTTATACCGGCGCCTATGAGGACCGGGTCGGCCTGTTCCAGCAGGCCGACGGCGGCACCATATTCCTCGACGAGATCGGCGAGACCTCGGCGGCGTTTCAGGTGAAGCTCTTGCGGGCGCTGCAGGAAGGCGAGATCCGCCCGGTGGGAAGCTCGCGCCCGCTTTCGGTCAACGTGCGGGTGATTTCCGCCACCAACCGGGACCTGGAGCAGGACGTGCGCAGCGGCCGCTTTCGGGAAGACCTGTATTACCGGCTCGCCACCCTCACCCTGCACCTGCCGCCGCTGCGGGCCCGGCCCATGGACATTCCGTTGATCGCCAACCGGGTGCTGGAGCAGGCGATGCTGGCCCTGGGCAAGTCCTCCGAGGGCTTCACGGAGGAAACCATGGAGTGCCTCACCGCCTACCGCTGGCCCGGGAACGTGCGGGAGCTGCAGAACGAGATTTTCCGCATGCTGGCGCTGACCCACGGGCCAAAGCTGGGTGCCGAGCTGCTGTCGAGCCGGGTGCTGCAGGCCGGCGCCGAGGAGGAGGAAGAGGATCTGGGCCTGATCGCCGCGGCCAACGGCAGCCTGCGGGACCGCCTGGAGGTGCTGGAGGCGCGGCTGCTCAAGGAAACCCTGATCCGCCATCGCTGGAACAAGACCAAGGCGGCAAACGAACTGGGCCTGTCGAGGGTGGGCCTGCGGAGCAAGCTCTCGCGCTACGGGCTGGAAAGGAAGAACGGAAATGGCCAATGAGCTGAATGTCCTCTGGCTGCAATCCGGCGGTTGCGGCGGCTGCACCATGTCCTGGCTGTGCGCCGATTCGCGCAACCTGTTCGAATCGCTGCGGGCGGCCGGCATCGAGCTGCTGTGGCATCCCGCGCTCTCGGAGCAGACCGGCGCCGAGGCGCTGGAGATACTCCGGCGCTGCGCCGGGGGCGAGACGCGCCTCGACGTGCTGTGCGTCGAAGGCTCGCTGCTGCGCGGGCCCAACGGCAGCGGTCGCTTCCACATGCTCTCGGGCAGCGGCGAGCCCATGATCCACTGGGTGAAGCGGCTCGCCGCCGTGGCGCGCCATACCGTGGCCGTGGGCACCTGCGCCGCCTACGGTGGCATCACCGCCGCGGGTGACAACCCTTCCGACGCCTGCGGCCTGCAGTATGAAGGGGAGCTGCAAGGCGGGCTGCTGGGCGCCGGCTATCGCGCGGGCGCCGGGCTCCCCGTCATCAACGTCGCGGGCTGCCCCACCCACCCGGGCTGGGTGGTGGACACGCTGATGACGCTGGCGCTGGGCGATCTCGCCGAAAAGGACCTGGACTCCCTGGGCCGACCCCGCTTCTACGCCGATCACCTGGTGCACCATGGCTGCCCGCGCAACGAGTATTACGAATTCAAGGCCAGCGCCCACAAGCCCTCGGACCTGGGCTGCATGATGGAGAACCTGGGCTGCAAGGGAACGCAAGCCCACGCCGACTGCAACACCCGGCTGTGGAACGGCAGCGGCTCCTGCCTGCGCGGCGGCTATCCGTGCATCAGCTGTACCGAGCCGGGGTTCGAGGAGCCGGGGCATCCCTTCGCCATGACGCCCAAGGTGGCGGGAATTCCCATCGCGCTGCCCACCGACATGCCCAAGGCCTGGTTCGTGGCGCTGGCGGCGCTGTCCAAGTCGGCGACGCCGCGGCGGGTGCGGGAAAACGCCATCGCCGATCACCCGGTGGTGAAGCCCGCGGTACGCAGGACGGGGCTCAAATGACCCGCCTCGTCGTCGGTCCGTTCAACCGCGTCGAGGGCGATCTCGAAGTGACGCTGGACATCGCCGGCGGCGCGGTGCGCTCGGCCCGGGTCAATTCCCCCATGTACCGGGGCTTCGAGCAGATCCTGCAGGGAAAGCATCCGCTCGATGCGCTGGTGCTGGCGCCGCGCATCTGCGGCATCTGCTCGGTGTCCCAGTCCAGCGCCGCCGCTTATGCCCTGGAGCAGGCCATGGGGCTGGACGTCCCCGAGAACGGGCGCCTCGCCCGCAACCTGATCCTCGCCAACGAGAACGTGGCGGATCACTTCACCCACTTCTATCTCTTCTTCATGCCGGACTTCGCGCGCGAGGGCTACCGCGGCCGTGCCTGGTTCGAGGGCGCCGCCGGCCGCTTCAAGGCGGTGAGCGGCAGCGCGGCGGCGGATGCGGTGCCGGTGCGGGGGCGGTTCCTGGAAATCATGGGGACGCTGGCCGGCAAGTGGCCCCACACCCAGACCATCCAGCCGGGGGGCTCCAGCCGCCCGGTGGAAGCCTCGGAGAAGATCCACGTGTATGCGGTGCTCAAGGAGTTCCGCAGCTTTCTCGAGCACACCCTGTTCGGCGACCGGCTGGAGACCGTCGCCGGCCTGGACAGCATCGACGCCCTTGAACTCTGGGCCGCAGCGCGGCCCGCGAACGGCAGCGATTTCGCCCTGTTCCTGCGCATCGCCAACGATCTGAAGCTCGAAAAGCTCGGGCGCGCTTATGACCGCTTCCTGAGCTACGGCGCCTATCCCCAGGGGAACGGCCGCTGGTTCCGGGCCGGGGTGTGGGACGGCAAGTCCCGGGAGCTGCGGCTGGACGCGATCACCGAGGATCTGGCCTCCAGCTGGCTCGCGGGGCCCGAGGCGCCCCGGCATCCGGCCCAGGGCATAACCCTGCCCACCGAAGACAAGCCCGCGGCCTATTCCTGGTGCAAGGCGCCGCGCCTGGCGGGCCGGCCCATGGAAACCGGGGCGCTGGCGCGCCAGGTGGTGAGCGGGCACCCGCTGGTGCGCGACTTGGTGAAGCGCGGCGGCGGCAACGTGAAAAGCCGGGTGGTGGCGCGGCTGCTGGAGATCGCCCTGGTGGTGCCCGCCATGGAGCAATGGGTGCGGGCGCTCAAGCCCGACCAGCCCTTCTGCAGCCACGGCGAGCTGCCGGAGGAAGCGCAGTGCGCGGGCCTTGCGGAATCGGCCCGGGGCAGCCTCGGCCACTGGGTCGAAATCGCCAACGGCCGCATCCACAACTACCAGATCGTGTCGCCCACCACCTGGAATTTTTCGCCCCGGGACCGCGAGGGCACGCCCGGTCCCCTGGAGCAGGCCCTGGAAGGCACGCCGGTGAACGCCGGAGAGACTACGCCGCTGGCGGTGCAGCACGTAGTGCGCTCCTTCGATCCGTGCATGGTGTGTACCGTGCATTGAAAATGCATTCCCACGTGCAGCGGGGTGTAGGAGTGGATTCATCCCCGACCGGGGTCGCGAATGAATTCGCTCCTACACTGCTCGATTGAATTGAAAATGGAATTGGCCGGGGCATAAACCCATGGGCAAACCCTCCAACAAGACGCCGCCGCACCCGGGCCATCCCCGGCCCCCGGGGCTGCCCGTGCACAGGCCGCGGCCCGAGAGCCTCAAGGCCGTGGGCGAGGACGTGTGGATCGACGTCATCCGCAAGATGGACGAGGTGTACAACGACCTGCTTCAGTACGAAGTGGCGCTGGAAGACAAGAATCGGGCCCTGGAGGAGTCCCAGCAGTTCATCTACAGCGTGCTCACTTCCATGTCCGACGTGCTGCTGGTGTGCGACCGCGACGGGCGGGTGCAGGAGGTGAACCGCGCGCTGCTCGACCTCACCGGGAAGGCCGAGCAGGAGCTGGTGGGAACGCCGGTGGCGAAACTCTTCGCCGGCGAGGAATCGCAGCTGCAGGTCGCGTCCTTCATGGCCCGGCTCTACAACGAGCCGATCCACGACTGCGAACTCAATTTCCGCGGCCGCGACGGCAGCCCGCTCCCGGTATCGCTGAATTGCACGCCCCGCTACGACCAGAAGGGGCGGCTGCTGGGCATGGTGCTGGTGGGCCGTCCGGTGGGCGAGCTGCGGCGCGCCTATTCCGCGCTGCGCCAGGCCCACGACGACCTGAAGCGCACCCAGCAGCAGCTGCTGCACTCGGAAAAGATGGCCTCGCTGGGCCTGCTGGTGGCGGGCGTCGCCCACGAGCTCAACAATCCCATCAGCTTCGTGCTGGGAAACGTGCACGCCCTGAAGCGCTACACCCTGAGACTCGGGGAATACCTGGCGGCGATTCACCAGGGCGCCGGCCAGGAGCACCTGGACCAGTTGCGCCGCAGCCTGCGCATCGACCGCCTGATGGCGGATCTCGCGCCCCTCATCGACGGCACGGTGGAGGGCGCCGAGCGCACGCGCGACATCGTGGCGGGGCTGAAGCGGTTCTCGGCCGCCGACCGGGACGCGGCCACGGTATTCAACCTGAGGGAGATTCTCGAGCGCTCTGCCCACTGGGTGGTGAAGGCCACCGGCAGCCGCATGAGGATCGAGTGGGACCTTCCCGAGGCGCTCCCGGTCCTCGGCTCGGAGGGACAGATCCAGCAGGTCATCGTCAACTTGGTGCAGAACGCGGTGGACAGCGCCGGTAGCACTCCGGAGCCCCGGCTGGAAATTCGCGCCCGGGCGCGGGACGGCAAGGCGGAGGTGAGCTTCCGCGACAACGGCCCCGGCATCGACGACAAGCACTTGAAGCAGATCTTCGATCCGTTTTTCACCACCAAGCCGGTGGGCAAGGGCACGGGCCTCGGGCTTTCCATCAGCTACGGCATCGTCGAGCGCCACGGCGGCAGCCTCGCCGCCGCCAATCACCCCGGGGGCGGAGCCGTGTTCGACCTGCGGCTGCCGCTGGCCCGGACTGCGGCGGATGGGCAGGTTCCATGAGGGACACGGGCTGGAAAGCCGGTGTCCGCCCGCAGCGCCCGCGCCGTCTGCGTAGTTCTTCCGGATCAAGCGGATGGGCAACTGGCACGGTATTTGTATGAGAATCGCGGAAATCGCCTTATCATCGGCCGGACCCCACGGGAGAAAAAATGGATGCGCTGAGCCATGACTGGCTCGCCCTGATGCTGCTGGTGTTCGCGCTGGGCCTGAAGCACGGGCTCGACGCCGACCATCTCGCCACCATCGACGGCCTGACGCGCTTCAACGCGCGGGCCAATCCGCGGCTTTCCCGCTGGTGCGGTTTCCTGTTCTCGCTGGGCCATGGCCTGGTGGTCATGTCGATCGCGGTCGGCGTAGGCGCCCTCGCCAGGAGCTGGCAGGTGCCGGGGTGGGTGGACGAGCTGGGCGCCTGGATTTCGATCGGCTTTCTCACCCTGCTGGGGCTCCTGAACCTGGCGGCGGTGCTCAATGCGGCACCCGGCGAAGTGGTGAGGCCGGTGGGGATGAAGGGGCGGCTGCTGGGGCGCTTCGGCAGGACCGCCAATCCCGTGGCGATCGCCCTGGTGGGGGCGCTGTTCGCCCTGTCCTTCGATACCCTGAGCCAGGCGGCGCTGTTCGCACTGACCGGCACCCGGTTCGGCGGCATCGCCCACTCGGCGCTGCTGGGCCTGCTGTTCATGGCGGGGATGATGGTGACCGATGGCGTCAATGGCCTGTGGATCGCGCAGCTGCTGCGCCGCGCCGACCAGCTCGCCTGCATCGCTTCCCGGGTGATGGGCCTGGCGGTGGCCGGATTGAGCCTGCTGGTGGCCGGCCACGGCGCCCTGAAATATTTCTCTCCCGCCGTGGACAGCTTCAGCGAGGGCAGGGAACTCGCTTTCGGAGTCACTGCCATCGCCATCCTCGCGCTGTCCTACCTGGCGGCGGTCCGGCTTTCCAGGAGCCCGGAAATTTCGTAGGTTGGGCACTTTGTGCCCAACGAACGGCGGTGGTTTGAGTTGGGCATGAATGCCCAACCTACGAAACTCTCCTTCCTGGCGGCGGTGCGGCTTTCCAGGGCACCGGAAATTTCGTAGGTCGGGAATCCTTTCCCGGCGCCCGATCGCCACAGGGTTGGCGACGTGCAGACTTCGCCGGTTTGCCGGTATCATCGGCAAAGCCCTTCTCTTCCTTTATCCCGATGTCTTCCTCGCCCCAGAAAGTGATTCCGTTCCGGCCCCGCCGCGATTTGCCGGGCGCGGGATTGCAGGATCCCGACCGGCTGCGCCGGCGCTGGAGGCCCATTTCCGGGGCTCTGGTGGCGTCGGCATCGATCCACCTCGCAATCGCTCTCGCAATCGGTCGCGGCGAGCCGTCGCCGGTTTCGGTGACGCTGCGGCCCCCGACCCTGCTGGAAGTGAGCGTGATGGCGACGCGGGAGCCGCCGGCGCAAATCGCCACCGCAGAGGAGCAGAAACCGCGGCCCAGGGCGCAAGCTAGGCTGCCGCGCGCATCGGCGCAGACCGAGGTGAACCCGGCGCCCGAAGCGGTGCCGGTTGCCGTCCCCGCGCCAAGGCCCGAGACCACCGTGATCGCGTCGCAGGCAACGGGCAATGCCCCCCCTGCGCCGTTGTCGCGACCCGCCGAATCCGCCGTCCCCCCCGCGCCGGCATCCCGGCCCGCAGACCCCGCCGCGCCGTCGGGCGCCTTCGTCTACGCGGCCTACCTTCATACCCCCCTTCCCGCCTATCCCTCCTCGGCGCGGCGCCTGGGGCAGCAGGGCGTGGTGCTGGTGGGGGTGCGGGTCAGCCGGGAGGGCATTCCGGGCGAAGTGCGGCTCGCGAAAAGCTCGGGATTCGAAGCGCTGGACGAGGTGGCCCTGGAGGCCGTGAGGGGCTGGCGCT
This sequence comes from Betaproteobacteria bacterium, assembly GCA_016183615.1. GTDB lineage: Bacteria > Pseudomonadota > Gammaproteobacteria > Burkholderiales > UBA6910 > JACPEG01. The sequence continues at coordinate 48,471 of JACPEG010000045.1, forward strand.
TCTCGCCCGCCCGGCGCGGCGGCGAGCCGGTGGCGTCCTGGATCGAAGTGCCGGTGCGGTTCCGGCTGGAGGAGTGATCAGACCCGCAGGTTCATGGCGCGCAGCCGGCGCACCATGACCCGCATCACCTCGACGGCGAAGAACGGGGTCTGCTGCAGCAGGAACAGGAAGCGCCTGAGGTCGATGGGCACCACTTCGCAGTCGGTGACGGCAATGGCGCTGGCGCTGCGGGCCGAGTTGTCGAGCATCGCCATCTCGCCGATGATGCCGCCGTGACCCACCGTCTCCACCATCTTGTCGCCCACCTTTATGTGGATCTCGCCGGACTTGACCACGAACATGTATTTCCCCTCCTCGCCCTGGCGGAAGATCGTCTCGCCGGCCTTGCGCTTGAGGATGGTTTCGGCGTGGGCAAACAGGGTGGCAAAATCGAACGCCTGGGTCATGGATTGTCCTCCCGGGATGTTGCGGATCGCTTCGACGTACGTCTGCTACTCTACACCAAGACGCGAGGCCGAATCATGCGCGCCGCGGCAAGACATGGGACGGAGCTTGCTCGCGAATGGGCGTATCCATGCCCGACGGACCGCGCTCCTGAGCCGGGCCGGCTACCCAATTTTTGAATAGGAGGACGCCCATGCTGTCACTTTTCCTTGCCATGACCGGTTTCGTGGGCAGTCACTTCCTGCTCTCGGTCCCCACAGTGAGAAGCCGCGTGGTTGCGCGCCTGGGAGAGCCGGCATTTCTTGGCGCCTATTCGCTACTCTCGGCGCTGCTCCTCGCCTGGGCGGTGATGGCCTACCGCGGCGCGCCCGTAATTCTCCTCTGGGACCTGGGCGGTGCCGGCCGCTGGATCGCAATGGTGCTCATGCCCTTGGCCCTCATGCTGGCGGTGATCGGCCTCACCGTGCGCAATCCCACCGCCGTGGGCGGCGACCGTCCGGGGGATCGCCCGATTCCGGTGAAGGGCATCGTCACCATCACCCGCCACCCCTTTCTCTGGGGCGCGGCGCTGTGGGCCCTCGCTCACCTCGCGGCCAACGGCGACGCCGCATCTCTGGTGTTATTCGGCGGCATGGCGATCCTGGCGCTGGGCGGCATGGCCGCCATCGACGCCAAGCGCGCTGTGAAGCTCGGGGCGCGGTGGCGTGATTTCAGCCGCGCGACCTCCGCCGTGCCGTTCGCCGCGGCGCTTCGCAACGGAACGGCGGTGGACTGGAACGGCATCGGACTCTGGCGCCCGGCGCTGGGGCTGGTTCTCTACGGAATTCTGCTCGCCGTGCACGGCTGGCTGTTCGGGGTGCCGGTGTGGCCAGTGAGGTAGCGAAACCGGGTATTCGACTCACCAATACGATCGGCCGGATTCCGGGGTGATCGACACAGCCTGGCTTCGCATCTATAATTGCATCATTTGGTGCATGAAATATGGAGCCTAAAGATGCGAACCACTGTCACCCTCGATGATGCACTTCTGTCCAAGGCCCAGAATCTGAGCGGCCTGAAAGATCGTGGCGTTCTGCTGAAAGAGGCGCTGCGCGCCCTGATTGAGCGGGAGAGCGCCCGCCGCCTCGTCCGGCTTGGCGGTACCGAACCGCAACTGAAAGGCGTTCCCCGGCGCAGGGAGGCTGCAGAGTGATCCTGGTCGATACGTCGGTCTGGATCGACCACCTGCGATCCAGCGATTCTCATCTCGCCGGACTTCTTAATCGGGATGTGGCCCTGATCCACGATTTCGTCATCGGGGAAATCGCCTGCGGCAATCTCCGGAACCGACAGGAGGTGCTGTCACTTCTTTCCTGGCTGCCGAAATGCGAACCGGCGACCCGGGAGGAAGTCCTGTTTTTCATCGAACAGCATCGGTTGATGGGGCGCGGCATCGGCTACATCGACGCCTGCCTGCTCGCGGCTGCGTCGCTGAACAGCGCCCGGCTCTGGACACGGGACAAGCGGTTCTCGGCCGTCGCGGGGGAACTGGGGTGCGCCTATTCTCCAAAAACCGAACGTGCCTGTGAGACGACAGATGGTTTGAGAAAAGCGGGAAGAAGCGGGTTTTAGGGGGATTTCAAGGGATAGAGGCGGTCGATCAGGCAGTTACGTGAGGGCGAAAACCTCCGGCGAGCAAGCGACGCGCGTCACATGGTTTGTTAGCACGGCGTCGCGCGCGTCACATGGTTTGCAACTACCCTCCCAAGCAATTATTCCGACGGCGACGACGCGCCCGCAGGATCGTCCGGTGGGTCCACCAACACTGAAGCTGGCTCTACCTCCGGCTCCAGCGCCCCAGATTGCGTTCCCTTGGACTTGGCCTTCATCGCCGCTTTCGCGCACCGCCTCAGGAAGTCGTAAGCCTGTTTTGCCTCCTCACCTATAACAACTTCGCGCTTGAACACTTCGTTTTCCAACACAACCCTGAGTGAGCTTTCGTCGATCCTGATGCCGGGGTCCAGCCTCCGCAGTTCCCGCCTAAGCGCCCCCAGCATCGACTGGCTCATCAAGATCGCGGCCAGGGAGAATTTACTGGTGATCTGTTGCTGCTGGAAGTAGGCCGTCATCGAGGACCGGGTAAACCCCTCGCGGCTCAGGTTGCCCAGGCATTCAATCACCTTCGGGTCCTTGGGGCTCGCCTGCAGCATGTCCAGATCGAACACCAGCGAGTGATCTATGGGCTGTTTGAAATGCACCTTATACATTTTCCAGGTGACCCCGTTGGTCAGAACCACCCACTCGATGCCCTGGTTTGCAGCGTAATCCACCGCCTGTTTGAGGTGGTTGTCCTTCAACGACACCCCGATCGCCTTGGCCTCGATCAGGAACCTCAACTCATTATCCACCTTCACCGCCAGGTCGACGTAGGTGCCCCGGATCGCGAACTCGGTTGTGATCTCAGTGTACTTCCTGTAGCCGAGGAGATCGGCCAGCATATCGACGATGATGACCACCGTGTCGGACTCGCTAATGTCCCGATCCTTGGCCTCCGCGAGAATCGTCTGGTATTTCTTGAAGCTCTGAGCAATGCGGTCAACTGCGCGCTTTGGTACGGCCATAAACCCTCCCTTCGCTCAAGAATCAGATCTCACCCCCAGCCCACACCACCCGCCCGATCACATAGAGCGCGTGCGACGGATGGTGCGATACCTGTCAAATCTTACAGGCTGACCGGCGATCCGCGCTCATATATAACCCATCCTAGGCTGCGGATTCTCTGCCTGATCGCGGCCGACGTTTTTTTAACCAGTCAGAGAATTCTGGGAAGGCCTTCTCGAGCTGGACCTCCAGCCATATTCTTTCCCTTTCTCCAGCTACCTCCCAGTAATGATCTAACCACACCATAAACGCGTCCTTTACCATCGCCTCTCCATCACCTAGTTCCCGTTCCGCGTTTCGCGGTGGAGAAGACACATGCCCACCGAGAGCGGACAGCCCCTTTTCCCTCAAAAGCGCTAACCAATGCCGTATAGCGCTCTCATCGATTTCCGGCACGCGTTCACTCACCCCCTTGGGAAGGCGAGCCCCACCGGACCGATATAAGGAAACGAAAGACCCAATAGCATCATTAAGGCTTGTAGGCAGATCCACGGCCAGCTCATACACCACCTCCAGCACAACCGCTCGCGCCTCAGCCAATTCCCGATCGTCTATCGGCATTGCGTAGAATCGCTTCATGTCTTCACGGGCAAGATCCGAAGACCAGCTGGTCCCAAGCACCCGCCCGTTTCCTGTGGCCAACCAAGTCATCGAAACACCTGATACCTGCGCGATCTGCGCCATCCTCTGCACTTTAATTTCGGCACCCCCTGAAAGATAGGTTTCCAGCGTCCGCCTGGGGATACCAGTTTCCCGCGCCAGCTGATCACCACTACCAACCAGACAAGCACACCTCCGAAGTCGTCCGGCAATCCCAGCCATCCTGTCTTCAGGGGTTTCGGTCTTGGTTCGTATTTCTCCGAAAACAAATTTCGGAGTTTTGGGGCGCTTCGGTCTTTTTGAAACTGGTTTTTTGTCAGTCACTTATCACCGCCAATCAAAAAACAGGTCGCCGAAAAACTCCGAAATAGCAAGAACCTGCTTGACGATATAGCAGGTTTCTGCCAATGTATGCAGCCATGGACACATTAGACACCCCAAAAAGGCCAGCCCGTGAGGACTGGCATCGAGCCGACATCGTCTGTGGCCTGTGGAAGCGCGGCACCAGCCTCCACCGGCTGTCACGCAAGCATCATTACGCGACCTGCGCGCTCAAGAACGCGCTCGATCGCCCCTGGCCCAAGGCCGAACGCATCATTGCCGAGGCGCTCGGCGTCTCGCCCCAGGAGATATGGCCCTCGCGCTACCACGAGGACGGCAGCCCCAAGAGCGGCCGCGGCGAGCGCGGGCTCGGCCGGTACAAGCGTAAGTCTAGCAGCGCCAGCACCCCGCGCAACGTAAAACACCGGCAGGCCGCGTAGACATGCGACGCCGTCACGACCTCTTCACCCTGGACCTGTTTGACATTCCGCGCCCGCCGGCGGCCACCGAGGGCGCGCTCAATTGCGCCGTCGAGATCTGCCACACGCTCTCCGAGGCGCTGAAGGCCTCGCCCCAAACCCGCTACCAGGTCGCGGCCCGCATGAGCGAGCTGGTGGGCCACGAGATATCCAAGTACTCCCTCGATTCCTGGACGGCGGAATCCCGCGAGGGGCACCGCTTCCCTCTCGAATACGCCCCGGCCTTCGAGGCCGCACTCGAAAGCTACTGCCTCCAGGAGTTACTTGCCCGCAAGCGCGGCTGCCGGGTGCTGAAGGGCGAAGAAGCGCTGCTCGCCGAGCTGGGGAGCATCGGCCAGATGAAGGCCGAGCTCGCCCGGCAGGAGAAGGCCATCAAGGATTACCTCAAGGAGAAGCGATGAGAGGGCAGCGAATGCTGGTCTATGACCCCACTACCCGGCGCCGGCGTTATATACCGTCGTCCTCAGCCCTGGTTGCGCTCATCCATGCGGCGGTACGTCACCTGCAGCATGACATAGAGGCTGTCGATCAAGTCGCTCAGGAGCAACATCGAGTCGGAATCGGCGTTGACGTTGTTGCCGATGCGCACGTCGCCGTTGGTGACGAACGCCGTAGCTAATACGACCGCTTGAGACTTCAGGTGCTCGTGCCTATCCATGAGGGCCCTCCCGTGAAGGTGAATGGTCTGCGCACACACCATCTTACCGGATCGGCGAGGGGCCCTCGCCTACAGTATCGATAACGGGAGGACGCATGCAACAACAAGAAAAACACTACTCCGCGGCCGATCTCGCCGGGCTGCCCGGGCTACCCACGACAGAGCGCGCAATACAACTTAGGGCCAAGCGCGAATCCTGGCCCTCCCGTCCTCGCGCCGGCCGCGGCGGCGGCCGCGAGTATCCTCTCTCCGCGCTTCCCCCCGCAACCCGCGCCCATCTGGCGGCGCAGCTCGCCTCCGAGGCGGCGAAGGCCGGGCGCCTGGAGGGCCGCAAGCTCGCGCTGGTCGAAACCATGACCGAAGAAGCCCGCTTTGGCCGCCGTTTGGAGGGCCTTAAAGCCTCCGTTTCGCGCCCTGCAAACGGGCGCCTCGACGCCAGGCTCGCGGTGCTCGCCGCCTGGGAGACCTTCCGCCGCAGCGCCGGGCTCGCCGTCATCCCGTCCCAGCATCTCTTTGCCGACCGTTACAACCGCGGCGAGATCGAGGTCGCGCCCTGGGCGCGCGAGTTCGTGCCCGACATTTCCGCGGCGACGCTCTCGCGCTGGAGCGGCGCGGTGAAGACTCAGGGCATCGACGCGCTCGCCGGCCGCTACGGCAACCGGCGCGGGGATGCCAAAATTGACCGCCAGCCGGCGCTCCAGGAATTCGTCGTCTCGATGCTGGTGTCTCACCCCCACGCCTCCAGCGCTCACGTCATGCAGGCCGTGCGCGCCCGCTTCAACGGTCACAACGCCCTCGATTACCCCTCGCCCCGCGCGCTGCAGCGCTGGATACTCGCCTGGAAGCACAGTCACAAGCAGGTCTTCACCGCGGTCACCAACCCAGACGCCTGGAAGGGGAAATTCATGGCCGCCTTCGGCTCCCAGTCCGAGGGCATCGTGCGGCTCAATCAGCGCTGGGAGCTGGACTCCACCCCCGGCGACGTGATGTTGACCGACGGCCGCCACGCCGTGATCGGCGTGATCGACGTCTACCCCCGGCGCGGCAAGCTCCTGGTGGCGAAAACCTCCAAGGCCACCGCGATCGCTACCCTGGTGCGCCACGCGCTCCTCGACTGGGGCGTGCCGGAAACGGCCAAGACCGACAACGGCTCGGACTACAAGAGCCACCACCTCACCCGGGTATTCCGTGGGCTCGACATCGACCAGCAACTCTGCCCGCCGTTCCAGCCCTGGCACAAACCCCATATCGAACGGTTCTTCGGGACCTTCAGCCACGATTTGGTGGAACTGCTCCCCGGCTTCATCGGCCACAACGTCGCCGAGCGCCAGGCGATCGAGGCGCGCGCCTCGTTTGCCGACCGGCTCATGAAGCGCGACGGCGTGCTGGAGGTGAGCATGACCTCGGCCGAGTTTCAGAAATTCTGCGACCGCTGGTGCGAGGACATCTACGCCCACCGGATCCACGAGGACCTCGCCGGCAAGACGCCGTTCGAGGCGGTCGCCGCCTGGCCCCATCCGGTGCGCCGGATCGACGACGCGCGCGTCCTCGACCTGCTGCTCGCGGAAGCGCCCGGGGGGAACGGTCTGCGCACCGTCGGAAAGAAGGGGATCGAAGTGGATGGCGCCTGGTTCATCGCGCCGGAGCTGGGCTCCTGGGTCGGCGAGAAGGTGCGGGTCTTCCATGACCCGCTCGATCTCGGCCGGATCGTCGTCTATGCCCCCGAGGCCGAGTTCATCTGCATCGCCGAGGCGCCCGAGCGCACCGGCATGGACCGGCGCGCAGTCGCCATCAAGACGCGCGAGCTGCAGAAGGGCCGCGTCCAGGAGGAGCGCCGCGCGCTCAAGGCGACCGCCAAGCGCCTCAAGACCGATGACATCGTGGCCGAGATCCTCGCCGAACGGGCGGAGGCCGCCGGCAAGCTCGTGCGACTCCCGCAACCTATGGTCCCCTATACCACCCAGGCGCTGGAGGCCGCGGCCGAGGCCGCCCGCGCCGCGCGCCGGCCGACGCCCCAGGCCCAGCCGGCGAGCCCCGAGCTTGCCGCGACGCTCGCCCAGGTCGAGGCGGATCTCATCGCCCCGCGCGAAGCGCGGATCGAGGACCTGCACGACGACCCTGCGCGCTACGCCCACTGGAAGCGGCTCGCCGAGCGTGTCGCCGGCGGCGTCGGGCTCACCCTTGCTGAGCAGGAATTCTTCGCGGCCTTCGGCGACAGCCCCTACTGCCGGCACATGCGCCAGATGGAAGCCGAATTCGAGGCGTACCTGCAGAAGCGGGACGCCTGAAAAGGGAGCGCCCGCCGGGGCGGTCAGGCCGGGGCGGGCGCGTTTTAACGCAGCACTAGACGGAGACGATTATGCCAAAACTCGAAGTGATCAACAACGCCGCCGCCTCGGGCGGCGGCATCTGGGCGCCGCTCGCCAACCTGGGGCTCGCCGCCAACGCCCTCGACCGGGCGCTCCACCGCAGCCCCAACCTGCCGGGCGTGGTGATCCTTTCCGGGCCCTCGGGCTACGGCAAGACCATGTCGGCGGCCTACTGCGCCAACAAGTTCAACGGCGTCTACGTCGAGTGCCGCAGCTTCTTCACCAAGAAGGCGCTGATGCTCGCCATCCTCAAGGAGATGGGCATCCGGCCCGGGCGCAACATGCAGGAGATGCTCGACCAGATCGTCGAGGGCCTGCAGCTCTCCGGGCGGCCGCTCATCGTCGACGAGGCTGACTACATCGTCGAGAAAAACGTGCTGGAGGTGGTGCGCGACATCCATGACGCCGCCCAGGGCGCGATCCTGCTGATCGGCGAGGAACAGTTCCCGAAGAAGCTCCAGCGCTGGGAGCGCTTCCACAACCGCGTCCTGGTCTGGCAGCCGGCGGCGCCCGCCGGCATCGAGGACGCCAAGAAGCTCGCTCGCTTCTACGCCCCGCAGATCGAGATCGCCGACGACCTCCTCGCCCACGTCCTGGAGCGCTCGCGCGCGGTGGTGCGGCGCATCTGCGTCAACGTCGACCTGGTGCGCGACTTCGCCGGCAAGACCGGGGCGAAGCGCGTAGACCGCGCCGCCTGGGGCGAGCGCGATCTCTACACCGGCGATGCGCCGTCGAGGAGGCTGTGATGGCCCGTCGACCCATCCACATCGAGGCCGCCGGCAAACTCACCCCGCGCGAGCGCGTGTGGGCCGAGATCCGCAGGCGGCGCGAGTTCGCGCTCATGGAGATCGAGGACCACACCCGGGTCGAGATCACGACGATCCGCAGCTACCTGGAGGCCCTGGAGCGCGGCGGCTACATCACGCCCGTGACGGGATCCCACGGCAGCCGCAAGGTGCGGAACCCGGTCGGCCACTTCCAGGCCGGGCGCTGGCGCCTGGTGAAGGACATCGGCCACCAGGCGCCGCGGGTCACGGCCGAGGGCGAGCCGGTCACCCAGGGCCAGGCCAACGAGCGGATGTGGCGCGCGATGCGCATCCTGCGCGAGTTCGATTACCGCGAGCTCGCCTATTCCGCCGCCACCGAGGATTCCCCGATCCGCCCGCACACCGCGAAGACCTACGTGATCTACCTGGCGCGGGCCGGCTACCTCCAGTGCGTGCAGCCGGCCAAGCCCGGCACGCCGGCCCGCCACCGCCTGATCCCGAGCAAGTTCAGCGGGCCGCGCGCGCCGATGATCCAGCGGGTGAAGCAGGTCTACGACCCCAACCTGGGAGTGATCGTGTGGGCTCCTAGGCCCGAGGAGGTGGCCGATGCCCGCCGTTGACTGGATTGAAGCGCTGCGGGCCGAGTGTGTCCGCACCAGCCAGGCGCAGGCCGCCCGCCGCATCGGACGCTCCGCGGCGGTCGTGAACCAGGTCCTGAAAGGTACCTACAAGGGCAATTTGCGCGACGTTGAAGCGCGCGTTCGCGGGGCGCTCATGCGCGCGACCCTCGCCTGCCCGGTGCTGGGCGAGATCCCCACCAACCGCTGCCTCGACGAGCAGGCGCGCCCGCGCGCCTCCACCAATCCGCTGCGCGTCGCCCTCTACCGCGCCTGCCAGACCTGCCCGAACAGGAGGAAACCGTGAGCGACAGCCCCAAGACCCGCGAGGAAAAAATTGCCGAGGCGCGGCTGCGCTTCGGGAAACCCTTCCTGCTGGAGCCCCGGATGCCGCGCCGCACCGGCAAGAGCGCGTTCCTGCGCCGGCTGGAGCGGCGCCAGGCCGAGGCCCGGGCCGCCGCCGCGGACGCGGCCGCCGAGGCGGCCGGGAAAGTGCGGGCGATCCGCCGCAAGGAGGGCGCGAAATGAGCCGCCCCGTGACCCGCATCGACCGGCTGCACGCCCACATCGTCGAGCTCGCCGTGCTGGCGGTGGCGGCGAGTTTTCTGCTGGGGTTCCTGATCGGCCTGGCGGCCGAGAGAGGAGGCTGGTGATGGCCCGCCCGCTGACCGATGCCGAGCTCGCCCACTGGACCGCGATCTACGAGCGCAATCCCATCCTGCGCCGGCGCGGGGTGCTGCTCCCGACTTTCCTCACGTTCCCGGCCGAGATCTTCGCGGCCTTGGTGTTCTCTCCCTCCCCCCTGGCGGGGGAGGGCTGGGGAGGGGGGCATGAATTCCGCCCGCTGCTGCCGCGCCAGCGCCTGGTGGCCGCGCGCCTCGCGGTGGCCGAGCAGCTGCGGGAGGCCGCGGCCCAAGCCGAGGCCGCGATCGCGCGCGCCGGCTACGTGTTCCGCGGCGGCGGCTACATCGAAGTGCTGCATCACCGCGCCTGGCCGCGGCATCAGGCCCGGCGCGATCTCAACGTGAGGGAGGGCTGAAGATGACGAAACACGGAGACAATCGGAAGATCACGGCACTCATCGCACTCCACGACGGACCGATGCGTGCCAAGGCCTTGGGCGAGCGCCTGGGCGTCACCCCGGAGCGCGCGCGCCAGATCATGCGCGAGCTGGAGGCCGAGGGCCTGGTGAAGAGCTGCACGGTGACCGTCGCCGGCAGCCCGCCGCAGTGGGAGTACAAGCTCTCCGCGGTCACCGCGGGGATGAGCCAGGAGCGGCTGCGGGCGATCGCCGCCTCGAAGCGCGCCCCGGGACGCACGGGCGGCGCCACGCCCGCGTCGCTCACCGTGGATCTTGCGCCCGTGCCGCGCAAGGAGCTCGCGGCCGTCGAGCGTCCCGCCCCGGAGCGCGCCCGGAAAACCATGACCTTCCGGATTCCCGCCTCGACGCTGCTCGCTGCCGGGGCGATGGCGGAGCGCAGCCCCTTCCGGGCGCCTAAGGCCCCGGCGCCGGCGCCGGCGGCGCCCGGCAACGGCAACGGCTTCCGCTGCGCGCTCACCAGCGCCGGCACCCTGCTCCTGATCGGTGTCGTCCTCACCGACGAGCCCCTGGTCGAGCTCGACGCCGAGCAGACCCGGGCGCTCATCGACTACCTCGATCGCATGGCGGAGGTGCCCCATGCCGAGGCATGAGATCACCCGCGCCGAGCAGGCGCTCGCCTTGGTGCGCCACGGCCCGGTGCGCTCCGATCACGTGGCCACGGCGCTCGGCGTGAGCCATAGAAACGCCGACGCGGTGTTGAGACGGATGCAGTGCAAGGGGGTAATCCGCAGCCGCCTCACCTACCAGGGCGGCAGGTGGGTGCGCGAATGGTTCCTCGACCGCGGCGAGCCGCGCCCCGCGATCGATGCGGCGCTCGCCGCCTGGACGGCGACTTCCCGGGCTCTCGGCCCCACCGGCACCGAGGTCGCGGCCGCGATCGCCGACGCCCGGCGCGCCCGCGCCCACGGAGGCGCCCGATGACCCGCGACCAGGTGCTCGCCGTCCTCTCCCGGCACGTCGGCGCCGAGCGCGGCATCCACGTCGAGGCCCTGGTGCGCGAGGTGACGGGCGACCTGCTGCCCGATCCGGTGGCCGAGCGCCGGCTGCGGGCGATCATCTCCGAGCTGCGCGAGGAGGGCATCGCGGTGTGCGGCCATCCCTCGACCGGGTATTACATCGCCGAGACCGCCGAGGAGCTGGAGGCGAGCTGCCAGTTCCTGCGCTCCCGGGCCATGCACAGCCTGGTGCTGGAGGCCCGGCTGCGCAAGATCCCGCTGCCCGATCTGCTGGGGCAGCTCAAGCTGAGGACATGACATGCCCTGCAGCCACGTAACAGTCAACGGCGTTGCGGCCATCATCTGCGGGCCGAAGCGCATCGAGACCTGCGTCCAGCGCGGCGAGATGGCCTCGCTGCTGTGCGACTACCCGGTCGTGCGCGGCGTCACCTGCGACGTGCCGCTCTGCGCGCGCTGCGCCGTCGAGATCGGCCCCAATCTCCACCTCTGCCCCGGGCATGCCGAGCGCTACCGGGGCGGGATCCAGCAGTCCCTGAACCGATAGGAGTCACGATGAGCACACTAGCCGATATTGAAGCCCTGACCAAGGATTACGCCGTCGCGCGGGAAGCCCTCTCCGGCGCGGTCTCCGCGCTCGAAGAGGAGATCGCCGCCGCCAAACGGCGCTACCTGCCGAAGATCAAGCGCTGCGTCGCGGCCGCGGCGGACCGCCGCGGCGCGCTCGCCGCCGCGATCGAGGACGGCTGCGAGTTGTTCAGCAAGCCGCGCACCCAGACCTTCCACGGCATCCGCGTGGGAGTCATGAAGGGCAAGGGCGGCCTGGAGTGGGAGGACGCCGACCGGGTGGTGGCCCTCATCGAGCGCCACTTCCCCGACCAGGTGGAGCTGCTCATCAAGGTCCGCAAGACCCCGGTCAAGGACGCCCTCGCCCAGCTCTCCGCGGCCGATCTCAAGCGGATCGGTGTCACCATCATCGAGACCGGCGACCAGCTCGTCATCCGGCCCACGGATTCCGAGGTCGACCGGCTGGTCGAGGCGCTGCTCAAGGACGCGGAAGAGGAGGTCGAGGCATGACGACTATGGGTGAGCGCCTGCGCGACGAGCGGAAGCGCGCCGGCTGGACGCAAGACAACCTGGCCAGGGCGACGCATATCACCCGGAGGACCCAGGTGGCCTATGAGACGGGCCGCAGAACGCCGCGCGGCGAATACCTGCTGGCCGTTTCCGAGCAGGGGCTCGATGTCCAGTTCATCATCTCGGGGAGGGTTCCGACTATATGGATCCCCGTCACCGAGCGCCTGCCCGACCTGCTCCAGGACGTCCTGATCGTCTGGCGCGACAGCGACGGTTTTGCCAATCGGGATATGGGGTACCTGCAGCGGAATGGCCGGTGGTACCTAGTCGATTCCTATGACGATCCAGTGGAAGTGACCCACTGGGCGCCGTTCCCGGCGCTGCCCGCCGGCCTGCAGGAGGCCGCGTGAACGACGATTTTGCCATCCTCTACACCAGCATCCAGGACGCGGCCAGCTCGCTCTCCTGCGACCGTGCAAACGGCGGCCGCCTCTGGACCGTCGCCAGGCTCCGCTCGGCGATCGCCGAGGAGGAACGCGGAGCGAACCGTTCCAGCATGATCACGCTGCTGCGCCGGGAAATGCGCCGGCGAGAAGGGAAATAACACCATGCACCCCTGCCCGATCCACGGCTGCGACCTCTCCGTCCGGGATGAGCACCTGATGTGCCAGCTCCACTGGCGCCAGGTGCCGCCGGCGCTCCAGCGCCAGGTGTTGCTCGCCTGGGCCTCCCTCCAGCGCCGACTGAAGTGCGGCAAACGGCCGGCGGCGCGAAGCGTCAGCCCCTCTCGATTGAAATGTTCGGCGGCTGCCGACGAGGAGATGACGATGGACACAAGACAGCTTGCAGCAGCACTGCGCAACAAAGCTGCTCAGGTGCGCAACGTGAATGCGACGACCGAAGCCGAAGACCAGACGCTGCGCGACGCCGCAGACCTGCTGCGCGTACTGGCGCATGTGGTGGATGGCAAGCCACTGGCGAAAGCCTTCGGGTCGCCCGGAGACTGGGGTTACGAAACCGAGATTGGCGCGGCAATAGCGGCAGCGCCTGTGACGCCGAACGCAGAGCTAACCGGCGCTGCGCAACACGAAAGGAGAACGAAGCCATGAGCGACCAGAAACCACAAGCCACCGAGACGCCCGATTGCGCAGCGTCCGAGTTGAGCGCCGGGTTCGACACCGCTGCCGACGAATTGAGCATGTTTGCTACTCAAATTCGAGAAGCGATGGCCGGCACCGGGGATCTGCCGCACCCCTGGAAACTGGATGATTGGCTGGTCGATTATCGAGATCGATTTGACCGCAGGCACAAGGGGCCGAACACCCAGTTGACCGGCGCGCAGCGCCCGGTCCAACGGCCCGTTGGGCCAGGGGAGAGAGAATGATCCGCTACTGGGTGTTTGATGCCACCACGCTGGAGGCGGCGCTCCAGGACTGGCAGGGCCGCCTCGCCGGGGAAAACGGCGCCGCCGACCCGGACGGCGCGGCGGCCGCCGCATACGTGGTGGCCGAATTCCTTCTCTCCCCGGAAGCCCGCGCCCACAAGATGCTGATCGACCATGAGGAGGCCGTGCGCGTCCATGAGCCCCGAGGCCATTGACCGCTTCATCCTTTTCCTGGCCGAGAAAGGAGTCATTGCCATGCCCATCAAGCCCGAGCACCGCGCCAAGTACGGGCGCGCCTGGAAGCGCATCCGCGAGCGCATCCTCGCCCGCGCCAAGCACCGCTGCGAGCAGTGCCACGTGCCGAACGACGCCGTGGGCTACCGCGACGAGGACGGCGCCTTCGTGCGGCTGTGCTTCGCCTGGCGCCGCGACATCGCGGCGAACGCCGAGCGCATCGAGGACGCCCAGGCCGACGGCTACAAGGTGATCCGCATCGTGCTCACCGTCGCTCACCTGGACCACAATCCGGAGCACAACGATCCGGCGAACCTCCGCGCACTCTGCCAGCGCTGCCACCTGGCGCACGACCAGTCGCACCACCAGCAGTCGGCCTACATGACCCGGATGGCGAAGCGCAACAACCTAGAGCTGCCGCTGTGAAGAGCCTCGGCGCCATGATCGCCCAGCTCCAGGGCTGCGCCGGCACCGGCGATCTCACGCCCTGGGAGGAGCAGTTCGTGCGCGACCTTGGGGCGTGGACCCAGGGCGGCCGCGACACGCGCAACGTAACCGCCAAGCAGGCGACAGTGCTGGAGCGGCTGTACCGGCAGCACTTCGGGGACGACGAATGACCGACCCGCGCCGCCAGGCAGAACTGGCCCAAATCCACATCGCGGCGAAACAGTTGGGGCTGGATCGCGGCACCTACGAGGACATGCTGTTCACAGTCGCCCGCGTGCGCTCGGCCGCGAAACTCGATTTTGCCGGCCGTCAGGAGGTCCTGAGACATCTCAAAAGCCGGGGGTTCCGCCCAGCGCGGGGCCGGCGCGCCGGCGGCGAGTGGGCGTGGATCGACCAGGCCGCGCCCGAGCGCCGGGCGCTGCTGCGCAAGATCCTCATGCAGCTCAAGAGCGCGGGGCGGGGCAAGGCCTACGGGGACTCGGTCGCCCGCAAAATGCAGTTCGGCGAGCGCCTGGAGTTCTGCGCGCCTGACCAGCTCCACAAGATCGCCGCGGCGCTCGCCATAGACGCCGAGCGCCGCCAGAGGAGCGATATCCGTGAGTGAGATGATCCTTTTCCTCTGCGCAATCGGGATTGCGTTCGGCGCCGGGGTATTCATGGGCTGGATCTGGCGCCGGCCGATTCAGGCCCGCATCGTGGTGGACCGTGAGCTGGCCCGGACGATCGACCGCGGGTTAGTGGAGGGGTGGCTCGACGCCCACGGCCTCACCTGGATGCCCAAGGGCCCGGAATTCACGGTGCAGAAAAAGGACCATTCATGAGCAAGCCCGCCGGCCAGGCCGAGCTCGCCCTCGATCCGCTCGCCGCCGACATGGCGGAACTCCTCGCGCGCGAGCCGGCCGCCGACGAGGCGATCGACGAAGCGCGCTGGCCGGGCACGCTCGCGGAGCTGGTGGACGTGGTGACCGAGCACCTGGCGCGCCGCGGCGCCTCGCTTACGGCCGCGCGGGCCGAGGCCCAGGCACTGATCCTGCTCATCGCCCATCACTTCGGCGGCCAGCGCGTCTACCTCCCCCGCGACACCCGGTTGCGGCTGGCGCTGCGGGACAACCTCATCTGGCAGGAATTCAGCGGCCGCAACGTCCCGGAGCTGGCCCGCCGCTTTGGGCTCACCGAGACCCAGATCTACAACATCCTCAAGGAGCAGCGGCTGCTCACCACCGCCCGCCGTCAGCGCCGGCTGTTCGAGTAAAACGTTTGACCCTCACGGGCAGTTAAAGGCCGCTTAACCTCGCGGCATGCGATGCGTCGCCTGCCGCCATCACTGGCGAGACCCCGAGGACAAGCTCAGCGCCCACGGCTTCGGCCGCTGCCGGCTGCTGCCCGCCTGGCAGTACCGCGCCGAGGGCGCGACCGCCTGTCACTACACACCCTCGCGGCATGAGCCGCTTTCACCCCCTCCCCGAGGGGAGGGGGAAACCCTGGGGGCCGCCGCGTGAATCTGCCGCTCACCCAGGCCGACCTCCTCGAGCTCGCCGAGCACGCGGGCGCGCAGCACGGCCTCGCGCCGGCGCTGCTCCTCGCCCTCATCCAGACCGAGTCCGGCGGCAATCCCTGGGCGTGGAATCCCGAGCCCCATTACCGCTGGTTCTGGGACGTGCGGCGCGAGCGGTCGTTCCGCGTTCTCACCGCGGCCGAGATCATGGTGAAGACGCCGCCCCCCGATTTTTCGGCGCTCGCCGGCGACCGCGACCAAGAGTGGTGGGGGCAGCAGGCGTCCTGGGGGCTGATGCAGGTGATGGGCGCGGTGGCCCGCGAGCACGGCTACCGCGCCCCCTACCTCACGGCGCTGTGCGAGCCGCTCACCAACCTGGAGTACGGCGCCCGGCACCTGGCGCGTCTGCGCGTCCGCTACCTCCGGGATCACGGCTGGGATGGCGTGATCGCCGCCTACAACGCCGGCAGCCCGCGCCGCTCCGAGGCCGGTCCGTACCTCAACCAGGGCTACGTGGACTCAGTGCGGAAAAACCTCGGAGGTGTCCCCCTGTGATCGGCTGGCTCGCGCTCGCGCTGCTCCTGGTGGGGATCGTCCTGGTGGCCTGGGGATGCCACCACAGCAGCGGACATTTCGCCATGCCTGACCCCATCACCACGATCGCCGGGTTGACCTGCCTCGTCATCGGCCTGCTGCTCGGCGCCGGCTGGGCGATCTACCGGGCGTTTTTCGGAGGCTGACATGGACCCCTTCACCATCGCACTCGGGCTGGCCCAATTCGCGCCCTCCATCATGAGGTTCTTCGGCGCGGGCGAAAGGCCCGTGGCAGTTGCCGAGAAGCTGGTCGGTATGGCGCAGGCGGTGACCGGCGCCCAGACGCCCGAGGCGGCGCTGGAAGCGATGCGCCAGAACGCCCAGTTCCAGCACGACTTCCAGATGGCCGTGCTCAAAGAGAACACGGCGCTGGAGCAGCTGTACTTGGCTGATCGGCAGAGCGCCCGGGCGCGGGACGTGGAGGTGCGCCGGCTCAACCAGGGCAGCAATACCCGCGCTGACCTGATGCTCATTTCCGCGTTCGTCGCCGTCGTGGTCATCGCCGCGATTCTAGCGCTCGGCCAGGTGGACCCGGGTTCCGCCGTCGCGGGCTTCTTGTTTTCGGTGGGCGGCATGTTCGCCCGCAACATCGGCACCGCCTTCGATTTCGAGTTCGGGTCGAGCCGCGGCAGCAAGGAGAAGGACGCGATCCTGTCCGAAAAGGCGTTGGGTAAATGAACGGCCACGAGCCGCCCGAGCCGCGCGAGGCGGAGCGGGTCGTCTGCACCCGCTGCCGCGGCGAGCAGTTCCGGCTCTATGCGGGCGGCGGCGTGTACTGCGCCGGTTGTGGCGCGCGGATGGGCAACTGCCGGCTGCTGCTGCGGGTGCCGGTGGACGCCCAGCCCTCGCCCGACGGCCCGCACTGATGGACGAGATCGATCGCGCCCAGCGGCGCGCCGAGGAGCAGCTCGCCGACGCGCTCGCGGAGCACCGGCGGCTGATGCCGCAGGGGGAATCGGCCAAGTGGTGCGAGATGACGGGCTGCGGCGAGCGCATCCCCGAGGAGCGGCGGGCGGCGCTCCCCGGCGTGCGCTTCTGCGTGGACTGCCAGGCGCACCTGGAACGATTGGAGAAAACGAGAAAATGATCCCCGAACTCATGCCGCTGGCCGGCGCGGTCGGCACCCTGATCGCGGGCGCCTGGGCGCTCGTCAAAATCGTCGTCGGCCAGTTCGAGAAGCGTCTCGACGAGCGCTTCCGCGCGCTGGAGTCGGCGCGCACCGACGCCCAGAAGCAGTGGGACAGCCGCTTCCGGGTGATCGAGGAGGGCCAGCGCGAGATGGAGCGCGATGTGTCCCGGCTGCGGGAGGAGCTGCCAGTCCACTACGTGCGCCGCGAGGATGCGATCCGCTCCGAGACGGTGATCAACGCCAAGCTCGACGCGCTCGCCGCGAAGATCGACCGATTGACCACGCTACAGACGAACGGGTGAATGATGGACATGGAACGCGCAAACCGAGAAATCGCCCGCTGGCAGGCCCTGGTCGCCATCAACAGCGGCCGCCCGTATCCGGTGGCGGAAACCCTGATCCTGTCCGCCCTGCAGAGCATCCCGCTGCAACTCACCGCCCTGGAGCTGCGGCGCGAGCTCGATTACCTCGCCGACCGCAAGCTGGTGGATCTCCAGCGCCACGAGGGCGCGCCCTGGACCGCCGATCTCACCCGCTACGGGGTGGATGTCGTCGAGTACACCCTCGATTGCGATCCCGGCATCGCCCGGCCGAAGAAGTACTGGTAATGCCGGCGCCGGCGAAAATCGAGCTGCTGCCGCCTCCCATCCGGGAGGAGCTCCACCGCCGCCTGGTCGGCGGCGCGTTCTCGGACTACGAGGGGCTGGCCGCCTGGCTCACCGAGCAGGGCTACGAGATCACCCGCAGTTCCGTGCATCGTTACGGCCAGCGGCTGGAGCGCAAGCTCGCCGCCATCCGCGCCTCCACCCAGGCCGCGGCCGCCATCGCGGAGGCCGCGCCAGATGACGCGGACCTGCGCTCCGCGGCGGTCATGAGCCTGGTGCAGACCGAGATCTTCGACGTGCTCGTGAATCTGCAGGAAGCGACGGACGAGGATGTCGACCCGGTCACGCGGGTGAAGCTCCTCTCGCATGCCGCCAAGAACATCGCCACTCTGTCGCGCGCCAGCGTCAACCAGAAGAAGTGGGAGACGGAGGTGCGCGGCCGGGTCGCCTCCGCCGCCGAGGCCGCGACCAAGATCGCCAAGAAGGGCGGACTTTCTTCTGATTCAGTGAACGAGATCCGGCGGCAGATTTTGGGGATTGCCGCCTAACACGGAGGAATTATGAAACCGAGCGTCGGACGCATCTGCATCGCCAAGAACATCGAGTCGAACGGCACCGATGAGCATCCCGCCATCATCAACCGGGTCTGGGGCACCCACGATCCGGCCGACGGCCACGCGGTCTCGGTCAATGTCACCGTGTTTCCGGACTGCGGGGGGCCGCAATCCCGCCCCTCGGTGTCGCTGTTCGAAACCCGGGAGAAGGCCTTGGCCTTCCTCGAAACTCAGAACGGCAAACCAGTGGTCTGTTTCTGGCCCGATCGCACCTGACGTGTCGAACCCCCTCGACCTCCTTTCCCCCGCCGCCGCGCCGGACGCCCCGCCGCCGGCGCTGCTCGCCTACCAGAGCCGCTGGATGGCGGACGACTCGGCCCTCAAGATCGCCGAGAAGAGCCGCCGCATCGGGTTGACTTGGGCCGAGGCGGCCGACGACGCGCTGATTGCCGCCGCGGCCGCGGGCTCGAACGTCTTCTACATCTCCGCCACCCAGGACATGGCCATCGAATACATCGAGGCCTGCGCCCTGTGGGCCCGCGCCTATGACCTGGCGGCGGGCGAGATCGAGGAGGGGGTGTTCGTTGAGGATGGTGACAAGGAGATCAAGACCTACAAGATCGACTTTCCCAAGTCGGGGCATCGGATTGTGGCGCTCTCTTCGCGCCCCGCCAACCTGCGCGGCAAGCAGGGCGTGGTCGTAATCGATGAGGCGGCCTTCGCCGCGGACCTTGCGGGGCTCATCAAGGCCGCGATGGCGATGCTGCTCTGGGGCGACCGGGTCCGCATCATCTCCACCCATAACGGCGAGGACAACCCCTTCGCTGAACTCATCGAGCAGGTGCGCGCCGGCCGCCGCAAGGGCAGGGTGCACCGGGTCAGCTTCCGCGAGGCCGTGGCCGACGGCCTCTACCGGCGTGTCTGCCTGCGCAAGGGCGTTCCGTGGACCCCCGACGGCGAGGCGGCCTGGGTCGCGGACGCCTACGCCTTCTACGGCGAGGACGCGGCGGAGGAACTGGACGTCATCCCGTCCCAGGGCGGCGGCGCCTACCTCACGATGGGGTTGATCGTGGCGCGCATGTCGGCGGAGGTGCCGATCGTGCGCCGGCGCTTCTCCCGCGAGTTCAACTTACTGCCGGAGCCGACCCGGCGCCTGGAGGTGGACGCCTGGTGCCGGGAGGAGCTGGCGCCGCACCTCGATCGCCTGAATCCCCAGCGCCCCCACGGCTTCGGCGAGGACTTTGCCCGGGTGGGCGACCTGACCGCCGTCACAATCCTGGAGGAAGGAGCCGACCTGGTGCGCCGCGGGCGGCTCCTCGTCGAGCTTGCCAACTGCCCCTACCGCCAGCAGGAGCAGATCCTCGCCTTCATCGCGGACCGGCTGCCGCGCTTCCGCGCCGGGGCGCTGGACGCGACCGGCAACGGGGCGGCGCTCGCCGAGTTCATGGTTGACCGCTACGGCAGCCGGATTTTTCCGGTGACGCTGAACGATCCGTTCTACACCGAGGAGATGCCCAAGTTCCGCGCGGCGCTGGAGGATGCGGCGCTGACCGGCATCCCCAAGGACGCCGAGTGCCGCGACGACCTGCGCGCCATCCGCAAGGTGGGCGGCGTGCCAAAGCTGCCCAAGGCCAAGACCCAGGACGCGGACGGCGGACGGCTCCAGCGCCACGGCGACTACGCCATCGCGCTATTGCTCGCCAATTACGCCATGACCCGAGCGGTCGCCCCCATCGAGTGGACCCCCGCGCCTCGCCGCGCAAGCCGTTGGGACGCCCCCGCCCGGGAGGATGAGGAACACCGTCCCCCGCACGAGACGACGGGCTCCCCCGCGGGCGCCTGGTGATCCGCGGCCATTGTCATAGGGAGGCAGGCCATGCCCCAGATCATTGACCAGTACGGCCGCCCGATCGAGCGGGCGGTGCTCGCCGAGCCCCAGAGCGCGAAGCTCGCGCGGCTCAGGCTCGAATACGCCACCCACCCGTCGCGGGGGCTCACGCCCCAGCGGCTCGCCGCCATCCTCGAGGGGGCGGAGGCGGGCGAACTCTCCGCCCAGGCCGACCTCTTCGCCGACATGGAAGAGAAGGACGGCCACATCCTCGCCGAGATGGGGAAGCGCAAGCGCGCGCTTCTCACGCTGCCCTGGGACGTGGTGCCCCCGGCGTCGGCGAGCGCCGCGGAAAAGAAACTCGCCGAGGAGGTAAAAGAGTGGCTCGCCGCCCGCACCGACTTCGACGACCTCCTGTTCGACCTCATGGACGCCGCAGGCCACGCCTATTCCTGCATCGAGATCGAGTGGGCGCGCCTCGGGCGCGACTGGTACCCACAGCGGCTCCACCACCGGCTGCCGGGCTGGTTTCAGCTCGACCGCACGACCCGCTCCGAGCTGCGCCTGCGCGACGGCTCGGCGGACGGCGCTGCCCTCCAGCCATTCGGCTGGATCGTGCACCTGCACAAGGCGAAATCCGGCCACATCGCCCGGGCGGGGCTGCACCGCGCGCTCGCCTGGCCCTACCTGTTCAAGAACTACGGGGTGCGGGATCTCGCCGAGTTCCTGGAGATCTACGGGCTGCCGGTGCGGCTCGGCAAGTACCCGGCCGGCGCCGCGGCCAGCGAGAAGGCGACGCTGCTCAAAGCCGTGGTGGAGATCGGGCACAACGCGGCGGGCGTCATTCCGGAGGGCATGGCGGTGGAGCTGCTGGAGGCGGCCAAGGGCACCCACGAGCCGTTTGTGGCGATGTTCGACTGGTGCGAGAGAACCGAGTCCAAGGTGATTCTGGGCCAGGTGCTCTCGGCGGAGGCCAAGGCGACCGGCCTCGGCTCGGGGGTGGCGAACCTGCAGAGCGAGGTGCGCGACGACCTCAAGGTGTCGGACGCGCGCCAGGTCGCCGGCACCCTCTCCCGCGATCTCATCTACCCCTGGCTCGCATTGAACCGGGGGCTGGCCGACCCGAGCCGCGCCCCCCGCTTCGTCTTCGACACCCAGGCGCCGGAAGACCTCAAGCTCTACGCCGAGTCCCTGCCCAAGCTGGTCGGGATCGGGATGCAGATCCCCACCGCCTACGCCCACGAGCGGCTCCGGATCCCCCGGCCCCAGGAGGGCGAGGAGGTGCTCTCGCCGCCCGCGGGCGCGGCTCCGGCGCCGGCCGGGCGGGAGGAGCAACCCGGCAGGGCGGCCGCCGCAGCCCGGATGGCAGCGCTCTCGGCCGAGGCCGTCGACCCTGCCCACCCTGCCGACCTGGTGGCCAGCCGCATGGCCGAGGAGGCCGCCCCGGAAATTGAGGGGTGGCTGGAGGCGATCCGCACCCTGGTCGAGGAGGCCGAGTCTCTGGAGGCGCTGCGCGACGCGCTGCTCGCGACCTACGGGGATCTCCCCGCCGAGGATCTCGCCCGGGTGATGCAGGCGGGCCTCGCGGTCGCCGACCTCGCCGGGCGGTTCGATGTGAGCCAGGAATCCGAGGAATGAAAACAGGCCCCACAAGCGATTACAGGGGTCGGGTGGCTACCTCGGTATCCCCGGGAAAAATTAGGCCATTTAACTACCTGTTAAATGCAGTCCTATTGGCATGTTTGGGGTGGAGGTCATCCCCCGTTTGGGGCCGATGCGCCGAAAACAGGGGGTAGCGAGTGCCCGATAGCCCCCACGCCTCGGCCCGCGATCCGGCGATCGCCGCGGTCTTCAAGCGCCCGTTCGATGAGCAGCTCGCGTTCTTCCGGCAGAAGCTCGGCAACCTCGTTCCCACCGAACGCTGGACCGACCTCTGGAAGAACGAGCACGACCGCGGCTTCATGGTCGCCGGCGCCGCTAAGGCGGATCTGCTCTCGGATCTGGCGGCCGCCGTCGAGCGCACCCTCGCCGAGGGGAAATCCCTGGAGGCCTTCCGCCAGGACTTTGGCGCGATCGTCGAGCGCCACGGTTGGAGCTACCGCGGCGGCTTCGATTGGCGTTCGCGCGTCATCTACCAGACCAACGCCGCGACGAGCTACGCCGCCGGGCGGCTCGCCCAGCTCCGGGCGGGTGGCTTCGACGTCTTCGTGTATCGCCACTCCGACAGCGTGCGTCACCCCCGGCCGCTGCATCTCGCGTGGAACGGGCTCACGCTGCCGGCGGATCACGAGTTCTGGCGCACCCACTACCCGCCCAACGGCTGGGGCTGCCGCTGTTATGTGCTCGGCGCGCGCGACGCGAAGGGCGCCCGCCGCCTCGGGGGCGAGCCCGACAAACGCATCGATCCCGCCTGGCAGCAGACCAACCCCAAGACCGGCGAGCCGGTGGGGATTGATCGCGGCTGGGGCTACCTGCCCGGCGAGACGGTCGCGGACACCGTGCAGGCGATGGCGGAGAAGACCCGCCAGTGGCAGTACGAGATAGGCAAGGCTTACATGCAAGGCGTGCCCGAGGCGGTGCGCGACGGCCTGGCGACGGCCTACCGGGCGCTGCCCTCGGTCGCCGACGACACCCGGCGCTACGCGGCCCGCATCCTGGAGGGGCGCGAGGAGATCGACATCCCTCCCTACCGCACCCTGGGGCTGCTCACCGTCGAGGACGCGCGCCGGGTGGCCGAACTCAAGGGGCTGGACGTCTCGGGCCATGACTACGCGCTCGACCCGAGCGCGATCCGGCACATCCACAAGGAGCACGGCGACCCAGCGATCGAGGCTCCGCGCGGCCAGCGCGCCGTGACCGCCGCCGACTACGCGCGGCTGCCTGAGCTGCTGAACTCACCCGATGCGATCGAGGATGCGGGGCTGTCGTGGTTCGCCAAGCGGCCGCTGCTGCGGGTGCGCAAGCGCTTCGGCGAGGAGGAATGGGTATTGGCGCTGGAGGTGCGCGCCGGCAGAAAAATGCTGGTGCCGGATTCGCTCTACATTCTGGAGCGCCGATCGCCGTGACCCGACCCCTACGTCCAGAACGCATCCGGGTATGAGCCGGACGGTGTGTGCCACGCCAATCGACAGTAAAAGTATACCCCATGATCAAGATCGAAATCCAGGATAGCGGGGTGCTGCGCGCCCTGAACGAGCTGCTGCGCCGGGGCGGTGATCTCGCGCCGGCGCTCGCCGATGTCGGTGAGCTGCTGGTGGGATCCACCAAGACCCGCTTCGCCGAGGGGCGCGGCCCGGGCGGCGAGGCCTGGCCGCCCAACACCCGGGCGACTCTGGAGGCCTTCCTCTACCGCGCCAGCGGCGCCCACAGCAAGACGGGCAAGCGCACCGGCACCAAGAAGGGCTACTTCCGGGACGACGGCCGCCTGGGGGCCAAGGGCGCCGGCGTGGTGATGAGCAAGCGCCCGCTGATCGGGGAATCCAAGCGGCTCGGGAGCGAGATCGTCTACCGGGTGAGCGGCAACACGCTGCTCGTCGGCAGCGCCCTGGAGTATTCCGCCGTGCAGCAGTTCGGCGCCAAGAAAGGGGCCTTCGGCAAGACCCGCCGCGGCGCGCCGGTCCCCTGGGGCGACATTCCGCCGCGGCCCTTCCTCGGCATCTCGGACGCGGACCGCGCCGGGATCCTGGACATCATGAACGACTACCTGGCAGGCGCCGCGCGTGAATAGCAAAACGTTTGACCCTGCGCGTCCGGCCGCGAGCCCCTATCCTCCCGCCATCATGCCGCCCCCCCCTGTCATCGCCCTCGCCGCCTGCGCCCTGGAGCTCAGCGCCGCGCCCGAGCTGCGCATCCTTCCGGCGGGGACGTTCCGGGCCCGCGACGGCCGCCCCAAAGAAGCACCCGCCTGGCGCCTCGACCGGGCGCTCGCCGAAGCGCTGATGCGGCAGGTGGCCGCCCGGGGCGACCGCTTGGTGATCGACTACGAGCACCAGACGCTCAACGCCGAGAAAAACGGCCAGCCCGCCCCCGCCGCCGGCTGGTTCAAGACTCTCGAATGGCGCGACCCCGCCACCCACGGCGAAGCCGCCGGCCTCTACGCCACCGACGTCGAGTGGACCGGGCGGGCGCGCGCCATGATCGAGGCCGGCGAGTACCGCTACCTCTCGCCTGTGTTCGGCTACGACGCCACCGGCGCGGTGGTGGACCTGATGATGGCCGCCATCACCAACGCCCCGGCGCTCGATGGCCTGGACGAACTCACCGCGCGGGCCGCCGCCCGCTTTTCAATAGATGGAGGAAACGAGATGAGCGAATTGCTCAAGAAGCTGCTCGGCGCCCTCGGGCTGCCCGAGACCACGGCCGAGGACCAGGCGATCGCCCAAGTGGCGGCGCTCAAGTCTGCCGCCGCCCAGGTGCCGGAGCTGCAGACGCAGGTCGCGGCCCTAAAGGCCCAGGCGCCGGACCCGGCGAAGTATGTGCCGGTGGACACCATGAAGACCCTGCAGGGCGAGGTCGCCGCGCTCACCGCCAAGCTCCACCAGCGCGATCTCGACGAGCTGGTGGAGGCGGCGCTCGGCGCCGGCAAGCTGCTGCCGGCCCAGGAGAGCTGGGCGCGGGAACTGGGCGCCACCAACCTCGCCGCGCTCAAAACCTATATCGCGACCGCCCAGCCGATCGCGGCGCTGAAGGGCACGCAAAGCGGCGGCCGCGGGCCGGCATCCAGCGATCCCAGCCAGCCGCTGGAAGCGCGCTGCAAGGCCGAGTTCGACGCCTCGCCCGCGATCCGCGAGGAGTTCGGCGCGCTCGCCACTTACACCGCCTACTGCCGCGCCCATGAGGCCGGCCAGGTGAAGATGCTCACGAAAGGAGACCAGGAATGACGACCCTTGCCGCCAACCAGCCCCGCGCCTTCGGCACGGGCGACATTTCCGAGTACCCGGTCATTGCCGCGGACATCATCTATGAGGGCGCGGCGGTGGGCCTGGTGGCCGGCACCGGCCACGCCCGCCCTCTAGTGGGGGGCGACCGGTTCGCGGGGTTTGCCGAGGCCAAGGTGGACAACAGCGCCGGCGCCGCCGCCGCGTTGAACGTCCGCGCCTGGCGCCACGGTCATGTGGAGCTCGCAGTCTCCGGCGCCGTCATCACCGACGTCGGCCAGCCGGTCTACGCCAGCGACGACAACACCTTCGTGTTCTCCCCGGTGGGCGCGAGCTTCGTGGGCCTCGCGCGCCGGTTCGTGTCCGCGGGGCGCGTCATCGTCCAGTTCGGCCCCGAGGTGGCCGACCCCTACGGCGCCTACAGCAAGCGCGAGACGATCTCCGCCGACAAGACGCTCGACGCCGAGGACAGCGGCAAGCTGTTCTGGGTGGACACCGATGCCAAGGTGATCACGCTGCCGGCGATTGCCGACGGCCTGGGCGGCTGCCTGATTATCAACGGCGGCGCCTTCGGCGCCGTGGCGGTCAATGTGAGCCCCGCGGCGGTGGACATGATCCTCGGCCCCGACATCACGGGCGCCGACAACAAGGACTTGATCAACACCAAGGCCACCGCCCGCCGCGGCGACCGGGTGAAGATCGACCTCGGCGACGCCGACGGCTACGTGGTGACCGAGTTGGTCGGCACCTGGGCCCGCGAAGTCTAACCCCTCAAAACAACTAAGGAGCCATACCTATGGGCGCAGAAGTTCTCTCAAGCCGGGCCGTCATCGGCATGTTCTACGAGGAGCTCCAGGCCGCGATGGCCGCGAGCTGGGTCTCGCGCGTCGGCATGCAGTTCAACTCCGGCCAGGATGTGGAGACCTATCCCTGGCTCGGCATGACCCCCGCCATGCGCGAGTGGGTCGGCAGCCGTCAGGCCAAGGGCTTCATCTCCAACGCGATCGAGGTCCGCAACAAGCACTACGAGGCCACCATCCAGTTTCTGTTGAAGGACCTGCGCCGCGACAAGACCGGCCAGGTGCGGGTGCGCATCGGCGAGCTCGCCGAGCGCGCCGTCACTCACTGGGCGAGCCTGGTCTCGACGCTGATCCTCAACGGGGGCGCCACCGCCTGCTACGACGGCCAGTACTTCTTCGACACCGACCACGCCGACCCCGGGGCCGACTACACCACCTCGCAGTCGAACAGCGTCTCGGTGGACATCTCGGCGCTGCCGGCCCAGGTGCACGGCGCGGTCACCGCGCCCTCGGTCGAAGAGATGGCCCAGTCCATCCTCAATGGCGTCTCCACCATCCAGGGCTTCCTGGATGACCGGGGCGAGCCCGTGAACGAGACGGCGAAGGCCTTCCTCGTCCAGGTGCCCACGAGCCTCTACCAGGTGGCGGTCAACGCGCTGGCCCAGCCGCTCGCGGCCGGCGCCGGCGTCCAGGCGGCGAGCCCGGATCTGCGCATCGAAGTGGCGAACAACCCGCGGTTGAACACCTGGACCGACAAGTTCGCGGTATTCCGCACCGACGGGCGTCAGAAGTCCTTCATCCTCCAGGAGGAGACCGGGGTCACGCTGAAGGCCAAGGCCGAGGGCTCGGAGTTCGAGTTCGACAACGACGCCCACCAGTACGGCATCGACTCCTGGCGCAACGTCGCCTACGGCCAGTGGCGCCACGCCACCCTGATCACGATGATCTGATCGGAGGACACACATGGCTAAGCTGAAGATCAAGGCGCAGAAGGACGGCTTCCGCCGCGCCGGGCGCGCCTGGTCCGCCGCCGGTGAGGTGGTGGACAGCAAGGACTTCACGCCCCAGCAGATCGCGGCCCTCGGGGCCGAGCCGATGCTGGAGGTGTCCGAGGTGGAGCCCGCCGAGGACGCGAAGGCGAAGAAGAAGTAGGAGCGAATTCATTCGCGACCTCTGTCGGGGATGAATCCCCTCCTACATACCACTCATGACCTACGCCACCCAACAGGACCTGGTGGACCGCTTCGGCTCCCAGGAGATCCTGGAGCTAACCGACCGGGCCAGCGCCGGCTCGATCGACGCCACGGTCGTCGCGCGCGCCCTCGCCGACGCGGATGCCGAGATCGACGGCTACCTGATCGGCCGCTACGCGCTGCCGCTCGCCTCGACCCCCCGGGTGCTCACGCTGGTGGCCTGCGATCTGGCCCGCTACCGGCTCTACGAGGACCGCGCGACCGATGCCGTGCGCCAGCGCTACGAGGACCAGGTGCGGTTCCTGCGCGCGCTCGCCGACGGCAAGATCGCACTCGGCCCGGACGCGGGGGGCAGCCTGCCGGCGCAGGCCGCCGACGCCGTCGAGTTCGAGCCCGGGCAGAAGGTGTTCGGTCGTGAAGATCTCTGATGGCCGCGATCCTGTTCGACGCGCAGCTGGTGATCACGCGGCTGGGGACCCTCGTCCCCACCACCCTGAAAAAAGTCGGCGGGGCCACCGACCTGCCGGCGACCGAGGAGGCCGTGGCGCGACTCGCCAAGGAAAAACTTCCCGCGGGCTATGTCCTGCCGCTCGCCGACCGGGCGGGGCCCAATGTCACGGGCACCGAGGTGGTCGAGCAGATGGTCGAGACCCGCTTCGGTGTGTTGCTCGCCGTGTCCAACCTGCGCGATCCGCGGGGCGAGCAAGCCCAGGTGGACCTCCGCAGCGTGCGCCAGGCCGTCATGGACAAGCTGCTCGGCTGGCCGCCCGCGGCGGACTACGACCCCTGCGAGTACGCCCAGGGGCGGCTGTTGCAATTCAGCGATCAGGTGTTGTGGTGGCAGGAGGAATACACCACGCGCCTACTGGAGAGGAGCATCTGAGATGAGCGACGAATTCGCGGGCCAGGGCGGCAGCTACGTCCTGGACCCCAAGACCGGCAAGCGCACGCGGGTCGAAGCGCCCACCGCGCCCGTTCCCGCCCCCTCGACGGGAGAGGACCCGGGTGGGGGTGAACCGCCGCCTGCCGCCGCCGTACCCGATCCCATTTTCTCCCCCTCGACGGGGGAGGGCCAGGGCGCGGATGAACCGCCCGCCCCGACCGACACCAAACGGAGACGCTGATGCCCATCAAAGCCCGCCGCAAAGTCGTTTTTTCGAAGGTGGAGGCCACCTACGGGGTGGACCCGGTGCCGGTCGCGGCCACCGACGCGCTGCTGGTGCGCGCCTTTAGCTGCGTGCCGGTGGAGCTGCAGTACGAGGAGCGTGACCCGGCGCTGCCGTTCTTCGGCAACCAGGGGCAGATCAAGGCTGGTGAGTTCATGCGGATGGAGTACGACATCGAGGCCGCCGGCGCCGGCGCCGTGGACTCCGCTCCCAAGTACGGCTCGTGCCTGAAGGGCGCGGTGCTCTCCGAGACCATCACCCCCGCCACCGGGCCGGTCACCTACGCCCCCATCTCCTCCGGCGAGCAGAGCTGCACCCAGTATTTCTACTGGGACGGGCTGCTCCATAAGATGCTGGGCGCGCGCGCCGAAGTCTCGCTGCGGATGCGCAAGGGCCAGGTGCCGCTGTTCCACTTCACGTGGACCGGGCTCTACGGCGGCATCAGCGATGTGGCGCTGGCCTCGCCCACCCTCACCGGCTTCCAAAAACCGCTCGCGGTCAACAAGGCGAACACCACCTTCTCGCTCCACGGCTACGCCGCGCCGCTGGAGGAACTCACGATCGACCTCGGCAACGAGATCAATTATCGCAATCTCCCGAACAGTGAGACCGTGAACTTTGTCGGCCGCAAGACCCTCGGCTCGGTCACGATCGAGCTGCCGCTCATCGCCACCAAAGACTTTTTCACCATCGTGCGGAACGCGACCTTGGGGGCGCTCGCCTCGGTCCACGGCACGGCGGCTGGGAATAAAGTGTTGATCGACGCCGCCAACGTGCAGTTGACCAACCCGCGCTACAGCGAGCCGGATGGCATCGCCATGCTGCAGATGGGTCTGGAGATCCAGCCCTCCGGCGCGGGCAATGACGAGGTGACCTTCAAGACCCAGTAACGCCTCCCGCCCTCCCGCGAGAAGCAGGCGGCTGCGTGAACCGCCGGTGGCTGGATCAGCTACCGGCTTTTTTTCTAGAAAGGAAAGCGATGTTTAAGTTGGGTTTGAGCGACCGTTATTACTACCCCGTCACCGTGAGGATCCCGGTGGACGGCAAGAAGCCCCACGAGTTCACTTTCGACGCCGAGTTCCGGCGCTTGAGCCAGGACGAAATCCAGGCGCTCCTGCAGGAGGTGCAGTCGGGGGCGATCGACGACGCGGCGCTCGCGCGCCGGGTCTGGATCGGCTGGCGCCCGGGCCACGTGGTCGACGAGGGCGGCGCGGCCCTGGAGTATTCGGAATCGGCGCGCGAGCGCCTGATGAGCGTATTCCCGACCCAGAGCGCGATCATCGAGGCTTGGTCGGATGCGATCCGGGGGGGCCGCGAAAAAAACTCGCGCTAGCCGCCCGGCACTGGGCGGCGGGGCGCGCCCGGCCCGATCCCGCGGCCGAGCGGGAGGCGACCGTGGCCGCGCTCACCGAGGCCGGGGTGCCGGAGGCCGAGGCGTGGGCCCAGATGGGCGCGGAGACGGAGGACGACGGGAAAGAGGTGGTGGAGCTGTGGCCGGAGAACGAGGAAGCGTTCTGGATTTTCTGCGGGCTCGCGACCCAGTGGCGGCTCGTCGCCGGGATGGGCGGGGTCCAGTACCAGGGGCTCGACTACGCGGCGCTATGGCCGACGCTCGACGGCCTGGGGGTGAAGGATCCGCCCGCCATGTTCCGGGCGCTGCAGGTGATGGAGCGCGCGGCGCTGCCGGAGCTGAACCGCGGTGCTACCTGAGACGGAGGTCGATGGGATCGTCGCGGTGCCGCCGGACCCAGCCCACCGCCCGCAGCACGGCGAGCGGCAGCGTCACCGGGAGGAACGCGATGAAGAATAGTGCCCGTAAGAGCTTGCCGATCATGAGGTCAGTATAGCATGGCCTTCGATCTGGGCCTGGCGATCAAGATCACCGCCGGGGTGGCGGGGGTCTCGGCCGTCCAGGGGCTGGCGGGCGCGGTCAAGAGCGCCTCGGGCGCCACCGTCGACCTGGGCGCGAGCGCCCGGCGCGCCGGCGAGGAGTTCGGGCGCTTTTCCGCGTCTGCCGCTTCCGCCGGCAACGTGGCGTCGGCGGCACTCGGGAGCATCCGCGCCCAGGCGCTGCAGCTGCTCTCCGCGCTCTCTGCCATCCAATTCGCGCGCCTCGGCATCCAGTTCAACCAGACCCTGGAGACCGGGCGCCTCGGGATCGCCTCGCTCATCGCCGCCCAGGCGGATCTCGCCGACGCCACGGGCCGCACGCTCACCGGCCACGAGGCGCTCGGCGCCGCGATCGCGGCGGCCGACGACCAGATGACGAAGCTCAGGATCGCCGGACTGCAGACCGCGGCCACCACCGAGCAGTTGGTGGAGGCCTTCCAGCAGGCGGTGGGCGCCGGGCTCGCGGCGGGCCTAACGCTCGACCAGATCCGCGAAACCACCATCGGCATCGTGCAGGCGGCCGGCGCACTCGGCGTGCCCATGTTCCAATTGAACGAGGAGGTGCGCTCGATCCTCGGCGGCACCATCAACATGCATTCCCGCGTCGCCAAGGCCCTCGGAATCAGCAACGAGATGGTCAACAGCTGGAAGAGCCAAGGCGTGCTGGTCGAGCGCCTCGCCGAGCGGCTCGCGGCCTTCCGTACCGCGGGCAGCGAGACGGCGAAGACCTGGGTGGCGATCAAATCCAACATGCAGGAGGCGCTCTCGGTGCTAGCCGGGGAGATGACCTCGGGCCTCTTCGAGCGGCTCAAGGGCTCCACCCAGGCCGCGCTCTCGGGGCTGCTCGATCTCGAGGCCGGCGCGCTCGCCCAGGAGCTGCAGGGGCTCGCCGCCGTGGGCGGCGAGGTCTTCAGCCGCATCGGGCAAGCGCTCGGCGCCGCCTTCGAGGGGGGCGTGGCGCTGCTCGTCGCGGGCCTGCAGGACGGGGTGAAGCTCATCTCGGCGGTGGTGGTGAAGCTCGGCGCCCAGCTGGTGGATTACGTCGTGCAGCCCTTCGCCATCCTGCTCGGGCTCATCGGCCGCGGCCTCAACGTGCTCCAGGCAGGCTGGGGCGATGCGTTGCTCGGCCTGGGGGATCAATGGAGCGGCATTTCCGCGAACGCCCATGCCTACGTGCGGCAGGTCACCAACGACTTTGGCGCCGGGCGCACCGCGGTCGGCGCGTTGCGCGCCGAGTGGGACAAGTTCGACGGCGCCGTCGCGAAGACGGCCAAGACCACCCAGGGGGGGCTGCCCAGGCTCACCGGCCGGCCCGCCCCAGACGACGATGCGGCGAAGGCGCTCGCCAAGCAGCTCGCCGAAGAGCAGACGCTGCTCGGCGAGCTCTTGAGCGGCGTGTCGGCGAAGTTCCAGAAGGATCTCGCCACGCTCTACGAGGGCTACCAGGCCGGGCGCATCGGCGCCGAGGAATACCGCGCCGCGGTCGAGAAGCTGATCTTCACCCAGACCGATGTCGGGAAAGCCGCGGTCAAGGCCGCGGCCGACATGGCCAAGGCGCGCGAAGAGGAAAACCAGACGATCCAGAAGGGGATCGGCGATCGCCTCAATACGATCGCCGCGATCCGCGAGGAGGTGGAGCGGCAGCGCGAGCACAACGCCACCATCGGCCTCACCGCGGAGCAGCTCCGCGCCCTGGAGGTGTCCAAGATCGATGATGCCATCGCCACCCAGGAGCGGGCGCTCGCCATCGAGGCGAGCGTGGACGGCGCCGATCAGACCCACCTCGATCTCATCCGCGCCCAGATCGCGGCGCTGAAGGACCTGCGCGCCGCCAAGGTCGAGGGCGCGCAGAAAGAGGTGGCCGCCGGCGCCGCCAAAAAAGCCCGCGAGGAGTGGGAGAAGACGGCCGAGACGGTGGAGCGCTCGCTCACCGATGCCCTGATGCGCGGCTTCGAGAGCGGCAAGGACTTCGGCCGCAACCTGCGCGACACCCTGGTGAACATGTTCAAGACCCTGGTGCTGCGGCCGATCATCCAGCCGATCGCCCAGGCCGGTGCGGGACTGATCCTGGGGGCCCTCGGCCTCCCCGGTGTGGCCCAGGCCGCGGGCGGCGCCGGGGGGCTGTTCGGCGGCAGCGGTGGACTGGGTGGGCTCGGCAATCTCGGCAGCCTCGTCACCGGTGGCTTCAATTCCGGCATCACCAGCCTCGGCACAGCGTTCGGATCGTCGCTGCTCACCGACTTCGGACTGGGCGCGACCTTCGGCTCGGCGCTCGGCGCCGAGGGCGTCGCGCTGTCGTCGGCGTCGAGCCTGGGGGCGTCGTTCGGCAGCCTCGGCGTGCTCGGTCCGATCGGCCTCGCGCTCGGCGCCGCCGCGCTGTTCGGGGGCTTTGACGGGATCTTCGGCGGCGGGGGCGGGCCCAAGAGTGGCGGCTCGTATCGTGCCACCGCCGCCCCCGGGGGTGCGCTCATACCCATATCCGATGGGGCGCGCTACTTCACCCCCAGCGATTCCGACGCCCAGCTGCAGCAGCTGAGTCAGTCGCTGGTTACGCAGTACACCACGATCGTTAAATCGCTCGGTGGTGTGGCGCAGTCATTGTCGGTCGGATTCGGCTTCGACACCGATCCGCAGGGAGACGCACCAGACCGCGTCATCAGCGGGCTGGTGGTGGATGGCCGCACCGTATCCGACATCAATAATGAGAATGTGGCTCGTGGTGGCTACGCGGCAGAACTGGAACGCCAGGCCAGCGCCGCGCTGCTGGCCGCGCTCCAGGCCACGGATCTCCCGGACGTGGTGGAACGCATCATCGATTCCGTGACCGATCCCGCGGCTCTAGAGAGCGCGGTAGCGTTCGCCGCCACGGTGATGCAGCTCCGCGACCGCCTGACCGAGACCCGCACGCCGCTGGAGGTGGCGAAGGACCAGCTCACCACGCTCGCCGGGCAGCTCGGCACCACCGCCGCGACCTGGAAGGCGGACCTGCTCGCTGCGATCGACGCCGGCATCACGCCGGAGGCGCTGGCGAACTGGCAGAGCCTCGGCACGCTGATGGATCAAGTTAACGCGGCCATCACCCAACAGATTCAGGGCTACACCGCGTTGCAGGCGCAGATCCGCGGCGATCTCCAGGGGCTCGCCCTCTCGGCGCCCGGGGTGGACCCGGTCGCGTTCTGGCAGCAGCGCGTCGCCAATCGCACCGCCAACCTGGCCGCGGCCACCACCGATGAGGACCGGCTGCGCATCGCCGGGCGGCTGCGGGAGGCGATCCTGGCGCGCTATCAGGCCGAAGTGCAAGGGATCAATGCCGCGGCCGACGCGGTCGCCGCGTTGCGCGAGCAGGCGATCTCGCTCAACCAGTACGTGAAGTCGCTCAAGACCTCGGATCTCTCCACGCTCTCCCCGGAGAGCCAGCTCCAGTTCTCCGGCCAGCAGTTTTTCAACGCGGTGAACCGGGTGCGCGCCGGCGACACCGCGGCGTTCGATCTCTTGCAGCCGCGGGCCCAGACCTACCTGGAGGAGGCGCGCGGCTACTACGCCTCCGGCGCCCAGTACGCGGCGATTTTCGAGACGGTGACGGCGACGCTGCAATCCATCGCCCGCGATCAGATCGCGCAGAACCCGGAGGCCGACCGCAGCGCGGCGC
Source organism: Betaproteobacteria bacterium (assembly GCA_016183615.1). Classification (GTDB taxonomy): domain Bacteria; phylum Pseudomonadota; class Gammaproteobacteria; order Burkholderiales; family UBA6910; genus JACPEG01. The sequence continues at coordinate 82,343 of JACPEG010000045.1, forward strand.
TGACCGCCGCCCAGACCGAGGCGACCACCGCGCTGCGGGACCTCAACACCACGATCGGCACCCGCACCGCGGAGATTCAGCGGTTCGATGCCGGCACGGCCGCCGTGCCGCGCGACATGCTGGCCAATATCCACGCCGGCGAGATCATCGTCGATCCCGCCTCCAGCGCGGTGCTGCGCCGCTACGGCATCCGGGTCGAGGCGGCCGCCAACGATGCGCTGGTGGCGGGGCAGAAACAAACGGTGGAGGAGCTGCGCGCCCTGGTGCGCCTCCAGAGCGAGGCGAACCGGCAGCTGATCGGAAAATTAGACGCGATGGAGCGCCGCCTCGCCGGCATCGAGAACAAGGCGCGGCTGGAGGCAGCGGCATGAGTGCGATCTACCTCGCCGAGCTGGTCGCCTACATCCAGGGCGCCTCCGCCACCTCGCTCGCCATCGGCACCGGCAGCAAGACCTTTACACTCTCGGCCGACATCGCCTTCATCGCGGGGATGCCGGTGACGGCAGACGCCGGCGGCGGCAACACCATGACCGGAACAGTGACCTCCTACACGCCGGCGACCCGGGCCCTGGTGCTCAATATCACCTCCACCACCGGCTCCGGCACCTACGCCTCCTGGACCATTGGTGGCGCCACCACGCTGCGCTACTCGACGCACGGGTTCACCACCCGGCCATCCGAGACCCCGGCCCACGCCTGGTACGCCCCGCGCATCCAGCAGCCGGCCAACATGCGGCGCGACATTTTTTCCGAGGGTCGCACCTCGGGCGAATCCCGCGTGGGCTACGGGGAGCTGGTGCTCGCCAACGCCGACGGCGGGCTCGACGGCCTCATCGACTATGGGTTCGACGGGCGCGCGGCCACGATCCTGCTGGGCGAGGACACCGCGGCCTATCCCTCCGGGTTTGTGACCGTGCTCAAGGGCACGCTGGAACAGGCCGGGTTCTCGTGGCACCAGGTGACGCTCCGGCTGCGCGACCGCCAGGCCGAGCTCGACCGGCCGATTCAGACGACGAAATACGCGGGCACCAACGCGCTGCCCGCCGGCCTGGAGGGGGTCGCCGGCGATCTCAAAGGCAAACCCAAGCCCCGGCTCTACGGCGTGGTGAAGAACATCCCGGCGCCGATGGTGAACTCCTCGCGCCTCATCTACCAGGTGAACGACGGAGCGGTCAACGCGGTGGACGCGGTCTACGACCAGGGCATTGCCCTGACCAAAGGCACGGACTACACCTCGCAGACCGACATGGAGACCAACGCGCCGGCGGCCGGGAATTTCCGCGCGTGGCCGGCCGGCGGCTATTTCCGGCTCGGCAGCAACCCCGCCGGACTCATCACCGCCGACGCGACCCAAGGCGCGACCGCCGCCGCCCGCACCGTGGCCCAGATCGTGCAGGCGATCGTCACCGGACCGGGCGGCATTGCCTCCGGCGACGTGGTCGCGGGCGACATCACCGCGCTCGACACCGCGAACGCGGCGGTGGTCGGCATCTGGATCGCCGAGGAGCGCCCCACCAAGAGCGCCCTCGATGAGCTGTGCGCCTCGGTCGGCGCCTGGTGGGGATTCGACCGCCTGGGTCAGTTCCGCCTGCAGCGCCTGGAGGCGCCCTCCGGCGCCGCGGTGGCGACGCTCACCGAGGTGGAGACCGTCGGGCGCATCGAGCGCGTGGCCTCCGCCGATGCGGGCCGCGGCGTGCCCGCCTACCGGGTGAATCTCGATTACCTCCGGAATTACGCGGTGCAGGACAGCGATCTCGCCGCCGGGGTGGCGAACGCCCAGCGCGAGTGGCTGCGCCAGGAAACCCGGCGCGTGACCGCCACCGACACCGCGGTGCAGACGCTGCACCTGCTGGCGCCGGAGCTCGCGGTCACGACGCTGCTCACCGTCGAGTCGGACGCCCAGACCGAGGCCAACCGCATCCGCGATCTCTACAAGGTGCGCCGCGACCCCCTGAAGCTCCACGTCCGGCTCGACGCGACGCTCGCCGCCGCGGTGGATCTCGGCAAGGTCGTCACGGTGAAGGTCGGCCGCTTTGGGTTCGCCGCCGGCAAGGATTTCCGGGTGATCGGGATCCAGCCCGACCTGCGGCTCCACGCCCTCGATCTCACGCTGTGGGGATGACGCGATGGCCAACATGATCCTGGCGTTCCCCAACCGCGGCGACGAGGCGACGCTCTCCGGCGGCTCCTGGCAGTCGGCGCTGCCGCTTGTCAATTTCCAGGACCGGCTGCTCTCCAAGAAGGCACGCAGTGTGGACCTTGCGCTCGCGAGCACGAAATTCGATTGCGCCCTCACCAAATCACGGCCGGTGCGCCTGCTGGCGCTGGTAGCCCACAACCTCTCCATCGACGCCCAGTACCGGGTGCGCGGCGCCGATGTCTCGGATTTTTCGGTGCTGCTCTACGACTCGGGCTGGCTCGATGTCTGGCCCGCGATCTATCCCACCGAGAGCCTGGACTGGGAAGAGGATAACTGGTGGGAGGGCAAGCTGCTGGCGGAGGACCGGGCCGGCTACACCTCGGCTCTCATTCACCTGCTTCCCGCGGCGACCCGCGCCCGCTATTGGCGGGTGGAGTTCGACGACCTGGTGCCGGCCAACCCCGACGGCTACGTCGAGGCCGGGCGGCTGTTCCTCGCCGGCCAGTGGCAGCCTGCGGTCAACCATTCCTGGGGCGCGAGCCTCGGCTATGAGGACCCCACCGAGATCGAGTCCTCCCTCGGCGGCCAAGAATATTTCGACGCGCGCACGAAATTCCGGGTGTATCGCTGCACCTTGCGATTTCTGGATCACGACGAGGGCCACGCCCGGGCGCTGGAGGCGCCGCGCCGGCTCGGCATCTCGGGCGAGGCGTTCGTCGTGCCGGACCCCAACGACACGACACACATGATCCGGCGCGCGTTCCTGTGCCGGCTGCGCCAGCTCTCGGCGCTGGAGTATCCCTACTTCGACAACACCACGATGGGATTCGAACTGAAGGAGATCGTCTGATGGCCTCTGTTACTTTCCCCGCATCCGTCGGCGGCGACGGCTCGACCGTCACCGACGACTCCAACGCGACCACCGGCCTCGGCAACGGCGGGCATCGCACGCGCTTTGTTCCGGCGCTCGGCCAGGTGGTGGCCGTCGCCCAGAATACCGTCGCCAAGGCCACGGCGGCGGCGGCCAGCGCTGCGACCGCCGCCGCCGCCCCCGGCACGTCGGCGACCTCTACCACGTCGCTGGCCATCGGCGCGGGGAGCAAGACCCTCACCATCCAGGCGGGCAAATCCATCGTGGTCGGAATGAGCGTGAAGATCGCCAACACCGCCGACGGCACGAAGTGGATGCACGGGGATGTCACCGCCTACAACTCCGGCACCGGCGATTTGACGGTGAATGTGGAGCGTGTCAATGGTGCGGGGACGTTCGCGGCTTGGACTGTCAGCCTCTCCGGCCCGAGCGGCCCGTCGATCGACGTCAAGGACTCCGTGCGCGCCGCATCGACTGCCAACATCAACATAGCCAATCCCGGGACCTCGGTATTCGATGACGTGACGCTGGCGAGCGGTGAATCAATGTTGCTCAAGGATCAGAACGCCGGCGCGGAGAACGGGATCTACCTATTCAACGGTTCAGCTGCAGCTATGACTCGAAGATCTGACGCGAATGCGTCCGATGAGGTCACGGCCGGCATGTACACCTATGTCGAGGAGGGCACCGCCAACGCGGATACGGGCTGGGTGCTCACCACCAACAACCCGATCGTTCTGGGCACGACCAGCCTGATCTTCAGCCAGTATTCCGGGATCAATCCCGGCGCGTTCGTCGCCAAGGCGCTATTCGATGCCTACACGATCCTCAAGGCCGACGCCGACGATACGCCGGTGGCATTGCCCGTACCGGCGAGCACATTCCTGGGGCGCAAGGCCACCGGCGGAATCGCCGCCATGACGCCGGCCGAGGCGCGCGGTGAGCTGGGCGTGACGGGCGACGTACAGGTATTCACTACGAATGGCACCTGGACCAAACCCGCAAATGCCACGTTCGTGCACGTGATCTGCGTTGGCGCCGGGGGAGGCGGCGGTGGTGGTGCTGGGGGAGCGGCAGGTTCCCATCGCGCCGGGGGTGGTGGCGGAGGCGGCGGCGCATTGGTATCGAAGACTTTTCGTGCGTCGGACTTGGCGGGGACGGAAACGGTTACTGTGGGAACTGCGGGAACCGCGGGAACGGGCGGTTCGTCAGCGGCGGGCACCGCTGGCGGTTCGGGTGGGAACTCCAGTTTCGGATCGTATCTTACCGCCTATGGAGGCGGAGGCGGCGCCTTGGGCGGAACAGGAACGACGCGCAGCGGGGGTTCAGGAGGCGGAAGCGGTGGCGCCGGAATCGTTGGCGACACAAACAACAATCTGGGGGGTGTTCCGGCTTCCAACGCGGGAGCGAACGGCATCGCAGGACAGGGTGCGGGCGCTAGTACCGCTGCATCGGGATCAAATGCTGAATTCGGCGGCGGTGCGGGGGGTGGGCAAGGTAACACCAATACCACGTCACGCGCTGGAGGTTCGTCTTTATTTGCCGCGGCTGGTGGAGCTTCCGGTGGGGGCGTGGATACCGGCAATATTGCGTCTACGGCACAAGCAGGCGGGGCGCACCAATCCTATGCAGTTGGTGGAGGCGGAGCGGGCGGGGCAGGAAGCAGCGGGGCGGGCGGAACCGCAGGAACCTCACGCACCACGGGCGCAGGTGACGGTGGCGGAGGCGGCTCCCCTCATACAGCAGGGACGGGCGGCATAGGTGGGGCCGGTGGTGCTCCGGGCGGGGGTGGTGGCGGTGGAGGCGGAGGGACTTCCATAGGCGGGGCGGGCGGTCTCGGTGGGCGCGGTGAAGTGCGAGTATATAGCTGGTGACAGCGTCGGAGCCCTCGTCGCCCTGGCCCCGACGCCGAAAGGGAGCGGGTTATTTTTCGGGAGTCATTTCTAGCCCCAATGACGCCCCTGGAATTCATCACGAGCTGGCAGTTCTGGCTGGCGGTCGGCGTGGTGCAGGTCATGATCTGGTTGTATGCCTGGTACATCTACCACCGCTATTACCTGGGTGACTGGCCGACCAGGCAATCGCGGGAGACCACGAAAGACGATTGAGGTGAGGAGAGGTGGCCGCGGACGGCCCCTTTAACGGCTCGTAAAAGGCCCCCGAAGTGACGTTTTACGGCAGTTGCAAACCAAGTGACGCGCGTTCGCAAACCATCTGTCGCGTTACAGTGCCCCCAGGAAACGATGACGACAAAGCGGCACCCACCGGGCGGGAACGGATGATCGAGGCGCAAATTCGCCGTGGGGAAAATTGGCGCGCCCGAGACGATTCGAACGTCCGACCCCTGCCTTCGGAGGGCAGTACTCTATCCAGCTGAGCTACGGGCGCGCGGAAAGGCTGCATAGGATAGCCGTTTTTGCCTTTTCAGTCCACGGCCTAGCTTTGAGCCGACGCGGATTCTGGCTATAATTTGCGCTTTTCCGAGCCCGCCCCGAAAAGGATTGCCCATGACCGAAGTTGCGCACCAGGAAGACCATTCCTCGGCGATCAAGACCCCCCAGCAGCTCATTATCGTGATCCTGATGAGCTTCATTGTCACCATCGCCATCCTGGTGATGCTGGCCCGGTATGCGGCCACCTCCTCCGGCCTCGACAAGGACAGCCCCGCCATGTCCAAGGAAGAGGTGGCGAAGCGGTTGAAACCCGTGGGCGAGGTGACGCTCGAGGAGGCCGGGGTTGCCGCCGCCCAGAAGAGCGGCGAGCAGATCGTCAAGGAAGTGTGCAATGCCTGTCACCAGACCGGCGCCCTCAACGCGCCCAAGGTGGGCGACGCGGGCGCCTGGAAGGCTCGGCTGAAGCAGGGGCTCGACAAGCTCACCGAGTCCGCCATCAAGGGCAAGGGGCAGATGCCGCCCAAGGGGGGCGCCGCGGGCCTGAGCGACAGCGAAATCGCGCTGGCGGTGATCTACATGGCCAACCAGTCCGGCGGCAAGCTGGAGGCGCCCGCGCCCAAGGCGGCTGAGGCGAAGCCGGCGGCCGAAGCCAAGCCCGCGCCCGCCGAAAAGACCGCTGCCGCGCCTGCGACCGCGGCGGCCGCCGGCGGCAAGGGCAAGTCGGTCTACGATAGTACCTGCGGCGCCTGTCACAACACCGGCGCGGCGGGCGCGCCCAAGCTCGGCGACAAGGCGGCCTGGGCGCCGCGGCTCAAGGGCGGCACCAGCGCGCTTTACGGCAGCGCCCTCAAGGGCAAGGCGGCGATGCCGCCCAAGGGTGGAAACGTGGGCCTGCCGGACGGGGATGTGAAGGCGGCGGTGGACTACATGGTCTCGCAGGCCAAGTAGGCGCGGCATCACCCGAAAAAAAGGCGCGGCATCGGCTGCGCCTTTTTTTTCCGGACCACCGACCCCTCCTGGATTCCGCCCCGGATTGAATCCTTCCGGGGTGACGTGTACGCCGGAATGACGACAATACTCACTCCGGCGTGTTTTTCAACCATCTCCCGGCCCTTGTCGAATGAGCACCTACGCCATCGGCGACCTGCAAGGCTGCTATCGGGAATTCCGGCAGCTCCTCGATCTCATCGGGTTCGACCCGGCGCGCCACCGCCTGTGGCTGGTGGGCGACCTGGTGAACCGGGGGCCCGACTCGCTGGCGCTGCTGCGTTTCGTAAAGGGCCTCGGAGAAGCCGCCGTCACGGTGCTGGGAAACCACGATCTGCATCTGCTGATGGTGGCGGGCGGCCACGAGAAGCTGCGCAAGCACGACACCATCCGGGACCTCCTCGCCGCGCCCGACCGCGACGAGCTCCTCGACTGGCTGCGCCGGCAGAAGATGCTGCACGCCGAGGGCGACTACGCCATGGTCCACGCGGGGCTGCTGCCGTCGTGGTCGGTGGCAAAAGCGCTCGATCTGGCGCGCGAGGTGGAAGCGGTGCTCCGGGGAAAGGATTTCGACGCGCTGTGCGCCCACATGTACGGCAACCTCCCCGACCGCTGGCGCGACGACCTCGCGGGCTACGACCGGATGCGGGTCATCATCAACGCCATGACCCGGCTGCGCATCTGCACCCCCGAGGGCGCGATGGAATTTCACTACACCGGGAAACTGCCCCACATTCCCGCTGGCTACCTGCCCTGGTTCGAGGTGCCGGAACGGGCGAGCCGCGGCGCCACAGTGGTGTGCGGCCACTGGTCGGCGCTGGGGCTGCGCCTGGCGCCGGGGCTCATCGCCCTGGACTCGGGCTGCCTGTGGGGCGGCGAGCTCAGCGCGGTGCGGCTGGAGGACCGCCGGGTGTTCCAGGTGGCCTGCGCGGCGCCGCCAGGGACAAAGCGCTGGCGATAGCCTCCTCCGCCGCCCGGGTGAGCTCCCGGCGGTTTTTGCCCGCGGCCGGAATGGGCGGCAGAAAAGTCATGACCGCGTGGATTTCCGGCATCGCCACGATGTTCAGCAGCGAATCCCAGATCGTGAGATCGTCCACGTAGGCGGGAGCGACGGCAATGCGCCCGTCCGCTTCGAGATAACGGATCGTGGCCGGACGGACCGCGGCCCCGGTCGCCACCGCGGGCTGCAGCAGCGAGGTGTGAAAATGCCGCAGCCAGGTGCCGTCGGTGGTGGTGCCCTCGGGATAGACGGCCACCGCATCCCCGGCTTCGAGCGCCGCCAGCATGGTCCGGCTGGCCCGCCCGGTATCGTGGCGCCGCTCGCGCTCGATGAACAGCGTCCCCGCCCTCGCGCACAGCCAGCCGATCACCGGCCAGGATCGGACCTCCACTTTGGCGACGAAGCGGGTGGCGCACACCGCGTCGAGAACGAAGATGTCGAGCCACGAGATGTGATTGCTCACCAGCAGGACGGGCCCCGCCGGCGGTGCGCCCTCGACCCGCAGCCGGACATGGAGGATGGCGAGCAGCTGCGACGACCATTCCCGCACCATCCCGGCCTGGCGCGGCTTTCCGGCGCGGGGATAGAGGAACGCGGCGCGGTAGACGGCAACCGCGAGATGCAGCGCAACGCGCAGCAGGCGAAAAACGCGAACCGGCAAGGGGTTCAGGGTGTGGCGGCGGCTCTGCGGCACACGGCGGCGGAACGATCGGTCTGTAGCAGCGAATTCATTCGCGACTCTCCGCTGCGCGGGTCAGGGATGAATCCCCTGCTACAGCCATCAGTGACTCACCCGCGACACGCCGCCGCCCGAGAGCACCCGCACCTGTTCTCCCGGTCTGAAAGTTTCGTCGGCTTCCTGGGTGATGGCGATCATCTGCCCGCTGTCGAGCTTGACGGTGATCTCGATCCCCGGCTTGCGGGTGGTCGCTTCCTCGATGGCCTGGCCCGCGACCCCGCCGCCCACGGCACCGAGCACCGCGCCCACCTGGGCGCCCTTGCCGTGGCCGACGCTGCTGCCGGCGATACCGCCCACGGCGCCTCCCGCCACGGCGCCCACTCCGCTGCGGGTGCCTTCGATGGTGACCTGGCGCACGCTTTCCACCATGCCCATGCGAACGTTACTCTCCTGGCGCGCCTGGTCACGGGTGTAGGCCGCGCCCGAGCGGCCGGTGGCGCAGCCCGCGGCGATGAGGGCCGCAGCAAGCACTGCAACAATTCCTAAAGTACGTGTCATGAGATGTCCTTTCGTTACCACGGCCGATGGCCGAATTCCCGCTTGAAGCGCTCGGCCACCTCGCCGCGGGTGAAGTGATGGTTCTGCCCTCCGCGGTGGGCGATCTTGAGGGCGCCGAGCAGCGAGGCGAGCCGCCCCGCGTCCGGGAGCGCCATGCCCAGGGAAATGCCGTACAGCAGTCCCGCGCGGTAGGCATCGCCGCAGCCCGTGGGATCCACCACCGCTTCCGCCTTTACGCAGGAAATCTCGACGCGCTGCGCATCGGAGTAGATGATCGATCCCTTGGCTCCCAGTGTGACCACCAGCCCCTTCACGAGTTTCGCCAGGGTCTCGATTTTGTGCCCGGTCCGGTCCTGGAGCAACTGGGCCTCGTAGTCGTTCACCGTCACGTAATCGGCCATGCCGACGAAGCGCAGCAGCTCTTCGCCGCTGAACATGGGCAGCCCCTGGCCCGGGTCGAACACGAACGGGATGCCCGCCTCGTGAAACTCCCGGGCGTGCTGCAGCATGCCCTCCCGCCCGTCCGGGGAGATGATGCCGAGCACCAGGTCCCTGGCATCGCCCACGTGGTTTTGGTGGGAATGATTCATCGCCCCCGGATGAAATGCCGTGATCTGGTTGTCGTCGAGATCGGTGGTGATGAAGGCCTGGGCGGTGAATGTCCCGGGAACCCGGCGGATGTGCTTCTGGGAAAGGGCGAGTTTCTCCAGCCGGTAGGCGTAGGGCTGGTAGTCCTCGCCCACGGTGGCCATGATCAGGGGCGAGCCCTCCAGCATGCGCAGGGTGTAGGCGATGTTGCCGGCGCAGCCGCCGAATTCGCGCCGCATGTCCGGCACCAGGAACGCCACGTTCAGAATATGGATCTGCTCCGGCAGGATGTGATTCTTGAAATAGTCCGGGAACACCATGATGGTGTCGTAGGCGATGGAGCCGCAGATCAGGGTATGCATGGGGAAGTCCGCAACGGAATGCCGCGGATTATAGCCTACCGGGGCGTCGTTTCCGGCAAAGCGGGATTTCCCGACGTCAGAGTATCAACCCCCGGCGCCCCGGCGGCGGCTCCGGTGCATCAACTGGGCAAACCTGTCACATTCAGACCCTTCGTCTCAAAGTATACTTGCCGTCCTGTTCCTCCACATCCCAAACCCCGGCCGGACCAAGCGACCGGATGAACTCGTACCAAACATCGTAAAGGCGATCGAACAGCGCGTCGCCCGAAGCGTCCGAGTAGATATGCGCCAGGTTTGTGTGCACCCTCGTGTCGCGGTTTTCGGCAGATCTTGCGATCCATCGCCGAAGCACCGTCCGTCGCGGAATCCTGAGAATCAATGCAAAAATCGTCCTCGCGTTCCCGATGCTTTCCATCCTGCGATACTTGCGCAGGTTGTCAACGGTGAGCCGCTCCCGCAAATAGAACTCCGAGCAAGCGGGCAGATATGCGAATGGAGTGAACATGTCCGCGTGCAGCCGCAACGCAGCGTACGTCTCTCCCGCATGAAGATCCAGATCCGCGAGATGAATCACCTGCAGCGCCTTCTCGAAAAACGGTTGCAGCTCAGGTGGCCGCCGGTCGGGGCCTATGAACGTGCCACAATCTTGGATGAATTTCGTTTTCCCGGCGCTGCGTGGCCCGGCCAGCAAAAAGAGGGTGTCGACGTTCACTTCAAGGCCCCAGGAGAGGATGCCCCGCCGCGTTGCAGACCAGGAGCTTCGTCTTGTCCACGCCCCGGAGGTTATTGCGGAAAGACCCCCACGCCACGGCGCCGATGACGAAAATGAGCAGCAGGAACATGAACGGCATGGCGCCTCCTCAGGGGGCCTGTTTCCAGGCCAGGTCCAGCTCCCGCGCCGCCTTCACTTCGTCGAGCCTGCGCACCGGCGTGGTATGGGGCGCGCCCTTCACCAGCTCCGGATTGCCGCGGGCCTCTTCGAGGATGTTCTTCATCGCCGCAACGAACGCGTCCAGGGTCTCTTTCGATTCGGTTTCGGTGGGCTCGATCAGCAGGCACTCGGGCACCAGCAGCGGGAAATAGGTGGTGGGCGCGTGGAAGCCGTAGTCCAGCAGCCGCTTGGCGAAATCCATGGCGCTGACGCCGGTCTCCTCCTTCACCGCCTTCAGCGTGACGATGAACTCGTGGCTCGCCCGGCGCATCGGAAAAGCCACTTCGAATCCCGCCTTCTTCAGCTCCGCCATCAGGTAATTGGCGTTGAGGGTGGCGAAGTCCGCCACCCGCCGCATGCCTTCCGCGCCCAGCATCCGCGCGTACACATAGGCGCGCAGCAGCACGCCGGGATTGCCGAGGAAGGCGGAGAGCCTCCCGATGGACTGGGGACGATCCTGCTCGACGAGCAGCCGGCAGGCGCCCTTGTCCCGGGCGACAACCGGCAGCGGCAGGAACGGCAGCAGCCGCTCGTTCACGCCCACCGGGCCCGCTCCGGGTCCGCCGCCGCCGTGGGGCGTGGAAAAGGTCTTGTGCAGGTTCATGTGAATCACGTCGAAGCCCATGTCCCCCGGCTTCACCCGCCCCAGGATGGCATTGAGGTTGGCGCCGTCGTAGTAGAGCAGCCCGCCCGCGTCGTGAACGATTTTCTGGACCTCCTGGATCGCCTCCTCGAATACGCCGAGGGTGGAGGGATTGGTGAGCATGAGGCCCGCGGTCCGGGGCCCCACCGCCGCCCTGAGGGCCGCCAGATCCACGTTGCCTTCTTTCGTGGTGGGAATCTCCACCGCCTTGTAGCCGCACATGGTCGCGGTGGCGGGATTGGTGCCGTGGGCCGCGTCCGGCACGATGATCTCGCTGCGGGCCGTGTCGCCTCGCGATTCGTGGTAGGCGCGGATCATCGCCACCCCCGCGAATTCCCCGTGGGCGCCCGCCATGGGGGCCATGCTCACCCCTGCCATTCCCGTCACGTCCTTCAGGATCTCCTGCAACTCGTAGAGGCAGGCGAGGAACCCCTGGCCGGTTTCCTCGGGCGCGAGCGGGTGTCGCGCCAGGAACTGGGGCAGCATCGCGAGCGAATTGCACGCCCGCGGGTTGTACTTCATGGTGCAGGACCCCAGGGGATAGAAATGGGTGTCGATGGAGAAGTTCTTCTGGGACAGCCGCGTGTAGTGGCGCACCGCGTCCATCTCCGACACCTCGGGCAGGCGCGGCGGGGATTTCCGCATGAGATTCTGCGGAATGTCGTCCAGGCCGGCACCTTTTGCCGGCGCCTGGTGAAAATTGCCGCGGCCCGGCCGCGAGAGTTCAAAGATCAACATGACGTCCTTTCACCACCGGGTTGCCGGTAGGTTGGGCTTCGGGCGCAAGGCCCGAAGCCCAACATGACCAACCATTTTTCGCGATGTTGGGCTCCGCCCCGGCGGAGCCCAACCTACCCCTCACTTCAGCACCGCCAGTGCCGCGTCGTAATTGGGCTCCTGCTTGATCTCCGGCACCAGCTCGGCATGCAGCACCTTGTCGTTCTCGTCCAGCACCACCACCGCCCGGGCGGTGACGCCGGCCAGCGGCCCGTCGGCGATGTCCACGCCGTAGCCGCGCTTGAACTCCGCGCCGCCGCGCAGCGTGGACAGGGTCACCACGTTGCTGAGGCCTTCCGTCGCGCAGAAGCGCGATGCGGCGAAGGGCAGGTCGGCAGAAATCACCAGCACCACGGTGTTCCTGAGCGCAGCCGCCTGCTCGTTGAACTTGCGGGTGGAGGTGGCGCACACCGGCGTGTCGAGACTGGGCACGATGTTGAGCACCTTGCGCTTCCCGGCGAACTCCCCGAGCGTCACGTCCTTCAGGTCCTTGTTGACCAGCTTGAAGTCGGGCGCCTTGGCGCCCGCCCTGGGGAAGCTGCCTTCGACCTTGATGGGATTTCCTGCCAGCGTAACCATGGTGATCTCCTTGTGTGTTATGGCTTGATGGGCGTCTTCCGGGCGCAGGGTGGAGCCTCCTGCCGCTTGGCGGCAATGCGGGCCAGATGCTCCGCGTAGCGGGCGAGGTCCTGCTCCGTCTTGGTTTCGGTGGCGCACACCAGAACGGCGTGCCCGAGCTCAGGAAAATGCGGCCCCAGATCGGCGCCGCCCAGTATGCCCTGCGCCCTGAGGGCCCGCAATACATCGGCAGCGGGCGCAGGCAACGTGACCACCGCTTCGTGCATGACCGGGCCAGTGAAGCACCGCTTCACGCCGCTGATTCCCGTCAGCCGCTGCAACAAGTCCATGGTGTTGGCGTGGCTTTTCTCCGCCACCCGCTTCAGACCTTCCGGGCCCAGGATCGCCATGTGAATGGTGGCGGCGGTCACCATCAGGCCCTGGTTGGTGCAGATGTTGGACGTGGCCTTGGAGCGGCGGATGTGCTGCTCCCGGGCCTGCAGCGTGAGCGTGAATCCGGGCTTCCCATCGCGGTCCACGGTGCGGCCCACGATGCGCCCCGGCATTTGCCGCACCAGCTCCTTCTTGCAGCACATGAAACCGAAGTAGGGGCCGCCGCTGGAAAGCGGGATGCCGAGCGGCTGGCCGTCGCCCACCGCCACGTCGGCGCCCTCGCCGCCCCACTCGCCCGGCGCCGAGAGCAGCGCCAGCGTCACCGGATTCACCAGCGCCAGTGCGAGGGCCTGGTTGGCGTGGGCCCAGCGCGTGAGCTCGTCCACCGGCTCCAGCACGCCGAAGAAATTGGGCTGGGGAATCACCAGCGCCGCGATGTCCTGCCCCAAGTGGACTGCGAGGGATTCGGGCAGCGTGTGGCCGCGCTCGGTGCAATAGGGCAGCTCCACGATCTCGATGCCCTGGTTCCGCACAATGCTCTTCACCACGCGGCGATACGCGGGATGCACGGTGGCGGGCACCAGCACCCGGCGCGAGGTCTTGTGGGCGCGCACCGCCATCAGCACCGCTTCGGCGAGCGCCGAGGCCCCGTCATACAGGCTCGCATTCGACACCTCGAGCCCGGTGAGGGACGTCATCATGGACTGGTATTCGTACAGGAGCTGCAGCGTGCCCTGGCTCGCCTCCGCCTGGTAGGGCGTGTAGGCGGAATAGAACTCGCCGCGGGAAACGATCTGCCATACCGCCGCCGGCACGTGGTGCTCGTAGGCGCCGGCGCCGATGAAGTTGAGATAGCGCCCGTCCTGCTCGGCCCGCTCCAGCATGAGCCGCGCGATTTCCGCCTCGCTGAGAGCCGGCGGAATCCGGCTCAGGGCGCCGCCCTTGAGGTTCGCGGGAATCTCATCGAACAGGTCGTCGATGCGGGCGACGCCGATGATGCGGGCGACGCCGATCGCTTCCAGCATCGCCCGGATGTCGTCTTCGGTATGGGGGATGAACGGCATGAATGAACCTCAAAAGTCATTCAGATATTTAGTGTTCCTCGCTCTCCACCTGCTCCTGATATTGGGCGGCGGTGAGCAGGCCTTGCAAATCCGCCGGGTTGGCGGGCTTGAGCCGGAACATCCAGGCGCCGTAGGGGTCTTCGTTGATCTTCTGGGGGGCGCCCTCCAGTTCGCCGTTTACCGCCACGACTTCGCCGGCGACCGGGGCGTACACGTCGGAGGCGGCTTTCACCGATTCGACCACCGCACACTCCTCGTTGGCGCCAAGCTTGCGGCCGACCTGGGGGTTTTCCACAAACACCATGTCGCCGAGCAGTTCCTGGGCGTGGTGGGTGATGCCCACCGATACCAGTCCGTCGCCTTCCAGGCGGGCCCACTCGTGGGTCTTGGTGTATTTCAGTTCAGCAGGAATGCTCATATCACTCTCCAAGAAAATCTTCACCACAGAGGCACAGAGAAAGACAAAATCTTTCAACGCAAAGATGCAAAGATCGCAAAGAAAGAAAACGATTCATTTCAACAGATCCTTTGCGTCCTTTGCGGCCCCTTCTTTTTTCCTTTGCGTTGATGCTTTTGATCTTGAAGTTCTCTGTGCCTCTGTGTGGTTTAGACCAATGCTTTTCCGTTGCGCACAAAGGGATATTTCACCACCCGCGCCGCAAGCCGCTTGTCGCGCACTTCCACTTTCACTTCATCGCCGACTTTCGCTCCCACCGGCAGCCGGGCCAGCGCAATGGACCGGTTGAGCGTCGGGGAAAAAGTGCCGCTGGTGATCTCGCCTTCGCCGGACGGCGTGATGACTTTCTGGTGGCTGCGCAGCACGCCGCGGTCCACGAGCACCAGGCCGACCAGTTGACGCGCGGGAAGCTTCTGCTGCAGCGCCGCCTTGCCGACGAAATCCCGCGGGCTGTTCATGTCCACGGTCCAGGCCAGCCCCGATTCGAAGGGCGTCACGGTCTCATCCATGTCCTGGCCGTAGAGATTCATCCCCGCCTCCAGCCGCAGCGTGTCGCGGGCCCCGAGCCCCGCCGGCTTCACGCCGCAGGCCGCCAGGCGGTTCCAGAGTTCTTCCGCCTTCGCTGCGGGCAGCATGATCTCGAACCCGTCCTCGCCGGTGTAGCCGGTGCGGGCGATGAACATGCCTTCCGCTTCGGCCGCCTGGAATACTTTGAGATTTTGGGTCACGGTCCGGGTGCCCGGCATGGCCTGCCAGAACTTCGCCCGGGCGTTGGGCCCCTGCACCGCGATCATCGCCAGGTCGCGCCGCGGTGTGATCTCCAGGTCCTTGCCGGCGCCCCTGGCGCGGCCGCCGATCCATGAAAGGTCTTTGTCCGCAGTGCCGGCGTTCACCACCATCCGGAACCAGCCCTCCCGCATGAAGTAGACGATGAGATCGTCGATCACGTGGCCCGCTTCGTCGAGCAGGCAGGAGTACAGGGCCTTGCCCGGCAGCGAGAGCTTGTCCACGTTATTGGCGATGAGTCCCCGCAGGAAAGTTCGCCCGCCCTCGCCGAGGAAATCCACCGCCAGCATGTGGGACACATCGAACATGCCGGCGTCGCGGCGCACCTGGTGATGCTCCTCGATCTGGGAGCCGTAATGCAGCGGCATGTCCCAGCCGCCGAAATCCACCATCTTCGCGCCGAGCGCCCGGTGGACGGGATTGAGGGGAGTCTGTTTCAGCATGGCCTCCAAAAAGCAAAAGGGGCGAAGCTCCATCGAGCTTCACCCCTCTGTCCTGGTACCTGAGAGATTGCGGTCATCCCGCGTGCCCCTTCGGTGGCCGTCGTCCGGTTTCCGGCCGGCGCGGCGCTCTCCAGAGTTGCCGTCGTCCGCGGTTCCTTCGGCCTGAGCGGTTTCGGGTGATTACGCCTTCGGCGGTGGCCGGCTGCGCCACGCTCTCCCGCGGAGATTTCAGGCGCGGCTACTATACCCGAGGGCCATTCCCCCGGCAACCGGAATTACGGGTAAAAAAGATAGAGGCGATACCCTGCTGCCGGAAGATCGGTGATTCCCAATGCCAGGCGGATGTCGAGCGCGCGGTTGGGCGCGATGCCGGCCCCGGTACCGGTATTCCTTCCCAGATAATCCGCCGGGAGGAACACCCGGCGCGCCACCGGCTGGTCCTGGGTGTCGGTAAGCGTCAGTTCCAGCGCCGGAAAGCCCTGGGGAAAGGGCGCGTTGTTGCGCAGCGTGGCGGAGAGCAGGATCACGCCGGGCCGGCCGGGATCGGCCTTGAGATCGGAGGATTCGATGTTCAGGTACTCCACCCGCTGGGGCAGCGCCACCGTACAGGAAACGTATTCACAGAGAATTTCCAGGTAAGGGCGCGTCCCGGGGAGCACCGTGGCCAGCTCGGTGCGCAACTGGTAGGCGGCCTGTCCGGCGAGGAGCAGCAGGAGCAGCAGCGAACCCAGTGCCCAGGGCCGGTTGCGCGGCGGCCGCTCCAGCACCGGCGCATAGTCGTCGAAATGGGGCGTGGAATTCTCCCGCAGCCGTACCGGACCCGTCGCCGCGTCGCCGTTGCCGGCCCCTGGTTCCGCGCGCCGCATGGCGGCCTCGCGCGGCTCCTCAACTGCGGACTCTCCGGACGGCGCTTCGCCAACCAGCCTCTTCCCGGCAGCCGCTTCCTCGGAAACCGTACTCAGGGTGTCGAAGGCGTTGAACACGGTCGAACACTGGCCGCAGCGCACCCGCCCATGGCGCGCCTGCAACTGCTCCGAGGTGACGCGGAACGTCGTCGCGCAGGCCGGGCATCGGGTCATCATGCTCATGATGGCTTCGCCTCAGTCTTGCGCGCGCCGGATGCCAGCCAGCAGCACCCAGCCTTCATCTTCCAGAGTCTCGTCCATGCCGAACCATTGAGAAAAGCAGTCCCTCACTTGCTGCGCCTGGTCGGCGAGAATTCCGGACAGCGCGATTTTTCCTCCTGGGCGGGTCGCCTGCGCCAGCATCGGCGCCAGGACCATGAGCGGATTGGCGAGAATGTTCGCCACCACCACGTCGGCCGCTGTTTCCGGCGCCGCATCGGGCAGGAGGAAATCGGCCGTGACTCGGTTGCGCGCGGCGTTGGCACGGCTTGCCTCCACCGCCTGGGGATCGATGTCCACTCCCAGCGCGCGGCCCGCCCCCAGCTTCAGCGCCGCAATCGCAAGAATTCCCGATCCGCAGCCGTAGTCGAGCACATGTTCGCCACCCCGTATGTTGGAGTCAAGCCAGCGCAGGCACAGGCGCGTGGTGGGGTGGCTGCCGGTGCCGAAAGCAAGACCGGGATCGAGGATGAGGTTGACGGCGCCGACGTCCGGCGGCTCGTGCCAGGTGGGCACGATCCACAGCCGTGATGAAACCTGAATGGGAGGAAACTGGGACTGGATGGCCCGCACCCAGTCCTGCTCCGGAACGGGCTCGACGCGAAGTATAGGCAGGTCGGGGAGCCCGGCGGCTTCGGCTGCGGCAGCGACGATGCGCTCCAAGTCGGCGCCTTCGTTGAACAGCGCCAGGATGCGCACCGCCTCCCAGGTCGGTGACGCCTCCCAGGCAGGCTCGGCGAACAGCGGCTTCTCGCCAGGCGTGCCGGCGCGGGCGTCCTGCAACTCCACGCTCACCGCACCCAGCTCCAGCAGCGCATCGCTCAGGGTCTCCGAGTGGCGCGCCGGAACTTCCAGGGTAAGCGCGAGCCAGGGCATGAAGTTGCCCGCTAACCCTTGCGCAGGCTGGCGAGCTTCTCTTCCAGGTAATGGATGCTGGTGCCGCCGCGCAGGAACGCCCCGTCGTTGAGCAGATCCTCGTGCAGCGGGATGTTGGTCTTGATGCCTTCCACCACCATTTCCGAAAGCGCAATGCGCATTCGCGCGATGGCCTGGGCCCGGTTGTCGCCGAAGGCGATGACCTTGCCGATCATGGAATCGTAATGGGGCGGCACGAAATAGTTGTGATAGATGTGGGAGTCCACCCGGATGCCAGGCCCGCCGGGGGGATGATAGAGAGTGATGCGCCCCGGCGAGGGTGTCAGCTTGAACGGGTCTTCGGCATTGATGCGGCATTCGAGGGCGTGGCCCCGGAACTCGATGTCGCGCTGCTTGAAGCGCAGCTTCTCGCCCGCGGCCACCCGGATCTGCTCCATCACCAGGTCGATCCCGGTCACCAGCTCGGTCACCGGATGCTCCACCTGGATGCGGGTGTTCATCTCGATGAAGTAGAACTCGCCGTTCTCGTACAGGAACTCGAAGGTGCCGACGCCCCGGTAGCCGATCTTGCGGCAGGCCTCGGCGCAGCGATCGCCGATCCGGTCCCGCAGGCGCCGCGACAGCCCCGTCGCCGGCGCCTCCTCGATGATTTTCTGGTGGCGGCGCTGCATGGAGCAGTCGCGCTCCCCCAGGTGCACCGCGTTCCTGTGGGCGTCGGCCAGCACCTGGATCTCGATGTGGCGCGGATTCTCCAGGAAGCGCTCCATGTACACCATGGGATTGCCGAAGGCCGCCTGGGCCTCGGAGCGGGTCATGCTGACCGCGTTTTGCAGCGCCGCCTCGGTGTGCACCACGCGCATGCCGCGGCCCCCGCCCCCGCCCGCCGCCTTGATGATCACCGGGTAGCCGATCTCCCTGGCGATGCGCTTGATCTCGCCGGCGGAATCCGGCAGCGCCCCGTCGAAGCCCGGCACGCAGGGCACGCCCGCCTTTTTCATGGCGTTCTTGGCCGAAACCTTGTCGCCCATGAGGCGGATGGTCTCGGGGCGGGGCCCGATGAACACGAAGCCGCTGCGCTCCACCCGTTCCGCAAAATCGGCGTTCTCGGAAAGAAAGCCGTAGCCCGGATGGATGGCCTCGGCGTCGGTCACCTCGGCAGCGCTGATGATGGCGGGAATATTGAGATAGCTGTCGCGGGAAGCGGCCGGCCCGATGCACACCGACTCGTCGGCGAGCTTCACGTACTTGGCCTCGGCATCCGCCTCGGAATGCACCGCCACGGTCTTGATGCCCAGCTCCCGGCAGGCGCGCTGGATGCGCAGCGCAATCTCCCCGCGGTTCGCGATCAGGATCTTTTCAAACATGGGGAAGACAGCAGGATGGGGCGAGTGGCGTCCAGCAGGGGGTTTGCGGGGTGTTACGGTTCACTGTTCACCGTTCACTGTTCACCGTTCACTGTTCACCGTTTACCTTCACCCGATCACAAACAGCGGCTCGCCGTACTCCACCGGCTGGCCATTCTCCACCAGGATGGCCTTGACCACCCCGCCCTTGTCGGTCTCGATTTCGTTCAGAAGTTTCATGGCCTCGATGATGCACAGGGTGTCGCCCTCGGCCACGCTGTCGCCCACGTCCACGAACGCCTTGGCGCCAGGCGAGGAAGCCCGGTAGAAGGTGCCCACCATGGGCGCCTTGACGATATGCCCCTCCGGAAGCGTGGGCTCGGGTTCCGCCGGGGGCGCGGCAGGTGCAGGGGCGGCGGCGGGGGCCGCCGCCATATAGGCCACCGGGCCGGCCGGGGCCGAGCGGCTGATGCGGACTTTTTCCTCGCCCTCGGTTATTTCCAGCTCGGCGATCCCCGACTGCTCCACCAGGTCGATGAGCTTTTTGAGCTTTCTCAGGTCCATGTCAGCCCTCCCCGGCCATGCGGTCGAGGGCGTACTCCAGGGCCAGCTCATAGCCTTTGGCCCCAAGTCCGCTCACCACCCCCACCGCGAGATCGGAAAAGAAGGATTCTCGCCGGAACGCCTCCCGGGCAAAGATGTTCGAGAGGTGAACTTCCACGAACGGGACGCTGATGGCCGCCAGGGCGTCGCGCAGAGCGACGCTGGTGTGGGTAAAGGCCGCCGGATTGATGATGATGAAATCGGTGCCGTCGGCCCGGGCTTTCTGGATGCGACCGATCAGTTCCGCTTCGGAGTTGCTCTGAAAAGTGGCCAGCTTCGCGCCGGTTTTTTTTGCCATCTTCGCCAAACGCCGGTCAATTTCATCCAACGTGACGGTCCCATAAACCTCGGGCTCGCGGGTTCCGAGGAGGTTGAGGTTGGGGCCATGGAGGACGAGAACAGACTTGGCGCCGGGCGCCTTGGTTTTTGGCATGGGGCGGAGTCTGCCCCAAAACCCCCGGAAAGTCCAGAATTCGGCGAAATTAACCGAAGATGCGCCCAACTTCCCGTTGATTTGAAGGTGGAATCCTAAAGAAGAGGGCTGACTACCGACTCCAGGGCGGCCTGGGTCAGGCGCCCGGCCTTGGTGCCCACGATCCGGCCAGCGCGGTCGATGATGGCGGTGAAAGGCAGACCGTTCAGGGTATTCCCGGCCTTGCGGGACAACTCCATGGCGTCCAGCTCTCCCACCAGGACGGGATAGTTGATCCCCACCTCTTTGCTATAGGCCCTGACCTGTTCCGCCTGGTCCACGGCGATGCCCAGGAAGACAAGCCCCCGGTCCCGGTACTTGTCCTGGACCTGGATGAACTCGGGGATCTCTTCCCGGCAGGGGCTGCACCAGGTGGCCCAGAAATTGACCACCAGCACCTTGCCCTTCCACTGGGAAACGGCCTGAGGCCTTCCCGCCAGGTCCGGCAGGGAGGCCAGAAACAGGGGCTCTGCGCCCGCGTTTCCCGCGGCCGGCATCTCGAGGGCCGTACCCGGCCCCGTGTTCCAAAACTGGGAGGAGAGATAGCCAAGGCCCAGGGCGGCCAGCGACACCAGCCCGATCAGCAGGCCTTGAATGGCTTTCCCCATGTCAGCCGGACGTCGCCTGGAGCGTGGCGAGGAACCGATCGGCATCCTGGAAGCCGATGACCCGGACACCCTGAATTTCCCGCCCCTGAGGGTCGAAAAACAGGTACCCCGGCGGCCCGAACAGCCCGAATCGCCGCAGCAATGCCGCGTCCTCCGCGGTATTTGCGGTGACATCCACCTGCAGCAGCACCATCCGGTCGAGTTTCGCCTTCACCCGGGGATCGGAAAAGGTGAAGCGCTCCATTTCCTTGCAGGACACGCACCAGTCGGCGTAAAAATCCAGCATCACGGACCGGCCCCCGGTTTGGGCGAGCCGCGCATCGAGTTCCTGCCCGGTCTTCACCCGCTCGAAGCGGATGCCCTCGACCACGCCGGAACCGGCCGGTCCCGCCGACACGGAGCGCAGTCCCGATAGCGGCTGCAGGATGTCGCGGCCGCCGGAAAGGGCCCCCACCAGCAGCGCCACCCCCATGAGCAGGGCGATCACCCCCACGCCCTTCCAGAATTTCCGGTAGCCCGACGCTCCGGCAGGCAGGGGATCGATGGCATGCAGGTAGATCGCCGAGACGATGAGCAGCGCCGACCAACCCAGCATGTGCACCACGGCAGGGATCACCGGCGAAACCAGATAGATGGCGGTGCCCAGAAGCAGCACGCCGAAGAAGCGGTTGACCGCCTCCATCCAGGGCCCGGCCTTGGGCATCACGTGTCCCGCCGAAGTGCCCACCGCCAGCAGCGGCGCCCCCATGCCCAGGGCAAGGGTGAACAGGGCGGTGCCCCCCAGCACCACGTCGCCGGTCTGGCTGATGTAGAGCAGCGCGCCGGCCAGCGGCGCGGCGACGCAGGGGCCGACGATCACAGCCGAGAGCGCGCCCATGGCGAAAACCCCGGTGAAATGCCCGCCGTGCAGGCGGTTGCTCGCCTCCGTGAGCCGGCTCTGCAGGACGCTCGGCAGCTGCAGCTCGTAGAACCCGAACATGGAGAACGAAAGTGCGACGAATATCAGTGCAAAAGTCCCCAGCACCCAGGGATTCTGCAGCGCCGCCGAAAGCATGGTGCCCGAGAGCCCGGCCGCGATGCCGGCCAGGGCGTAGGTGACGGCCATGCCCAGCACGTAGGTGGCCGAGAGCACGAAGCCCCGGCGCTTGGTCAGGTGTTCGCCGTGGGGCGCGATGATTCCCGACAGGATCGGGATCATGGGGAACATGCAGGGCGTGAAGGACAGCAGCAGCCCGAAGCCGAAGAAGCTGGCAATGACGAGCCAGAAACTGCCGCCGCTGAACAGGGCGGCGATTTGCGACGACTCGGAAGCCGGCGCCGCCTTTCTGCTGCCGGAGTCGGGAAACAGCTCCTGCGTCGCCTCCCTCGAAGGCGCCGCCTCGGCAGGCCCGCTCACGGCGCTGGCGGCAGCCGTGACCACCGGCAGCACTAAATCGAAGGTCCTGTTGATGGGCGGATAGCACACGCCCACGGGCTCGTTGCAACCCTGGTAGCTGGCGGCGAGCTTGACGCTGCCGGCGCCCGCGCCCTCCCGCTGCAGGGTGATCACCGCCTGGAACGGCCGGTACAGGACCTCGGTCTCGCCGAAGATCGGGTCCTTTTTCATCTTTCCCTGGGGGATGGCGACTTTCGCAATGCGGGCGTCCGCGGCGCCCTCCACGGAGAAGGCCACCTTGTCCCGGTACAGGTAATAGTCCTTGGCGGTCCCGAAATCCGCCACCAGGGTTCTGCCGTCCCTCACCCTGACCGACAGCGGGAAGGCCTGCTCGGGCGGCAGCAGTTCCGGTTCGTCGTTCCCGCCCGCCAGCTTCGATCCCAGCTGCTTTATCCCCGACAGAAAACCGGACCCCG
Source organism: Betaproteobacteria bacterium (assembly GCA_016183615.1). Taxonomy (GTDB): domain Bacteria; phylum Pseudomonadota; class Gammaproteobacteria; order Burkholderiales; family UBA6910; genus JACPEG01. The sequence goes on from JACPEG010000045.1 coordinate 104,850, forward strand.
CCGGCGCGCCCGATTCCTGGGCGACCGCAAGGCCCGACGCGATGATCAGCAACAGACAGGCAAAAAAACGCATGGATGATTTCCGGTGCCGCGGTTAGTCGTTGTTCTGGCGGGTTTCCGCGGCCACCCATTCCAGGTAGGCGGGCAGCCCGGCGCTTATAAGGACAGCGATAATTTCCGGAAGTTCGTAGGGGTGCTCGCGGCGGATCGCCGCCTCCACCCGGGGGTAAAGGGCCTGGCGGGTCTTGATGAACACCGGGAATTCGTTCGCGGTCTCGGTTCGGCCCTGCCAGCGGTACACCGAGGTGCAGGGGGAGAGCACGTTGACGCACGCCGCGAGCCGCTCCTCCACGAGCTTCTCGGCGAGCCGCTGGGCGCTCTCCCGGTCCGGCAGGTTGCTGATGACAAGCAGGATGTCGGTCATGGCCCCCCTCATGCCCCCCTTGGGAGGCGCCCATTCTAGCAGGTTGTTGGAAGACCGCCGGGGGCCGCGGCGAGGCCTGCGGCCACTGTAGGGTAAAGGAGCTTCACGCCCAGCTCGCGCCGCATGCGCCGGTTGGAAAGCCGGCGCGATTCGCCCATGAAGGATAGCAGCGTTGGCGGAATCGTCCGCTGTGCCTCCTGCCAGGAGATGCGGGGCGGCCGCGGCAGCCCGCAGCGGTCCGCCACCAGGTCGAAGTAATCGCCCATGGTGAGCCCGGAATCATCCGCCACGTTATACACCCGCTCCGGACTTCCCCGCTCCAGCGCCGCCGCCGCCACCCGCGCCAGGTCCTCGGCATGGATGTGGTTGGTGTAGGGATCGTCACCGGCCTTGAGCGCCGGGGTGCCCTGTTTCAGACGCTCGACGGGCAGACGATCCGCCGCGTAGATCCCCGGGACCCGCAGAATGGCGACGCACACCCGGTGACGCCGGCCGAATGCGCGCAGCCGCGATTCGGCATCGGCACGACGGCGGGCCCTGGTGGTCTCCGGATGGATCGCGCGGGTCTCGACAACCTCCGCCCCGCGGCAATTACCATATACGCCGGTGGTGCTGATATACACCAGGCGCTGTGGTAACATCCGCGACTTCGCCAGGGCGGCGAGCAGGTGCGCCGTGCGGGTGTCGCGATCTCCCCGGTCGGGAGGCGGCGCCAAGTGCAGCACCGCATCCGCGAGGCCCGCGAGTCGCTCCAGTGAAGAAGGAATATCCAGATCTCCCGGGATCGGCACGATGCCCCGGGACCGCAGGGAATCGTGGGTGTCCGCGCCGCGGGCGAGCCCCAGCAGACGATAGCGGCGGGAGAGCAGCGGCGCGGCCCGCAGCGCCACGTCCCCGCAGCCCACGATGAGCAAGCGTCGTCGCATGGCGCCATTGTAACCGGTCGATACTTCAGCGATGCCCCACCGGGTCCTCATCAAGCCGAGCAATCACACCTTCACCGTCGACGATAACGAGACGGTGCTGGACGCTGCGCTGCGCGAGGGTTTTCCGCTGCCCTACGGCTGCCGCGACGGCGCCTGCGGCACCTGCAAGGGAAAGCTCCTGGAAGGCCGGGTGGACTTTGGCAGCTACCAGGACTCGGCGCTCACCGGGGACGACCGGTCGGCGGGATTCGCCCTGTTCTGTCAGGCCAGGCCCCTCACCGACCTGGTGATCGAGTCCAGGGAAATCGGCGCCATCAAGGATATCCCCGTGAAGACCCTGCCGTGCCGGGTGCAGAAAATGGAGCGGGTGGCGCCCGATGTCATGGTGCTCCATCTCCAGCTCCCCGCCCACGAGCGGCTGCAGTTTCTCGCCGGCCAGTATCTGGACATCCTGATGAAGGACGGCAAGCGCCGCAGCTTCTCCATGGCCAACGGTCCCCATGACGACCACCTGCTGCAGCTCCACGTGCGCAACTACGGCCGCGGCGGCTTCACCGAGTACGTGTTCAGCCGGATGAAGGAGAAGGACATCCTGCGCTTCGAGGGACCGCTCGGCACCTTCTTCCTGCGGGAGGATTCCGACAAGCCCATCGTCTTCCTCGCCAGCGGCACCGGCTTCGCGCCGATCAAGGCCATAGTGGAATACGCGTTCCACAAGGGGATAGAACGGAAGATGGTGCTTTACTGGGGAAACCGCAGCCTGGCGGACTTCTATCTGCGGGAGGTTCCGGGGAAATGGCAGCAGGAGCATTCCAACTTCGCCTTCGTCCCGGTGCTTTCGGAGCCGGCGCCGGAGGATCGCTGGAATGGCCGCACCGGGCTCGTGCACCAGGCGGTAATGCAGGATTTCGATTCCCTCGCCGGCTACCAGGTGTATGCCTGCGGCGCTCCGGTGATGGTGGAGGCGGCCCATCGCGACTTCACGCGGCTCAAGGGCCTGCCCGAGTCGGAGTTCTACTCCGACGCCTTCACCATTTCCCGCGATACGCACATCCCGCGGAAATCGGGACCCTGAAGATCCGAACCACAGGCCACGGACGCGTAGGTTGGGCATTCATGCCCAACATTGGCCTCGGGCGTTGGGCTTCGCAAGCGAAGCCCAACCTACTACGGCACCGGGGTCAAGGCCTGAAGGCAGGCGTGTGCTCAGAGCGCGGCCTTGCGCCGGCCGCCGGTGACGTCCTTCAACCGGGCCAGCGCCAGGTCCAGCCCCTTGCGGGTGTGCTGGTGGGCGAGCTCGCTGCGGCCGGCCTTCTCCAGCAGCTCGGCGAGCAGCAGGTGCGCCGTATGGGATGGCTCCACCGACAGGCTCGCTTCGACATAGCTCTGGGCCTTGCCCCACAGTCCCTGGTGGGCGCATAGGCGCGCGAGCACCAGGAGCAGCGCCGCGTCCTGGGGATGCTCTTCGAGCCACTGCTCGGCGCGCTCGATCTGGCGCGTGGTGTCCTTGCCCCTGCAATCGGCGTAGAGCGATACGAGTTCCGTGTCCCATTGCTCGCCGAGGCTTTGCTCGATCGCCTCCTGGGCCTCGGCGCAGCCGCCTAGGGAAAGAAACGCCTGGGCCGCCACCGCGGCGATCCGCGGGTCCTCGCGGTACTCCGCCGGCAGCTTCTGCCAGTACTCCCTCAGCCCCGGGGCGCTCAGGGCCTTGCGCTTGAGATTTTCCAGGTAGGCATGGCGCCTCATCTGGTCCACCAGCGTGGCATCGAAGGCGTCGCGCTGCTTGAGGCTCTCCACCAGCTCCAGCACCGCGTCCCAGTTCTTTGCCTGCTGCTGGGCCTTGAGTTCCAGCCGCAGCGCCGCCGTGTGCTGGCGGGTGTCGCCCTCGCGCAGCTGCCGCAGCAGCTTCAGGGCGTCCTCGAAGCGGCGGTGGTCCAGCAGGAAATCCGCCTCCGCCATCAGGCGCACCACCTTCTCGTCCGGGGCCTCCGCTTCCAGCTTCGCGAGATAGCCGTCGCGCTTGTCGAAGTTGCGAAGCTCGTGGGCGGCCCGGGCCGCCACTGCCCCATTGACCGCCGGCGACTCCCCCGCCTCCAGCGCCTCGGCCGCCGCGCGCTCGGCTTTGGCGTAGCGTCCCTCGAAAAAGGCCTTGAGTCCCGCCAGCATCGCCGCCCGCGCCTTGTCCCGGGCGCGGCGCAGCCGGAAGGCACGTACCTCCGCCGGCAGCTTGAGCGTATGCGCCGCGAGCCGCACGAAGCCGTAGGCGAGCACGAACCCCAGCACCAGGATCACGACAAACAGGTTAAGGGAGATCTCGACCCGGTAGGGCGACTGCGCGATGAGCACGTAGCCCGGGTTGTAGCGGGTCGCCAGGGTGAGCCCCACTGCGGCGGCGAACAGGGCCAGAACCCAGAACAATCCCTTCATCGCGTGACCTTTTCCCGGGACAGGCGATAGTTGCGCACCGCATCCAGGCTTGCCGAAATCGCCGGCAGCTCGATGGAAATCTCGCTGTCGTGGAGCTGGCGCAGGGTGGCGAGGGCGGCGGCGGCAGGCTTCGACCTGGCGTCGTAGTAGCGGTTGATCCAGTCCCGGGCCGCCCGCAGATCCGCCTTGTAGCTTCCCTGGTCGCGCGCCAGCAGGGCGAGCCGCGCCGAGAGCATGCGCAGCCTCAGGTTCTCCCGCAGGAAATAGGCCTGGGACGGCGCCAGCAGCGGCACCTCGGGCTTCTGGGTGTCCTGGATTCGAACGAGCTGCTTGACGTCCTCCCAGATGTCGCGGCCCGCCCTGATCCAGGCGTTCTCCTCGGCCGCCTTCCTCGGCGCCGCCGGCTTCGTCTCGCCGGGACGCGTGTCCATGGCCAGGGGCAGGGTGTCCACCGCCGCCGCCAGGTTGTCGAGCTTCGCCGCCAGGCCCACGGTGTCCACGAAGGGCGCCGCCTTGAGCTTCTCGATGTCGCGGATAATCACCTTGCGCAGGCCGGCGAGCTGGGGCCGGTCCATGCGCTGCAGCCGCTGGTCGGCGTTCTGCAGCGCGATCAGCGCCCCTTTCACGTTGCCGGCGAGTTGCAGCTGCTGGCTGGCGATCAGCAGCATCTGCTCCACCTCCGCCACCGCCGACTCGTCGCGGTTGCGGGACAGCTCCTGGTAGAGGGCCTCCAGCGCCACCTGCTGATTCTGGGATTCCGCGAGCCGGGTCTCAAGAAGCGTGAGCTTGGCTTCCGCCTGGCGCAGCGCCTCTTCGGTGCGGCCGGCGATGGAGCGGCTCTCGCGGCTCCGGATGTCGGACTCCGCCAGCCGCTTCGCCAGCTCCTGCCTGAGGTCGCCGAGCTGGTTGCGGGTGTCATACCATTGCCAGCCCAGCAGGATCAGCGCGAGCAGGGCAAGGACCAGGGCCGGCTTGACGCGCTTCAGGCCGGAGGCGGTCGCCGGCGGCATCGGGGCGGCGGCGTCGGGGGGCGTTGGGGTCGTCGTGCTCATCGCTTGGATTGTCCTGAATCGGGATTGGCAAACCACCGGGCGAGGCCCTGCACCAGACCGGCATCGCCGGGCGCCGTGAGGACAACGCAGGCAAGGCCGAGGTCCCGGGCGGTTTCGGCGATGCGCTCGTGGGGCACGAACAGCGGCGTCTTCTTCAGCCACTGCTGGCCGAGCTTGCCCACCATGTCGTAGAGATTGCGCAGTCCCTCGCTGCTGGTCACGGTGATGGCGTCGATCTCGTTGCGGGCCCAGGCCCTCATCAGGGGCGCCGGATCCAGCGCCGGCCGGGCGCGCCGGTAGCACTCGGCGTATTCCAGGGTGGCGCCGCGCGCCATCAGCGTATCGCCCAGCAGCTCGCGGCCGCCGTCGCCGCGGAAGATCACCACCCGCTTGCCCGCCACGTCCTCCAGCTCGGGCAGCTCCAGCAGCGCCTCGCTGTCCATGCGCTTCCCCGGGGCGATCACTTCGCTTATGCCGAATTCCCTGAGCGCCCTGGCGCTCCCTTTTCCGATGGCGGCGACCCGGAGCTTCTCCGGAAGCCTGCGCCGCGCCTGGATCAGGTTCATGGCCTTGTTCACGGCGTTGGGACTGATGAAGACGGCAAAATCAAAATCGTCGAGCCGGTCGATCACCGACATGAGCGGCTTCAGGTCCTCCGCATCCAGGATTTCCAGCACGGGGAAAACGATGGCATTGCCACCCGCGGCGCGGATCAGGTCCGCCAGCTCCGTGGCCTGGTGCGCGGGGCGCGTGACCACGATGGTGCGCCCGGCGAGGGCCGGCGCCGCCGCCCGGGTGGGCTCCCCGGCCATCACGGGTTGGCCGCCTCCAGCTCGGCGAGGATTTCGGCTGCTCCGTGGGCCTTGAGCGTCGCGGCCAGGGTATCGCCCACGGCCTCGGGATCTTCGGGCTTTCCGGCCGCCTCCGCGCGGGCCATGCGCCGGCCGTCGGGCGTCGCCACGAAACCCCGCAGCCGGAGCTGTCCGCCGGCAATTTCCGCAAATCCGCCGAGCGGTACCTGGCAGCTTCCCGCCAGCGCCCGGCTCATGGCCCGCTCCGCACGCACGCAGGCGGCGGTATCGGCGTGGTTGAGGGGCGCCATCAGGCGGATGAGGTCCGTGCGCTCGGAGCGACACTCGATGCCGAGCGCCCCCTGGCCCACCGCCGGCAGGCTCTCGCCCGGGTCCAGGAGCCGCGTGATGCGCGCGCCCAGCCCGAGGCGCTTCAGGCCCGCTGCCGCCAGGATGACGGCGTCGTACTGGCCCTCGTCGAGCTTCCTCAGCCGCGTTTGCACGTTGCCCCGCAGCGACTTCACCACGAGCCGGGGAAAGCGCGCGCGGATCTGGCTTTCGCGGCGCAGGCTGGAGGTGCCCACCACCGCGCCCGCCGGCAGCTCCTCGAGCCTGCCGTGGCGGTTGGAAACGAAGGCATCGCGCGGGTCCTCGCGCTCGGTGATGGCGGCGAGCGTGAAGCCGGAAACGAGCTGCATGGGCACATCCTTCATGGAATGCACCGCGATGTCGGCGCGGCCCTCCTCCAGCGCCACTTCCAGTTCCTTGATGAACAGCCCCTTGCCGCCGATCTTGGCCAGGGGCGAGTCCAGGATCCGGTCGCCCTGGGTGGTCATGCCCAGGATAACGATTTCCGTTTGCGGGTATAATTCCGCGAGCCATTTCTGGATAAAGCGCGCCTGCCACATGGCCAGCGCACTCTCGCGGGAGGCGATGACGATCCGCTGCGGGGGGGCGACGGTTTCCGACGTGAGAACCACTTTGAGAAGCTTGCTGCAACGGGCAGTCTGGGCCGTCATTTTAACATGCTCGCTGGTCCCCATGGGCCGGGCGGACGAGCGCTCCGAGGTGGCCATGGCAAGCGACCTCGCGGCCGACGCCAGGGCAGCCGGCGCCAGGCGCGTGCCGCTGTTGGTGGTGTTCACCGCCCCCGACTGCGGCTACTGTGACCGGGTGCTCAACGAGCACCTGGATCCCATGCAGCGCGACCCCGCTTACCGGGACAAGGTCGTGATGCGGCAGGTCATGCTCGGCAGCCTGAAGAGACTGAAGGATTTCTCCGGCAAGGCTACCACCCACGACGACTTTTCCCGGGCCATCACGGTGCGCTTCGCCCCCACTGTAAAGCTCTATGACGCCGGCGGCAGGGAAGTAGCCGAACCGCTGGTGGGCATGACTCCGGCGTTCTACGGCGCCTATCTAGACCGCGCCATCGAGCAGGGCCTCGGGCGCCTCCGCGGCAACGCCCCGGCCCGATGAGCTCGGCGGTGCCCGTCCCCTCGACCGACAAGGACCTGCCGCTCAGGGAGGACGTGCGGCTGCTCGGACGGCTGCTGGGCGATACCCTGCGCGAGCAGGAGGGCGAGGCCCAGTTCCAGCTGGTGGAAACCATCCGCCGGACGGCGGTGCGCTTCCGCCGCGACCAGGACCCCGAGGCGAAAGCGCTGCTGGAGCAGATCCTCGACCGGCTGGATCACCGCGCCACCATCGCGGTAGCACGGGCCTTCACCTTCTTCTCCCAGTTCTCCAACATCGCCGAGGACCAGCACCACAACCGGCGGCGCCGCGCCCACCTCGCGGCGGGCTCCCGGCCCCAGGAAGGCAGCCTCCCCTACGCCCTGGAGCGATTGAAGGAGAACGGCATCGGCGCCGGGGACGTGGTGAAGTTCCTGGAGGACGCGCTGGTCTCGCCGGTGCTCACCGCCCACCCCACGGAGGTGCAGCGCAAGAGCACCCTCGACGGCCAGCGGCTGATCGCGCGCCTGCTTTCGGAACGCGACCGCATGACCCTCACGCCGGAGGAACTGGCGGAAAACGAGGAGGCGCTGCGCCGGGTCATCCTCACCCTGTGGCAGACCCGCATGATCCGCTCGTTCCGGCTCACGGTGCAGGACGAGATCGAGAACGGTCTCGCTTATTACCGCTACACCTTCCTTGCCGAGCTGCCCCGGGCCTACGCGGAGCTGGAGGACCTGCTGTGCCGGGAATTCCAGGCCGACTGCCCTGCAGTGCCGCCGTTCCTGCGCCTGGGCAGCTGGATCGGCGGCGACCGGGACGGCAATCCCTTCGTCACCGACCAGGTGACGCGCCATGCCATCGAACGCCACTCGGCGGTGGCCCTCGAACATTACCTGGGAGAAATTCACCAACTGGGGGGCGAGCTGAGCCTGTCGCGGCGCCTGGTGGAGCCGAGCCACGCCCTGTTGGAGCTGGCGGCGGCCTCCCCCGACCGGGCGGAAAGCCGCGCCGACGAGCCCTACCGCCGGGCGCTGATCGGAATCTATGCGCGCCTCGCGGCCACTGCCGCGGAGCTGGGCCACACGGTACCGGAGCGCCATCCGGTGGGCGCCGCGCCGGCCTACCGGGACCCGCGGGAATTCCTGCACGAGCTGGACGTGATCATCGAATCCCTGGAAAGCCACGGCTCGAAGGCCATCGCCCGGGGCCGGCTGCGCAGCCTGCGGCGGGCGGCGGAGGTGTTCGGCTTTCATCTCGCTACCCTCGACCTGCGCCAGCACAGCGGCGTGCACGAGACGGTGGTGGCGGAGCTGTTCGAGCGGGGCGAGGGCCGCAGCGGCTACGCCGGCCTCGACGAGGCGGAGAAGCGGCGCTGGCTGCTCGCCGAAATCGCCACCCCGCGCCCCCTGCGCTCGCCCTACCTGGACTACAGCGAGACCGCGGCCTCGGAGCTTCGGATTCTTGAGACCGCCGCGGAAATCCATCGCCGCTTCGGCCCGGGCGCCATGCCCAACTACATCGTGTCCAAGACCGAGGGCGTGAGCGACCTGCTGGAAGTGGCGCTGCTCTTGAAGGAAGTGGGGCTGCTCAGCGCCGGCGAGGCGCCCCGCCTCGCTCTCAACATCATCCCGCTGTTCGAAACCATCGCCGACCTGCGTACCTGCGGGAGCGTGATGGACGCGCTGTTCTCTCTGCCCTACTACCGCAGCCTGCTCGCCTCCCGCGGCATGACCCAGGAAGTGATGCTGGGCTACTCCGACAGCAACAAGGACGGCGGCTATCTCACCTCCAACTGGGAATTGCACCAGGCGGAGATCGAACTGGTGCGGGTGTTCGCAAGACACGGCGTGCGGCTGCGGCTGTTCCACGGCCGGGGCGGCACCGTGGGGCGCGGCGGCGGGCCCGCGTTCCAGGCGATCCTGGCCCAGCCGCCGGGATCGGTGGCCGGACAGATCCGCATCACCGAGCAGGGAGAGGTCATCGCCAGCAAGTACTCGGACCCGGAAATCGGCCGGCGCAACCTGGAGACCCTGGTGGCGGCCGCCCTGCAGGCGAGTCTCCTCAACGCCGGCCATCCGGATGGCCGCGCAGCGCGCTACCACGATATCCTGGAGACCATGAGCCAGGCCGCGTTTTTGGCCTACCGGGACCTGGTGTACGAGACGCCGGAATTTCGCGTCTTTTTCCAGAGTGCGACGCCCATCAGGGAAATCGCCGAGCTGCACATCGGCAGCCGGCCGGCGGCGCGCAAGAAGTCGGGGCGCATCGAGGACCTGCGGGCGATTCCCTGGGTGTTCAGCTGGAGCCTCGCGCGGGTGATGCTCCCGGGCTGGTACGGGTTCGGAAGCGCCGCGCGCGCCTTTCTCGACCGGGAAGGCGTATCCGGGCTCGCCGAGCTCAAGGAGATGTACCGCAGCTGGCCGTTCTTCCGGGCGCTGTTGTCCAACATGGACATGGTGCTGTCGAAGAGCGACCTGGGAATCGCCTCGCGCTACGCCGAGCTGGTGGGGGATCCGGTGCTGCGGGAAAAAATCTTCGGCCGCATCAGAGCCGAGTGGCACCAGACCGTGGAGATGCTTTTCGCCATCACCGGCCAGAAGGAATTCCTGTACGACAACCCCACGCTGGCCCGCAGCTTCCGCACCCGAACGCCCTACATCGATCCCCTGAACCACCTGCAGGTGGCGCTGCTGCACCGCTTCCGCCAGGGCGACACCGACGACGCGGTGAAGCGCGGCATCCATCTCACCATCAACGGCATCGCCTCGGCGCTGCGCAACAGCGGGTAGGCCGCGCTGCCGGTTGATCGAAATGTCTGACCCCAACGACGTAAAAAAATCCTCCCGTCCCGCCCTTGCAATGGCGGCGCTCGGCGTGGTGTACGGCGACATCGGCACCAGTCCGCTGTATACCATCCGGGAAGTCTTCACCAGCCCCCACCATCCCCTGCCGGTAACCCCGGAAAACGTGCTGGGCATTCTGTCGCTGGTGCTCTGGTCCCTCATCATCGTGGTGTCGGTGAAGTACGTGGCCTTCATTACGCGGGCGGACAACCGGGGCGAGGGCGGCATCATGGCGCTGATCGCCCTCGCGCTGCGCGACGCCGAGAACGACAGGCGGCGCCAGAAATTCGTCATCGTGGTGGGAATCCTGGGCGCCGCCATGTTCTACGGCGACGGCATGATCACGCCCGCGATTTCGGTGCTCTCCGCCGTCGAGGGGCTGGAAGTGGCCACCCCGGCGCTGAAACCCGTGGTGATCCCGATCACCATGGCGGTCCTGTTCGCCCTGTTTTTCGTCCAGCGCCACGGCACCGCGCGGGTGGGGCTGCTGTTCGGTCCCGTCATGATGGCCTGGTTCGGAACCCTCGCCGTGCTGGGCATCTCCGCGCTGATCGAAGCGCCGGGCGTGCTCAAGGCCGTAAGTCCCGGATACGCCGTGGACTTCTTTCTGATTCACAAGACGCTCGCCTTCGTCATCCTGGGGGCGGTGGTGCTGGCAGTCACCGGCGCCGAGGCCCTCTACGCCGACATGGGCCACTTCGGGCGCAAGCCGATCCAGCTCGCCTGGTTCGGCTTCGTGCTGCCGGCGCTGCTCCTCAACTACTTCGGCCAGGGCGCGCTGGTGCTGAAAGAGCCGAACGCGGTCCACAACCCGTTCTACCACCTGGCCCCGGACTGGGCCCTGTATCCGCTGGTGGCGCTGGCCACCCTCGCCACGGTGATCGCCTCCCAGGCGGTGATTACCGGCGCGTTCTCGGTGACGCGCCAGGCCATGCAGCTCGGCTTCGTGCCGCGCATGGAAGTGCAGCACACCTCGGAAGCGGAAAGGGGCCAGATCTACCTGCCGCTGGTGAACTGGGCGCTGCTCGCCGCGGTGCTGGCCCTGGTGCTGGGCTTCCGCTCCTCCTCCAACCTGGCGGCGGCCTACGGCATCGCGGTCACCGGCGACATGGTGATCACCTCCATCCTCGCCACCCTGGTGGCAAGCCGGGTGTGGGGCTGGGGACTCGGCAGGGCGGCGCTGCTGTTCGCGGCGTTCCTGGTGGTGGAGTTGTCCTTCTTCGGCGCCAACGTGCTCAAGATCCCCGACGGCGGCTGGTTCCCGCTGGTGGCGGGCGTCGTGGTGTTCGCGGTCATGACCACCTGGAAGCGGGGGCGCGAGCTGCTCTACACCCGGCTCAAGGAGCAGGCCATCGATCTCGAGCCCTTCATCGACGGCCTGGCCCACGGCGAAATCACCCGGGTGCCGGGCACCGCGGTGTTCCTGACCCAAAACCCGAAGGGCGTGCCGCCCGCGCTGCTCCACAACCTCAAGCACAACAAGGTACTCCACGGGCGCGTGGTGCTGGTGACGGTGGCAGTGAAGGACATTCCCTACGTGCCGCGACCGGAGCGGGTGGAGGTGGAACACCTCAAGGAATTCTTCCACCGCGTGACCGTCAACTACGGGTTCATGGACGAGGCGGATCTGCCCGAGGATCTCAAGCTCTGCGCGCGCTTCGACCTGCCCTTCGAGCTGATGGAGACCTCGTTCTTCATCGGCCGCGAGACCGTGATCCCGCAGATCGGTTCCGGCATGGCACCCTGGCGCAACAAGCTCTTCATCACCATGTTCCGCAACGCCGGCAGCGCCACCACCTTCTTCCGGCTGCCGCCGAACCGGGTGGTGGAGATGGGTTCCCAGGTCACCCTTTGACCGGGCCCATCGTCGTACCCGTGTTCGGCGCGCCGCGCCGATTCACGCTCCTGCCCGTCGTCATCCCGGGGGAGCGCACCCCCTTTGGATCGAATACGCATATTAAGGTCAATGCCAGCGAAAATTTCATTGCATGATCGTTGGGCTTCGCAAGCGAAGCCCAACCTACGCGGTGGTGCCAACGGGGCGGTGGCGCGCATTGCCCGTTGCGCCCGGCGCGCCTTCGGGAACCGGCCGTAGGTTGGGCATTTATGCCCAACAATCAATGCCGGCGGTCGTTACCGCCGCTCGCCACCCTTCATGCGGATCAGCTCAAACCGCCCCAGCTCCTTCACCACGTGCTGCTGGCGGCGGCTCACCGGCAGTTTCTCGTCGAGCCCCTTGAGCAGCACGACCCAGCGCGACTCCCCGCCTTCCTCCCCGATCTTCTCGAATCCGGAAACGTAGTCTTTTGCCACCAGGCAGTTGCGGTGCACGCGCACGAAGCGCTCCCCGAATTCCTGCTCCAGGCGCGTCAGCGACTCCTCCAGAAGAAACTCACGCTCCCGGGTGCGGATGGTCACGTATTTCAGTTCGGCCCGCAGGTAGACCACTTCGCCGACGGGCACCAGCTGAACCCGGCCGCGCTCCTGGACACTCAGGTGGGAGCGGGATCTCGGCCCGATTTCCCTGAGCACGTCGAGCCTGAGCGGCGTGATGGCGCGGGCCCGGTTGAGGGCATCGAACAGGCGCCCCAGGCGAATGGGCTTCAGCAGGTAATCGACCGCGTGCACCTCGAAGGCTTTGATGGCGTAGGCGTCGTAGGCGGTGGTAAAAATAACCGCTGGCGGCTCGTCGAGCTTTCTCAGATGCTGGGCCAGCTCCAGGCCGTCCATGCCCGGCATGCGGATGTCGAGCAGCACCACGTCTGCGGCGACCGACTGCAGCAGCGCCAGGGCCGCGGCACCGTTGGCCGCCTCTCCCACCACTTCCAGCTCCAGCCGCGCCGCGCAATCCTGGAGCAGGTCCCTGAGGCGATTGCGGGCCGGGGCCTCGTCATCCACGATCGCAATGCGCAGGGCCTGGCCGGTCATGGGTGGGCCGCTCCCTTTTTGAGCCGCGCGGTGACATACGGAACGGTGATGTGCACCTGGTAGCTCCCCGCGCGCACCTCCGTTTCCAGCCGGGCTTCCTCGTCGAAGTGCAGCGCCAGGCGCTCGCGGATGTTGGCCAGCGCCATCTTGTTGCCGGCGTGGTGACTGCCTTCCTCGCGATACGGGTTCCTGAGCACGGCGTGCACTTCGTCGCCCCGCTTGTAGATGTTGATGCTGATCACGCCCGGTTCGGCGGTGGGCTCGATGCCATGGTACACGGCGTTCTCCAGCAGCGGCTGCAGCACCAGCGGCGGGATCAGCGCCTCGCCCGGCAGGTTGTCCACGTGCCACTCCACCTGCAGGCGCTCGCCCATGCGCAGCTGCTCCAGGGCCAGGTACTGGCGGCACAGCTCCACTTCCTGCCTGAGCGGCGCGAGCTCCCGGTTGTCCGCCATCAGCACCCGGAACAGCTCGGAGAGGTCCTCCAGGGCCTGCTCGGCGCGCTTGGGCTCGGAGCGGATGAGGGAAAGCACGGCATTCAGGCTGTTGAACAGGAAATGGGGCCGGATGCGGGCCTGCAGCGCCTGCAGCCGCGCCTCGGCGAGCGCAGGCGAGAGCGCGCGCCCGCGCAGGTGAAAATACCCGAGCAGCACCAGGGCCACGATAACGCTCACGATCAGGTGCTTGGCCAGGGGCGCCACCTGGTCCACGCCCACGACCCGCGTCGTGCCGGCGTGAACCAGCACGGCCGCGAGCACCGCGATAGCAACGACGGCTGCGATGCCGGCCCGGTAGGAAAGGCCCGCAAGCCGGTTGTTCAATGCGTAGGTGGAAACCAGGCAAAGCAGAAGCACCGGCTCGAGCAGCGCCGACCACTCGGTAAACGCCGCCAGCGCCGCCGCAAAACTGTCGCCCTTCACCAGCGCTGCGGCGAGGGCCATGCCGTTCGCCAGCACCAGCGCCCGCAGCATGATCCCCAGGTTGCGGAAATTGGGCAGGGTGGGGCGATAGCCGTTTTGATTTATACTTGAGGTCATTCAGACATTTGCGGCGCGATGGACGCACAGCCTCAGGAATTCTGACCGCCGGACCGCCGTTTGACAAGCAAACCGCCATGAGCAACAGCCCCAAGGACCCCACCCCAGGCAAAGCCTGGTCGGGCCGCTTTTCGGAGCCGGTGTCCGATCTGGTGAAGCGCTACACCGCGTCGGTTGACTTCGACCAGCGGCTTGCCGAGTTCGACATCCAGGGCTCGCTGGCCCACGCGCGGATGCTCCATGCCGCGGGCATCCTGGGTGCCGAGGACCTGAAGGCCATCGAGCGCGGGATGGCGACGATTCTCGAGGAAATCCGCGGCGGCAAATTCCCGTGGTCCCTGGATCTGGAGGACGTGCACCTCAACATCGAGCGCCGCCTCACCGACCTGGTGGGCGACGCCGGCAAGCGGCTCCACACGGCGCGCTCCCGCAACGACCAGGTGGCCACCGACGTGCGCCTCTACCTGCGCTCCGCCATTGATGATCTCCTCGCTCTTGTCCGCGCGTTGCAGGGGGCACTCGTCGACCTCGCGGAAAAGCACGTGGACACGGTAATGCCCGGCTTCACCCACTTGCAGGTGGCGCAGCCGGTGTCCTTCGCCCACCACCTGCTCGCCTATTTCGAAATGCTCAAGCGGGACGCCGGGCGGCTCGCCGACTGCCGCAAGCGGGTGAACCGGCTGCCCCTGGGCGCGGCGGCACTTGCCGGTACCACCTACCCCATCGACCGGGAGCGGGTGGCGCAGGAGCTGGGCTTCGAGGGCGTGTGCGAGAACTCCCTGGACGCGGTGTCCGACCGGGACTTCGCCATCGAATTTACCGCCTGCGCGGCACTCATCATGACCCACCTGTCGCGGCTTTCCGAGGAACTCATTCTATGGATGAGCCCGCCTTTCGGGTTCATCATGCTCGCGGACCGCTTCTGCACCGGATCGAGCATCATGCCCCAGAAAAAGAATCCCGACGTGCCGGAGCTGGTGCGGGGGAAAACCGGGCGGGTGAACGGCCACCTGGTGGCGCTGCTCACGCTCATGAAGGCGCAGCCGCTCGCCTACAACAAGGACAACCAGGAAGACAAGGAGCCGCTGTTCGACACCGTGGACACGCTCACCGACACGCTGCGCGTCTACGCCGAAATGATGGCGGGCGTGACGGTGAACCAGGAAGCCATGAAGCGCGCAGCCGCCCAAGGCTACGCCACCGCCACCGACCTCGCCGATTACCTGGTCAAGAAGGGCGTGCCGTTCCGCGACGCCCACGAGGCGGTGGCGAAAGCGGTGCGCTTCGCCGAGCACAAGGGCTGCGATCTCTCGGCCCTGTCGCTGGCCGAACTGAAGCAGTTTTCCCCGGCGGTGGACGAAGGCGTGTTTGCGGTCCTTACCCTGGAAGGCTCCCTCAAGAGCCGCAACCACGTGGGCGGCACCGCACCCGAGCAGGTGCGGGCGGCAATCAAGAAGGCCCGCGCCGCGCTCGGGTAGGTTGGGCATTCATGCCCAACATTCCAACCCCGGCAGAATCGTTGGGCTTCGCAGGCGAAGCCCAACCTACGAGGGTGTCCCGTAGGCGCGCAGGGTGCGTCCCACGCACCATTCGTGCGCCGGATTCGGTGCGCAGGGCGCACCCTACGAAAACGCTCGCATTCCGGACCTCAGCGCGATAACCGGGTCTGGCGCGTAGGGTGCGTCCCACGCACCGGTCAACTAAACCGCCACCAGCCGCGGTTGGGGTGCCGCCGCCGGCAGCGCCAGCTTCTTTCCCTCCGCCAGGATTCCCGCCAGCGCCTCCGGCGCCACCGGCCGGCTGAAGAGATAGCCCTGCATCTCGTCGCAGGCGTAGCTCTGCAATACCGCGAGGTGGGTCTCGGTTTCCACGCCCTCCGCGATCACCTTGAGGTTCAGACTGTGGCCGAGCTGGATCACCGCGCGGGCGATGGCTCCGCCGCTGTCGTCGGCGCCCAGGTTGCGCACGAAGGACTGGTCCACCTTGAGCTTGTCGATGGGATAGCGCTTCAAGTAGGCCAGCGACGAGTAGCCGGTGCCGAAGTCGTCGATGGAAAGTTGCACGCCGATGGCCTTCAGCCCGGAAAGCGTCTTCGCAGTAAGTTCGGCGTTCTCGCTCGCCACGCTCTCGGTGATTTCCAGCTCCAGGCAGCGGGGTTCGAGGCCGGTCTCGGAAAGCGTGCGCGCCACCATCTGCACGAAGTCCGGCTGCACGAATTGCCGCGCCGAAATGTTGACCGCCACCGCGATGGGCGGCAGCCCGTCCTCCTGCCAGGCGCGGTTCTGGGCGCACGCGGTGCGCAATACCCACTCGCCGATGGGCACGATGAGCCCGGTTTCCTCCGCCAGCGGAATGAACTGGGCGGGAGACACGAAGCCGCGCCGCGCGCTTTGTCACCGGATCAGCGCCTCGGCGCCGATGATCTCGCCGGCGCGCAGGTCCGCCTGGGGCTGGTAATGGAGGAACAGTTCCTTGTGCTCCAGGGCGCGCCGCAGCTCGGACTCCAGCTCCACCCGCTTCACCGCGTCGGAATCCATCTCCGGATCGTGAACCTCAAAGCCGTTGCCGCCCCGCCGCTTCACCCGATTTAGCGCGCGCTCCGCGTTCTTGAGCAGGGTCTCCGCGTCGCTGCCGTCGGCGGGATAGACCGCGGCGCCGATGCTGGCGCTGAGGAAGAACTCCCGGCCCCCCGCGTAGAACGGCTCCTCCAGGTGCCGGGCAATGCGCTCCGAGAGCGTGGCCACCGCGTTCTGGCAGCCCATCTCGGTGACCAGCAGGCAGAAGGTGTCGCCGTAGAGATAGAACAGGGCGCCGCGGATGCAGTCGGTGCGGCACTCCTCCAGGGAGCGCTGCAGCCGTTCGGCCACCGCCTGCAGCAGCTTCACCGCCACCGCGTGGCCCAGGCTCGCGTTCACCAGCTTGAAGCGGTCCAGGTCGAACAGCGCCACCGCCCCGGTCGCGCCCGGGCGCGACACCGCCTCGCGCAGCACCTCGTCGAATTTCCTGCGGTTGGGGAGCCCGGTGACCGGATCGTGATAGGCCTTGTAGACGAGCTTCTGCTCGGCGCGCTTGCGCTCGGTGATGTCCGAGAAGTAGGCGTAGAACACGGCGAACTCCGGTAGATATTGCATCCCGCAGCCCAGGGTGTGCTCGCCCACCTGAAATTCCCACCGCTCGTAGGTCCCCTCGGGCCGGCGCAGCGCGGCGAGACGCGCCTTCAGATCCGCCGGAAACAGGTCCGGGAAGTCGGCGCCTTCGCCCGCCACTTTCGCCAGCAGGGCGCGGGTGCCGGGGTTGGCGTAGAGCACTTCGCCCTCCGGGGAGAGGCGCAGCACCGGGCTGGGATTTTTTTCGGGGAACATGGCGAGGCGCTTGCGCACGCCCTCCTCGGAAAAATAGGCGTAGGCCGAGTAGCCGATGACCGCAGCGATCAGGAGGATCAGCCCGCTGAACCCCGCCACCAGCCCGATCATCGAGCGCACCCGGGACTGGGTCAGCATGGCGCTGCCGTACACGTCGTCGTGGGCCCGCTGCACCAGCGCATCCAGGTCGTGGTGGATCAGGCGGGCGTTGGCGCCGACCTCCACCAGCGTGGCCTTGGCCCGGTCCCAGGCCATGTCGTGGCGGCGAATCGCATCGTCCAGGTCGTCCGCCAGGGCCCCGATCCGGCCGTAGGCCCGGCGCACTCCCGCCAGCGCATCACCAGGCAGCACCCGCTCCACCCGCGCCATGTCCTCCTCCACCCGCGCGCGGCTGGCGGCGAGCTTCTGCAGGAATTCGACCCGGTTCGTGGTGACGTAGTAGTCGTATAGAATCGGCTCCAGCTCCGTCACCGCCACTTTCAGGCGGGAGCTGTATTCGAACAGGGGAAGCTGGCGCTCGATGAGCGGCATCGAGGTATCGAGGACCGATTTGCCGTTGACATACACCAGCGCCGAAAGCGCGGCGCCGAGGGCCGCCACGGCGAGATAGGTGGCGAGAATCTTGCGGCCCGGACTCGGGTTCATGGGTGCATTCCTCCATCCTCGATGGGTGTTATTGGGAGCCTGTCCCTGGTTTCGCCTTAGTCGCCGACCGCGGCCAGGGCTTACGCCACCGCCCGAGACAACGCCAAGGGACTGTTTTTATATGCTTTATTTTCTTGCCATCACGCCATTCCGGGCGCGGTCACCGGTATATACGGACGCTGCGCGAATCTGGATGCGGCGATCCCGGTTTTCCGGCGCGGGCACTACGGGGTGAAATGAACACCATGGGACTGTGGGACGACGTGGCCGAGCGCATCGCCGCCGCCACCGGAAAACCGTTCAAGGAAAAAAAATGCGCCGCGGTGGGCGGCGGCTGCATCAATGTCGCTCACCGGCTGGAGGGCGAGGCGGGCGTTTTCTTCGTCAAGACCAACGAGGCGGAGAAGGCTGCCATGTTCGAGGCCGAGGCCGCGGGCCTCGACGAAATCCTCGCCTCCCGTACCCTTCGCGCGCCCCGGCCGGTGGCCCACGGCGTATCGGGCGACACGGCGTGGCTCGCGCTGGAATACATCGAGATGGGAAGCGGCGGGCAGGGCGCGCTGCGAACCCTGGGCAAGCAGCTCGCCGGCCTGCACCGGGTGACGCGCGAGGAATTCGGCTGGGACCGGGACAACACCATCGGCTCCACGCCCCAGGTCAATACCAAAGAGAAGGACTGGGTAAGCTTCTACCGCAGCCACCGGCTGGAATTCCAGCTGCGGCTCGCCGCCGCCCAAGGCCACCGGGGGGAGTTCCAGCGCAAGGCCGACAGGCTGCTCTCGGACCTGGAGGTATTTTTCGCGAGCTACCGCCCAGCGGCGTCCCTATTGCACGGGGACCTGTGGGGCGGCAACTACGGCTTCGACGCCGGAGGAAATCCGGTGGTGTTCGATCCGGCGGTGTACTACGGGGACCGGGAAGCGGACCTCGCCATGACAGAACTGTTCGGCGGCTTCGGCGCCGATTTCTACGCCGCCTACCGGGAGGCCCATCCGCTCGACGGAGGCTACGCGGTGCGCAGGCACCTCTACAACCTCTACCACGTGCTCAACCACCTCAACCTCTTCGGCGGCGGCTACCGCAGCCAGGCGGAGGCGATGATCGAGCGGCTGCTGGCGGAGATTCGGTAGCGGTTTTTTCCCGCGGCGAACGCGTTGACCTTTCCCATCAGCACAAATCGGCTTTAGCGCATGTCGCAGCGGAGCACGCTGGCTCAGCATGCAAGTGCAACTTCACCCCTATCGTTAATCGGGCACGCTCTGTAGAATTTGTGACACGCTGCGCGCCGCAATGCGACATGGAGAAAATCGGGTGACCCTATACACCTTCGGCTACGAGGGGCTTTCCATCGACGTTTTTGTTCGCCGACTGGTCGAAGCCGGGGTTCAGACCGTCGTTGATGTCCGGGAGTTACCGCTGTCCAGGAAAAAGGGATTCTCGAAGCAAGCGTTTGCGCGAGCCCTTTCGGCGGCGGGAATCGCGTATGCCCACATGCCAACTCTCGGCTGCCCCAAGCCGATTCGGGACCGCTACAAGGAGCGCGGCGACTGGACTGCCTACACCCGTGCGTTTTTGGCCTATCTCGCGAAGCAGGATGCAGCCATCGCCGAGCTTGCGAAAATCGCTCGGGCGACAACCGCCTGTCTCGTTTGTTTTGAAGCGGACTTCAACTGTTGTCATCGCAGCCTGGTGGCGAGGGCCGCGGCCCGCACCCGGCCTCTTCGCGTCGCGCACCTTACTCCAAAAGCAACGATCCCTGACGTTGCGGTTCGGGTTGCTGCTTAGGCGGGTAGATCAGGCTGACGATTAGCCACTGATCCGGAAACCGATGCATGGTGCCCATCAGGAACATGAGATCATGACCCGCTAATTCCTTCTCAAGCTTGGCCCGGAACGGCCCCTCCCAACTGTCTCCATGACGCCGACGCACGTTCCAGAAAAGCGCCCCTGCTTCCCAATCTACGATCTTGTGCCTGTACTCCTTCGTTCCCTCGGGTGTGTCGCACTCATAACGGTAATGGAAGTCGAACGGCACCTTTTTGAGTAGCCGGATACTCTTCGCGTCGGTGTCGTCGAACAGATCAGCCTGCTGCTGCATCTGAAGTAGCTTCGCTTTCTCGTCCTCCGTCCAGTCGGGCGATTGAGCCTTGCCGATCTGAAGCTCCGTAATCCGAGCCGGTCTAAGGAGCGCAAGAGTAACGTTTTCCATTTGTCTGGCCCGCTCAAGTTCCGCAAAGTCACCAAAAGTGGTTAACTTGTCGAGCCAGGTACGGCGCTCCCGCCAATTGTCCGCGGTGGGAAGTGGACTTTGGTCACATTCGATCGTGTCGATGTAGATTTTATGACTCTCCGGCCGATTGTCGTTCCGCGACTTCTCAATCCGCGCGGTAATCCACTGCCATTTCTTGAATTGCTGTTCATCCTCGATAAGGCGGAAAGGCACCGGATAAAGGCGAATGCAGTTACCAATTTCGTCGAGGGCGGCAACACAGGAGGTTTCGGAATATTTCGCGCTGGGCGATGGATACGTCTTGCAGAGGATCAGTAGCCGCTTTACCTCAGATGTCATTTTCACCACCGAACTTATCCATGCCGCGACCGATTTTGATTAGGCTATTCTAAGAGCCCCAAACCCTTTGGAATGCGGCCTGTCCCTTTGTAAAGCAGTCGCAATCCCTATTGCGTTGGTGTATGGTCCATCTGAAGTGGGACGGCTGAAGAAAGCTGAACCGAACGCTATTACCAAGGGTGTGTGGAAATGCAGATCTACCATCAAGAGAGTACTTCATGATTTGCGCGGCCAGGATCACACCAGCACCAACGGAGACAAAGCCTACCGAAGGACGTACACCTTGGCTCCCTTCGGCAAACTTTTTTAGTTCATTTTCGCCCGGCGATCCGCACTTAGGTGAGGCAAGGTATCGAAGAATTGCTTCTAGATCCAAACCATACAGCTTCGCCTTGGCTTCTTGGTCTTCTCGGGAGAGTTCTCTGAACTGCCCCGCAATTTCCTCGGTCGTGCCAATTCTTGGCAACGGGTTGAAACACATTAGACATTCGTATTTTGACCGCATGTCGTAGGCTGTTACTTCGAGACTCATGCCGTTGGTACTTCCCCCGATAAGGTAGTCAGGCCAGAGCCGTTGTAGTTCGTGACGGACCGCATTGTCGTCAACGCATGAGATGACTAATGGGAACTTTAACATGCGCTCAGCAGCAACCACATCGATTCGTTGCGCTGGACGACTGCTTGTGTCCATATACCGTTCCCATCTGTGAGGGTATGCAAAGACCTCAATGCCGCGATTAACGAGGAACCTAGCAGTCAGATCACTCTTGTTTGTGCCTATGTCCTCCTGCGTCGCGAGTGCACATCGATTCAAATTTGTTCCTTCCTTGTCAATACTGTCATGATCTACAACGGTCATATATGCTTGTTTAAGTGCTGACGCGCCCAAAGCGCATGCCAGCGCTTGGCCAACGGCGCCAGCACCTACAAGATAGAAAGGTGGAACAAACCTGACTGTCTCCCCGATCAACGGCAGCTTATCCCACGAGTCTGCTGATTTGAAATCTTGGAGGGACACAAAGAGCTTGCGGGCAAACGTTCCTCCATTTGGCTTAAGCTTTCTTAGAACCTTAAACGTCTCGCCCGCGGCGACGCATGCTGCAAAGTATGGTCCGAGGGGCAGCGCGCTGTGGGGTTCACGAAGCGGGATGAGGTCTGGATCGCCAACGAATAGGTTCCATCCGTCGGCGTAGACCCCAATTGAGTACTGCGCTGATAGATTGGGGATGCAACGACCGATAATGATCTCCACATCAACGCGCCGACCGATATCGTTTACGACCTTTACATCCACTGCATCACCAGCGATTAACCGGATCGTAGCTAAAATTGCGTCAGAAAGGATTGCATTTGCCGCTCCCGGTGAGAACAACACTGCTTCCGGTCGCGTCGACACAGGAGGGAGATGAAGAACGAGTTCGTGAACAATTAAGAATTGTCGGGCAAGTAAATTCGCTAGCATCCAGATGAGATGCTGACCTGGGATGGTTTCTGCGACCTCTGGAGATGCTGTGAGCTGAACTACGCGATGGGATGCTCCAGATATCGGGCCAAGTTTGGCTTCGAACTCTGGATGGAGGTGGCGGTCGCCAAGGCGCCGTGCTAGTTCGTCGTTGATCATCGGGCTCGCAAATCCAGAGTTCGAATCGGGCCGTAATCCGGGATCGAAACAATACGTCTCGCCGCCTGCCCGGGACTGAGCCGATACCAATATTCCCCCTGGAACTCGTGTACGCCGATTTCGCTAGGCCACTTGCAAATGGATGCGCCATATCGCGGCAGAACTAGCGATAAAGCCTGCCTGCTGTTCGCCATCAGATCATCATAAGCAGAATGCTCGACCATTGAACCCGGATGAGTGTGAATTTGTGCCAAGTTGCGCAATCCCGAAGATCTCGTCGCCTGCGAGACAGCCGCCATCGCAGTACTGGAAACATGATAGTTACCCCAGGTATTACGTTGTGCAGGAATTACGATCGCCTGTACGCGATTGCGCTGTTTATCCATTGGCGTGCCGTACCAGAAGCAGCAGGATTCCAGGCGTCGCTTTGTAAAGCGTGCAAGTGCGTCAAACGTTGCCGTTAAAACCGCGAGAGAAATCTCTAGAACGGCTCCGGTTAACGTGTAAGGGCAAGGGGGTGGCGGACGTGGGATAAATCGGTCCTCCACCCCATAATCCTCAATCATGAGCGTGCCTCCTGAGGGCCCTTGTAATAAGGCGGCTTCAGCACGTGCCGGATGGCCGAGAGGGTCGCATGGAAATTTTGAGTCGTCTCATCCCAGAGATGCTTGTCTTCAACGCCGTGCAAGACTTGGTAGAATTCCAGGGTAACCGAGCAACAGATTAACTGAATACCCGGGTCACCGTAATTGTCGTGGATAGCGATTTCGTTGGTGCCTTCAATTCTGGGTAGCCATTTTTTATCCACTGGGCCACCGTACTTCAGCGTTTGCGGATTCACAAATTGAGCGCTCGGTGGCCATTCGGGATAGCAACTGAAGTACAGCTTGAGGAGATAGAAGTCAGTTGATCCATCCTCGCGCTGTCCATAGAGAGGGACGAGAAGCGTAAGCGGATCGACCTTATACCAACCGGCCCCTTCGACCGTGCCGCCGCGTAGGACTTTCGGAAGGTCGTCGTCCAAAGCCTGTGCTCCCCGTTGCATGTCAGCTACGGGAATGACTCCCTGCTTTGCCATAACCCTAAGCGCCGCCTGTTTCGCTGCGAATCTGAAACTTGCGAGCGTGGCAGACCTTGCGTTCGCGAAGCTCTTCGAGCGAAAGTTGTAGGTCGGCCATTAAAGATTCACCGGTCTGGCATTCCAATTGATCGGTTGGTTTCTTGGCCTCGGTCAGTTTGTCATAAGCCACGTTCCAGACATCTACCAATTTGTCATTCCACTTCACCTCGAACTTTACCTCGGCATTTGAATTGAGGTACACGAACTCGACGATCGTATGTCTGTGACCTTGCTGTGGGGCTTCTTGGTTCATCTCGTTTCCCTTCCCAGTCCGGTTGCGGATTGTTGAAGATCAGCACGAACCAGATGGGGCGTGCCGCACTTCTTTTTTTAGGGTCTTCGGGAAATCGAGTGGGTGATTATGGGTCATTTTAGAGCACGGGCAGCATGCAAGTCAGAATCTTGAGCCGCAGGTATTCTTCGTCGCGCAGTCCGTATGCACGTCGCTGGATGACACGAATCTTGTTGTTCAA
>JACPEG010000005.1 GCA_016183615.1 Betaproteobacteria bacterium
CGATCCCTGCGCGGCTCATGACCAGATAGGTGCGTTCATCGACTGACATGGCCTAGGCCCTCCGTGGTTCGGTCACCGCACTACGCGCGTGACCGTCGCTACCGTTAGACGACCGGCGCGAGGGGATTTTCCTGACACCGCGGCGCAGAGACGTGCGGCCGGGCGCAAATCGTCCCGGGACGCCCTCGATCACGGCCGCCGGTCAGGAATCGACACGGGGCCCGGTCTTGTTCGTCAGACGGGCAGCGTGTCCGTCGCAACGTGAACGCAACTTATCCAAAGGAGAAAGATCATGAGCAAATTGATTCGTCGGATTGCGGTGGCTACTTCTGCGGTCGGCTTCATCGCAACCCTTGGCATGGCCTCGACCGCGCAGGCAAAGGATGCGGCCGAAGGACTGGTGTATGACGGGGTGTCCTGGGAAACGACCATCGCGCGCGCCCAGGCCGAAAGACAGATGGCCGCCTCAAAGAGCACGCCGGCCGAAAGCGGGCTGAAGGGCCGCCGCGCCGACAACCCCGCCGGCGCCCAGCAATCCGGCCTGATCGCGATCGTGACGCCGTAGGCATCCGTTCCGCAGCTATCCGGCGAGGAGGCGCTTGCCGTTCGTGGCGATGCCGGGTTCCCCCGGAGATCAAGCCATGAACGGCCCCCGCCGTTGCGTTTCGGGCGATTCCCGGGGGGCGGCATTCCGGGGGCTCGCCTTGCGCATCGGATTTGGCCCTGTAAGGATGTCGCGCCGGGTTCGACAAAACGCTGTCACCGGCCGTCCGGGCCGGACGATTTCAAAATTTCATCGTGAAGGACCCCGTAATGACCCGGCTCTCGATGCGCATCATCGTGCTTCTCGCGTCGCTGTTCCTGTCCACCGCCGTGTTGGCGGGCGAGTCCAAACCCTACGACAAAGCGAGCTTCGAGCGCCTGAGGGCTACCGGCGCGCCGGTACTCGTCGAGGTTCACGCGGACTGGTGCATCACCTGCCGACTGCAGGCGCCCGTGATTACGGAGCTGCTCAGGCAGCCCCCGTTTCAGATCTTTCATAAGCTCACGGTCAACTTCGATACCCAGCGCGATGCGCTGCGCGACCTGAAGGTCTCGACCCAGAGCACGCTGATCGTATTCAGGAACGGCAGGGAGGTGGCGCGCTCGGTGGCGGACACCGACAAGGCGGCCATTGCGGCCCTGCTCCGGACCGCTCTCTGATTTCAGACCCGGGGAGCGGCCATGGAACTCGGAATCGGATCCTACGGTCTGGGCTTCGCCGCGGGGATCGTGTCGACGCTCTCTCCCTGCGTGCTGCCGCTGATCCCCGTCCTGCTGGCGTCGGCCGTTGCGGCCCACCGCTTCGGGCCGCTGGCGCTTTCCATTGGACTCATGCTGTCGTTTACGGTGGTAGGGGTCTCGCTGGCCGCCGTCGGGGGCTCGGCAGGTCTCGACCAGACCCATGTTCGCACCGGCGGCGCCGTCCTGCTCATCGCGTTCGGCCTGGTGCTGCTGTCGGCGTCGCTTCAGCAGCGCTTTTCGGCGGCAACTTCGCGGCTGTCGGATGCTGGCAACGGGCTGATCGGACGCATTCCCCTTGACGGTCTTAGCGGTCAGTTCACGCTGGGCCTGCTGCTGGGCGCGGTCTGGAGCCCCTGCGTGGGGCCCACCCTGGGCGGGGCGATCGCCCTCGCCAGCCAGGGCCGGAATCTCGCCCAGTCCTCGTTTCTCATGGCGCTGTTCGGCCTGGGCGCGGCGCTGCCGCTCGCCACGCTGGGCATGGTGTCGAGGCAGGCGCTCGCGCGCGCCCGCGGCCGCCTGGTTGCGGCCGGCAGGGCAGGCAAGTACGCTTTAGGCGGCGTCATGCTGGGGCTGGGCGTGCTCATTGTCAGCGGCCTGGACAAGCGCGTCGAAGCCTGGGCGCTCACGGTCGCGCCGAACTGGCTGGCGCAACTGGTCACGGGCATCTGACCGGATCGCCGCGTTGCGGCATGCGCAGCGGCGACGCAGGAAAAGCGGCCGGCCGCGAGAACCGCTGGGCAGGCCGCCCTGTCGTATGTGTGCATAGCGAACGGAATGAAGACTCCATGACGGGATCCGGAAACGGGAAGCCGGCGGCGGAATCGCCCCGGGCATCCGGCGAACCGCAGGTGTTGCCCCTGGACAGACTGCCCCGGGAGCGGCTCGCGGTAATGCTGGAAGCGGGCGAGGATATCCTGGAATGCTACCGGGTGCTGGGCAAGGCGGGGCTCAACGTGGTCGGCGAGGTCCTTCGGGGACAGGGAACTTTCGTCGAGTTCGACCACTACCCGTCCGAGGACGTTTTCGACCACGAGACGCACTCCCAGTATTATTACCACGCCCACCGCGGGAGCGCCATGGAGCACGGCCATTTTCACACCTTCCTGCGGGCTCCCGGAATGTCCCCGGGCGTCACGCCGGAGGAATTGCCGGGCAGCGAGGAATGGCCCGCCGCCGACCAGGCCTTGTCCCACCTCGTGGCCATTTCCATGGACGACTACGGCTTCCCCAGGGGCCTGTTCGCGGTCAACCGCTGGGTAACGGGCGACTGCTGGTACCGGGCGGAGCACGTAATCGCGATGCTCGACCGGTTCGCCATCGACCACGCCTACCCGTCGTGGCCGGTGAACCGCTGGATCACGGGGATGCTCAGGCTTTTCAGGCCCGGGATCGAGGCGCTGCTTCTGCAGCGCGACGCGGTCGTCGCCGCCTGGCAGGCGAACCATCCGGGGAACGATGCGCTCGAGGACCGCGGGCTGGAGATTACGGGATGGATTCCGATCTCGGTTGAACACCAGATCGAGCAGATACGCCGGGCATTGGACCTGCAAACGGCGCGCGGCGCCGCGGCCGCGAACCGGGGCACCGCCCGTCGTTGAACGGAGGAACCGCCATGATGGAGCGCCACAGCCGATTTACCGCATCCGCCGCCCTCGCTTTCGGTGCCCTGGCCGGCAGCCTCGCCCACGCCGCGGGAAATGAGCCGACCGTCATCGAGCTGACCCAGATCCCCTGCCAGTTCGTGGAAAGCGAAAACGGGATCGACCGGGGGTTCAAGACCACGAAGCAGGCCGACTGCGAAGCGATCAATGCCAAAACCGGGGAACAGCGGGTGGCGGCGTCGCAGCTCCTGGCGCTGAAGCCGGGAAAGTACGTGTTCCGGGTGACCAACAAGAACGTGCCCTACGAACTCGGATTCTGGCTGCGGGGCGCGGGCATCACCGGCCGCGCCACGCTGCCCAGCGTGTCGGGCGGCGGCCTCACCACGGGCAAGACCCAGGATTATGCGATCACCCTCAAGCCGGGAGAGTACCTGTACTCCTGCCCGCTGAACACCACGCCTGGTGGTGAAGAAGTAAGCGCAAACAATCTGTGAAAAGGGTCAATGCAAATTGCGAATGGGCCGCGCAATGATGTTTCCCCGGGCGCCCGAGGTTTCCGGCATCCGTGCACTGGCATGGGCGGTCTGCATCGGCGCGTTCCCCGCCGCCGGGTCCGCGGCTCAGCTCCCGGCGCAATGGCTGCCGCTGGTGGTGGCGATTCCGGCCGGGCCGTTCGTGGCCGGTTCCGATGCGGCGGAGCGGGAATACGCCTACCGCATCGATGCCGCCGCCTACGGCCGCCCCGTCACCCGCGACCAGCGCTGGTACGAGGGCGAGCGCGAACGGGCCGCGGCGGAAACCGGCGCCTACGCCATTACCGTGACACCGATCACCAATCGCCAATACGCCGCCTTTATCCGGGCAACCGGCTATCGGGCGCCCGACGTGGATCGGGCCACATGGAATTCCTATGGGCTGATTCATCCCTATGCGCGCACCCGCCGCTTCGCCTGGATCAGGGGCCATCCGCCCCGCGGGCGGGAAAACCATCCGGTGGTACTGGTGAGCCGGGCCGACGCACTGGCCTATGCCGCGTGGCTCACCCGCGCCACCGGACGGAGCTGGCGGCTGCCCAGCGAACCGGAATGGGAAAAGGCGGCGCGCGGGACCGGCGGGCGCTATTTTCCCTGGGGCGACGAATTCGAAACGGGTCGCCTCAACAGCCACGACTCGGGACCCTTCGATACCGTGCCGGTCGGCAGCCACCCCGATGGCGCCAGCCCGTTCGGGCTGCTCGACGCCGCCGGGCAGGTCTACGAGTGGACCGCGACCATGGACGGGCGGGAGCGCGCGATCGTCAAAGGCGGTTCGTGGGACGACAAGGGCTGCGGGGTGTGCCGGCCGGCGGCGCGGCACTCGCGCCCGGTGAACCTCAAGCACATCCTGATTGGCTTCAGGCTGGTGCGGGAATGAGACAGAAAACGCAATCCAATAACCAACGAAGGGGGGATTATGAACCAACAATTCACACTTCCGGCATCCGAACTTTTCGCCTTGGTGAACGATGCCCATGACCGCACATTGCAGCTGGTTTCCGATCTGGCCGATGAACAGATGACGGTGCCCAGGATGGAGGTGGTCAATCCCTTTCTCTGGGAGATCGGGCATACGGCGTTCTTTTACGACGTGTTCCTGTTGCGGGTACTGGGCGCCGGGGAATTTCTGCTGCCGGGCGCGGCGAACTTGTACGATTCGTTCAAAGTGGACCATGACGACCGCTGGGGCCTGCCCCTGCCATCCAGGCAAGAAACCTTGGCTTACAAACAGCGCGTGCTGGAGCGTGTCCTCGACCGCCTCGATTCGCGACGGCCCGATGGCGCGGAAACCTATCTCTATCTTCTTTCAACCCTGCACGAGGATATGCATGGCGAAGCGTTCACTTACATGAGGCAGACGCTGGAGTATCCCCGGCCTCGATCGGACCACGGCTTTGGCGATGAGACGGGTAGCCCGTCCGGCGGCGGTCCACTGCCGGGCGACGTGGAAATCCCGGGCGGCATGTTCAAGCTTGGCGCCGCGCCGGATGCGCCTTTCGCGTTCGACAATGAAAAATGGGGCCATCCGGTAGCGGTGCCCGCGTTCAAGATTGCGCGCGCTCCGGTAACCAATGCGGAGTTCGCCGAGTTCGTCGCGGACCGGGGATACCTCAGCCGCGAGCTATGGAGCCACCAGGGCTGGGTATGGCGGGTGAAGGCGGGTGTCACCCATCCCGTCTACTGGCAGCGCGGGGCCGACGGCTGGTTACGCCGGCATTTCGACCAAATGGTGCTCCTGGAACCCCACGCCCCCGTCGTGCACGCGAACTGGTTCGAGGCCGAAGCGTATTGCAACTGGACGGGTAGGCGGCTGCCTACCGAAGCCGAATGGGAAATGGCAGCAAGCGCTGAGCCGACCCCGGACGGAAAAAGCATCACCGGACGCAAGCGCCGCTACCCCTGGGGAGACGAGGCCCCCAGCGCGGCCCATGCCAACCTGGATTCGCGCCGTGGGGGCTGCATCGACGTGGGCGCGCTTGCGGCGGGGGACAGCGCCTTTGGCTGCCGCCAGATGCTGGGAAACGTCTGGGAATGGACCGCCTCCTCCTTCTACCCGTTTCCCGGGTATGTCGTTGATACGCCCTACCGGGAATATTCGGCGCCGTGGTTCGGCTATCGCAAGGTGTTGAAAGGAGGGGCCTGGGCGACGCGGTCGCGGCTCATCAATAATACCTATCGCAATTTTTTTCAGCCGTACCGTCACGATATATTCGCCGGGTTCCGCACCTGTGCCCGCCCGGATGATAAGCTCGAGTGAGCCGCAAATCCCGCTTCGTTTAATCTCAGGAGATGGCCCTATGATATTTTCGATTATTCGTACCACCCGGCTGCTGCTCGCCGTTTCCTGGCTGCTGCTGGCAAGTGGCGCCACCTTCGCAGCCGATGCGCCTTATCCCGGAACGCGGACCCTTGCCACCAAGCATTCGTTCGACACACTTTTAAATCGGCTTGAGCGCGCGATCGAGTCCAACGGAATGGGCTTGGTCGCCCAGGCCAGCGCCAGCCGCGGTGCCGCAGCGCGCGGGGTCAAGATCCCCGGCAACGCGGTGCTCGAGGTATTCCGCAACGACTACGCCGTGCGCATGCTCGCCGCCAGCGTGCCGGCCGGCATCGAAGCCCCGCTGCGAGTCTACGTAATCGAGAATCCCGACAAGACCACCACCGTCGTCTACCGGCTGCCGAGTGCGGTATTCGCGCCCTACGGCAACGCCCAGCTCGACGTCATGGCCAGGGAGCTGGACCCCATTTTTGAGAAGATCGTCCGTGACGCCACAGGCAAGTAACTCCGCAAGCTGCCCCGCTCCGGCGCAGCAGCCCGCGGCCATCCAGGAAAAGCCCCTGATGGGCGGCATCGCTGTCGCCCTGATCCTGGCGGGCTTCCTCGCGCCGCGCATGGGCGCGCTGTTCGTCCTCGGCATTCTCCTCGGCGCGACGCTCTACCACTCGGGCTTCAGTTTCACCGGGTCTTACCGCCGGTTTTTCCTGAAAGGCGACGTCACCATCATCCGCGCCCAGGTCCTGATGCTCATCGTGGCGAGCCTGCTGTTTGCCCCGGTGCTGGCGTCGGGCTCGGCTTTCGGGCGCGAAGTGGTGGGCGCCGTGGCGCCGGTCGGATGGCAAGTGGCCATCGGCGCCTTCCTGTTCGGCATCGGCATGCAGCTCGGGGGCGGCTGCGGCTCGGGTACGCTCTACAGCGTGGGCGCCGGCAGCCCGCGCATGATCGTCACGCTCGCCGCGTTCTGCGCCGGCGGCTTCATCGCCAGCCTGCACATGGACTGGTGGCAGCGGCTGCCCGAATGGGATCCCGGCGCCCTTGGCGATCTCCTGGGGTGGGCGCCGGCCCTCGCGCTGCAACTGGCGGTCCTGTTCGGCGTGGATGCCGCGCTGCGGCGCTTCGGCTCTCAAACTCCTGCGCCTGCTTCACCGGTTTCCCTGGCGCGCCGCCTGGTGGCGGGCCCGTGGCCGCTATGGATCGGCGCCCTGCTGCTCGCGGGCCTCAACCTCGCCACGCTGCTCCTCGCGGGACACCCGTGGACCATCACCTGGGCGTTCACCCTGTGGGGGGCAAAAGCGGCACAGCACGCGGGATGGGACCCCGATGACCACGCCTTCTGGCGCAGCGGATTCCAGCGCGACGCCCTGGACGCGAGCGTGCTGGAGGACACCACCTCGGTCATGGACATCGGCCTCATCGTGGGCGCATTCGGGGCGGCCGCCCTCGCCGGGCAGCTCAAGCCGTCGTTCGCCATCTCGGCCCGCTCCCTCGCCGCCGCCATCCTCGGCGGCCTGTTGATGGGCTACGCGGCGCGGCTTGCCTATGGCTGCAACATCGGCGCCTTCGTATCGGGCGTGGCCTCCACCAGTCTCCACGGCTGGCTGTGGATTGTCACCGGCCTCGCCGGAAACTGGATCGGCGTCCGGCTAAGACCCCGTTTCGGTTTGCAGAATTAAATTCCCTCTCCGGGCATCCGTCCGGAAACGCTTGCGGCATCCGGCTGCCGGGCCTGCTCCGGTTTTCTGGACTCAGGCCGGCCTGCCGCGAGGCGCCGCTTTCCTGCCGGTTCTCGGCGCCCCGGCGCCGGCGTTGAGCGTAGCGGGCGATCCAGCCCCGGCGTCCGCCTCCCAGGCCGGGAAGGTTCCGGAAAACACCTTCTCCACCGTCTGGCGTGCCGCCGCAAACGCGGGAGCGGCTTCGGGCGGCATCGCCCGCGCCGAAACCTCGAAGGCGACTTTCAGATTGCGCCGCCATTCCACGGCCTGGGCGTTCATCAGCTTGAACAGCTCGCCCCGCGCGCGTTGTCCGAGATCG
>JACPEG010000047.1 GCA_016183615.1 Betaproteobacteria bacterium
CATGGTTGGCAAACCCGATTCTCTCGGATTTACCGGGAAACCGCCGCCCTCAACCTTCAACTACGTTTGGGACATCCCCGCCCCTGTTCGACGCCCACATTCATTACAGCCAGTCTGCCTGGCAGCAGTACCCGCCCGCCGAAGTGGCAAAAATCTTTGAGCAGGCGGGGATCTCCCGGGCGCTGGTGTCGAGCACGCCCAACGACGGCACCGAGCGACTCCACGAAGCCATGCCGAAGCGGGTGGTGCCGGAGCTTCGTCCCTATCGGACCCGGGAGGACATGGCTTCCTGGAACCGGGATCCCACGATTCTTCCGTTCATTGAGGAGCGGCTGAACAAGGGCATCTACCGGGGAATCGGCGAATTCCATCTGCATGGCGACGACGCGATGAGCGAGGTGGTGAAAAAAGTGGTGGACCTGGCGGTGACCCGGGGCCTAATCCTGCACGCCCATTCGGACGGGCGCGCCGTGGAACACCTGTTTGCCGCGAACCCGAAGGCGCGGGTGCTGTGGGCCCACGCCGGGATGTCGTCCTCGGCGCAGGAAGTGGGAAACATGCTCGAGCGCCACCGCAACCTGTGGGTGGAGCTCGCGATCCGCAGTGACGTGGCGCCCGGCGGCAGGCTGGATCCGGCGTGGCGTGCCCTGTTCCTGCGTTTCCCCGACCGGATCCTGGTGGGCACCGACACCTGGGTCGCGAGCCGCTGGGAAGAAGTGGTGCCGCTGGCGAAGACGACGCGCCGGTGGCTAGCGGAACTGCCGCGGGAGGTCGCCGAAAAGATTGCCCATAAAAACGCCGCGGCGTTGTTGGGGCCGTGACGCAAAAAACAAACCCCGCGCCGGGCGGGGTTTGAAAATCTTCTCCGATTCCTTCCGTTCAGGCCGGCACGCGCTCCTTCTTCTGGGCGGGCATCGCCGGTTTCTCGGATGACGTGGCGGGCTCGGTCTTCGCCGCCTGCTTCTTCAGCTCTTCGACTTTCCTGCGGGCCTGTTCCAGGGCTTCCTGCTCAGCCGACTTCTTGAACCACTCGGAATAGCACATGAATGACCTCCTTTCAGTCCGGGTTCACTGCGGTTTCCCCTCCTGATGCGGATCATGTAAAAACGATGCTACTCCTGTCGCCGCCGCGTCTCAATCGGGCGATTGCGCGATGGGTCGCCGGAATTTCCCGTCCCTGAGAAAGGCACAGACCTGGCGTGCCACCGGACCGGAGACCAGCATCTCGGTATGGCTGACTTTAAGCGCGATCCGGTCGGTGGCGCCCGGCAGCCGCGTTTCCTCCACGGTCACCAGTCCATCGTTGGGCCGGGGCAATCCGGGGATCAGGCGCCCGAGCCCGATCGGGCGGGTGCCGGCGATGACGCCCAGCTCGCCGTTTCCGGTCCAGCCCGGGCGCTCCTCGAGGATTCCTGAGCGCACGCTCTTTCCCACGATCCAGCGCGTGGCGCCATGGGCGTACAGCCAGCGGGCGGCAAAGCTGCCGCAGCAGGGTGTGCCGAGCAGTACCGCCCGGCCCACCGCCGGGTGATCTTGATCCGCGAGCATCCGCAGAATGAGCAGCCCTCCCAGGCTGTGGCCGACCAGGTGGGGCGCCCCGCACCCAAGGGACTCGACGAAACGCGAGAGCCGCTCGGCATTTTCGGCCAGCGGGGCGCGCACGTCGCGGTAGGTGAAGTTGCGGGTCGCGAAGCCGCAGCGCGCCAGCCGCAGCCCGAGGGGCGACATCACCAGCCCGGTCATGCCGTAGCCGTGAACCAGGACGACGGCCGGCCGGGCTTCATCCGTCATGTGCAACTCCTGCTAAGCTCATGGTAGGTGGATGGCGAAGAGACGGACCTGCAGCGGAATCGGAGTCAAAAAA
The DNA here is from genome assembly GCA_016183615.1 of Betaproteobacteria bacterium. Classification (GTDB taxonomy): domain Bacteria; phylum Pseudomonadota; class Gammaproteobacteria; order Burkholderiales; family UBA6910; genus JACPEG01. Next base: position 1,865 of record JACPEG010000047.1, read on the forward strand.
AAGGCGGGTCTTGTGGGACCCGCCCCGTTAGCGCTAGTCAAGGAGTCTGACTTGACTTAAGCGTGTTGCAACTCTCCGATAGAGGTCTGAAACAGTTTCCATTGAATCTCGGTCTCTTCCCTGAGCTTGACGGTGTAAAGCGTCATGGGCAGCGCCGAATTCTTGTCGAATTCGGCACCCGCCTCGATGCCGGCCCGGGCAATGTCAACCGGGTTATCGAAGCGCTGATAAGCCTGATGCATCGCCCCCAGCGCAAACTCGTGGCCGGAACCGATGGCCCAGAACTTGGTGTACTCGAACACCTCGCGCATGGAGTAGATGGCGTAGATCCCCGTCGGGTTGGCGATCAGCGCCGTGATCTGGCTCGACTCGTAGGGGTCGTCGTCGTCCTCCTTGGGATTGAGGAAATGTTCGTCCTTGAGGACCGGGTGCAGCCGGCGGAAGGTCTCGAAAATCTCCGCCTTGCTGTTAAGCTTGAGGTCCGGTGTTTTGGTGAGCACGCTCTCCAGCACAAGGTGATGGGCCGCGCTGCCGCAGATCCCGATATGGGAATCGCCGCACTTCAGAATCTTGTCGTGGGACGCGTCGTTCTGGGGCGTCAGCCGCGTGTTGCCGAAAGTGGTGAGCGAGTCGGCGGCGATGACCGCGAAACCGTTCTTCTTGACGATGGCGATGGTGGTCATAAATGGGTCGAATCAAATCGAATTGCTGGAACCGGATTTCCCGGACGCGGGATCAAAAGAAAACCCGCTTAACCGAGGCTTCATTTTACCATCCGGGTCCCCCGGCCTGCAGGTCCGGCGTCAAGAGAACTTTTGGGCGCAACAAAAATTGTTTATGTAAACAATATGATATTGTGGTTCATGAATGTTATCGAATATGAGAAGTGAGTGGTTACTGACTTGTGGATAATTTTTTAAAATCGAGCAAGTTTCGCAATTTCATGGAGTTAGCGGTTGGATGGAGAAAAACCATCGCAAACCCGGTCAGAAAACGCGGGGTTTTTTAAAATCATTGGGTTAGTGAAGATCCGGGTTTGTCCGGTCCAGTCCTGGCCCGCGTCGAAGTTCACCGCAACGTCGGCCGCGAGGGCCTAAGAGAGGTGCATCCGTGTGTCAGTTGCTCGGCATGAACTGCAACGTTCCCACCGACATCTGCTTTTCGTTTGAAGGTTTCAGTCAACGCGGCGGTCGCACCGATCATCACCGTGACGGCTGGGGCATCGCGTTCTTCGAAGGCCTGGGCTGTCGCCTGCTTATCGATTCCAAGGCGACATTGGACTCGCCGATCGCGGAACTGGTGCGCCACTATCCGATTCACTCGACCAATGTCATCGCTCATATTCGCAAGGCGACCCGCGGACGCGTCGCCCTGGAAAACAGCCATCCGTTCATGCGCGAGCTTTGGGGACGCTACTGGATCTTCGCCCACAACGGAACGCTGGAAAATTTCGATCCGCCTTCAGGCAGCCGTTACCGCCCGGTGGGGGAAACCGACAGCGAACGGGGATTCTGCCTGATGCTCGATACGCTGCGCGAGCGCTTTCCCTCCCGGCAGCCGGAACTGCTCGCGCTGTACGGGGCCCTGGAGGAGATCACGCGCCGGCTGGCGCGGCACGGCACCTTCAATTACCTGCTGTCGAACGGCGAGTGCCTGTTCGCCCACTGCTCGGACCGGCTCACCTATGTCCTGCGCCGGGCGCCGTTCTCGACTGCCCACCTGATCGACCAGGACGTGACGGTGGATTTCCGCGCGGTCACCACGGAAGACGACAAGGTGGCCGTCATCGCCACTGCGCCCCTCACCGACAACGAGGTCTGGACCCCGATGAAGGGAGGAGAACTGCTGGTATTCCGCAATGGAGAACTGGTTCTGCCCTAGCCGGCGACCCGCTTGATACGCACGGGCGGCAGGGCGCTGGGGTCCCAGTGGGCGAGAGCCCAGCGCCAGAAACCGGCGATGTCACCCTCCGCCAGCTCCTCAGGGGGATTCTGATTCAGGAACCGCAGGACTGCCACCAGGGCGGGCAGCGGATCCTGCGGCTCCACCGGCGCCGCCAGGGTCTGCTTGCTGAGTTTCTCGCCGGACTCGTTCACCGCCACCGGCAGATGCAGATACGTCGGCGTCGGCAGGCCCAGCAGCCGCTGCAGAAGGATCTGCCGGGGCGTGGAGTCGAGCAGGTCCGCGCCGCGCACCACGTGGGTGATGCCCTGGGCGCCATCATCCACCACCACCGCGAGCTGATAGCAGAATACCCGGTCGGCGCGGTACACCACGAAGTCGCCGATGTCGTCGGCGAGCCGCTGGCACACACGGCCCTGAAGCCCGTCACGGAACTCGACTACTTCGTTGTCGGTGCGCAGCCTCAGGGTCCGCGCCGCCCGGTCCGCCGCGAGGCCATCGCGGCAGGTGCCGGGGTAGACGAATCCCTCAAGACCCGCGACCCCGGAGTCGGCGATCTCGCGGCGCGAGCAGCCGCAGGGATAGATGCGCCCCAACTTGCGCAGGGCGTGCAGCGCGGCGTGGTAGGCCTCGGCACGGCGGCCCTGGCATACCACTTCCCCATCCCAGTCGAAGCCGAAGGCTTCCAGGGTCGCGAGAATCCGGTCGGCGGCGCCCGGCACCACGCGGGGCGGGTCCGGGTCTTCCATCCGCACCAGCCATTCGCCGCCGCGGGATTGGGCTTCCAGGTAGCTGCCGACCGCGGCCACCAGCGAGCCGAAGTGCAGGGGGCCGGTGGGGGAGGGCGCGAAGCGGCCGCGATACCGGATGCCGCTCATGGGCGAAACACCCCCGGCGCGGCGGGTTGAGGGCGTGGCTTACAGATCCAGCACGTCAATGATGGTGCGGGTGGCTTCCCACAGGCGCACCGCCTTGCCCTCCACCACGATAATGGTAGTGCCCTTGGGCTGCGGCGGCAGTATCCGGATGAGGTCGGCGGGGATGGGTCTTGCCTGCCGATACACCACCGGGTCCATCACCTCGCCCCTGGCGACCTTTTTCTGCCAGCCGGGGGGCAGTTCGCCGCCGCGCTCGATCTTTTTCTTGAGTCCGGGCGGCAACTGCTTCTGTTTCTTCGCCGGAGCCGGCTCCTGGGCTCTGGCAGGGTACTGTTTGTAATACTTGGCGATCGCCGCCTGCTCATCCCGGGTGAGCGAAAACTTGACCCAGGGTTCGTCCTTGGCCGCCTGGACGAGGTCGGGAACTGCGAGGACCAGGGTGAGGACAATTGCAAGGGGCATCCTGAGGAACATCGTTTTCTCCTTTCGATGAGGCAGTCGGCCCGGCGACTCTGACTCTAAGTCCGACAGGCTCCTAGGGGACGCACTGAGTATAACGAAATCCCCCGGGCCCTGGTTTACCGTGCCGGAATATTACCGGAATACAGGCGGATGCTATGATGCGCCACGCCGGAGCCCACATGACCTTGCCGTCGTCCAGGGGATTCATCGCCTACCTTGTCGCCACCGCCGTAATCTGCGGCGCCCTGGTCATGGTGATCGAAGTGCTGGGTTCCCGGGTCATCGGCCCGTTCTTCGGCGTGAGCCTGTTCGTCTGGACCTCCCTCATCACCGTCACGCTGGTGGCCCTCGCCGCCGGTTACGCCGCGGGAGGCTGGCTCGCAGACCGCAGGAGCTCGCCCGACTACCTCTACGGCATCATCACCGCCGCCGGTCTCGCGGTCCTGTTCGTTCCTCTTCTCAAGGCGGTCGTGCTCAAGGCCAGCGTGCCGCTCGGACTGCGCCTGGGAACCCTGGTGAGCGCGCTGCTTCTGTTCGGCCCGGCCCTTTTTCTGCTTGGCTGCGTCTCCCCCTACGTGGTGAAGATCGCGACCCGGGAGCTCAGAAACCTGGGCCGCACCGTCGGAGGCTTTTACGCCGTGTCCACCGTGGGCAGCTTCGTGGGCACCCTCGCCACCGGGTTCTTTCTCATCGGCCACGTGGGCGTCAATCGCACCTTCATGATGACGGGCCTGATCCTCGTCGCCCTCGGCGCCGGCTACTTCGCGCTGTTCCGCGGCAAGTGGCCGGTGCTGGCTCTGCTGGCTCTGCCGTTCCTGGCGCAGGCGCCGGAGGGCCCGGTTTCCAAGGTCCGGGCCGACGGGACCCGGGTCAGCCTGGTTTACAGCCGCGACAGCTTCTACGGCAACATCAAGGTGGTGGATTACGAGTACGGGGCGCTGCGCACGCGCGAAATGCTGATCGACGGCCTGGTGCAGGGGGGCGTGGACGCCAACACCGGACTTTCGGTTTATGAGTACGCCTACCTCATGCAGTTCATCCCGTATGCGATGCACCCGACGGGAAAATCCTGCCTTGCTATCGGGCTTGGCGCGGGCACGGTGGTCCGCTGGTTCGAGGAGCGGGGCGTGGCGACCGAGGTGGTGGACATCGACCCGGAAGTGGTGCGGGTTTCCAGGGATTACTTCGGTTACCGCGGGTCCGTGCATATCGAGGATGCACGCTATTTCCTGGCAAAATCGGAGAGGAAGTACGATTTCCTGGTTATGGACGTGTTCAACGGCGACACCACGCCGGGGCACCTGGTGAGCCTGGAAGCGGTGCGGCTGGTCCGGGAGCGGCTGACCCCCGGGGGCGTCTTTGCGTTCAATCTCCATGGCAGCCTGGAGGCGGACCGCGCCATGACCCACTCGGTGATCAAGACCGTGAGACAGGTCTTCTCGCAGGTGGAGGTTTACCCGGTGTACGAGCCGAAGCCGGGGGAGCCCTACGGCAACCTGGTAGTGATCGCCTACAACGGGCCGAAGCGCAGCTTCGATCCCGCGATGGCGGCGCGCTTTCCGGTGCACCCGCTCGCCGCGAAGCTGGTGCACGCTTCTCTCACCGGGCCCGTCCCGCTCGGCGAGGACTCCCGCGCCATCGTGCTTACCGACGATTTCAATCCCATCGATCTGCGTGATCTGTGGCTCAAGGAGAAAGTTCGGCGGAACATCCTCGAAACCACCGACTGGGACGTGCTTCTGGGATGACACGCGGGTAGCGACGACGGATAATTGGCGCTGATCCCGCGTCCCCGATCCACTTACTGCCCAGGAAACAGGCCATGCAACGACCCGTCAATCCCTACCAGGCGCCCGCGTCCCACGTGGACGACGTCACCGAGTCCGGCGCCATCGAGCTGGCCGCGCGCGGAACCCGGTTGCGCGCCTTTGTCATCGACGGGCTGCTCGGCGTTATCGCCGGCGGGCTGACGGGTTTTGGCGCCGCCGCCCTGTCCGACCAGGCAACCGGCGCGGCGATTCTGCTGGGCGCCGGAATCCTTCTGCTCATTGTCCTTGTTATTGCCAACCTGGTTCTGCTCTATACCCGGGGCCAGACCATCGGCAAACGCGTGCTTGGGATCAGGATCGTGCGCCCCGATGGCGAGCGCGCGGGGTTCGCCCGGCTGTTTTTCCTGCGGTACCTGATCCCCGGCGCGATCCAGGGCATCGACTATGTGGGCGGCGTGTTCTTCCTGGTGGACTCCCTGTTCATTTTCCGGGAGCCCCGGCGCTGCATCCACGACTATCTGGCCGACACCATCGTCATCAAGGCCTAGGAGCCTGTCGGACTTAGGATCACGCATGCGACCGTGGCGATTTGATTGCAGTTCTAGACACAAGACGCCGACGTGTACCGGGTGTCCACGAGGCGGCTTGCGGCGACGAAATGCGATCAAATCGCCCGGTCCCTCCGGGTTGCGGCCAAAAAGCGCGCCGGCTGTGTTGCTCGGCTGGCCCCTATTCCCGATAGGAGCTGCACCTCGCGTCGTGCCATCGCGCTTTTTGGCCAGCAACGCATGTGTGACTCTAAGTCCAACAGGTTCCTAGCCCCAGGGCATGCGCGATCCCATGTCCGGTACGCTGCTCGACACCCGGCGCCTGGTCGAGACCCCGGAGGGCGTCCACCTGGAACTGCGGGCTGCCGGTCCCGTGCCCCGCTTCCTCGCCTGGTCCATCGATTTCCTGATTCGCGCGGCCGCCTATTTCATCCTGGGGACGCTGCTTTCCGCCTTCGGCCGCTTCGGCGTCGGCCTGTTTCTCATTCTGCTGTTTCTGCTGGAGTGGTTCTACCCGGTGCTGTTCGAGGTTTACCGCCACGGCCAGACCCCGGGCAAGCGGGTGATGGGGCTGCGGGTGCTGCAGGATAATGGCGCCCCCGTGGGCTGGGCCGGATCCGTGATCCGCAATCTGCTGCGGGTGGTGGATTTTTTCCCCTTTCTCTACGCCTTTGGCGTAGTGACCATGCTGGCACACCGGGACTTCAAACGCCTGGGGGATCTCGCCGCCGGCACGCTGGTGGTGCACGTGGAGCCGGCGGCGCAGGGACGCAAGCTGCCCGCCGCGGGCCCACTGCCGCCGCCGCTGAAGCTCGCCCTCGACGAACAGCGGGCGGTGGTGAATTTCGCCGAGCGTTCGGAGAGCCTGACCTGGCAGCGCGCCGAGGAACTGGCCGGGATCCTCGAGCTGCTCACCGGCACCGAGGGAGACGCGGGAGTAAGGCGGCTGCACCAGTACGCCAACTGGCTCCAGGGCAACCGATGAACCAGCAGGAATTCACCCGCCGCTTCGAAAAGGATTGGCTCGGCCTGGAAGCCCGCCTGGACGAACTGGATCAGGTGAAGCGCAGCGCGGCCCGGACCAGCGCGGATTTCCCCCGGCTCTATCGCCAGGTGTGCCAGCACCTGGCGCTGGCCCGTGACCGGGACTACGGCGCCCATCTCATCGAACGGCTGAACGGTCTGGTGCTGCGCGGCCACCAGCACCTCTACGAGGCCCGGGCCGGCGTGGGGGTGCGCACCGTCCAGTTTTTCGCGGCCGATTTCCCGGCCCTGATCCGGCATGAGTCCCGCCTGTTCTGGATTTCAGCGCTGCTCTTTTTTGGCAGCGGGCTGACGATGATGGCGGCGGTGCAGGCATTCCCTGAAATGGCCTACACCGTGCTGGATCCGCGGCAGGCGGCCCAGATGGAGGAAATGTACCGCCCGGATGCCTCGGTTCTGGGGCGGGAGCGGCCCGCCGACAGCGACTTCCTGATGTTCGGCTTCTACATCTACAACAACGTGGGCATTGCATTCCAGACCTTCGCCAGCGGGCTGCTGGCGGGAATCGGGACGTTGTTTTTCCTGCTGTTCAACGGTGTGCTCATCGGCGCCGTGGCGGGTCATCTCACCAACGCGGGCTTCGGCCCCACCTTCTATCCGTTCGTGATCGGCCACGGCGCGTTCGAGCTGATCGCCGTCGTGCTGGCTGGGCAGGCGGGGCTCAAGCTCGGCTTCGCGTTGCTTGCCCCAGGCCGGCTGACCCGGGGGGAGTCAGTGAGGCAGGCGGCGCGGGTGTGCGTGCGGATCGTGTACGGCATCGGCGCCATGCTGGTAATCGCCGCCTTCCTCGAAGCCTTCTGGTCGTCTTCCACCGTGGTTCCAGCGGCGGTGAAGATCGGCGTTGGCGCCGTGCTGTGGGCGCTGGTGGGATTTTATTTCATCGCGGTGGGGCGTAGCCATGGATCTTGACCGGCTGTCGCTGGCGGTGAGGCCGCGCGGCCACTGGGAATCGGTGGACCTGGGATTCACCCTGGTGCGGGCCAACCTGGGCGCCATCTACCGGCCGTGGCTGGCGATCGTGGTGCCGGTGGCCGTGATCGTGAATCTTCTCTGCCTCGACTATCTGTGGCTCGCCACCCTGATCCTGTGGTGGCTCAAGCCCGCTTACGACCGGCTGCTGCTGGACGTGCTCAGCCGCACGGTGTTCGGCGAGCGGCCCGGCGTGCGCGACGTGCTGCGGGCATCGCCGCGGCTGCTCGGACGCACCGGACTGCTGCGGGCGCTCACGTTCTCCCGCTTCAACCTGGCACGCGCCTTCCTGCTTCCGGTGTGGCAGCTGGAGGGCCTGAGAGGGGCTGCCCTGCGGGCGCGCGAGAAGCTCCTGGAAAAGCAGGCGCGCAACCCCGCGGTGTGGCACACGGTGGCCTGCGCCAACCTGGAGGCAGTGGTGAACTTCGGCCTGCTGGGCCTGGTGCTGTGGATGAAGCCGCGCTCGGTGGAAATGGAGTTCTGGGGCTGGGTGTTCGCCGAAGATGCGTCGGTGGCGTTCCAGCTGCTGTACAACCTGTTCTATTTCGGGGCGGTGTGCGTGATCGAGCCGTTCTACGTGGCGGGCGGGTTCACGCTTTATCTCAACCGCCGTACGCTGCTCGAAGGGTGGGACATCGAGGTCGCGTTCCGGCGCCTGGCCGACCGCCTGGAGCGTGGCCCGGAGAGGCGTGCCGCATGAGCGCGCGGGGGATGGGATTCGCGGCCGTCCTGTTCGCGCTTGCCATGACCGGCGCCACGCTGGCGCAGGACGGAGCCGGCCCCACGCCCGCCGGCGGCGAAAATCAGCTGCAGGTGGAGGTGATCAAGCGCCGGCTGGCCGAAATCCTCCGGCAACCCGAATTTCAGACCAAAAAAGTCGAAGAACAATGGCGCTACAAGGGCACGCCGAACCAGGCCCAGCCCCGGGACAATCCCTGGTGGGTGAAACTCTTCGGCGAGATCGGAAGGATTCTGGCCCATCTCTCCGAGGCGCTGCTCTGGGCGCTGGTGCTGTTCGGAGTGGCGCTGGTTCTCATCCATTACCGGCGCTGGATCGGCTTTTTCTCGCGGCCCGCGCCGCGGGTTGCGGACGTCGCGCCGGAGCAGCTGTTCGGACTGGACTTGCGGCCGGAATCGCTGCCGGCGGATATTCCCGGGGCGGCGCGGGACCTGTGGCAGCAGGGGCGGCACCGGGAGGCCCTGAGCCTGCTCTACCGCGGCGCGCTGTCGGTGCTGGTCGTGGAGCGCGGCGTGGAACTTGGGCGGAGTGCCACCGAAGAGGAGTGCCTGCGGATCGTGGCAGCAAGAACCGACGCGAGGCTCGCCGACTACTTCCGGCGGCTGGTGGCCGCGTGGCAGGCAGCGGCCTACGCATCTCGCGTTCCGCAGGCTGCCGAAGGCCGCATCCTGTGGGAGGAATGGGCGGGACACTTCAGGAGGCGCGATGCGGCTTGACCGGAACGCGCTCGTCCCCGGCCTGGTGGCACTGTTCGCTGCACTCGGCGCTGCGTGGTTCTTCGCCAGCTACGAGAAGGCGCCGGTCGAGGTGGTCGTGGGCTACCAGGGCGAAGCCCGAAGGAATCGCCTGTTCGCCGCCGAGCGCCTGCTCGCGAGCTTCGGCTTAAAGGCGAAGAGCCTGGCCCAGTTGCGCGAGCTTCCGCCTTCCGGCGCAACCCTGATTCTGCCCACCCGGCGCGATCAGCTGGGAGAGTTCCGCGCCAGGGAACTCATGAACTGGGTTCGGGCCGGCGGCCACCTGATCGTCGTGGCCTATCCTCCCGCGATCGGCCTTGCCTTTCGCCCCGATCCCCTGCTTGCCCCGCTCGCCATCCGCGGCCAGACCAGCGCCCAGGCGCCGCGCCCAGGCGCCGCGCCCACCGTCATCGACCTGCCGGGGTCGAAGGATTTCCTGGAAGTGATGTTCAATCCGCGCTTCCGCCTCGATTACCGCGGCCGAGACGTGGTGACGACGGCAGGCGGGGCTCACGGTTATCACATGGTGCAGGTCGCAGCGGGGAAGGGGCGCCTCACGGTGCTCTCGGATTACCGCTTCCTGCAGAACCCCGCCATCGGCGAGTACGACCACGGGGCGTTCCTGCTTTACCTCACCGGGACGAAGCGCGGCGACGTGGTATGGCTGGTGTATGGCGAGGACATGCCGAATCTCCTGGAGTGGCTGTGGGAGAACGCCTGGACCGTGCTCGCCGCGGGCGCCGTGCTGCTGGCGCTGTGGGTGTGGCGGGCCGGCTCCCGCTTCGGGCCGCTGCTGCCGGTGCCGCCCGCGGCGCGCCGCCGGCTGCTGGAGCACATCGAGGCGAGCGGCCGCTTCCTGTGGCGCCACGGCCACCGCCGCGAGCTGCTGGCGGGGGTGCGCGAATCCCTGATGCGCAGCCTGGAATTCCGCCACCCCGGCTGGTCCTCCGCGCCCGACCTGAACCGGCGGCTGGCCCAGGCCTCGGGACTGTCCGAGGACGAGGTCGCCGCGGCGCTCGCGTTCTCGAACGTCTCGGACCCGCAGCAGTTCACCCGAACCCTGAAGACCCTGGAAACCATAAGGAAGAACCTATGAGCACGACCGACATTCCCGCCGACCCGATCGCCAAGGCCGCAAGCGTGGTCAATCAGATGCGCGCCGAGATCGGCAAAGCGATGGTGGGCCAGAACGACGTGGTGGAGCAGGTGCTGGCGGTGCTGCTGGCGGGGGGCCACGCGCTGGTGGAGGGCGTGCCGGGGCTGGGCAAGACGCTGCTGGTGAAGGCGCTCGCCAAGACCTTTGATGGCCAGTTCTCCCGTATCCAGTTCACGCCGGACCTGATGCCCTCCGACGTGACCGGCCACGCGCTCTACGACCAGCAGTCGGGCCAGTTCCGCATCCGCAAGGGACCGGTGTTCACCCACCTGCTGCTCGCGGACGAGATCAACCGGGCGCCCGCCAAGACCCAGGCGGCGCTGCTGGAAGTGATGCAGGAGGCCCAGGTGACGATCGAAGGCCAGGCCATGCCGCTCAGCCCCCCGTTCATGACGCTTGCCACCCAGAACCCCATCGAGCTGGAGGGCACCTATCCCCTGCCGGAGGCGCAGCTCGACCGCTTTCTGCTCAAGATCCTCATCAAGTATCCGCAAGAGCAGGAGGAGCAGGCGCTGGTGAAGCAGGTGACCACGGGCCAGGTGGGCGACACGCTCGACGTCTCGGCGGTGGCGACGCTGGTCAAGCCCCAGACCGTGCAGGCGCTGCAGAAAATCGTCTCCGGGGTGCTGGTGGATGACAAGGTCCACGAATACGCGGTGCGCATCGCACGCAAGACCCGGGAATGGCCGGGGGTGGCGATGGGGGCGGGGCCCCGTGGCGGCATCGCCATCATCCGCGCTTCGCGCGCCATGGCCCTGCTTGCGGGGCGCGGCTTCGTCACGCCCTCCGAGGTGAAGAAAGTGGCGCCGGCCTGCCTGCGCCACCGCATCGCGCTCGCGCCCGAGCTGGAAATCGAGGGCCAGAAGCCCGACGACATCCTGTCGGCCATTTTGGAGAAAGTGGACGCGCCGCGCACATGAGACCCGCGCCGCGGCTGCTCGCGCTGGCCGGCCTGTGGCTGGCGGGGGCGCTCGCCGCCGCCCTGTGGCCCGGCTACCAGACCCTGTGGGCGGGGGCCGGGCTCGCGCTCGCGGCCCTCGCCGCCCTCGACGCCTGGCAGGGATCGAGGCAGGCGGCGCCCGCGGCCGATCGGCGGGTGCCGGGAACGCTCGCCCTGGGCATCTGGCGCGAGGTGGGCCTGCGGATGACCAACTCCGGGCGCCAGGCGCTGGCGCTGCAGGTGTTCGACCGCTATCCGGCGCAGGCGGAGTCGAGCCGCCTGCCCCAGCGGTTGAGCCTCGCACCCGGCACCTGGGGCGAGTTGCGCTATGGCCTGCGGCCCACGGAGCGGGGCAGCCAGCGCTTCGGCCGGCTGGAGGCGCTGGTCACTTCGCCGCTCGGGCTGTGGCACGAACGCAGGCTGCTCGGCGAAGAATCCCCGGTGCGCGTGTATCCCAACTTCGGTGCAGTGGCCAAGTACGCGCTGCTCGCCACCGACAACCGGCTGTCGCAGATGGGCATCCGCATGCGGCGGCGGCGCGGCGCGGGCATGGAATTCCATCAGCTGCGGGAATACCGGCCCGGCGACAGCCTGCGGCAGATCGACTGGAAGGCCACCTCGCGCCAGGCGAAGCTCATCTCCCGGGAATACCAGGACGAGCGCGACCAGCAGGTGTTCTTCCTCGTCGATTGCGGGCGGCGCATGCTGGCGAAGGACGGCGAGCTGTCCCACTTCGACCACAGCCTGAATTCCGTGCTGCTGCTGGCCCACGTGGCCCTGCGCCAGGGCGACGCGGTGGGGCTCATGACCTTCAGCGGCGAGCCGCGCTTCGTGCCGCCCCTCAAGGGCGCCGAGACCCTGAACACGCTGCTCGACGCGGTCTATGACCTGCAGCCCGGCGCCGGCTCCCCCGACTACTCGGTGGCGGCCACCGAGCTCATGAAGCGGCTCAAGAAGCGCTCCCTGGTGGTGGTGGTCACCAACCTCCGCGACGAGGACGCCAGCGACGTGCTGCCGGCGCTCAAGCTGCTGCGGCGCCGGCACCTGGTGCTGCTGGCGAGCCTCCGGGAGCGCATCATCGGCGACGTGCTGAAGCAGCCGGTGGAAAAATTCAGCGACGCGCTGCGCGCGGCCGCGACCCACCAGTACCTGCTCGCCCGCCGCAAGGTCCACGACGCGATCCGCCAGTACGGGGCGCTCTCCCTGGACGTGGAGCCGGAACAGCTGCCGGTGGCCATGGTGAACCGCTATCTCGACATCAAGCGCAGCGGGAAGCTCTAGAGTCGAGAGCGGAAGGCGGAGCAGGTAGGTTGGGCTCCGGACAGCGGAGCCCAACACCAGGGAACGGTGCGGAATGATGTTGGGCTTCGGCCCATGCGGGCCGAAGCCCAACCTACATTGCTACCCGCTCGAGCTAATCCCGGCGGCTGTAAGGGTTGCGCCGGGGGCTTGACTAACGGGACAATGCCCCCATTTCGATCGTTCTATGGACAACAGGAGCAGGCCGACATGGCTATCGTTGAGCTGACCAAGGACAATTTCGAGCAGGTGGTGACCGGCAACGACATGGTCATCGTGGATTTCTGGGCGCCGTGGTGCGGGCCGTGCCGCTCGTTCGCCCCCACCTATGAGGCCGCGTCCGACAAGTATCCCGGCGTGGTGTTCGGCAAGGTGAACACCGAGGAAGAGCCGGATCTGGCGGGCCATTTCGGCATCCGTTCCATTCCCACGCTGATGGTGTTCCGGGAGCAGGTGATCCTGTTCTCCCAGCCCGGCGCGCTGCCGGCCTCGGCCCTGGAGAACGTGATCATCCAGGCCCAGGCCCTGGACATGGCCAAGGTCCACCAGGAGATCGCCTCCCAGCCGGGGCAGGCGTAATTCCGCAAATCGGGGTGCGGCCGCTAGCGCGCGATCCCCAGCGCCGCGCGCACCCGCTTTCCGTCCTCCAGCCGCTTGATGAACCAGCTTAGCGCGCGGCCGCTCTCGGCCGTGTGCCAGGCAAGGAACAGCTCCGGGCTGGGCTTGGCCTCCTCCGTTTCCTTGATCACCAGGCGTCCGGCGGCGAGATCCTCCTCGACCAGGTGCCGCGGCAGCCGGCCGACGCCGATGCCTGCGCGCTGGGCGGCGATCTTGGCCTCCAGGTTGTGCACCGTCAGCACGTCCTGGCCGGTCAATATCCCGGCGGTGCGGGCCGGAAGGTTGCGGGAGCTGTCGGCGGCCGCCACCACGCGGTGCATGAGCAGCGTTTCGTTGGAGAGGGGTTCCGGCATTTCGGCGAGGGGATGGTGGGGGGCGACGACAAAAACCCAGTCAACGTTCCCCAGCAGGCGCGTGGTGTAGCCTCCACCCGGCGGACCCTCCCCCGGAGCGCCGATCACGAGATCGGCCCGGCCCGACATGAGGGCATCCCAGCAGCCGCCGAATATCTCGGCGTGGACGCGCACCCGGGTGCCGCTGTGCTCCTTGTAGAATTCCCCCACCAGTGGCATCAGCGCCGCCACCGGAATGACGTCGTCGTAGGCGATGCGCAATTCCGCCTCCCAGCCGGTCGCCACGCGCTTGACCCGCGCCTCCAGGACGTCCGCCGCGCGCAGCATGTGGCGGCCTTCCCGCAGCAGTTCGCGCCCCGCTTCGGTGAGAACCGCCCGATGGCCGCTGCGGTCGAACAGCTTCACGCCCAGGTCCTGTTCCAGCTTCTGCACCGTGTAGGTGACCGCGGAGGGCACCCGGTGCAGTTCCTCGGCCGCCGCCGCAAAGCTTCCCCGGCGCTCAATGGTGTCGATGACGTGCAGGGCGTCGAGGGTCAGGCGCATGTTCGAAATTCCCGAATAATCCGCTCAGGATTATTTGCTATCATTGCAGGCAATGCAAATCTACAATTTCAAGGTTCAGGAGCGGCTTGGCAGATGAGCCCAATGGCCCCACGGAAATCATTGAAAATTTTTGTCGGACTCGCCCTGGGGGCGGCGCTGGCCGGGGGTGGCCACGCGGTATTTTCCCAGCAGAAGCAGGGGGGCAGTGGTCCCCAGCCCGGCGCCAAGCCCCAGGGAATGCCGGTGAAGGCGGTGCCCGTCAAGGTGGGCGCGGTGGCGCTGGAAGTGAGCGCGGTCGGGACGCTGCTCGCCGAAGAGTCGGTGATGATCCGGCCGGAAATCGCCGGGCGCATCGCGGCCATTCACTTCAAGGAAGGCGAGCCGGTGGCGGCGGGGGCGCGGCTGCTCACCATCGATCCCGCCGAATACCAGGCGCAACTTGCCGGGAGCACGGCGGACGCAAAGTTGAACGCCCAGCGCATGGAACGGGCGGAGGAGCTCTATCGCAAGGGCTTCATCAGCAGCCAGGCCCTCGACGAGGCGCGCAGCAATCTCGACCGCACGGCCGCGCGCCAGACCGAGGACCGGGCGCGGCTCGCCAAGACCGAGATCCGCGCGCCGTTCGCCGGCATCGTGGGGCTGCGCCAGGTGAGCCCCGGCGCCTACGTGCAGCCCGGCAAGGACATCGCGCGGCTGGAGAACATCGGCTCCATCAAGCTCGATTTCCGGGTGCCCGAGGTCTATCTCGAGAAGCTGGGCCGGGACCAGGAGATCGCGCTGCGGGTGGACGCCTACCCGAAGGACCCGTTCAAGGGACGCATTTACGCCCTCGAGCCGGTGGTGGACGAGCAGACCCGCACGGTGCTGGTGCGCGCCCGGATCCCCAATCCGGGATTGAAGCTCCGCCCCGGCATGTTCGCCCGCGTCTCCCTCAAGCTCGGTTCGCGCGACAATGCCCTCATCGTTCCGGAGCAGGCCATCGTGCCCAAGGGCCAGAACACCTTCGTGTTCCGGGTGGTGGAGGGCAAGGCCCAGCTCACCCGCGTCCAGATCGGCAGCCGCAACTCCGGCGAAGTGGAGATCACCGAGGGCGTGACCGCGAAAGACACCGTGGTGACCGACGGCCAGATCAAGCTGCAGGACGGAATGCCCGTGATGATCCTGCCGAACCAGCCGCCGACGGCGGCGCAATCGAACGGCAAAGGATGAATCGCCCACCGCGGTAAGAGGTTTGAGGTCTAGAAAATGTTTCTTCCCGACATCTCCATCCGCCGCCCCGTGCTGGCCACGGTGCTGAGCCTCGCCATCATCCTGGTGGGGGTCATCTCGTTCCTGCGGCTTTCGGTGCGCGAGTACCCGAAAATCGATTCCCCGGTGGTGTCGGTGCGCACCGTGTACAAGGGCGCGAGCGCCCAGGTGATCGAGAGCCAGATCACCCAGCCCCTGGAGGATTCGCTCTCCGGCATCGAGGGCATCAAGACCATCAAGTCGGTTTCGCGCGAGGAAGTGTCCCAGGTCACCGTGGAATTCACCCTGGAGCGAGACCCGGATGCGGCGGCCAACGACGTGCGCGACCGGGTGGCGCGGGTGCGCGGGCGGCTCCCCGAGGGTGCCGACGAATCGGTGGTGGCGAAAATCGAGGCCGACGCCCAGGCCATCATGTGGCTGATTTTTTCCTCCGACCGCCATAACGCGCTGGAGGTGACCGACTACGCCGACCGTTACGTGGCCGACATCCTGAAGACGCTGCCGGGCGTGTCGTCGGTCATCATCGGCGGCGAGCGCCGCTACGCCATGCGCCTGTGGCTCGACCGCGACCGGCTCGCGGCCTACGGCCTCACGCCCCAGGACGTGGAGGAGGCCCTCAGGCGCCAGAACGTCGAAGTACCCTCGGGCCGCATCGAGAGCCGGCAGCGGGAGTTCACCGTTCTCACCGAAACCGATCTGCGCACCCCGCAGCAGTTCAACAATCTGATCGTCGCCGAAGGCCGCGGCTACCCGGTGCGGCTGAAGGACGTGGGCCGGGCCGAGCTGGGCGCTCAGGACGAGCGCGGCATCCTGCGGGTGAACGGCAACCAGGGGGTGGGGCTCGGCATCGTCAAGCAGTCCACCGCCAACACGCTTTCGGTGGCCCAGGCGGTGCGCGACCAGGTTCCGAAAATCATCGCCGGCCTGCCCCAGGGCATGAGTCTCAAAGTGGGCTTCGACTCCTCGGTGTTCATCGAGGAATCCATCAAGGCGGTCTACGAGACCATGGCGGAAGCCGTGGTGCTGGTGGTGCTGGTGATTTTCCTGTTCCTGCGCTCCCTGCGGGCGACGCTGATCCCCTTCGTCACCATCCCGGTGTCGCTCATCGGCGCCTTCATTTTCGTCAAGAGCTTCGGCTTCACGGTGAACATCCTGACGCTGCTCGGGATCGTGCTGGCCATCGGCCTGGTGGTGGACGACGCCATCGTGGTGCTGGAGAACATCCACCGCCAGATCGAGAAGGGCATGACCCCCTTCAAGGCGGCAATCGTAGGTTCCAAGGAGATCGCCTTCGCGGTGGTGGCCATGACCATCACGCTGGCCGCGGTGTTCGCGCCGCTGGGCTTCATGACCGGCAACACCGGGAAGCTGTTCACCGAGTTCGCGCTGACGGTGGCCGCGGCGGTGCTGGTATCGGGCTTCGTCGCGCTGACGCTCTCGCCCATGATGTGCTCGCTGCTGCTCAAGGAGCATGTGAAGCATGGCACGCTGTTCAACACCACCGAGCGCTGGTTCGGCGCCCTCAACCAGGGCTACCGCAACAGCCTGCGCCGGGTGCTGCGGCACCCGCTGATCGTGATTGCAGTGTTCGCGGTGGCCGCGGTGGTGGCGGGCTTCACCTTCAGGTCCCTGAAGTCGGAGCTCTCGCCCCTGGAGGACCGCGGTTTCTTCATCGGCGTGATGCTGGCCCCCGACGGCGCAAGCCTCGCCTATTCCGATACCTACGCCCACGCCATTGAGAACCTGTATTCGAAGATTCCCGAGGTGCGAAACTACGTGATGTTCGTGGCGCCGGGGCTGGAGCGGCCCAACCCGGTGAACCTGGCGTTCTCCTTCGTGAGCCTGAAGCCCTGGGAGGAGCGGACCCGCTCGACCCAGCAGGTGGTGGGGGAACTCGCCCCCAAGCTCTTCGGCGGGCTGCCGGGCGTGCTTGCGTTTCCCGTGCTGCCGCCGTCGCTCGGCCAGAGCTTCCGCAATCCGCCGGTGCAGTTCGTGGTGCAGGCCACCTCCTACGAACAGCTGGAGGTGATGGTGGAGGGCCTGATGGCGAAGGCCCGCCAGTATCCGGGCCTCCAGAACCTGGATTCCGACCTCAAGCTCAACAAGCCCCAGCTGGCGGTGGACATCAACCGCGACAAGGCGGCCGACGTGGGCGTGGCGGTGGAGACCATCGGCCGCAGCCTGGAAACGCTGCTCGGCGGCCGGCAGGTCACCCGCTTCAAGCAGGAGGGCAAGCAGTATGACGTGATCGTGCAGCTGGAGGACCGGGAGCGGACGCGCCCGACCGACCTCACCTCCATTTACGTGCGCGGCAGGGACGGCGGCCTGGTGCAGCTCGCCAACCTGGTGTCGGTGCGCGAGACCGTGGCGCCCAAGGAGCTGAACCACTTCAACCGCCAGCGCGCGGCCATCATCCAGGCCAACATCGCGCCCGGCCACACCCTGGGCGAGGCACTGGAGTTCCTGGAGAAGGCGGCCGCCGAAACCCTGGAGGCCACGGCGCGCACCGAGCTCGACGGCCAGTCC
This sequence comes from Betaproteobacteria bacterium, assembly GCA_016183615.1. Lineage (GTDB taxonomy): Bacteria > Pseudomonadota > Gammaproteobacteria > Burkholderiales > UBA6910 > JACPEG01. The sequence goes on from JACPEG010000047.1 coordinate 19,593, forward strand.
CGGGAATTCAAGGAATCGGGGCGCACCCTTTACGTCACCTTCGTGCTGGCGCTGGTGTTCATCTATCTCGTGCTCTCGGCCCAGTTCGAGAGCTTCGTCTCGCCCTTCGTCATCATGCTCACGGTGCCGCTGGCCATGACCGGGGCGCTCCTCGGGCTCAAGTTCACCGGCGGGACCCTCAACGTCTATAGCCAGATCGGGCTGGTGATGCTGATCGGGCTCATCACCAAGCACGGCATCCTGATCGTCGAGTTCGCCAACCAGCTGCGCGACCGCGGCATGGAGAAAGTGGAGGCGGTGATCGAGGCCGCGGCCCTGCGGCTGCGCCCCATCCTCATGACCACCGGCGCCATGGTGCTCGGCGCGGTGCCGCTGGCGGTCGCCACCGGCGCGGGCGCGGAAGCGCGCCGACCCATCGGCTGGGTGATCGTTGGGGGGCTCCTGCTGGGCACGCTGCTCACGCTCTACGTGATTCCCACCGCCTACACGCTGTTGGTGCGCCGGCGCCGGCGGGCCGGCGAAGAGGAACAGGCGCCCGCCGCCAAACCCGTGGTGGAAACTCATTCGTAGGTTGGGCTTCGCTTTGCGAAGCCCAACGATTCGAGCACGCATGCACCTGACGTTGGGCTGCGCCTCAGGCGCGGCCCAACCTACGAGCAAATTGGGGCATTCATGAAGCAACCATCCTCTGCCGCAATCGCCCAGGCCTTCTCCCAGGTGGGCCACAGCTATTCCCACATCTTCATGCTGCTCTATCCCACGGTGGTGCTGGGCCTGGAGCGGGAGCTGCAGATGGGCTACGGCGAGCTGCTGGTGCTCATGACCCTCGGCAATGTGCTGTTCGGGGTGGCGGCGCTTCCCGCCGGATGGCTCGGCGACAAGTGGAGCGCGCCGGGCATGATGGTGGTGTTCTTCCTCGGCACCGGGCTTTCCTCCATCCTCACCGGGTTCATGTCCACGCCGTTTGGCCTGGCCACGGGGCTCTCGCTCATCGGCCTGTTCGCCTCCATCTATCACCCGGTCGGCATGGCCTGGCTGGTGAGAAACGCCGTGAACCGGGGCAAGGCCCTCGGCGTCAACGGCGTGTTCGGCAGCCTGGGGATCGCCGGCGCCGCCACCATCGCCGGAACGCTCACCGACGGGCTGGGCTGGCGCTGGGCATTCATCGTGCCCGGCATCATCTGCGTTGCTACTGGTGTGGCCCTGTGGGTTCTGGTGCAACGGGGTGCGGTCGCGGACACCAAGGCCGATGTGAAGCCGACGCCCGCTCCGGCCAAGCACGCCATGCTGCGGGCCTTCGTCGTGCTCTCCATCACCATGCTGTGCACCGGGCTGATCTACCAGTCGCTGTCCACTGCCATGCCCAAGATTTTCGCCGAGCGGCTCGCGAGCTACACCGGCGGCAGTGCGGCGGGCGCGGGCATGCTGGTCTCTGTCGTATACCTCTGCGCCATGGGGGCGCAGCTGGTGGGCGGGCACCTGGCGGACCGCCATTCCATGCGCGGCGTCTACATCCTGGTCTATTTCCTCCAGGCGCCGCTGCTGGCGATCGCGGCGGGGCTCTGGGGCCTGCCGCTCTACCCGGTGGTGCTGGCCTCGGTGCTGCTCAACACCATCGCGATTCCGGTCGAGAACAGCCTGCTGTCCCACTACTCGCCGGAGAAGTGGCGGGGCACGGCGTTTGGCGCGAAATTCGTGCTGGCGCTGGGCGTGTCCGCCCTCGGCGTTCCCCTGGTGGCCTTCATCCGCGATTCCACCGGCGATTTCTTGATCTACTTCCTGCTGCTCGCCGCCCTGAGTCTCCTCATCGTCGCGGCTTCTCTGGCCCTGCCCGCCGACCGCAAGGCGTCCGCGACCGAGGCGGCTGCGCCCGTCAAGGGCTGACGCCGGAATCCCTGCCCCCTCGCCCGTTCCCGGTGTAAGTCCTGCCGGCCGGCCTCGACTATGCTGAAAGGAATACCTTGGGAGGTGAACCGTGAGCATGGCGTCGGCAAGACCGCAGGACCGGCGGTTGGCCCTGGTGCTGCAGGGCGGTGGAGCCCTGGGCGCCTACCAGGCCGGGGTGTACCAGGCCCTGGAGGAGCATGACCTCGCCCCCGACTGGGTGGCGGGCACCTCCATCGGCGCCATCAACGGCGCGCTGATTGCCGGCAACGCGCCGGCCCGGCGACTGCCGCGACTGCGGGAATTCTGGGAAGCCGTTTCGCGTCCGGGCTACTGGCCGCCGGCGAACGTTCCCGGGGAGTGGCGGCTGATCGCGGGCATGGCGAGCGCCCTGCAGGCGGTGATGACCGGACAGCCGGGATTCTTTACACCGCGGTTTGCACCGCCGTTATTCGTCGGCAGCGGCGACTCGGCGAAAAATGCCAGCTATTACGACACGGATCCCCTGCGGGAACTGCTCTCCCGGCTAGTGGATTTCACGGCCCTCAACCAGGGGGCGATCCGCTTCAGCCTGGGCGCGGTCCACGTGAGGAGCGGGCGCCTGCGCTACTTCGACAGCCGCTTCCAGGAAATCCGCCTCGAGCACGTCATGGCGAGCGGCGCGCTGCCGCCGGGGTTTCCCGCGGTGGAAGTGGACGGCGAGCTGTGGTGGGACGGCGGCATCTATTCCAACACGCCGCTGGAGGTGGTGCTGGACGACTATCCCCGCCGCAGCACGCTCTGTTTCATGGTGGATCTCTTCAACTCCGTGGGCGAGGAGCCGCGCTCGATTCCCGAGGTGGAGACCCGGCACAAGGACATCACCTACGCCACCCGCTCGCGCCAGCACATCGAGACCTACGCCAAGGTCCACAACCTGCGCAATGCCGTGAGCGCGCTCTACGACCGGATGCCCGACGGGCTGCGCGACGACGCGGAGGTGAAATCGTGGGCCGCGCTGGGCTGCCGCACCTCCATGGAGATCGTGCACCTGGGCTACCCGGACCGGCCGGGAGAGCTTTCCCTGAAGGATGTCGATTTCTCTTCGGCGGCGATCGCCGAGCGCTGGGGAAAGGGCTACCGCGATGCGCTGCGGGCGATCGAACGCGCGCCCTGGCGCGAGCCCGTTCCGCCGCATGTGGGGGTGGTGGTGCACGAAGTGCCGCAGGAATGACAATACCCGTCATTCCGCCTGCCGCCGTGGACACGGCGAAGAAATAATCAGGCGTTGTTCGCAAACGACCGGCGCGCCGCCAACAGGACCAGACCACAGGCGGCTGCCGGCAGGCTGGTTGCCGTAAAGCTCACGGCGTAGGAGTCCGTCGATGAGATGATCGCGCCGAACAGCGGTGGTCCGACGACAATGCCGAGAAAGGTGACCCACAGCGCCCCCCCGGTCGCAACGCCGGCATTGCCTGGAGGCGCCTGGCGCGCAACCTCGGCCAGGTACACGCCGTTCCAGCCGATTCCGGCTGCGCCGTAGAGGCCAAACAGGACCACCAGCAGCGGCCATGGCGTTGCCGGATCGATGAATGCCACCGCCACACCGGTACCGGCGATGGTGATGCCCAGGCACCCGAGCATGACAGGGCCGGACAGCAGACGATCCGCGAGGTAACCCCAAAGAACCCTTCCTCCCGCCCCCGCGCTCTGGGCGACCGAAAATACCAGGCCGGCGGCCACCAGCGAGTAGTTCAAGCTGTCACTCAAATAGGTCACCAGATTTGAGGTCGCGGATTGCGACCTCAAGTTCTTGGCTTCCTGACGCGTAAGCTGAAACACGAAGTCGCCCGGGAACCGATCGGCGTTGCTCCTGACTTGTTCGTTGAGTCGCTTCGTCGTGACTCCGTAGAGTTCGGCGAGGTCGCTGTCGAGCATGACCCTGTGCCCGCGAACGAGCAGGATGCGGCTTTCGATGTGCACCGAGGGTATGTTCTTCTTGCCCATGGTCCTCCCGGATCCCGGAAATCTTAACGACCCCATGTCAGACCCGCAAATCCTTCACGGACGCGGGTTTCGAAGCTGGTCACGTTTTCTGATCACCCTTGACGCCGGTGATCCCAACCCCTTGCATGGAGGACGGTCTGGAAATCTCGTCTGATGTCAGAATCTCCGCAGCCCGTCACTGAAGACGCCATATCGCTCGATTCGGCGGTTATACGCCTCGATGGCCTTGGCGTTCTTTCGTCGCCAGTGCATAGCAGCGGCCCGCTTCTTGGGCTGGGACGCATTCCGCGAATTCCTCCTCTTCACGCTGGCGGGAGTCATGATTATCGCAAACCGAGATGAAGCTTGATTGCTGCCTCAATGGCGTGCATCAGCTTCGCGTCGAGCATGCCCGCCCGCGAGGGGAGAATCCGCTCCTTCGTGAGGGTCCGGATCTGCTGGGCCAGAGCCTTGGAGTCCTTGGGCAGGCCACTCTTATTCGCCGGAAGCAGAACTTCGAACGGGTAGACTCGCGCGGTATTCGACGTAATCGGCAGGACGGTGACGGTGCTCGCGGCGCGGTTGTTCGCGTCGTTGCTGACGATCAGGACGGGACGGCGCTTGTTGATCTCGGAGCCCAGGGACGGGCTCAGGTCAGCGAAGTAGATTTCACCACGTTTCATCCGCCAGCCCGTCCGACGCCGTGACTTCGTAGCCGGAATCCGCCTCGCGCGCGGCCAGCCGGTAGGCACTTTCAAGCTCGCGTTCCCGCAGCAGCCGGATCGCCAGTTCGATGACCTCCGAGCGGCTTTTGAGGGCGTGCTTCGCTTGGTACTCCTCAATGAACCGGGCTGAGGATTCGGGGAGGGAGATGGAGAGTTTTTCGGCGTGCATAGGAGTAGTAGACACGGTAGCAAGTCAAATCCTACCCATAGTCATACCTGGACGCAATAGGTTTTTCAGATCGACCGGTGCGTGGGACGCACCCTACCCGGATGACGACCCCGACAGGTGCGTTGGAGATGGCAGTCGGGGGCACGAACGAATCAAATCTGCGCCGCCAGCAGCGTCCCCTGCCGGATCGCGCGCTCGGCGTCCAGTTCCGCCGCCACGTCCGCCCCGCCGATGAGATGCACCGGGATTCCGGCCGCCCTGAGCGGCGCTTCCAACTCGCGCAGCGGCTCCTGGCCGGCGCAGATCACCACATGGTCGACGGGGAGCAGCCGCGGCTTGCCGTCCACGGTGATGTGGAGCCCCGCGTCGTCGATTCTCTCGTAGGTCACGCCGGCGATCATGTCCACCCGGCGCATTTTCAGCGACGTGCGGTGGATCCAGCCGGTGGTTTTCGCCAGCCCGTCGCCCACCTTGCTGGTCTTGCGCTGGAGCAGAACCACGCGCCGCGGCGGATGGGGCAGTTCCGGCGGCCGCAGCCCGCCGCGGTTTTCCAGGCGGGGATCGATGCCCCATTCCTCCAGGTATTCGTCCACCGGGTTGGCGTTCGCGCCGTTGTGGGTGAGGAACTCGGCGGTGTCGAAGCCGATGCCGCCGGCGCCCATGATGGCGACGGATTTTCCGACCGGCTTCCTGCCGCTCAGCACGTCCACGTAGGACACCGCTTTCGGATGATCGATGCCCGGGATCGCCGGCATACGCGGCGCGATGCCGGTGGCGAGCACCACTTCGTCGAAGCCGCGCAGCTCGCCGGCGCCGGCGCGGTGGCCGAGCCGCAGCTCCACGCCGTGCAGATCGAGCTGCGTGCGGAAATAGCGGATGGTTTCGGCGTAGTCCTCCTTGCCCGGGATGCGCTTCGCCAGGTTGAACTGGCCGCCGATTTCCGGCGCCGCTTCGAACAGCGTGACCTTGTGGCCGCGGGCGGCCGCGGTCACGGCGCAGGCGAGCCCGGCGGGGCCCGCGCCCACCACCGCGACGCGCTTCACCTTCTTCGCCGGCGCGGGATTGAGCTCGGTCTCGTTGCAGGCCCGGGGATTCACCATGCAGCTTGCAATGTCCCCCACGAAGATGTGATCCAGGCAGGCCTGGTTGCAGCCGATGCAGGTGTCGATCTCCGCCTCGCGGCCTTCGGCGGTCTTTTTCACGAACTCGGGATCGGCGAGAAAGGGGCGCGCCATGGACACCATGTCGGCGTCGCCCCGGGCGAGCACGTCTTCCGCCACCTGGGGCATGTTGATGCGGTTGGTGGTGATGAGCGGAATCGAGACATGGGGCTTGAGCCGGCCGGTGACCCAGGCGTAGGCGCCCCGCGGCACCATGTGGGCGATGGTGGGAATGCGCGCCTCGTGCCAGCCGATGCCGGTATTGATGAGGGTGGCGCCGGCCTTTTCCACCGCCTGGGCGAGCTGCACCGTCTCCTCGAAGCTGGCGCCTTCCTCCACCAGGTCCAGCATGGACAGGCGGTAGATGAGGATGAAGTCGCGGCCCGCCCGCTCCCGCACCTTCGACACGATCTCCAGCGGGAAGCGCAGGCGGTTCTCGGCGCTCCCGCCCCAGGCGTCGCTGCGGCGGTTGGTGCGCGGCACCGTGAACTCGTTGATGAGATAGCCCTCGGAGCCCATGATCTCCACCCCGTCGTAGCCCGCGCTCTTCGCCAGCTCGGCGCAGCGTGCGAAGTCGTCGATGGTGGCGAGAATCTCCTCGTGGCTGAGCTCCCGTGGCGCGTGGGGATTGATCGGGGCGCGGATCGCCGAGGGCGCGACGCAGCCGGGGAAGGGCACGTAGCGCCCGCCGTGCAGGATCTGCATCACGATTTTTCCGCCTTCCCGATGCACGGCGGAGGTGATGACCTCGTGGCTCCTCGCTTCCTCTCCAGTGGTGAGCTTGGCCGCGCCGGGGCCGATGCGGCCGATCTCGTTGGGCGCGATGCCGCCGGTGGCCATCAGCGCGACGCCCCCTCGGGCGCGCTCCGCGTAGAACGCCGCCATGCGGGCAAAGCCATTCGGTGCCTCCTCGAGGCCGGTGTGCATGGAGCCCATGAGGATGCGGTTCCTGAGGGTGGTGAACCCCAGATCGAGGGGGGCAAGCAGCCGGGGATAGCGGGCAGGGGTCATGGGAGATTCCGGAAAAGGCGCCATTAAACCATGGGTTGGGAGTATTCCCAACCGTTTAAAACGCATTCAAAAATATCGAATAAATATCCCAAAACATTTCGCTAACAATTCCGGAAACCCAACCCTATTATATGAACCGTCAAGGCCGCAAGCCTGTTTAATTGGACTGAACAGTTAACCATGATCGCGCTGCGCAAGAGTGAGGAACGGGGCCACGCCAACTACGGTTGGCTGGATACCCGGCACACCTTCTCCTTTGCCGATTACTACGATACCCGCCACATGCACTTCGGGGCGCTCAGGGTGATCAACGAGGATTTCGTTGCGCCGGGGGCGGGGTTTCCGACGCACCCCCACCGGGACATGGAAATCGTCACCTACATCCTGCAGGGGGCCCTGGCGCACCGGGACAGCATGGGCAACGGCTCCATGATCCGCCCGGGCGAGGTACAGCGGATGAGCGCCGGCACCGGCGTCACCCACAGCGAGTACAACGCCTCGGACCAGGAGCCGGTGCACCTGCTGCAGATCTGGATCATGCCGGAGTTCAAGGGCCTCAGGCCCGGCTACGAGCAGAAGGAGTTCACCGCCGTGGAAAAGCGCGGCCGGCTGCGGGTGGTAGCCTCCCCCGATGGACGCGAGGGCTCGGTCACCATTCACCAGGAGGCGCTGATTTACGCGACGCTGCTGGAGCCGGGCGAATCGGTGACCCACGCGCTTGCCCCGGAGCGCCGCGCCTACGTGCACGTGGCGCGGGGCAAAGCCAGCGTCAACGGCGAGCCGCTCGCCGCCGGCGACGGCGCCAGGATCAGCGACGAGACGGCCGTGAGCATCATCGCGGACGCTTCCGCCGAAGTGTTGTTGTTCGACCTCAACTGAAACCGACTGAAGGAGACCATCATGATCAACCAGGCCACCGCCTCCCTTGCCGCGCTGCTGCTTCGATTGAGCCTCGGCGCTATGTTCATCGCCCACGGGCTGCTGAAGGTTCTCGTGTTCACCCTGCCCGGCACCGTCGGGTTCTTCGAGTCCCAGGGTTTTCCGGGATTCCTCGCCTACGTGGTGACCTTCGCCGAGATCGGCGGCGGCCTGCTGCTGGTGACCGGCCTCTACGCCCGCTGGGTGGCGCTGCTCTTGATGCCGGTGCTGATCGGCGCCACTCTCGTGCACCTGCCCAACGGCTGGCTGTTCACCGCCAAGGGCGGCGGCTGGGAATATCCGGTGTTCCTCACCGTGGCGGCCCTGGTGCAATTCCTGCTGGGCGAGGGCGCCTTCGCGCTGCGGCTTCCCCGCGGTACCTCTCCGGCCACCAGCAAGGCATACTGATTTCTTCTGACCTGAACCCGCTCAACCCAACGAAAGGAAAACCATGACCAAGATCGCGATCGTCTATCACAGCGGCTACGGCCACACCGCCGAGCAGGCCAAGGCCGTGCACCACGGAGCGGCTTCCGTGAACGGAGTTACCGCCAAGCTGATTTCCGTGGCCGACGTGGACAACCACTGGAACGACCTGGACCAGGCCGAGGCCATCATCTTCGGCGCGCCCACCTACATGGGCAGCCTGTCCGCGCCCTTCAAGGGCTTCATGGATGCGAGTTCCAAGGTCTGGTTCACGCAGGGGTGGAAGGATAAGCTGGCGGCGGGCTTCACCAACTCCGGCTCGCAAAGCGGCGACAAGCTCAATTCGCTGGTTCAGCTCATGGTGTTTGCCAACCAGCAGTCGATGATCTGGGTGAGCCTCGGGCTCATGCCGGGCAACAATTCGAGCAAGGGCTCGGCCAACGACCTGAACCGCATCGGCAGCTACTCGGGCGCCATGAGCCAGTCCAACGTGGACCAGGGCGCGGAGGCGATGCTGGACAGCGACCTGAAAACCGCCGAGCATCTTGGCCGGCGGGTCGCGGAAGTCGCCCGCCAGTTCCAGGCGGCGCGGGTTGCGGCGTAACGGAAAGGCCGCATCCGCGGCCGTCGTTTCCGGCACACAACAGGAGAACGAGTATGGCTGAACCGACCATCGCCCAGAAATCCCCCTACGCCGTGAACCTGGAGGCGGGCAAGGACTACTGGTGGTGCCGCTGCGGCAGGAGCAAGAGCCAGCCGTTCTGCGACGGCTCCCACAAGGGCAGCGAATTCACTCCGCTGAAGTTCACCGCCACGGAGAGCAAGACCGTGCATCTCTGCGGCTGCAAGCACACCGGCGGCCAGCCGTTCTGCGACGGCACCCACAAGAAGCTCTGAAATGGTCAACTGATGGGCAGGCTGGTAGAGGGGGTTTGGGAGCCGGGCTGGTACGACACCGGCGCCACCGGCGGCGAGTTCGTGCGCGAGGAGTGCCAGTTCCGCGGCCGGGTGAGCGCGGACGGCTCCAGCGGCTATCGCGCCGAGCCGGGCCGCTATCACCTCTACGTCTCGGCCGCCTGCCCCTGGGCCCACCGCACCCTCATCTTCCGGACCCTCAAGACGCTGGAGGAGGCGATCTCCATCTCCATCGTGCATCCCCTCATGCTGGGCCAGGGCTGGGCGTTCAGCGACGAGGCGGGGTGCATTCCCGACACGGTGAACGGGCTCAGCTGCCTGCACCAGGTGTATGTAAAGGCAAAACCCGACTACACCGGCCGGGTGACGGTGCCGGTGCTTTGGGACCGCAAGACCGGGACCATCGTCAACAACGAGTCGTCGGAAATCATCCGCATGCTGAACAGCGAGTTCACGGCGTTCACCGACGACCGGCACGACTATTACCCGGCGGCGCTGCGGAGCGACATCGACGCGGTGAACGCCTTCGTCTATTCGAAAGTCAATAACGGGGTCTATCGCTGCGGCTTCGCCACCACCCAGCAGGCCTACGAGCGGGCCTTCGAGCGGCTGTTTGCGGCGCTCGATGAAGTGGAGGCGCGGCTCTCCCGCCAGCGCTACCTGGCCGGCGACCGGATCACGGAAGCGGACTGGCGGCTGTTCACCACGCTGGTGCGCTTCGATGCGGTCTATTACGGCCACTTCAAGTGCAACCTGCGGCGCATCGCCGATTACCCGAATCTCTCCAACTACCTGCGCGATCTCTACCAGGTGCCGGGAGTGGCTTCCACGGTGAACCTGGACCATATCAGGCGCCACTACTACGGCAGCCACCTGATGCTCAACCCCACGGGCATCGTGCCCCGGGGGCCCGAGCTCGACTTCTCCGCTCCCCACGACCGCGGACGCTTCACGAGCTGCCTCGCCGCATGAGGCGGGCGTGGCAGGCGGCGCGCGAAACCCGTGCCCCGCGGGTTATGATTTCGCCCATGGAAAGCAAGGTCCGCGGGACCTCCCCGCCCGTGTCCACCTGGGCGCCGCTCAAGCAACCGGTGTTCCGCATGTTGTGGATCGCTACGGTGGTTTCCAACGTCGGCACCTGGATGCACGAGATCGGCGCCGGCTGGCTCATGACCACCCTCGCCCCCACGCCCGTCATGGTGGCGCTGGTGCAGGCCGCCAACACGCTGCCGGTGTTCCTGCTGGCGCTGCCCGCCGGGGCGCTCGCCGACATCGTGGACCGGCGGCGCTATCTCATCGTGTCCCAGGCCTGGATGATGGTGGCCGCGCTGCTGCTCGGCGCGTTCACGCTGGCGGGAGCGACGGGCGCCTGGACCCTGCTGGCCTTCACCTTCGTCCTGGGCATCGGCACCGCCATGATGATGCCGGCCTGGGGCGCCATCACGCCCGAGCTGGTGTCGCGCGCCGAGCTGCCTGCCGCCGTCGGCCTCAACGCCATGGGGATGAACGTGTCGCGGGCCGTGGGCCCGGCGCTGGCCGGACTCGTCGTCGTGGCCGCCGGGCCGGGCGCGGTGTTTCTGCTCAATGCGGTTTCTTTCGTCGGCGTCATCGTCGCGCTGGTCAAGTGGCGGCGCCAGGTGAAGGTGAGCGAGCTTCCCGCGGAGCGCCTGCTGGGGGCGATGCGGGCCGGATTGCGCTACGCGCGCCACTCTCCCGATCTGCAGGCGGTGCTGGTGCGCAGCGCGGCATTTTTCCTGTTCGCGAGCGCGCCCTGGGCCCTGCTGCCCCTCATCGTCAAGATCCAGCTTGGCGGCGGCGCCGGCGCCTTCGGGCTGTCCGTGGCTTGCGTGGGCGCCGGGGCGGTGGGCGGCGCGGTGCTGCTGCCGCGGCTGCGCGGGCGCATTTCCCGGGACGGCATCGTGGCGGGCGCGAGCGCCCTGTTCGCGGTCATGACCGCGGTGCTCGCCTACACCCGCAACCCCTACGTGGCGGGGCTCGCCCTGCTGGCGAGCGGGGCGGCCTGGCTGGGCACCGTCTCTTCCCTGATGACCGCGGCCCAGATTGCGCTTCCGGGCTGGGTACGTGCCCGGGGCCTGGCCCTGATCTGGGTGGTGTTCATGGGGGGGATGGCGCTCGGCAGCGCGGCGTGGGGCCACGTTGCGGAAGCATCGGGCATCCCGATGGCGCTGGCTTTGTCCGCCGCCGGGGCATTCGCGGGAATTGCCGCCACGTGGCGGTTCCGGGTGGGGCACCACGACGCCGTGGACCTGGCGCCGTCCATGCAGTGGCCGACGCCCATGGTCGCTGCCGAGCTGGAACACGACCAGGGGCCGGTCATGGTGACCGTCGAATACCGCATCGATCCGGCGCGCGCCGCCGAGTTCGCCGCGGTCATGCGTCACGTGAAGCGCACGCGCCAGCGCGACGGGGCGTATTTCTGGGATTTGTTCAGCGACGTCGCGGAGCCCGGGCGTTTCGTGGAAACCTTCATGGTGGAATCCTGGCTGGAGCACCTGCGCCAGCACGAGCGCGCGACCGTGGCGGACCGGGACGTATCGGCGCGGGCGCGGGCATTTCATCTCGGTACGGAATCCCCGGCGGTCACCCACCTGGTCGCGGGGCATTTATAGGCAGCGATCGGCTGATTGGCACGGAGGGTTTATGGTGAATGGCTGTGCACTTGTTAAGCAATACGGACCCCTCGCGGGGCGGGCCCTGCTCGCGCTCATCTTCATCATCGCCGGCTACGGCAAGATCGGCAGCTTCGCCCAGACCGCCGGCTACATGGCCTCGAAGGGGCTGCCGATGGCGGAGGTGCTGCTGGTCGCGACCATCGCCATCGAGCTGGGCGGCGGGCTGATGATCCTCGCCGGCTGGCATGCCCGCTGGGCGGCGCTGGCGATCTTCCTGTTCATCATCCCCACGACCCTGGTATTCCATCCGTTCTGGGCGGTGGACGCGGCCCAGAAGGGGAACCAGATGAACCACTTCCTCAAGAACCTCGCCATCATGGGCGGGATGCTCTACGTCATGGCCTACGGCCCGGGGCCGACGAGTCTGCAGAAGGGGCGGGACGTCCCGGATGGATCGAAATCCCGCTGAGCCCGGCGGCGCCGGTCAAGCGATGCCCTAGCGGGATTGGGCGCTGGTGCCGTCGCTGAACTCGATGGATTCCGGCTCGAAGCGGACGCGGATTTTTTCGGCGGGCAATTCCCGCAGCCGGTCGAGGTTTCCGGAGAACAGCAGGGGATAGAGGGTCTGTTCCACCTGCGCTGTTTCTCCGGGGCGCAACGCTCCCTCGTGGCGGATCCGGAGTGTGCCCAGATCGGCGCCGGCTTCATCGGCGAGCTTTGCAATCCCGTTGAACCGGGCCAGGGGTTTTTCGGCGTTGTTCCGGAAGCCGAGCCGCAGCGCGAGTCCGGTCACCAGCAGCGTCTTTTTCGCCTCCTTGGCGAGGACCTGCGCCGGCAGCATCTCGCCGGCGAGTGGCGCAGCCGTCACCGGACCTGCGGCCGCGGCGCCGGCCGGGGCGGACGCCACTTGGGTGCGGCTCTTCATTTCGGGCTGGAGCGGCGCTCCCGCCGTCCGTTTCCTTTCGATCTCCTTCACCGTCTCTTCCAGGGCCAGCATCCGGTAGGACGTGGCAGGGTGAGACGACATGTAGCCGGCGCGAATCGAGCCGGGGTTGGCCGCCGCCATGCGGCGCCAGAACAGGGGAGCGCTCTGGATCTCCATGCCGGAGACCGCCATGATATATAGCCCCACGTAGTCCGCTTCGGCCTCGAATTCCTGGGAGTATGATCCGGCCGCGAGCTTGCCGAAGACGCCCTGGGTATTAGCCCCGGTGCGCGCGGCAATGAGGATGTCGAGAATGGAGCCCAACATGTAGTTCTGGGTGAGGGCGTCCATGTGGCGCATGGCATTGTGGGCAAGCTCGTGGGCCACCACCAGCGCAAGCTCCGTGTCGTTCTGGACGAAGCGCAACATGCCGCGGGTCACGAACACGTTCTTGCCGTCGGCGAAGGCGTTGAGGGCGTCCAGCGGCGACAGCGCCACGTTGTAGGCGCAGGCCCGCTCCGGCACCACGGTAAGGGTCAGGCGCTCCGCCCCGCGCTCGATTTCGAAGGCGATCGGAGCGCCATCCTTCAGTATCTCGTCCAACTTTTCGAGGAGCTTCTTCTGGGCATCCGCCCCGGCAGGCACCGGCCATCCGTTTACCGCCAGAAACCCGTCGCCCGCCTTCAACCCCGCGGCCTCGGCCGTGGATCCGGGCGCCAGGAACAGGACCTTGGGCCGGTCGCCCAGGCCATAGCGGGTCACCGCCGCTTCCTGGAGATCCTTGCCCACCCCATGTCTGGTGATGAAGAAGGCGCCGATAATGTGGCGCGTCCGGTCGCCGCACAACGGATGGGCCCTGGTGCGCAGCAGATGGCCAATCCGGTAGAGCCGGGCATGGTCGTTGACCAGGCTCTCGAACGCCAGTTCCGATTGCAGTCTGGCCTCCCGCTCCGCGGCCGCGTCGTCCACCTTGACCCGCTGGGTCACCGGGGTAGCGCAGGATGCCAGCAGGGCGACGACGGCCAGGCCCGGCAACATTCTGATCATGGAGGCGCTCCGAAAAGCCGCATATCGGGCGAATTGCATCAACCAGGGGTTATCATACGCTGGTTCGAACCCGGTGAAACTTGAGGAGAAACGCTCCATGCACAAGCCCGCGCCCACCGAGTATTCGATCCACGAGCTGCTCACCCTGCGCTGGAGCCCGCGGGCCTTCGATCGCAACCGCCCGGTGCCGCGGGAGCACCTGCTCGCGCTCATCGAGGCCGCGCGCTGGGCGCCCTCCTGCTACGGCGACGAGCCCTGGCGCTACCTGGTGTGGGACCGGTTCCGCGACGAGGCGTCGTGGAACAAGGCCTTCGACTGCCTCGGGGAGACCAACCGGAAGTGGGTGAAGAACGTGCCGGTGCTGATGCTCTCCTGCCCCAGCGGCGCCTTTGAGCGCAACGGCAAGCCGAACCGCTGGGCCCAGCACGACACCGGGGCGGCGAGCGTGAGCCTCGCGCTGGAGGCGGTGAACCTCGGCCTCGCGGTTCACCAGATGGGCGGCTTCGACGCAGAAAAGATTCGCGCCGCGTTCGCGATCCCCGCCGAATTCACGCCCATGGCCATGATCGCAGTGGGCTACCAGGCCCAGGCGGATATTCTGGAGGATGCGGGGCAGAAGGAGAGGGAACTGGCCGCCCGCGCCCGCAAGCCCAGGGAGACGCGGTTTTTCGAGAGCGCGTGGGGAACGCCGGTTACCCTGCGTTAGTCGTAGGGTGCGCCCCGCGCACCGGCATTTTTACGACGCTTCCGATCGGTGCGTGGGACGCACCCTACGCACCTTCCGATCGGTGCGTGGGACGCACCCTACGCACCTTCCGATCGGTGCGTGGGACGCACCCTACGCACCAGGTGTGTGCGACGCACCCTGCGCACCAATATCCGCCCGAACTCAGTCCCCGGGGCGTGGCCTGTCGGAATTGGATTCCGGTGTTTACTCCGGAAGAATGTGATAGGTGTTGCCGCCTGCGGCTTTTGCGCGGTACATCGCGCTGTCCGCTGATTTCAGCAGCGCATCCATGGTGCCGGCGTGATGAGGATAGAAGCTGACGCCGATGCTGAGCGTGACGGGAACCTCGCTGCCGCCCACAATGCAAGGCTCGACGCATGCGGCGAGGAGCTTGTCGGCAAGGTGCGCGATCGTGCCTCGGTCACCGCTGTTCTCGATGATCACGACGAACTCGTCTCCGCCGATGCGCGCCAGGGTGTCGGATTCGCGCAGGGAACGTTTCAGCCGCGCGGCCACGGCGCGCAGGAGCCCGTCACCGGCATCGTGCCCCAGTGTGTCATTGATCTGCTTGAACCCATCCACGTCGATGTACATGAGGGCAAACGAACTGCGATTGCGCTTCGCGCGGGCAATGGCGCTGCCGAGGCGTTCATGCATCAGGTTGCGGTTGGGCAGCCCCGTCAGGCTGTCGTAGAACGCCAGCCTGCGCAGGGTTTCCGCCAGTTTTCGGCCGCCGATATCCTGCAGGAAATGGATGAAATGGGTGACCGTACCATCCGCTTCGCGGAGCGGAAAAATGGATTCCAGGGCGTGAAATGTTTCGCCGGTGGGCCTTTTGATCTGGGTCTCCCCCTGCCACGCGTTTCCGGAAAGCAGTTGCCGCCTGACCCGTTCCAGTCTGTACCGGCTTTTTCCGAGTCTGAATGCGCATAGGCGGACGCCGGCGGCTTCCGTGACGGAAAGACCGATGACCGCGCTCAGGTAGGGATTGAGATACTCGATCTCGCCGGTGGGCGCCGTGATGGCGATGCCGATCGGAATCTGCTCGATCATGCCGGCCAGCTTGTGAAGCTGCGGATGGGGCGGCCTTCCCTCGTCTCCTCCATACCCGGCGGGCGGCTGCTCCAACATCTGGCGGATGGGAAACGGACTCACCCGCGCCGCCGACCCGCCCCCGGGACCAGCGGGACGCTGCTGAAGCTGCGTTGGCGCGCCGGTGGCGCCCGGCGTTGATTTAACCATGCGGCATTTTTTCTGCGCCGGCAATTACCCTGTCATCAGGATACCATCGGTTACTGCATAAAGCAACCATAGGTTACTATCGCCCGCCACGCCTGATGGTACTTTTCGAGGCATGGCGAGCGGTGATGAAAAGAGGGGCTTCAGCAGGCGGCTTCTGGAGGCGATGCGCAAAGCGCGCGTGGATTCCTCCAGCCCGACCCGGATTGCCCGGGAATTCAATCTGCGCTATCACGGCAATCCGGTGACCACGCAAAGCGTCAGGAAATGGCTTTCCGGGAAATCCCTTCCTGCGCAGGACAAGGTGCGCGTCCTGGCGGAGTGGCTGGAGGTGCCTGCCCAGTGGCTGCGGTTCGGGGAAGGTGAGGAGAAGGGCGGCTACCCCGGGTTTGCGCTGCAACAGGAGGCAAAACCCTACAAGGTGGACCCGGAGACCCTGACCAGAAACTTCAGCCGGCTGAGCGAACCCCACAGGAAGCTGGTGCTGGAGATCATCCGCGCCCTGCTGCGGGGACAGAAATAAGAACCACACGGCGGCAGGCCTGAAGTCACCCCGGTTAGAGACTGCGGACGGGGCGGTTGCCTGGGTTGCGCGTTGCCGCTTCGGATGTTCCGCGTCCGCCGGGTCCGCGATATCCTTCCCTGCACGGTGGCGGTACGGCCGCTTCTTCAGGCGCAGACGTAGGTTGGGCTTCGTGCAGCGAAGCCCAACAAGAACATTCGCGCCGTCCGCGACTTTTTGTTGGGCATGAATGCCCAACCTACGAATTACTGGATATCTATCCCGCGCCGCCGCCCGCGGCGTGAAGTTTGAGCGCGGTGTAGATGAAGCGGTTGACCGGCGTCGCGACGCCGGCCTCGGCGCCGAGGCGCGCCACCGCGCCGGAGAGCCAGGGCACTTCCAGGCGATTGCCGCGCTTCAGGTCCCCGAGCATCGAGGAGACCATATCCTTCGGCAGGCCGTCACCGAACGCCAGCTGCTTCTCAACGATATCGGCGGCGAACCGGATGCCCTTTGCGCGTCCGACCGCGACCACTTCCTCCATTGTGTTCTTGAACATGGCGCGGGTGTCGGGGTCCTCCCGCACCGGGCCGATGGGCAGGCGCGTGAGCGTCGTCATTCCCGAGAGCCCGACCAGGAACACGAATTTCTCCCAGATGGCGCGCTCGATATCCTCCGAGAGGTGGGCGTCGATGCCCGCGTTCAGGCAGGCCTCGTGGAACGCCTTCGCCCGCGGCGAAGCCTTCCCGTCCAGCTCGCCGAAGGTGAGGCGCGCCATGGTGCCGTTGTGGCGGATCACGCCGGGACGGTCGATCACCGCGGCGATGTGGGCCACGCCGCCCAGCGTGTGCTCCTTGCCCAGAATGCGCGAGACCGTGGGCACCGCGTCCACGCCATTCTGGAAGGAAACCACGGCGGTGTCCGGACCCACGAGGGGCTTGGCATCCGCGACTGCCTCTTCGGTGGACCACAGCTTGACCGCAACCATCACGATCTCGGCGGGACCGACCGCTTTGGGGTCGTCGGTGGCTTTCGCCGGACGGACGGTCAGGTTGCCGAGGGCGCTCTCGATCTTGAGCCCTTCGCTCCTGATGGCGGCGAGATGGGCGCCGCGGGCGATGAAGTGCACGTCGTTGCCGGCGGCGGCAAGGCGGGCGCCGTAGTACCCGCCGACGCCGCCGGTTCCCATGATGGCGATTTTCATATTGTTCTCCTCGGGAATTGCAGGAGTCTATTGTAGAAGAATGCGGTGCGCGGGGCGCACCGCATTGCAGACAAACGGTGCGTGGGACGCACCCTACGCTTGTTCCGGTGCAGGTTCGGGTATCATTGGTCGCGTGAAGCCCGAGAAGCTTACCGCAGCCGCGCGGCGCCTGCATCTCGCCCGCCGCATGGCCGACATCGAGCCGTTCCACGTGATGGAGGTGCTGTCCCGCGCCAGGGAGCTGGAAGCGCAGGGGCGCTCCATCATTCACATGGAGATTGGCGAGCCGGATTTCGCGACGCCGCGCCCCGTCGTCGAGGCCGGCATCCGGGCCCTGGAGCAGGGCGACATCCACTACACGCCGGCCCTCGGGCTGCCGCAGCTGCGGCAAGCCATCGCCGCGTTCTATCGCACGCGCTACGGCGTTTCGGTATCGCCGTCGCGCGTCGTGGTGACGCCCGGCTCGTCAGGAGCTCTGCTCCTCGCCATGGGGGTGCTGCTCAATCCCGGCGACCAGGTACTGATGGCCGATCCGGGCTATCCCTGCAACCGCCATTTCGTGCGCTTCACCGAAGGGGAGGCGGTCGGTATCCCGGTGGATGCCCAGTCGAATTACCAGCTCACCGCCGAGCGGGTGGCCGAGCGCTGGACCCCGCGCGCCGTCGCCGCCATGCTGGCCTCGCCTTCCAACCCCACGGGCGCGCTGGTGCCGGAGCGGGAGCTTTCCGCCATCTTCGAGTGCGTGCAAAAACGCGGCGGGCGCCTCATCGTGGACGAGATTTACCACGGGCTTACCTACGGGATCGAGGCGAAGACCGCGCTGGCGCTGTCCGACGACATTCTCGTGATCAACAGCTTTTCCAAGTACTTCAACATGACGGGCTGGCGCCTGGGGTGGCTGGTGGCGCCGGAGGCGCTGGTGCGGGAGCTGGAAAAGCTGGCCCAGAATCTGTTCATCAGCGCGCCGACTGCCTCCCAGCGGGCGGCGCTGGCGGCGTTCACGCCGGAAAACATCGCCATCCTGGAGGAGCGGCGCGAGGAATTCTGCCGGCGCCGCGATTTCCTGCTGCCAGCGCTAAGGGACCTGGGTTTCGACATTCCGGTGGAGCCCCAAGGCGCGTTCTATCTCTACGCCGGCTGCAGCCGATTCGCCGGGGACAGCCAGCGCTTCGCGCTCGACGTGCTGGAGCAAGCGGGCGTGGCCATCACGCCGGGACTGGATTTCGGCGCCAACGCCCCGCAGCACCACGTGCGCTTCGCCTATACCACCTCGCTGGAGAACCTCAGGGAAGGGGTGCGCCGGATCGGGGAGTTTGTCAGGCGCGGGTGATGGGGGCCCTCACCCCCGGGCCCCGCTCCGCGACGGGAAAAGAAGAGGGCCACGCCGCTTGCGCGGGGCGGCCCAGGAGAAGTGCGAATCAGATGTAATAGACCCGGGCGCGCTGGCGGGCCCGCCGCTCCCCGTGCTTTTCCATGGCGGCGAACAGGCGGATGCCGATGCGCGCGGCCCAGGCCCGGAAGGCGCGTGCGATGTCGGCGAGCGTGCGCGCCTGGGACCGTTCACGATGTTGCCGGATGCCGGGAACTGCGAGTACTGTCTTCATGGCGAACCTCTCATGCATTGACTCGGAAATGCTTCGGGCGGAACTCCATTGCCCATGAGCGAACAGTAATGCCGATGGCGCGCAATATCCAATCGTGTTTCGTGATTCGGATCATCGGGAAGGCCGATAATTCGCAATCCTGATCCGGGTCATCAGATAAGCGGATAAAGCATCGTGCCACCGCCCAGGGAGCGGGGCGAGAATTCGATACGGGAAAACCATGGAGCTTTATCAGCTGCGCACCTTGGTGACCGTGGCCCAGGAGGGCCACCTGACGCGGGCGGCGGAGCGGCTGCACATCAGCCAGCCGGCGGTGAGCGCCCACATCAAGGCGCTCGAGGAGGAACTGGGCCTGCCGCTGTTCGAGCGCAGGGCCGGCGGGATGGCGCTCACCGCAGGCGGCCAGGCGCTGCTCGCCCAGGCCGAGAAAGTGCTCTCCACCGCGAGCGAGCTCCTGGCCCAGGCCAGGGGACTCAAGGGGCAGGTGGCGGGCAAGGTGCGGTTCGGCACCATTATCGATCCGGAATTTTTGCGGCTGGGAGAGTTTCTCGCCGTGATGCTCGAGCGCTATCCGTTGTTGCGGATCGAGCTGCACCACGGGTTCTCGGGATGGGTGTTCGACAACGTGCGGGACGGCAAGCTCGATGCCGGGTTTTTCCTGGGCAAGCGATCCGATTCGGGCATTGCCCGGACCGACTTGCGGGAACTCACCTTCCGCATCGTGGCGCCGCCGGCCTGGCGGGAGCGGGTGCAGGCGGCGAGCCTGAAGGACATCGCCGCGCTGCCCTGGGTGTGGGGGCCGCGGCACAGCGCCCATTTTCAGATGACCACGGAGATGTTCGGCGAGCAGGGCCTGGAGCCGGCAAAGACGGTGGAGGCGGACAACGAGTCGGTGATGCTGAACCTGGTGGCCTCCGGCGTCGGCATGTGCTTTCTGCGGGAAGAGCTGGCCCACGCGGCGGCCGAGGCCGGGCAGGTCATGATCTGGGGCAAGGCGCGGGCCCAGACCACGCTTTCCTTCATCTATCCCGCCGCCCGGGGCAGCGAGCCGGTGATCAGCGCCATGACGGCGGCGATCCGCGCCATCTGGGGCGTTGCCGCCGAGGCAGGTTCCTAGACCGCGCATGCGGAATGACGCGGCCCGCGGGCAACTGTTGACCCTTTTTTCCGCCTCGCGGTCCAACAAAACGGCCGGATTAAGCGGCCGGGTTTCCGGGCCGCTTCAATCCGGCCAGTTAAAACGGCGCAATGCGCCCGCTTTTAACCTCTAGTAGGCTTCGCTGAAAGTGCTGGCGAAGTAGAATTGCTGGAGCATGAAGCCCACGTCGGCGGCGGCCACGAATTCGGAGAAGATGACCGGTCCCATCTTCAGCACCACCAGGAACAGCCGCGGCGACATGGCCAGGGTCCAGAACTGCGTCATAAGCCCACCTCCCGGGGGAGTAGACACCCGTTGGACAGCGCTACGCGCGCAAAAGTTGATGGACTGCCGAAAATGAGCCGCTCCGGTTCCTCCCGCGCCGTGAAACTGGGCCTCGCCGCCGGCCTGGCGCTCGCCCTGACGACGGCGGGGGGCTGCGCCAACCTCGGCTACTACTTCCAGTCGGTCAGCGGCCACCTGGACCTGCTCGGGCGGCGCCAGCCCATCGAGCAGCTGCTCGTCGACCCGGCAACCTCGCCCGCCCTCGGCAACAAGCTCTCGGTGGTGCTCCGAATCCGGGAGTTTGCGTCGGCACAACTGGCGCTCCCGGAGAACGGCAGCTACCGCCAGTACGCGGACTTGCAGCGCCCCTTCGTGGTCTGGAACGTGTTCGCCGCCCCGGAGTTTTCCACGCAGCTCAGGGAATGGTGCTTCCCGGTAGCCGGGTGCGTCGCCTACCGGGGCTATTTCGACAAGGCGCAGGCCGAGGCCTTCGCCGCCTCCCTCACGGCCGAAGGGCTCGACGTGTTCGTGAACGGGGTGCCCGCCTATTCGACCCTGGGCTGGTTCGACGATCCGGTGCTCAATACCTTCGTCCATTATCCCGAGGCGGAGCTGGCGCGGATCATCTTCCACGAGCTCGCCCACCAGGTGTTGTACGTGAAGAACGATACGGTGTTCAACGAGTCTTTCGCGACCGCCGTGGAAAGCGAGGGCATGCGGCGCTGGCTTGCCGCCCACGCCACCGGCGCGGAACGCCGCGCCCATGCCGCCGCCCAGGAGCGCAAACGGCAGTTCATCGGGCTCACGCTCAAGTACCGCAAGCGGCTGGCCGAGCGCTATGGGTCGCCCGCGCCCGACGCCGACAAGCGGGGCGCCAAGGCCCAGCTGTTTGCCGCGATGCGCGAGGAGTACCTCGCACTCAGGCAGAGCTGGGGCGGCTTCGCCGGCTACGACCGCTGGTTCCAGCAGGCGCCGAACAACGCGACCCTCGCCTCGGTCGCCGCCTACACCGAGATGGTTCCCGCATTCGAGCGCCTGCTGGCGAAGGCGCAGGGGGACCTTCCCCGCTTCTACGGGGCCGTGAAGGAGGTCGCCAAGCTGCCGAAGGAGGAGCGGCAGGCGAAGCTGGCCGGCCTGGCCGGGGAAGGCCCGCTGGCCGAGCGGCCCCGGTAGAGTTGAAACGGTGCGTGGGACGCACCCTACGCGCTGCCGCCGGTCTGTTCGCAGGGTGCGCCCTGCGCACCGAACCCGGCATTTGAATGGTGCGTGGGACGCACCCTACGCGCTGCCGCCGGTCTGTTCGCAGGGTGCGCCCTGTGCACCGAACCCGGCATTTGAATGGTGCGTGGGACGCACCCTACGCATCGCCGTCGGTCCGTTCGCAGGGTGCGCCCTGCACACCGGCTGCTCGGAGTCTCCGATCGCTCCGCGGTGCCCTAGGGCGAATTCGCGCGCCGGGCCTGGCGCACCGCCTTGCGGCTCCAGTCCGGTAGGGCGGAACCCAGCGGGGTTCCGCCGGTTGGGTTTTTGGTGCAACCCGCTTCGCGGTTGCATCCTATTGGCTGGCGCCGCGGGCCTGGCGCACCGCCTTGCGGCTCCACACCCAGACGTACTGAATCCCGGACGCGGCCACGGTGACGAATACCACGCCGAACAGCGGGAATAGCAGCGGCCCCGCGTCGACGATGCCGCCTGCGTTCGCCAGCACGGTGCCGATTACCCCGAATTCGAGGAAGGTATTGACCTTGCTGAGCAGGGTCGGCGCCATCTCCACCCGTCCTACCATGAAGTGATAGGCCACCGCGCCGCTCACGATCACGAGATCCCGCAGTACGATGGCGGCTGTCAGCCACAGGGGCATCAGTCCCAGCCAGGCGAGGGCGACCGCGGCGCAGAGAATATTGAGCTTGTCCGCCACCGGGTCCAGCGTGGCGCCGAGCCGGGAGAATTGCCCGAGCCGGCGGGCGAGAAAACCGTCGAGGAGATCGCTCAGGCCCGCCGCCATGAACACCAGGAAGGCGTAGGCGAAGCGCTGCTGCGCCAGGAAATACACCAGCACGGGTATCAGCAATACCCTCAGCAGGGTGATGGCGTTGGGCGCGGTCAGCATGAAATGACGGCGGAGTACCTCCTCGATAGACCACGCTTCCGGTCAGGAGGTTTCGGCCTGGAGCCTACCACCCGCCGCCCCCGCCGCCCGAGGAGCTGCCGCCGCCCCCACCGGAGCTGGAGCCGGGGGCCGTGGACGATGAAGCGATCGCGCCGCCCAGGCTGCTACCGATCCCCGAAGCAAACGAGCGGCTTGCCGTACGGTCCCAGCGGGAGCCGGAGTACCAGCCCGGGCTGTAGGCCTGGCCGGCGAGGAGAAGCGGACTCATGTCGTTGTTCCCGGGCTCCCGGTGCCGCCATCAAAATCGCGCCTGGCAGGGGCAACGGTCGGCGCGGTTTCATCCTCCGCCCGGGACCCCTATAATCCGACCACGACAAACACCAGGAGGGCCCCCCATGAAGCTTACCAGTTCCTGCTTCGGCGACAACCAGAAGATTCCCGGGGAAAACGCGTTCTGCGTCCCCGATCCCAGGACCCACGTGACGCTCTCGCGCAATCTCAATCCGGGAATCGCCTGGAGCGAGCTGCCCGGGGGCACCAAGTCGCTGGCGCTGATCTGCCACGATCCCGACGTGCCGAGCAAGGGCGATGACGTGAACCAGGAAGGCCGCAGCGTCCCGAAAAGCCTGCCGCGGGTGGATTTCTTCCACTGGGTGCTGGTGGACCTGGACCCGGAATCGGGTCCCATCAGGATGGGCGAGTTTTCGGACGGCGTGACGGCTCGCGGCAAGAAGGGACCGGATGGTCCCCGCGGCACCCGCCAGGGCATCAACGACTACACCGGCTGGTTCGCCGGCGACAAGGACATGGCGGGAAATTATTTCGGCTACGACGGTCCGTGCCCACCCTGGAACGACGAGATTCCCCACCACTACGTGTTCACGCTTTACGCGCTCGATGTCGCGCGGCTCCCGGTGGCCGGCAACTTCACCGGCGCCGACGTGCGCAAGGCCATCGAGGGCCACGTGCTCGCGAGCGCAAAGCTCACCGGCGTGTATTCGTTGAATCCGAAGGCAATCGTGTAGGAGCGAATTCATTCGCGACCCTGATTCGCAACCCTGGGTCGGGGATGAATCCCCTCCTACAACCCCCCCGTAGGAGCGAATTCATTCGCGACCCTGATTCGCAACCCTGGTCGGGGATGAATCCCCTCCTACGGGAGCGATCTTTCCGGTAAATTCGCCGAGCTGACGGTCGTGCCGCCGCGACAGCGCGATTTGCGCGGCGGCCGCGCCGAAGAGCGCCAGGAACATGTCCCACTGGGTGTCCCACTCGTCGCCCTGGGTGGCGAGGAATGCGGTGGCCGCGTCCCCTGTCGCCACGGCCACCCACCACTCGATCATCTCGTAGAAGGCGCTGATGGAAAGGGCCACGCACAGCACCAGGAAGAACAGCCACTTGCCCGGCCGGAGCGGCGATTTCCGGATCAGGATCTCGCGCGCGATCATGGCAGGTACGAAGCCCTGGAACACGTGGCCCACCCGGTCGTAATAATTGCGCGCCAGCCCGAACTCGTCCCGCAGCCAGTTGAACAGGGGCATTTCGGAATAGGTGTAGTGGCCGCCCACCGTGAGCACGATGGCGTGGAGCCAGATGAGCACGTACACCAGCGGCGTGAAGCGGAAGCGCGGGTAGAGCGCAACGAGAATCACCGCCGCGACGATGGCGGGGACGGTTTCCAGGAACCAGATGAAGTAATCCTTCGGGTTGACCAGCGACCAGGCGAGGAGGGCGAGGTAGCTCCCGAGCAGTCCCAGGGCCAGGTTACGTTGTTGGTCGGCGGTCACGGGTCGCGGTCCGGTTGGCGGGCGGGTGAGCCCGCAACATGGTAGCCGCAATGCCCGGCGCGGCAAACCCCGGCGCGCGGGGCGGCGCCTCAGCGCTTGTTCACGAAGAACGCTCCCAGCGCCGCGCTCACCAGGCCCTGCAGCGGAACCAGGTAGGTGTTGGACGTCTTCATGAGCTGCAGCGGTTTCGCCTCCGAAATGAACGGCACCACGAATACCGTCAGCGCCACGGCGGCGAGATAGATCGCCGACAGCCCCAGGGCCAGCCGGAAGATGAACCGGTCCACGTCCCCGGCGCGGTCGGATTTTCCCTGGGCGTCCGACACCAGCACGCCGATGATCAGCGTCAGCGTGGGCACCACGTTGGGCAGGAACCAGTCCCAGGCTTCCCTGCTGCGGTCGCCGTAATAGCCGAAGCTCTGGCCCACCATGACCATGAATAGCACCAGCCCCATGCCGAACCAGAGGATCGCCAGCAGGCGCTTGGCCTTCTCGAGGGGTATGCGCATGATCAGCCTCCCAGTGCGGTCCAGATTCCAGCCTTTTCCAGGTGCCCCTTGCCGGGCAGCGGGCTGGGCTGCTTCAGCTCCGCCTCGTGATCTGGGGTCCTGCGCTCGAACTCGTAGATCAGCGCGGTCACGTTGTGCTCCTGCGTGAAGGGCAGGTTGCCGATGGCGGCGGGAAGGGTGGGGCTGCCCTGGGAAACCCAGTCCGCGGCGCCCTCCGACGTGGGCTTTTTCGATGGGTCCGGCTGCAGCGAGGCATCGGTCGCCAGGAACGCGATGATGCGGTAGCGCCCCACCTTCGCGGAAAACAGGGCCTTGAGGTATTCCGTCAGCGAGAAGCGAGTGAGCACCGGGGATCTCAGCGACCAGCGGCCGGCGGCCTCGGGCGCGCCGTCGGCCCGGATCAGCTCGATGCGGGAGACCACGGCGAATCCGCCGGGGATGGAGTAATAGCTGCGCTCGGCATAGCCGCCGGCGTCGAAGGCGCGCTCCAGGCGCTGGGCCACGTCTTTGAGCTTTGGTTCGGCCTTGGCGCTGAGCATGCTTGTCGGAATCACGGCGAAGGCGGAGGCCTGGGGAGGCGGCCAGGGGAAGGCGCGGATTTCGCCCGCCGCGGCGGGCTTGCCGTTTTTCTTGGCGGCCTTCTTGGATGGGGACGGGGGAGGGGCGGGCGGGGCCGGCGGCGGGGCTCCCGCAGCTGCCGCCTCCGCGCCATATCGCGCTTCTGCCGCCGCTTTTTCCGCCACTTCGGCCTCGATAATTCTTCGCGCCGCCATCTCCTCCCGGGCCCGCGATGCCTTGGCGCGCGCCTCGTAATCGACGAACGCGGGCAGAGCCGGCCGCGGGGGAAGCTCCGCATCGCACTCCTGGGAAGGGAGGGCGGAGGTCCCATAGGCCGTGCGCCAGCATTGGTTGAAACTGTTCTTTACCGGCTTGCCCCGGGAGTCCGTGAGATAGGCCGGCCCGGTCGGCTCCGCCATGAGCGCACCGCCGGAAAGGGCGAGCGCCGCCGCGAGCGCGGAAAGCAGCACGGTTCGGGTGCGAGGAATCATGGGTGGCGCCTCCGGATGTCTGATGGGTCGTCAGTCGATATCGAGTAACGTCTACGCTGTTGGCAAGTCCAGCATCACCGCGCCGCAGGCGGCCTCGGCGTGGGCCCGGGTGATGGCCTTCGACGCTCCGGCCGCCCCCAGCAAGGCCCTTCCCAGTTCGGCGGCCTTCGTTTCCACCCGGTCCACCGTGGCGGGATCGTCCCGCAAGCGCTTCTCTGAGAGGCGCGCAAGCCAGTCCCGCACCGTCTGTTCCACGCGGGTCCATCCGTCCGGGTCGATGGCGCGGTCCCGGGTCTGGTAGCGGATTTCGCCCCGCAGCCGGTCCTCGATCGGAATGGCCCGCCGGCCCACCTGGAAACCGAGCTCGCGGTAGGCCTCGAACTGGGCCTCGTCGAAGAACTGGTCCTGGGTGGTCTCGTCGGGAAACGAGGAATGGGCGCGGCGGTAGCCGTAGATGTCCTCCGACAGCCCGTCGATCAGGGTGGTGGTGAGGTAGGTGAGATCCGCCTGCGAATTGTCGGCGTAGAGGATGCGGCCGCGCACCGAGGCCTGGGGCGAGCGCCCGCTTTCCCGGTCCCGGGGGACCAGGGGAGCGATGTCGATCTCGACGCGGGCGCCGAAATCCACCCGCAGCTTTTCGATGGCGTTGGACAGGTCCTCGAAGGTCCAGCCCGGATCGGCGCCGGCGTCGCAGACGATGATCGTGCGGCACCTGCGGCGCACCAGCTCGTAGAGGCCCAGGTTCTCGAAATGACCGCCGTCGGAAAGGTGCACGTGCCAGCTCGTTTCGTCGATGCCGGCGCCCAGCATTTCCTTGAACATGTAGGCATACCACAGGGGTTTCAGGCGCGAGAGCACGCGGTTGCCGTTGTGGCGGGGATTGAGGATCCAGTAGCCGAGCCGGACATTGAGCAGCGCCATGAAGAACGCCAGCGGCCGCGAGCGCGTTGCAAAGGTGTTGGCGTCCACCGCCGCGCCCGAGATCGAGAACGCGGTCGCCAGGTTCACGTCGCCGTGCGCGTACTCGGCGGTCGGCACGAACGCGGTATGGTCGGAGCCGCAGTACAGGGGAGAGAACACGAAGTTCTCGCCGCCGCGCTGTCCCAGCTTGGCATTGGCGGAACCCACGGTCTGCATATTGGTGTTGATGAGAGGGTAGGGCGACGCGCTGCGGGGCGCGGCCAGCTCCCGCAGCCGGCAGCCATCGGCCTGGGCCGCCGGCACCTCGCAGAGCCCGTAGGGCAGGTAAGCCTCCATCAGGCGATTGCGGTAGAAGCGGTGCATGGAGACATGGTTGATGTTGGCGAGCAGGGCCAGCGCCGCCGACAGCACCAGGCTCCAGCCGAGCCATTCCGGCATGCGGACGTAGCCGTACATCACGTGATAGGCCCAGAGGGACAGCCCGTAGCCCAGCAGCGCCAGCCCCGCCGCCAGCGCGAAGGCGCGCCAGCCCCGCTGTTCGTTGTCCTTACTGCGGCTCACCAGCACCCCCAGGATCGCGGCCAGGCCGGTGAGGGAGACGGTGGAAAGCACGGTCCTCACCCAGTCCCTGAGATGGGCGGCGAGATATTCGTGGGCCAGGGGGACCGAGCCGAGCGCCACGCAGCCCAGGCCCGCCGCCAGCAGAATTCCCGTAAGCTGGCTGGAGCGGCGCTCGGAGGCGAATCCCCGGATGCTTCCCGCCCGGCTGCCCAGGGCGTACACCACGAAATAGACGAGCAGCGCCGCGAGCAGGATGAGGCCCAGGTCGAGCAGCGCCGCGAAGCCGTTATCGGCCCACAGGTGCAGCAGTTCGCCGGGAGCGGCGAGTCCCCAGGTCGCGGCGAGGAACACGGGCACCAGCACCAGCAGGTTGATGAAGGTCCCCATCAGCACCGCCGCCATGAGGGCCCACAGGTTGAGCCCGTTGCCGGGAGTGAGATAGCTGCCGTGCTCCCGCAGCCAGGCGAGAATGCGGCCGGTTTCGGCGTAATCCTTGCGCGAGGCGCCGAACGGGAACGGCTTGCCGAGGTAGCCGCAGATCCAGGTGAGGCAGGAGCCGATGTAGCCGCCGCCGGACACCGTGGAAAGGTAATCCACGGTCTTCAGGACGCCGTAGCGTTCGAGGGCCTGCAGCACCCCCAGGTTGAAGGTCGCCGAGCGCACCCCGCCGCCCGACAGGGCGAGTCCGACGGCATCCTCCGCGGGAGCGCCCGCCGGCTGCCCGGCGGACTCCCGCCGCTTGCGGATCCACTCCTGCTCGGCCTTCAGCACGTTTTCCATCGGCTCCTCGGCCATAATTGCTCCTCCCCCCTTGTGTGTTGGCCTGGCCCGGGCGCCGCGTCACGCGAACGGATTGTTGGCGCGGTTCTTTTCCAACAGCGTTACGTAGCCGTCCATGCGGTGGTCCCTGAGGGCGTCGGGGCCGAGCTCGCCCAGGTCCTCGATCCTCGCCTTCATTCCGTCCAGGAACCGGTACCAGAAGCCCGGGTCGTCCTGGAGCTTGCCGTCCCTGTCGAAGTAGAGAAAGGTGCCCACGTGGCTGAAGCCGCTCGCCCGCGGTGGCACCCGCGTCACCAGGTCGTTGTTGTTCACGAAGCGGAAGCAGCGCGGCTTGAAGTCCTGGTTGAACGTGCGCTCGAATTCCCGGTCCCCGGTCCGGGGCTGGCCGAAGGTGTAGAGGCCGTAGACCGGTTTGTCCTCCTGGCGCAATTGCGCCACGGCCAGGGTGGCAAGCGCCGCGCCCAGGCTATGGCCGGTGAACCACAGGGAGCGGCCGGCGCCGCCCTGGAACTCGTCGATGGCCTCGCGCACCGCCGCCCGGACGCCTTGCAGCGCGCGGTGGAAACCGCCGTGCACCTGGCCGAAGGAACCCTCCACGAAATCGGTTCCGGCGTCGGTCATCCAGTCCTTGAGCCTCCCGGGCTCCGTGCCGCGGAATGCCACCGCCACCAGGTTGTCGTTGCCCGCCACGAACGCCTGGGTTTCCTGGTGCTCGATGAAGCGGCAGCGGGGCAGGCCCCAGGCCCGGCACTGGCGCTGAATCTCCTGGGGCGTGTCGTAGGCGAGGCGGGCGAGGCGTCCCAGGGCGAGCGCGTTTTCCGGGTGGTACTTGGCGGTGGCGGGGACGAAGGTAATCGGCGTGCTGCTCATGAGGGCTCCCCGGCGGCCTCCGGCACGAGGCGGATGCCGAACTGTCGCTCCAGGTGATAGCCGGCCCCGTGCACCATGCCGTGGCCGTTGGCGATGCAGAGCTTTTTCGCCCTCACATCCTCCATCGAGAGCGGATCGGCGGCTGCGGCGCGGCGTTCGGCGATGATGCGCATGCGTTCCACTTCCGCCTCCGGCGGCGGCAGCGCGGGCGACAGCCGTGAGAAGTCTGCGAGGATGGCATCGCGCACGGAATCATCGCCGTTGCCGTTTTGCACCAGGACATCGAACATGAGGGCCACGCCGCGTTCGGACCACAGGCCGTACTCGCCGACGAGCCGGCGCGCGGCCCGGGCAATCGGCAGCGCCGCCTTCACCTGGATCGCGTGGAATTCCCCGGTGCGGCACAGGGACTTCAGCATCCCGCGCCACGGCTCCTTCACCGCGCAGTTCGCCGGGTCCTGGATCGAGCGCGCGAAATCCAGCAGTTCCTGCCTTCCGGCGCCCAGCACCGCTTCGAGCGCTGGGTAGTGGGCCTGGAAAACGTCGTTCAGGACGCTGCCGTGATCGCGGGCCATTTCCTGGAGCAGCGGCTGCAGCGTGCCCTGGCCGAAGTTCCATTGCAGCGCCCCGAGGCTCAGCCCCTGGTCGCCGAAATTCCCCGCCAGTCCCTCGAAGCATTCCGGCGGACGGGCGCCGGTCTCGAAGGCGCCGGTGAGCGCGACGCAGCGGTACTCGATCGGCCGCTCGGCGAGGTTCCTGTCTTTTTTACCGCTTGCGCCCGGACTGAATTTCAATCGTGCTCCCCTCGTTGTTGTCGGCCACAGGGGCCGGGCCGGTAGCCGGCGCCGATCCATGTCGTTTGCATCTAGAGGTAGCACACGGGAGAACCAAAGGCAAATCTCACATTTTGTTAGATTTTCTGGCGGCGGCGGCAACGGTGCTAGAATTCCCGCGTCAAGCTTCGGGGAGATCCAGCGGATGGACGACGTCCAGGCCCTGCGCCGCATATTCAAGGAAAACCGCAGCATCGCCGTGGTGGGCTGCTCGGCCCAGTGGTACCGGCCCAGCCATTTTGCCGCCAAGTACATGCTGGACCACGGCTTTCACGTGATCCCGGTGAATCCCCAGTACACCGAGGTGCTGGGCCAGAAGTGCTATCCCTCCCTCAAGGCCATTCCCGAAAAGGTGGACATCGTGGACTGCTTCCGCAAGAGCGCGGACATCCCGCCGATTGCCGAGGAGGCCATCGCCATCGGCGCCAAAGTGCTGTGGATGCAGATCGGGGTGATGAACGAGCAGGCGGCGGCCAGGGCCCGGGCGGCGGGGCTCCAGGTGGTCATGAACCGCTGCGTGAAAATCGAGTACGCGCGGCTGTTCGGCGGGCTCAACTGGGTGGGGGTCAACACCCGCATCGTTTCCGCCAAGCGGCCGCTGTGGCTGACGTATTGAATCACATGGCTGACCGAAAATTCGGCATCGAGACGCTGTGCCTGCACGCGGGGCAGATCCCCGACGTGGCCACCGGCGCGCGCGCCGTGCCCATCTACCAGACCACTTCCTTCGTGTTCGACAGCACCGACCACGCGGCGTCGCTGTTCAATCTCCAGACCTTCGGCAACGTCTACACCCGCATCATGAATCCCACCACCGCCGTGTTCGAGGAGCGCATGGCGGCGCTGGAGAACGGCCGGGCGGGGCTTGCCACCGCCTCCGGGCAGGCGGCCCAGATGGTGGCGCTCCTCACGCTGCTGAAGGAAGGCGACGACCTGGTGTCGGCCAGCACCCTCTACGGCGGCACCTATTCCCAGTTCGACGTCACGTTCCGCCGCTTCGGCATCAACACCATTTTCGTGCACCCGGACGACCCGGAGAATTTCCGCCGGGCGATTACAAAGAAGACCAGGGCCCTCTACGCCGAGACCATCGGCAATCCCTTGATCAACGTGCTCGACATCGAGGTCTGCGCGAAGATTGCCCGCGAGGCGGGCATTCCGCTGATCATCGACAACACCTTCGCCTCGCCCTACCTGTGCCGGCCCATCGAGTGGGGCGCCGACATCATCGTGCACTCGGCCACCAAGTACATCGGCGGCCACGGCACCACCATGGGGGGCGTGATCGTCGAGTCCGGCACGTTCCCCTGGAACAACGGCAACTTTCCGGAAATGATGGAGGCCTCCCGCGGCTACCACGGAGTGCGCTTCTACGAGACCTTCGGCGACTTCGGCTATGCCATGAAGGCGAGGATGGAGACCCTGCGCACCCTGGGGCCGGCGATCTCCCCCTTCAGCGCCTGGCTGCTGCTGCAGGGGCTGGAGACTCTGCACCTGAGGATGGAGCGCCACTGCGAGAACGCGCTGGCGGTGGCGAAATTCCTGGAATCCCATCCCTCGGTGAGTTGGGTGAATTACCCGGGGCTGCCTTCCAGCCCCTACCACGCGCTGGCGAAGAAGTACCTGCCGAAGGGCGCCAGCGCCATCATGACCTTCGGCATCAAGGGCGGGCAGCAGGCGGGGGTGAAATTCATCGAGGCCTGCCAGTTCCTGTCCCATCTTGCCAACGTGGGGGATGCCAAGACCCTGGTGATCCATCCCGCTTCCACCACCCACCGCCAGCTCTCGGACGAGGAGCAGATCAAGGCGGGGGTCACGCCGGACATGATCCGGCTCTCCATCGGGCTGGAGACCCTGGACGACATCCTGTGGGACATCGACCAGGCGCTCGCCAGGTCCCAGGAAAGCTGACCCTCATTATCGAAATTGCCTGTTACCACCAGGAGCCTCCATGCTTCCCTTATCTTTCCGAAGCGTTCTTGCAGGTCTCGCCGCCGCTGTCTGCACGGTTGCCTACGCCGCCGATCCCGGCAAGGCCGCCACCGTGCAGATCCTCGACTGGCAGGCGCCGGTTCCCAAGGCCTGGGTGCGGCAGCAGCCGGCCAACACCATGCGGTTGGTGCAGTTGCAGGCGCCCGGCAAGTCAGCCGGCGACAACGCCGAGGTCATCGTGTTCTACTTCGGTATCGGCGGCGGCTCGGTGCAGGCCAACGTCGACCGCTGGGTGTCCCAGTTTTCCACGCCCGACGGCAAGCCGGTGAAGCCCGTAGTCAACAAGTTCAAGGTCTCGGGGATGCAGGTCACCAGCGTCGAGCTGAACGGCACCTACGCCCGCGGCGTCGGAATGGGGCCCCAGGGGGCGGGGCTGCCCAACCACACCCTGCTCGCCCAGGTGGTAGAAACCGCCAAGGGCAATCTCACCTTCCACCTGTGGGGCCCGAAGGCGACGGTGGCGTCCCACCGCGCGGGGTTCGAAGCGATGGTGAAAGGCCTCAAGCCGGGCGGGACCTGAAAACCGTAGGAGGGGATTCATCCCCGACCGGGATCGCAAATCAGGGTCGCGAATGAATTCGCTCCTACGAGGGTCTGTAGTTTCGTGGGGCGGAACCACGGGGTGGGTTCCGCCGTTTGCCTTGGTGCAACCCGCTTCGCGGTTGCACCCTACGAATCCGGCGCAGGGCGGTATCACGCATACCTTTCCCGGCTTCGTAGGGCGGAACCACGGAGTGGGTTCCGCCGTTTGTTCTAACCGGCTTCCCGCAACACTCCTTCCAAATATCCCGCCGCCTCCTCGATTCCCGTAGGCCGGGGCACCGGCGGATGCGGCATTTCCATCACCGCCTCGATCGTACCGGCAAGATCGCCCTGTTCGAGCTGGTCGCGTCCGATCTCGACGCACGCCGCGTTCGCCTTTAACCACTCCACGAGAGGCGGCGCCTCGGGCCAGTCGGCGCGCGGCACGTACAGCACCCGCACGCCGTTGCACGCGGCCTCCACGAAGCTGCCGTAGCCGGGCTTGGTGACGAGCACATCGCAGGAGGCGAGCAGGTCCGTGAAATGCACGTCCAGCGATTCGAACGCCGCCATGTCCTTTCGCCAAGCGCCCCAGGCGGCGGGTACGACGAACCGCGCTCCCGGGACCTCCGGCCACTGGTCGACGGGCAGCCCCATGGGAATCCCGCCCAGCGCGACGACCACCAGGCGCTCGTCCCGCCCCATGCGCAGCTTCCTGCGGATCTCCCCGCGCCGCTCCGCCCCCAGCCGTGCCACCGGCCCGATCACCCGCGAATTCGCGAGCGTCTCCATCGCCATCCCCGGCGTGAGCCGGAGGAAGCAGCGGGCGGCGCGGTAGGACTCCAGGATTTCGCGATGGATCGGATCGGCGCCGGGAACGTTCCCGCAGTAATGGCCGAAAATGTCCGCCCAGTGGAGCGAGCACAGGGCCACGGCCGGAACCCCCGCCCGGGCCGCCGCCGCGAGCGAAAGATAGGGAATGTTGGCGAGCACCAGGTCGGGCTCGAGGGCGGCGATCTTGCCCGCTGCCGCGGCCACCCGCGCCGGCCAGTCGCGATGGGCGTCCGCGTAGGCGCGGGCGCTGTCCTCCGGGCGCACGTCCACGGCGGAATCCATCACCATGCCGAAATCCAGGGCTTCCTCGACCCGCTCGAAGGGAAAATCCAGCCGCCGGGCCAGCACCTCCCGGGGCATTTTGCAGCGCACGATGACCCGCAGCTCCGGGATCCGCCGCTGAAGCTCGTTGAGCACCGGGGCGGTCTGGGACAGGTGGCCGAAGCCGTGGGAGGAGATGTCGGCGAGCAGGCGGGGCGGCATGATGGGTGGGCACCCTACCACACCCCGCCCGGGGCTGGCGAACCCTTCCCGGCCGGAACGACGCCCTCCCGGAGCCAGTCTAAGTCTTTACCGGAACAACCTTTTGGAGGTGAACCCTATGACGACCAAGCGCTGGCAGGACTGGGTGGACCTGGTCCTCGGTCTTTGGCTCTTCGTGTCGCCCTGGGTCCTCGGGTTTGCCACCGGCAATGAGACCGCGGCGTGGAACATGTATGTGATGGGCACGGCGATCGTGGTGTTTTCGGCCGTGGCCGTGTACATGCCCCGGATGTGGGAAGAGTGGGTCAACATGGCCATCGGCGTATGGCTGATCCTCTCGCCCTATGTCCTCGGCTTCCACACCCACATGACCGCGGCCCTCAACGCCGTCATCCTGGGGGTCCTGGTCACGGGCTTCGCCACCTGGGCCATGATGCTCGACAAGGAGCTGGCCAAGTGGTGGCACGACCGGCACTCCACCTGAGTGCCTGAAAGTTGGCGGGCGGTGCATCGCCCGCGCAACTGCAAGCAGAGGGCCACTCCCATGTGGCCCTCTTTTTTGGGGTCTTCGCGCAAAAATCGTAGTTGTGGTCGCGCATTCTGGACCGTTAGCTTCCGCCGGGCTGACGCCATAGAGATCGCGCGCCTTCGTCAGAATCGCCCCCCCGGCGCAAGCCGGGGCCGGGGCAGGCCGGAGACTTCGCTTGCGTGAGCTGCTTGTTGCCGAGCGCCCACAGGATCTCGTCCAGGGAGAGTGCCGTCTGCCGGGCCGAGGTTGCAAGGGTCGTCGCTCCCAACACCTCCCCTCGCGCTAACCAGACTGACTTGTTTGACCGCACTGCCGGAGGAATCGAAATGTTGGAAAAGCGGAAAATGAGATTTCAAGACCTGCCCCGGATCTTTTGCGCCAGGGAACCCGGACTACCCCGAGCAGTAAAAATACACCCGCATAAAACGGGCATTGGAATTTGTGCCCAGACTCTAGACAGAATGGCTTGCCGGTAGTTGGAGGCGGCCCGCCTCCCCGGTATCGTGGATTGCGTGGCGAGCCACGCAGAGCCACCCGTTGAACCCGCAGGGATCAACCGAGATGAGGAGGCAGGCCATGGGTAAGTCTAGCAA
>JACPEG010000048.1 GCA_016183615.1 Betaproteobacteria bacterium
CGCCAGCGTGTTCACATAGTTGAGCGAAACCTTGGCCTTGTAGTGCCCGTAGGGCTCGATCGCCGCCTCGGGAATGCCCAGCCGCTGCGCGATGCTGCCGATCGGCAAGAGCTTCGCCTGCTGCGCGATTTCGATGTCGCTGGGTACGGTTTTGGCTGCCAGGGCTTTTGCCTTGGGCCGATTGGCCGCCTGAACTTCGCTTGCCATGGTGTCTCCTCTCGTATCGTTATAAAGTGATCTGTTAGCGAGTGGCCGTCGGCTAATCGTTTTCCCCGATCCGCGCCACGGCTCCCGCCAACGCCTCCCCGGGGGCATCGCGCTCCGCGGCAGACAAGGTGTTCCCCAGGAGCATGGTGACGGTCATGGGACCGACGCCCCCCGGCACCGGCGTGATGTGGGAGGCTTTCGCCCTCACCGCCTCGAAGTCCACGTCTCCCACGAGCCGGCCGTCGGGCAGCCGGTTGATCCCCACGTCGATCACCACCGCACCGGTTCTGACCATGGGGCCGGTGATCAGGTTGGGCTTTCCGGCGGCCACCACCAGGATATCGGCGAGGATCGTGAACTGGGCCAGGTCCCGGGTCTTGATGTGGCAGATCGCCACGGTCGCTCCTTCCGCGAGCAGCATGAGCGCCAGGGGCTTGCCCACGACGTTGCTCGCGCCGACCACCACCACGTTCCGGCCCTCGACCGGGATCCCGGAATGCGCGAGGAGCGTCTGCACGGCATAGGGCGTGCACGGCGGAAAAACGGTGTTGCCGATGACCAGCGCGCCCACGTTGTAATGATGGAACCCGTCGACGTCCTTCTTCCATTCGATGGATTCAAGGATACGCCGTGCGTCCAGGTGGGCCGGCAGGGGAAGCTGGACGATGATGCCGTGGATCGCCGGATCGGCGTTGAGCCGGCGGATTCGCGCCAGCACCGCCTTGGAAACCACGTCGGAAGGAAATTCGTGGACTTCCGAATGCAGCCCGATCTGTCCGCAGGCCTTGATCTTGTTGGCGACATAGACCTTGGAGGCGGGATTGTCGCCTGCCATCACCACCGCAAGACCCGGCCGCACGCCGCGCCCTGCCAGCGCCTCGACCCGCAGCTTGTACTCCGCCCTCAGCCGGGCCGCCATTTCCTTGCCGTCAATGATCATCGCCGTCACCGGCCCCCCCTGTATCCGATTCGCCGCCGGCGCGACCC
This sequence comes from Betaproteobacteria bacterium, assembly GCA_016183615.1. Taxonomy (GTDB): domain Bacteria; phylum Pseudomonadota; class Gammaproteobacteria; order Burkholderiales; family UBA6910; genus JACPEG01. The sequence continues at coordinate 1,195 of JACPEG010000048.1, forward strand.
GCCGGCGTTCAGCGCTTGAATTCGTGGTCCGGGTCTCAACCCGGCGTTCCCGCAAGCGGCCTTACGTCAGGAGGCTCAACTGCCGGCCTCCGTCAACCAGCCGGAACTCCCCCCGAGACAGCGCCCCGGCCCAGCGCGCGGTCTGCTTGAAGCTGCCGAAGGGGAACAGGTGGACGTTCTCGATGCGGGATCCGCTGTCGCGCAGCCGGGAGCGCGCAATCTCCGCGACCAATTCATCCGGAGCCCTTTCGGAAGCGAGCGCAAGGACCCGCCCGTACCGGCCGGTCAGGGCGCGCAGCGATGGGCCGATTCCGCAGTTCCGGGCGTACTTGATCAGCGTCGCGATCGACACCAGGCCGTGAAGCCCGGCGTGGATTGCCAGCCGATTACCCTGGCTCCGGATTTCCCGTTCCCAGGCCATCACCGGCGCCGCGTCGAAGAAGAACTGGGTCACGATATAGAGCTCCGTGTTCGTGTGCTGCGCATACTCGTTTTTCTGCTTTAGAGCGATCGCCAGGGCCCCGTCGTCAATGTCGGGGCTTCCTTCCGGATGTCCCGCAACGCCGATTTTGCGAATTCCATAATCCTGCAGAAGCCCGGTCTCGAGCACCTGCATGGTGCAGTCGAAGTCACCCACGGGCGCTTTCAGTCCCCCGCCGATCAGCAGCACCTGCTCAACGGCGGCCTCGCGCTGGAAAAGCGCAAGCAGTGCCTCGAGCTGCCCCGGGCCGGGAATCGCTCTGGCCGCGAGGTGCGGAACCGGGACCATCCCCTGGCTTCGAAGTTTGACGCACGCGTCCACGGTGTGCGAGATATCGGAACCCTGCAACCACGCAACGTACACTGAAGTCCCTTCGGGAACGTGCTCCCGGAAGTCGTTGATTCGCGCCGCCTCCCGCGGCGTCACCTCGATGCTGAAGGAATTGAAGAGGGAAGTAATGACCGCCTTGAGGTCGATCTCGGTGTGTACGTCTGAATCCTGTTTCATGCCTTGCACAAATCCATCCATGGTGTATCTCGTGTTGTCAGGTTTTTAAAGCGGCTTCGGGCACCCAGGGCGTCGGCGCTGTCGACGCCCGACCCGCGCCCAGCGGCGGCGTCTGTGCCGGGCCGTTCCCGGCGTTTCCGCGTTTCCCCGTTTCAGGGCCGATCACGGCGTCTGGCGCAAGCCGCGCTATAGGTGGAAACCAGATACGGAACCAGATAGGTGAGCAACGCCTTTCGCCAATCGAGCATTTCCCATCCCTGGAGCACCCGGTCGCCCTGGTTAAGCGCGTTCAGCGCGGTGCCCACTACGAGGGCGACTTTCAGCGAGTCCCACTGAGGCCGGTGAGACGTGACAAGCCGCGCCGCTTTGGAAAACCAAGCGGCCGGTCCGGAAGGCGGGAGATCCCGATCCAAGGGGTGGGAACCCGGCTCACGTGCGTCGGGCGATCGCCCGGCGGGGAGGGTTCCAGATGAGCATTGCGAACGTGTGGATTGCATTTTCTCCTTTCGTGGCGTCAAGCCTATGTTTGTAAATACCTATTAAATGATCTGCCAGCCCCGGGATGGTGCGCCAGATGGCTTAACTTTAGACCACTGAATTTTAATAACTTATTGAAATATAAAAGTTCTATTTACAAATGGTGGCTTTTGACATAATATGCACGTACGGATCTTAAATTTTCTTCGTCTTTGTCCCGCACAGACTCCATGGCCCGCCCACGGCGATTACTTATGAAGGTCGGCGATGTCGCCAAGGCCCTCGGCACGACCACCCGCACGGTGATTTATTACGAGCAGGAAGGTCTTCTCCAACCCAGGCGCACGCCCAAGGGAACGCGTGTTTACTCCGAGCACGACGTCAAACGGATCGAGATCGCGCTGCGTCTTTCAGCACTGGGCATTCCGATCAAGCGGATCAAGGAACTGGCGTGTGCCCGCGAGAGTTGCGACACCGGAGGCGAAGCGAGCCAAAGCGTCGTTTCCTATCTCGCGGGGCTGCGCGCCGAGATCCAACAGAAAATCGGGCAGCTTCAGACCATTGAACGCGATATCGAACGGGCGGACGTGCTGGTGCGCCAGTGCTCCGCCTGTACCAGGAAACCCTCCCATGCGGGCTGCCCGACCTGCCCCATGGAGCGGAATCTCGATCAGTCGAACCTGGCCCGGCTGATCTGGGATCCGCGGATCGATTAGCCTGGCAAAAACAGCGGGGCGGGACCTGTTCACGTCGCACTCCTGCCGACGCGCAGGTGTATCGGCCATCTGACAAGGCGTCTTCTTTCTGACTCGCCCCACGCTTGCGCGATCCGGGCGAGAAGCCTGGCGGGGCCTCGCCGATCCAGTTCCATGAGGCGACGCGTCGCGGCCCAGCTGCCCAGATAGCCCAGCAGGTCCCTGCAACTCCACCACGCCGAAATGTGGAACTGCGGAGCGGGAATTTCGGCGAATGGAAACGCCAAGTCGCGGTATTTGGCTGCGACCGCATCGAACGCCCTGGGCCAATGGGGTTCCACGGCCCGGTACAGGCGCCCGACCCATCGATCGATCTCGGGCGAAACCCTGCAGCGGCCGTAGCACCACGCCGCGATGACCCCACCTGCATTCAGCACCCGTTGCACATCGGAGTAGAACGAACCGAGCTCCAACCAGTGCAGCGCCTGCGCCACGACAACCAGATCGACTGTGCGGCTCGGAATCGCCGATCTGCCAGCCGCCTCGACCGAATAAAAGATTCGCTCATGTCGAATGGCTCGGCCGATGAGGGCGGAGTTGACATCGGTCGCCCTCACAGCCGCAAAATGCTCCGTCAGGGCCAGCGCGACCTCACCCCTCCCCGTGCCGCAATCCCATGCCCACCCCCTGGATTGCGGAAGCGAGCATAAAAAGGAAAACAGCCCGGGATCGAAAAAACTGGAGGGGCGGACCGCGGCCGTGCCATCCCGGTGTGTCAGCCGCGTCGCGCCCGCCGACATCAGGCACACGCGCCGGTCGGTCGGGAGCGAGGAGCGTACAGCCGGGCCATTCTTGGGAACGCCCCCTGAGCCGGGAGAGGTGCGACGCGAACCCATCTCAAAAACGCGCGCCCACCGCCACCCCGATCGTCAGGGGGTCGAGATCGATGGTTTCGATCTTGGCGCCGCCCACGGGCACAATATCCGTTTCGATGTAGAACTTACGGATATCGACGTTCAGGAAGTATTTTTTGTTGAACCAGTAGTCGAATCCTGCCTGCAGGATGGCGCCGTTGCTGTCCTTGAACGTCTCCAGCCCGGAAAATACCGCTCCACGCTGCCGGCTGAACACCGTGTGATTCACCCCGGCGCCGACGTAAGGAGAGAACCGGTTTCCGGGCGGCATGAACCGGTACTGCGCGGTCAGGTTGAGGGGCACCATGCTTGCCTCCCCGAGTTCGGCGCCCCCGGCAGTAAAGGTATGGCGGGTAACCCCCAACGCGGTATTGAGCGAGATCCTGTCGGTGATGTAGAAATGAAAGTTGACCACGGGTATGGTTTCGTTGCTCGCCGAAGCCCCCACGACCGGGGAGCTGATTTGGGGCCTGATGTTCAGGAGCCCGACGCTAACCCCCAGGACTCCGCCCTCTTCGGCGAGCGAGGGTGTGGAGAAGCCGAACCCGGCCAGCAGTGAAACCGCAGCTACTTTTCGTATCGATTGTAGTGACATTGCATCCTCCTCCGATTGTGGATTCAATCTCCCTCCGCGAATCGCTCCGCCGCCTGCCGCAAGGCTGGCCTCCAGTCTCGGGCAGGCAACGGCGATCGAGAGCGGACGTCGAAAAGCCTCGGCGAACCGGGACACGCCTGATTCGCTGAAGGCATGGTCCGGTCCCGCGCGATCTCTAGCTGACGAGTTTCAGAAACTTCTCGTGCTCGCCGGGCAGCATGCGGTGGGAGTTCTCCCTCTTCGGATATTGGCCGCCCCTCGCCGCCTTGAAATAGGCCGAGTAGGCGTCCCTCATGTTCTGCCAGATGTTTCCGAAGGTTTCCCGCTTGGGAGGAATCGGGAATACGGAGCATCCGATGATGTCCGAGGAAACGTGGAAAATGCCGTGAGCGTAGGGACCGGAGCCGAGGCTGGCGACCGGCACGGGAAGGTTCTCATAGCACCACTTGGTCAACTCCTCGGAAGCGTGCTCGAGCAACGCGGCGCTGATACCCGCGTCGATGCACGCGCGGATGAGCTTCACGATTCCCGCTGCATCCTCGGCGTCCCGCCCCCGCGGGGCATACCCGCTGGACATGACGTAGCGCTCCCCCTGCACGCCGAAATGCCCGATGATCGGAACTCCGGCCGCGACGATCGCTTTGAGCATCGGCACCGTGCCGAGGGAGGGCTCGATGTGCACGCCGTCCGCGCCGAGATGCACGATCCGCGCCGCGTTGCGCACCGCGTCCTCCACCGAAATACTGGCGGTGGTATTGGGCATGTTGCAGATGATGAAAGGCGTCTGGGCGCCCCGGAGAACCGCCTGAAGCATGTAGAGTTGCTCGTCGAAATCCACGTCAGCCATGCTCTTATGGCCGAAAAGGCCCATCGGCCCGGGGCTTCCGCAACAGAGCAAATCCATCCCCAATTCCTCGCCGATCATCGCACTTGGGGTGTCGTGGCATTCCATTCCCACGATGCGCTCGCCGGCGGCCACTTTTTTAGCGAGCGTCTTCAAGGTCACTTTCTTGCGCTTCGTCTCAGCCATCTCTCGATCCTCCACGGTTGTTATCGGAAATCAGCCACATCTGCCGATGTGCGTTATCAACTTTAAACGTGCACGTATGATTTGTCAACGACGTTACCTTCATTACGTACCCAGGAATGTCTTTAACTATATAAAAATAATGGCTTACGTGTTGCCGGTCTGCCTCTGTCAACGCATACACAGATCAACCCACCTCACGGGCCAATTTCTTCCTTCTTTCCAGACGAAAGGAAGGCCAAACAGTCGAGTCCCGTACTCCAGCACTCAGAGTTTTTTTTAAACGTTAAGAGTTGATTTAATTCTGGCACAAGCCCTCTTGATCGCTTCTTTTCAGAAGATTGCACAGGCTGAGAAGGGCGTCCTACATGGCGGGGCGTTCCTGATCCGGGTACACCGGATCAGTCATGGGAAACGCCGGCGAAACGGCGTCACGCACGCGGTTACCACAGGAAGAATGACAACGTCAAGGCGAAGAGGAAGTTACTCGACGAGGAGGTCTGGCGGTGGGTTGTTTCACTTCTTATCCCCGAACAAATCGAAAGTTGCGCTAATCTAAAAGAGTAGGCATCGCGGGTTTTCCACTGGGAGAGTCGCGCCATGGTCCTGCCCACGTTCCACACGAGTTCGCCACGGACGGCCCGGGTGATCGGGGTGGCGTCCGGCCTGGGGGCGCGCGATCAGCGCTGCGAGGACGGACCCGACGCCCTCGAAGGCGGCGGCTTCATTTCCCATCTCCAGTCCCGGGGCGTCGACATCTCCTGGAAGCAGACGCTGCGCCCCGGCCGGGCCGGCGGCTGGTCGGCCACGGAAAAGCTGGCGGCGCTGTTCGATCACCTGGCGCGTGAGACCCGCAACGTGGTTCTGGCCGGCGAGCGGCCCGTGGTGCTGGGCGGCGATCACTCCTGCGCCGTCGGCACCTGGAAGGGCGTGAACCTCGCCCTGGGTGGCCGGAATCCCCTGGGGCTGATCTGGATCGACGCCCACCTGGACGCCCACACGCCGCGCACCAGCCCGAGCGGCGCGGTCCACGGCATGCCGCTGGCGCTGCTCCTCGGCTACGGCGATCCGCTGCTCACGCCGAAGGAAGGCACGCTCCGGCCGGAGCAGGTATGCGTGATCGGTGCCCGGGACTTCGAGCCGGAGGAGGCCTCGCTCCTGCTCTGGCTGGGGGTGCGGGTGTTTCCCATGGAGGAAGTGCGGCACCGCGGGCTCGCCGCCGTCATGGCCGAAGCCCTGGACCGGGCCGGCCGCGGCAGCGCCGGCTTCGGGCTCACCATCGATCTCGACGGCCTCGATCCCCGGGATGCCCCCGCCGTGGGCACGCCGGTGCCCGACGGCATCTCCGGCCGTGAGCTCACCGCAGCCCTTCGGGGGCTCGGCAGCCATCCCGCCTTCGTCGCCCTGGAAATCGCCGAATTCAATCCGCACCTGGACCGCGAGGGGGTGACCGCGCGGCTGGTGGAGGATCTCACCGCCTCGGCGCTCCACGTGCCGGCGCTTTCCATGCCGGCGATCGCCGCCGAGCAGGCCTACGGCGCCCACAACTACGAACCGCTGCCGGTGGTGCTGTGCCGCGGCGACGGAGTCTGGCTGTGGGACCAGGACGGCAAGCGCTACCTGGACATGATGAGCGCGTACTCCGCGGTGGGCTTCGGCCACGCCCACCCGCGGCTGGTGCGCACGCTCTCGGAACAGGCGCGCACGCTCGCCATGGTCTCCCGCGCCTTCTACAACGACCGGCTGCCCTATTTCCTCAAGCGCCTGTGCGAGCTCACGGGCCAGGACCGGGCGCTGCCCGCCAACACCGGACTGGAGGCGGTGGAAGCGGGACTCAAGGCCGCCCGCAAGTGGGCCTACAAGGTAAAGGGCGTGGCGCCCGACCGGGCTGAGATCATCGCCTGTGAAGGCAACTTCCACGGCCGCTCCATCGCCATCGTCGGCATGTCCTCCGAACCCCAGTACCGGGATGGCTTCGGCCCGTTCCCGCCCGGGTTTCGGCTCGTGCCCTACGGCGATGCGCAAGCGCTGGAGCGGGCCATCACGCCCGACACCGCGGCCTTTCTGGTGGAGGCGGTGCAGTGCGAAAGCGGAATCCGCGTGCCGCCGCGGGGCTATCTCACCGCCTGTGCGGACATCTGCCGCCAGCACAACGTGCTGCTGCTCTGCGACGAGGTGCAGACCGGGCTGGGGCGCACCGGCAAGTTTCTCGCCTGCGAGCACGAAGGCGTGAAGCCCGACGGGCTGATGCTGGGCAAGGCGCTCGGCGGCGGGCTGGTGCCGGTGTCGGCCTTCCTGGCGCGGGAGGACGTCCTGGGCGTGTTCCGCCCCGGCGACCACGGCAGCACCTTCGGCGGCAATCCGCTGGCGGCGGCGGTGGCCCTGGACGCGCTGGCGCTGCTGCTGGAAGAGCGCCTCATCGAGCGCAGCGCGGAACTCGGTGCGCGCTTCCTCGCGCTGCTGCACGCGATCGAAAGCCCGCTGATCCGGGAGGTGCGGGGCCTGGGGCTGCTGGCCGGCATCGAGGTGGACACCCGCAAGACGAGCGCCCGCCGCGTCTGCGAGCGCCTCATGGACCACGGTATTCTCACCAAGGACACCCACGAGAGCGTGGTGCGCCTGGCGCCGCCGCTCATCATCACCCTGGAGCAGATCGAGTGGGCCGCCGGGCAGATCCGCAGCGTGTTCGAGGAGCTGAACGATGAACTACGGCGGGCAGCGTGAAATCCGCTCCCCTGACGCTCTTGATGCGCTGGAGCAGCTCGGGGTAAGCGGTGCCAATGCCGGCGTGTGCCTGGGCCCGGGCCTTTGGCTCACCGGCGAGAGCCGCTTCTCCTGCGTCAACCCGACCACCGGCAAGTCGATCGCTACCGTGTGTGAGGCCACGGCGGGCGATTACGAGTCGGTGATTACCAATGCCGAAACGGCCTTCGAGGCGTGGCGCGCAGTGCCCGCGCCGAAGCGCAGCGAAGTGGTGTGGGCCATCGGCGCGGCGCTGCGCGAAAACAAGGACGCCCTGGGCACATTGATTGCCCTGGAAACCGGCAAGATCAAGCAGGAGGGCGACGGCGAGGTGCAGGAAGCCATCGACATAGCGGACTTTGCGGTGGGCCAGTCCCGCATGCTGTATGGACGCACCATGCATTCCGAGCGGCCCCACCACCGCATGTACGAGCAGTGGCACCCGCTCGGGGTGGTGGGCGTCATCACCGCCTTCAATTTTCCGCTGGCGGTGTGGGCCTGGAACGCCTTCATCGCCGCGGTGTGCGGCGACGTGGTGGTCTGGAAGCCCTCCCCCAAGGCGCCGCTGACCGCGATCGCCGTCCAGCACATCCTGAACCGGGTGCTGGAGGAGACCGGCCACAGCGGCATGTTTTCGCTGTTCGTTACCCGCAGCCGGGAGATCGCCCAGCGTTTCGTTGCCGACCGGCGTGTGCTTCTGGTCTCGTTTACCGGCTCCAGCGCGGTGGGACGCCAGGTGGGCGAAGCGGTCGCGAGGCGCATGGGCAAGGTGATTTTGGAATGCTCCGGCAACAACGCGGTCATCGTGGACGAAACCGCCAACCTGGACCTGGCGGTGCGTGCCATCGTGTTCGGGGCGGTGGGCACTGCGGGGCAGCGCTGCACCACCACGCGCCGGGTCATCGTCCACGAGTCGCGCCGCGAGGAACTGACGCGTCGCCTGGTGGAAGCCTACCGGCAGGTGAAGGTGGGCGACCCGCTGGACCCGGCGACCCTCATGGGTCCCCTGATCGACAAGGAAGCCGTAGAGGCTTTCCGCGGCGCCATGGAGGAAATCAAGGCCGCGGGAGGCGCGATCCTGCACGGCGGGGATGTGATCGGCGGGCCCGGCTGCTTCGTGCAGCCGACGCTGGTGGCAGCCCGCAACCACTGGGATATCGTGCAGCGGGAAACCTTCGCGCCGATTCTCTACCTCATCCCGTACCGGACGCCGGACGAGGCCATCGCGCTCAATAACGGCGTGCGCCAGGGGCTGTCGTCTTCACTCTTCACCGAGAATCTGCGTCACGCGGAGCAGTTCCTGTCGGCGGTGGGCAGCGACTGCGGCATCGCCAACGTCAACATCGGCACCTCGGGCGCGGAAATCGGCGGCGCCTTCGGCGGCGAGAAGGAAACCGGCGGCGGCCGCGAGGCCGGCTCGGACGCGTGGAAGGCCTACATGCGGCGCCAGACCAATACCATCAACTGGGGCACCGACCTGCCGCTGGCGCAGGGGATCAAGTTCGACGTCGGCAAAGATCGGTAGGCCTGTTTTTTTCCGCCGTTCCCGCGGATGGTTTGCAGGGGGGGATTCATCCCCGACCCACGTCCGAAAAATGTCGCGGACGACCCGGTCGCGAATGAATTCGCTCCTACCGATCGATGTTTGTGGTCTCCGCGATTGAATTCGCGTCCGGGGAGGAGTTTGTAGGAGGGGATTCATCCCCGACCATCCCCCGCGTTCCTGCCGCAGGTCGCGAATGAATTCGCTCCTACCGCGCCAGCGCCCGGTCGGAAACGTAGGGATTGGTCCGGCGCTCGTCGCCAAAGGTGGACATGGGCCCGTGGCCGGGGATAAAGACCACGTCATCGCCCAAGGTGAAGAGCTGCTCGCGGATGGAGCGGATCAGGGTGTCGTAATCGCCACGGGGAAAGTCGGTGCGGCCGATGGAGCCGGCAAACAGCACATCGCCGACAAAGGCGAGCCGGGTTTCCGGCTCGAAGAAAATCACATGGCCCGGGGTATGGCCCGGGCAGTGGCGCACTTCCAGCGTCACGTTTCCCACGCTCACGGCATCGCCCTGCTCCAGCCAGCGGGTAGGCGTGAAGCTCTCCACCGGGGGAAAGCCGAAGGTCATGCTCTGGGAGGGCATCATGTCGATCCAGAACTGGTCCTGCCGCTGCGGTCCCTCGACGGGAAGATTGAGTTTTCTCGCGAGCTCTCCCACCCCGCCGGCGTGGTCGATGTGACCGTGGGTGACGAGAATCTTCTCCAGCGTCACCCCCGCCTCATCCACCGCCTGCTGAATGCGGTCGAGATCTCCTCCCGGATCCACAACGGCCGCTTTTTTTGTTTCTTCGCACCAGAGCAGCGAGCAGTTCTGCTGGAAGGGCGTGACCGGGATGACGGCGACTTTCATGGGCTTTCTCGCAGGCATGGATACAAGGGTACGGCCGGTGCATCAAATTTCGCTGGATTGGTGCGTGGGACGCACCCTGCCCGCCGCGCACCCATCTCTCGTAGGGTGCGCCCTGCGCACCGGTCGTTCTTATGCTGGATTGGCGCGTGGGACGCACCCTGCCCGCCGCGCACCCATCTCTCGTAGGGTGCGCCCTGCGCACCGGTCGTTCGTGAGCTGCATGCCCCCTCAGAGTCGGGAGATGACCTCGTCGGCGCTCTGGCAATTGGCGAACAGCCCGTGCAACGCGGAGATGAACGAATTGTGGACGTATCTGGCCGGGACCGTTTCGCCGCCGAAGGATAACGCCCGCGTGGCGCAGGCGTCGTGGGCCAGCCGGCATTTGAACCCCAGGTCGAAAGCCGCCCGGGTGGTGGCGTCGATGCACATGTGGGTCATCATGCCGGCGATCACCAGCTCGGTGACGCCGTTCTGTTTCAGGTGGTCGAGCAGCCCGGTCTGGCGGAAGCTGTTGGGGAAGTTCTTCTGGAACACCGGTTCGCCTTCGCTCGGCGCCGCGGCGGGGTGGATTTCCACGCCCGGCGTGCCGGGAACGAAAAACGTGGCGCCCGGCCGCACCGAAAGGTGCTGCACGTGCACCACCGGCAGCCCTTTGGCGCGAAACGCGGCGAGCAGCGCCTTGGCCTTCCCGCCCGCCTCGACGCTGCCTTCCAGCTCCATGGCGCCGCCGGGAAAGTAGTCGTTCTGGATGTCGACGATGAGCAGCGCTTTGGTCATTTTCCGGGTTCTTTTGATTTGGCGCCGCGTGGTCGCGGGACCAGGCCCGGATGTTACCAGATCGAAGGATGCGCATCACGTGCGGGCTGCGGTACGCGCGTCGCGCACGGTCGTCCGGTGCGCAGGGCGCACCCTACGCAATGGCACCCCTTTTCGGGTAGGGTGCGTCCCACGACCATTCATGCGCGGGAACCGGTGCGCAGGGCGCACCCTACGCAGTGGCGCCCGTTTTCGGGTAGGGTGCGTCCCACGCACCATTCATGCACCGGAGTCGGTGCGCAAGGAGCAGACTATCCACGCTTCCACATGCCGGTGGAAACGTAGCGCTCGCCGGTGTCGGAGAGGACGGTGACGATGGTCTTGTAGCGGCCGCCGGCCGCGAGTTTCATCGCGCCATGGATGAATGCGCCCGACGAAGGCCCGACGAAGAGCCCGAGCCTGACCAGCCGCCGGCACATGGCCACCGCCTCATCCAGGGTCACGGGAATCCGCTCATCGATCAGCGATTCGTCGAGAATTTTCGGCACGATGTCCCCCGGATGCCCCAGCGGCTTCAGGCCTTCGATCCCGGGAAAGGTCTCGGGGATCACCGCCGCAATATGGGTTTCCGCCCTCGCCTCCCGGAGCCGGCGTCCGGCGCCGGTGAGGGTCCCGCCGGTGCCCACGCCCGCCACCAGGGCGTCGGGTAGCGTTCCCGCCTGCTCCATCACCTGGGTCAGAATCTCGCGGCCGGTGCCCTCGAAATGGGCGCGCCAGTTGTCCTCGTTGGAATACTGGTCGCAGTACCAGTAGCGCTCGGGCCGCTCCTCGGCGAGGCGATGAGCTTCCCTGAGTGCGAAGTCGTAGCCCTCAAGGGGGTCGGTGATGATGAGTTCGGCGCCGTGGGATGCGATGCGGGACAGCCGCTCCTCGCTGGCGTTGCCCGGCACCACGATAGTGACGGGAATGCCCAGTGCCGCGCCCAGCATGGCGTAGGAAATGCCGGCGTTGCCCGAGGAGGAATCGAGCAGCCGCCGGCCGTTCTCGAATTTTCCGGCGGCCATGGCCTGGGTCAGCATGCGCGCCACCGGCCGGTCCTTGATGGAGCCCCCGGGATTCACGCTCTCCAGTTTGGCGAACAGGCGCGTGGTGGAAGAAACCTCCTTCACCAGTGGAATTTCCACCAGCGGCGTGTCGCCGATGGCCGCGAGCAGTTCGTTGGGCTTCATCGATTCGAGTTTCATGACGCCACCTCCATCATGCCGCAACGTTTGCGCAAAAGCGCTCGTAGTCCACGTAGCCCGGGAAGCGGGCATTGTCGCCGCAGTAGCGGCACTTGGGGTCCCGGTCCAGCGCCAGTTCGGTGAAGGCGCCACGCAGCCCGTCGAAGTAGAGCAGCCGCCCCACCAGCGGCTCGCCGATCCCCAGCAGGATCTTCACCGCCTCGGTGGCCTGCAGCAGTCCGATCACGCCCGGCAGCACTCCCAGCACCCCGGCCTCGGCGCATGACGGCGCGAACTCGGCGGGCGGCGGCTCGGGATAGAGGCAGCGGTAGCACGGGCCGCGCTGCCGGGAATACTTGGGCCAGAACACCGTCACCTGGCCCTCGAAGCGGTACACCGAGCCGTGGACGTTGGGAAGACCCAGCTTCACGCAGGCGTCGTTCACCAGGTACCGGGTCGGGAAGTTGTCGGAGCCGTCCACCACCAGGTCGAACCCGGAAAAGATTTCCTCCACGTTGCGGGACTCCAGGTGGGCTTCGTAGCCGACGACCTTTACCGCCGGATTCAGCGCCTCCAGGGTCTGGCGCGCGGAAGAAACCTTCGACGTGCCGACGCGGGCGTCGGTGTGGAGGATCTGGCGCTGCAGGTTGCTGCGGTCCACCACGTCGTGGTCCACCACCCCCAGGGTTCCGACCCCGGCCGCGGCCAAATAATAGGCTGCGGGGGAGCCCAGGCCGCCGGCCCCGATGAGAAGCACCCGGGACTGCATCAGCCTCATCTGCCCCGCCTCGCCCACTTCCGGCATCAGCAGGTGCCGCGAGTAGCGTTCCCGGGTCGGCGCATCGAGCCGCGGCGGGATTTCGATCGGCAGCCCCTCGTTCTTCCAGCGGGAGAAGCCGCCCGCCATCGAAAACACCTTGCGGTAGCCGAGCCGCCGCAGGTCCTCGGCGGCGAACAGCGAACGCACGCCGCCGTTGCACAGGGTGACCACCGGGCGGTCGAAGTCCGGCACCGCATCCTCGATCCTGAGCTCCAGGTAGCCCCGCCCCAGGCGCATCGCGCCGGGCGGGCTGCCCTGGGAGATCTCGTCCTGCTCGCGCACGTCCACCAGGGCCGCGCCGCCGGCCTGCATGGCGAGAGCCTCTCCCGGCGTGACTTCGGGAATCACGGATTTCAACTGCATCAGGCGAACGTCCCTGGCCCGGGTTGCGCCGCCCGCCACCGCCGGAATGATGGAAATCACCTGGCCTTCGGCAAGGGGCGTGGCCAGGCCGCCGAGGGCACGCACGTTCTGACTGCCGACGAAAACGTTGACGAACTGGCGCAGCTCGCCCTCCGGGGACAGCACCCGGCTCAGGATGCCGTCGTGATTCGCGCCCAGGAACTGGAGGGCCTCGCCGACGGTGGCCGCCTGCACCTTCACCTCGTCGGCGCCGTTGGTGTAGTTCCGCAGCGGCATGGGAATGCGGATCGTGACCGTGCTCATGGTGCGATCACCTCCTCCTCGAAGCGGTTGCCGGCGAGACGCCAGGAGCGAAAATCCTGGATGCCGTCGCGGGAGACCGAAAGGATCACGTAGGACCAGCCCGGCCACGCCAGGCTGCGGTCGATTTCCGAGGGACGTGCCGGATGGTCGGGGTGGGAATGCCAGATGCCGACGACTTCCTGGCCCGTGTCCCGGGCGTGGCGATCGGCATCGAGAAAGGCCTGGGGATCGAGCTCGAAGCGGTCGCGCGCCCGCTCGCGGTTGAGGTTGCGCGCGGCCAGGGCCTCGGTGACGGACACCGTGCCGTTGGCCTGGCGGCCGATCAGCAGGCCGCAGGTTTCATGCGGGTAGCCCGTCCGCACCAGGTTTTCGATGCGGGCCTTGAGCTCCCCGGACAATTGCAGTGTGGCCATGTTGCGCCTCCACACGACTACCCCTCCCGCTTGAGGGGGGGATGGCTGGGGTGGGGGTGCTTGGCTGCACCTTCCCCCCAACCTGCCCTTCCCCCACAACGGGGGGAAGGGACCTGCTAATTAACTGCTCCGCTCGTCCTTCACCTGCACCCTGCCGCCCTCGACCCGGACCGGGAAGGTCGCCACGTCCTCGTAGGCCGGCGGCGACAGCACCTCGCCGGTCCTGATGGCGAACCGCGCGCCGTGGCGCGGGCAGACGATCACGTCGCCGTCGATTTCCCCGGTCGCCAGATCGCCGCCGTCGTGAGTGCAGACGTCCTCGATGGCGTAGAACTCGCCGCCCAGGTTGAACACCGCCACCCACGCCCCGTCCACTTCCACCGTGCGGGAAGTGCCCGGCGCGAATTCGTCCACCGTCGCCACGTCGATCCAGTCAGCCATGTCGCGTTCAAAGCATTCCCAACTGCAGCCGCGCCGCCTCGGACATCATGTCCTGGCTCCAGGGCGGCTCCCACACCAGTTCCACTTTCACGCTGTTCACCCCCGGCACGGCCATGACCTTGGCCTCCACTTCGCCGGGGAAGGTCTGGGCCACCGGGCAGCCGGGCGCGGTGAGCGTCATCTGGATCGCTACGTTTCCGCTCTCGTCCACGTCAAGGGCGTACACCAGCCCCAGGTCGTAGATGTTGACCGGGATTTCCGGGTCGAAGACGGTGCGCAGCGTTTCCACCACTCTCGCCTCCAGCTCTTCCGCCGGCACGTTCTCTCCCTGGCTCTCCACGATTCTCTTCCAGTCGAACAGGCTCATTCCGTCGATACCGTGTGATGATCGTCATGCAGCGCAGCGTGCAGGGTATGCCACGCCAGCGTCGCGCACTTCACCCGCGCCGGGAACTCCCGCACCCCGCACAGGACCTCGAGCTTGCCCAGGTTCTCCAGGTGGGCCACCTCGGGCCCGGTCACCATGGTGTGGAAGGTCTCGAATAGCTTCTCGGCCTCCAGCAGCGTCCTGCCCTTGAGGGTTTCGGTCATGAGCGACGCCGAGGCGGTCGAGATCGCGCAGCCCGAGCCCTCGAAGCTCACGTCGCCGATGACGCCGTTGTCCACCTTGAGGTAAATCTTCACCTTGTCGCCGCACAGGGGATTGTAGCCCTCCGCCGCGTGGTTGGCGTTGGCCATGCCGTGGAAGTTCCGCGGCTTGCGGTTGTGATCGAAGATCACCTCCTGGTACAGCTCCCGCAGGTCAGACACCGAACACCTCCTTCGCCGTGCGCACCGCCGCCATCAGGGCATCCACGTCCTCTTTCGTGTTGTAGAGGGCAAACGACGCCCGCGCCGTGGCGGGAACATGGAAGCGGTCCATCACCGGCATGGCGCAGTGGTGGCCGGTGCGGATCGCCACCCCCTCGTGATCGAGAATCGTGCCGATGTCGTGGGGGTGGACGCCCTCCATGACAAAGGACAGGATGCTCGCCTTTTCCTTCGCGGTCCCGATCAGCCTGAGGCCGGACACCTCCGATACCGCCGCCGTGGCATAGGCCAGCAACTCGTGCTCATGGGCGGCGATGGCGTCGAGCCCCGCCGCCGTAACGTAATCCAGCGCCGCCCCCAGACCGATCCCGCCGGCGATGTTCGGCGTGCCGGCCTCGAACTTGTAGGGCAGCTCGTTGTAGGTGGTCTTCTCGAAGGACACCGTCAGGATCATGTCGCCTCCGCCCTGGTAGGGCGGCATGGCCTTGAGCAGCGCCTCCCGGCCGTAGAGCACGCCGCTTCCCGTCGGACCGTAGATCTTGTGGCCCGAGAACACGTAGAAATCGCAGTCCAGGTCCTGCACGTCCACTTTCACGTGGGGCACCGCCTGAGCGCCGTCCACCAGCACCGGCACCTCGCGCTCGCGGGCGTAGCGGACGATTTCCTTCACCGGATTGATGCTCCCGAGGGCATTGGAGACGTGGACCACCGCGACCATCTTCGTCCGGGGTCCGATAAGCTTTTTATACTCCTCGAACAGCAGCTCCCCGTCGTCGTTGATGGACGCCACCCTGAGCCTCGCGCCGGTCTGCTCGCAGAGCATCTGCCAGGGCACGATGTTCGAGTGATGCTCCATGGCGGTGAGCACGATCTCATCGCCCTCCTTCACCCGGGCGCGTCCGAACGCGGCCGCTACCAGGTTGATGGCCTCGGTAGCGCCCCGCACGAACACGATTTCCTTCGGGCTCCGGGCGTTGAGAAAACGCGCCGCCTTGGCCCGTGCCTGCTCGTAGGCATCGGTGGCCTGCTGGGACAGCGTGTGCACGCCGCGGTGGATGTTGGAGTTGTACTCCCGGTAATAGCGGTCCTCGGCCTCGATCACCGCCAGCGGCTTCTGGCTGGTGGCGGCGTTGTCGAGATACACCAGGGGCTTGCCGTGGACCCGCTGCCGCAGGATCGGGAAATCCTCCCGCAGGCGGTACACGTCGAACCCGGGGACGGGCTTGTGCAGTGGGACCGGTTCGGCCATTTTCACAACAGCTCCTTGATGCTGCCGCCTTCGGGCAGGCGATGGATCAGGAATTCCTCGATGCGCGCCCTGAGCGGCGCGACCTTGATGCGGGTGATGACGTCCTCGGCGAAGGCGTAGGTCAGCAGGCTCCTGGCCTGGGCCTCTTCCATCCCCCGGGAGCGCAGGTAGAACAGCATGTCGGGGTCGAGCTGGCCCACGGTGGCGCCGTGGGTGCACTTCACGTCGTCGGCGAAGATTTCAAGCTGGGGCTTGGTGTCCACCTCGGCCTCCCGCGACAGCAGCAGGTTGTTGTTGGACTGGTGGGCGTCGGTGTGCTGGGCGTCGGCGTGCACCACCACCTTGCCGTTGAACACCGCCCGCGCCGCGCCGTCCAGGACGCCGCGATAATATTCGCGGCTCACGCCGCGGGGTTTTGCATGATCGATGCGGGTGTGATGATCCACGTGCTGCCGCCCGCCCGCCATGTACAGGCCATTCAGGTGGCACTCGGCGTTCTCGTCATCCAGCCGGGTGGAAATATCGTTGCGCGACAGCGCCGCGCCGAGGGCGATGGAATGGGAGGTGAACCGGCTGTCGCGGCCCGCGAGCGATTGGATCGCCGCCACGTGGTAGGCCTTCGGGCTCTCCTGCTGCAGCTTGATGTGCTCCACCCGGGCATTGTTTCCCTGGCGGATGCGGGTCACGGCGTTGGTGAAGCTGGCGGTGCCGTTGAGCGCCGCGTAGTGCTCGATTACCGTCGCTTCCGAGCCGTCCTCGGCCAGAATCAGATTGCGGATGTGGCTCGCCGTCCCGTCGCGGGTGGCAAGATACAGCACGTGAACCGGCCGCTCCAGGGCGACGCCCCGAGGCAGGTAGATCACCGCGCCGTCCGCCATCAGGGCCAGATTGAGCGCCTCGAATCCGTTGCTACAGGACTCGCCGGCAAGCAGGGCTTCCACCAAGTCGCTGCGCGCCTCCAGCGTCTCCGCGAGCCCCTGGACCGCCACGCCGGTGGGAAGCCCGGTCACCCGCGACAGGGGCAGCGATAAATGACCGTCCACGAACACCATGAGGTAGGCGCCGTCAAGCGCCAGTTCCCCCGCCCGGCGGGCTACGGCATCGTCTGCGGCCGCCACCCGCGCCGCGGGGAACGGGCGCTTTTCGATAGCCGCCACGTTGGTGTATTTCCAGTCCTCGTTGCGGGTGGTCGGGAAACCCGTCTCGGCGAAGCGCTCCAGGGCGTCGCGCCGGGCCTTTGCCAGCCACGGCAGCCGCGTCCCCGGCAGCCGGGCCTCCAGCTCGGAGAATTCCGCCAGATAGCGCTCGCGGGCCAGCCGATCCATGGGAACCGCCGTCATTTCGCCTCCGCCCGGGCGGCGCCCGCCGCCTCCTGCTCGATCCAGCCGTAGCCCCTCGCTTCCAGCTCCAGGGCGAGTTCCCGCCCGCCGGACTTGACGATGCGGCCGCCCGAGAGCACGTGCACGTGGTCGGGCACGATGTAGTTGAGCAGCCGCTGGTAATGGGTCACCAGGATCATGGCCCGCTCCGGACTGCGCAGGGAGTTGACGCCGTGGGCCACGATCTTCAGCGCATCGATGTCCAGGCCCGAGTCGGTCTCGTCCAGGATGGCGAGCTTCGGCTCCAGCACCGCCATCTGCAGGATCTCGTTGCGCTTCTTCTCGCCGCCGGAGAAGCCTTCGTTCACCGCGCGGTAGAGGAATTCCTCGCCGATCTCCACCAGCTTCATCTTGTCCTTGACGAGCTTCAGGAAGTCCATGGCGTCCAGCTCCTCCAGGCCCCCATGCTTGCGCATGGCGTTGAGCGCGGCCTTGAGCAGGTACACGTTGTTGACGCCGGGAATCTCCACCGGGTACTGGAACGCCAGGAACACGCCCTCGCGCGCCCGCTCCTCCGGAGGGAGCTCCAGGAGGTTATGGCTGAGATAGGTGACCTTGCCCTCCGTCACCTCGTAGCTCTCGCGGCCCGCCAGCACATGGGCCAGCGTGCTCTTGCCGGAGCCGTTGGGCCCCATGATGGCGTGCACCTCGCCGGCGTTTACCTTGAGGTCGATTCCTTTGAGGATAAGTTTCCCCTCGACCTTGACCTGCAGATTCCTGATTTCAAGCATTGCGTTTTCCTCGATTGCCATTCGTAGGTTGGGCTATCAGCCCAACACCCTGTTTTCCCGTTGGGCTTCGCCGGGCGAAGCCCAACCTACCCGCCACGGTTGGCGCTTCCTTCACCCCACGCTGCCTTCCAGCGAAACGCCGAGCAGCTTCTGGGCCTCGACCGCGAATTCCATGGGCAGCTCCTTGAACACTTCCTTGCAGAAGCCGTTCACGATCATGGACACCGCGTCCTCGGCCGACAGGCCCCGCTGCATGCAGTAGAACAGCTGGTCCTCGCCGATGCGGGAGGTGGACGCCTCGTGCTCCACCTTGGCCGTCGGGTTCTTCACCTCGATGTAGGGGAAGGTGTGGGCGCCGCACTTATCGCCCAGCAGCAGCGAATCGCACTGGGTGTAGTTGCGGGCGTTCTCCGCCCCCTTCAGCACCTTGATCAGCCCGCGGTAGGCGTTCTGGCCGCGGCCCGCCGAGATGCCCTTGGAGACCACGGTGCTCTTGGTGTTCTTGCCGATGTGGATCATCTTGGTTCCGGTGTCGGCCTGCTGGTAATTGTTGGTCAAGGCGACGGAATAAAATTCTCCCACCGAATTGTCTCCCTGGAGAATCACGCCCGGATATTTCCACCTGGGTCCAGGAGATGTAGGAGTTCGCGCCCCGGCAGTCGCCGCGCTTGGTGACGAAGTTGTAGATGCCGCCCTTGCCGTCCTTGTCCCCCGGGTACCAGTTCTGCACCGTGGAATATTTGATGCGGGCGTTGTCCAGCGCAATCAGCTCCACCACTGCCGCGTGCAGCTGGTTCTCGTCGCGCATCGGGGCCGTACAGCCCTCCAGGTACGAAACGTAAGCGCCCTCCTCGGCGATGATCAGGGTGCGCTCGAACTGGCCGGTGTTCTTGGCGTTGATGCGGAAATAGGTGGACAGCTCCATGGGGCAGCGCACCCCCTTGGGGATGTAGCAGAAGGAGCCGTCGGAGAACACGGCGGAATTGAGCGACGCGTAGAAGTTGTCGGTATAGGGCACCACGGTGCCCAGGTACTGCTTCACCAGCTCCGGATGCTCCTGCACCGCCTCGGAGAAGGAGCAGAAGACGATGCCCAGCTCGCCGAGCTTGTCCTTGAAGGTGGTGGCCACCGACACGCTGTCGAATACCGCGTCCACCGCCACGCCGGCCAGCAACTCCCGCTCCTTCAGCGGAATGCCCAGCTTCTCGTAGGTCTTGAGCAGCTCCGGGTCCACCTCGTCCAGGCTCCTGGGCCCATCGTTCGGCGCCTTGGGCGCCGAGTAATAGACAATGTCCTGGTAGTCGATGGGCGGGTAATGGACGCTGGACCACACCGGCGCCTGCATGGTGAGCCAGTGACGAAAGGCCTTGAGCCGCCATTCCAACATGAACGGGGGCTCGTTCTTCTTGGCCGAAATCAGGCGGATCGTGTCCTCGCTCAGGCCCTTCGGAACCTCGTCGGTCTCCACCTGGGTGACGAAGCCGTGCGGATAATCCCGGCTGATGAGTTGTTCCAGATTCTGGGTCGCTGTTGCCATGGTTTTTCCTGCGCGGTTCGCGTCACACGGCCCGGGCGCCGGACGAGCGGCGCAGGCTGTCGGCGCTCACCCGGTGCACGGTGATGGGATGGGTCATGTCGGCCAGGGTCACCGCCTCCAGCGCCGTGCGGATCGCCTGGTTGATGCGCAGCCAGTTGGCCCGGATCGAGCAGCCCACCTCCTGCTCGCACAGGCCCGGCGCGCTGGAGCATTCGGTCATGGCGATCCGGCCTTCCATGGCGTCGATCACCTCGGCCACGGTGATCCGGGCTGGGGGCCGGGCCAGCATGTAGCCGCCCTTGGTGCCCCTGTGGGACGAGACGAGATCATGTTTTGCCAACAATTTCAGTACCTTGCTGACCGTTGGCAGGGCGACCCCCACGCGCTGGGCAATCTCCGCCGCGTTGTGGACGCGGCCGGGTTCCCGGGCGAGATAGGTCATCACCACCGTGCCGTAATCCGTGAGCTTGCTGAGCCGAAGCATGGGGAGAATTCTCCGCTTTTCGATATGGGACTATATTAGTACTGATTAGTTCGGCGGTCAACAACCTCGCGCCGATCCGCCACAGAAAACTTGTGAAATAATTAGGGAAACACCGCGTTGCAATTCAGATCATGGAAATGACCCACCACACCTTCCACGCCCTGGGCCCATCGGGATTTCACCGCATCCGCTACACGGAATGGGGCGACCCGGCGAGCGACCACGTCGTGGTGTGCGTCCACGGCCTCACCCGCAACTGCCGGGATTTCGATTTCCTGGCCGCCGCGCTGGCAAAAAAGTGCCGGGTGATCTGCATGGACGTGGTGGGGCGGGGGCAAAGCGACTGGCTGGACACCCCCGAGGCCTACGGTTATCCCCAGTACGTGGCGGACGCGGCGGCGCTGCTGGCCCGGATCACCGCACCGCTCCCCGATGGCGGCGTCACCGGATTCCTGAAACGGCTGGCACGCGGCCGGCGCAGCGTCACGATCGACTGGGTGGGAACATCCATGGGCGGGCTGATCGGCATGCTGCTCGCCGCCCGCAGGAACCATCCCATCCGCCGGCTGGTGCTGAACGACGTGGGGCCCCTCATCCCGAGCGCCGCGCTGCAGCGCATCTGCACCTACGTGGGCAGGGACCCGCGTTTCTCGACCTACCGGGAATTCGAGGATTACATCCGCCAGGTGACGAAACCCTTCGGGCCCCTCACCGACGCCCAGTGGCGGCACCTGGCGGTCCACAGCATGCGCCGCTTCGAGGATGGCAGCATCGGGCTGGTGTACGATCCCGCTATCGGGACCGCGTTCCGCAACGGACCCCTCGACAACGTGGACCTGTGGCCGGTGTGGGACGCGGTGAAGTGCGAAACCCTGGTGCTGCGGGGCGCCGAGTCGGACCTGCTGCTGCCGGAGGTGGCGCGGGACATGCAGCGGCGCGGCCCGGTCGCGCGCGTCGTGGAATTCCCGGGCATCGGCCATGCCCCCGCGCTCATGGCCGATGATCAGATCGGAATCGTGCGCGATTTCCTGCTGTCCTGAAGGGAGACCACCCGTGACGAGAATCCCAAGAATCCGCCCGCTCGCGCTCCTGGCGCCGCTAGTCCTGGGGCTGGCGTTATCGGCCTGCGACGACAAGCCCCCGAAGCCGCCCTACCAGCCGCCAGTCCCCAAGACCGAACCGGGTGACAAGCTTATGAAAGAGCAGCGGGACGCGCTGGAGAAGGCCAAGGGCGTGGGCCAGACCGTGGAAAAGGCGGACGCCGAGAAAAAGGAAACTCTCCAGGGGCTGGACCAGGGCTACAAATAGGCTCAGGCGCGGGACCCGAGCCGCAGGCCCAGCCGCTCGAGCTTCGGTGAGGGCCTTGACGAAGGCCTCGGGATAGCCCCGCTCACCGTCGATCTTGCTGAAATACTCTCCGGGAAAGCGCCTGCACAGGTCGCGCACGGCGTTGCGGATGTCCTGGTACGGGTCGGCGGCGCTCGGCATCGGGCGATGCCCCCGGGGGATGGTTCAGGCGAGGACCGCGTGGGCATCCATGGCGAGCGCCCCAGCGTGATCGGCCACCCACAGGCGGATGCGGCCGTCGCCGAGCGGGCCACCGCACACCCGGAACGGGGCCGTGTCGAACACCGGCTTCAGGGCGCGGAACTCGAACCGGGCAACCGTCGCCCGGGGCATTTCCCGGCGCAGCAGATCGAGCAGCAGGGTCGCCTGCAGCGGGCCGTGCACGATCAGTCCCGGATAGCCTTCCACCTCCGTCACGTAGCGCCAGTCGTAGTGAATGCGGTGGCCGTTGAAGGTGAGCGCCGAATAGCGGAACAACAGCACCGCGTCGGGGACGATGTCGCGCCGCCACGCCGCGTCGGCCGGCGCCGGCACGGGCGCCGGCGCGGGGGCATCCTCCTTCGGCGCATCCCGGTAAACAATGTCGTGCTCCTCGGCGAGGGCCACGCCCGCCTCGCCGCGAATCTCGTGCCGCACCAGCACGAACACCAGCTCCCCGCTGCGCCCGCTCTTGTGGGACACATCCTGGATGGTGGACACCCGCTCGATGGGCTCTCCCACCCGCAACGGGCGGACAAAACTGAAGCGCCCTCCCGCCCACATGCGCCGCGGCAGGGGCACCGGGGGCAGAAACCCGCCGCGGCGCGGATGCCCGTCCGGCCCCAGCTCCGACTGCCGGGCAGCAGGCAGGAAATAGAGCCAGTGCCACAGGGGCGGCAGCGGGTCCCCGGGCCGCGGCGCCGGATCGTCGCGGTCGAGGGTTGCCGCCAGCGCCGCCATCGGCGCCGCGGTCACCGTGTCGGAAGCGCGCTGGGTCCTGCCGATCCACTGGCGCAATTGCGCGACGTCGAGGCTCATGGTGTGCGATCCGGCCGGGTTGTCATCCAGGGCTCCGCAGACGTTTCCTTCCCTGGGGAAAAAAGCGCTATTACCGGGAACCATACAGATGTGCTACAGTCTACCACAACTGAAACGAACCCATGGCCGAGAAAGAAATCCTGCTCGAACGGGAGCAGTTCGAGCTGAAGCCCAAATCCGGGGGCGGGGTGTTGAGCTACGAGGAGCGGTTTCAGCGGGAGTGGAAAGAGATTGTCGGAAAGAGAAAGGAAAGATCATGAGCAGGAAAGTCGTGATTCGAACGGGAACGACGGACGAGTTTTTCGTGCGCGCCCGGGAAGCGGCGCGCCGAGCCGACCGGGGCGGTGAATTCGCCGAATCGGTCACCCTCACCTTCGAGGACCCGCAAAGGATGTTCACCGTGCTCTCGGAGCAGCGCCGGCGCCTGGTCAAGGCGGTCATGAAGCAGCCCATGACCCTCACCCAGCTCACCCATGCCCTGCGGCGCGACCGCACCACGGTCACCAAGGATGTGAAGCTGCTGGAGCAGGCCGGCCTAGTACACGCCAAGCGTGAGCCCAACCCTGGCCACGGCGTCCAGACTATCGTTCAGGCCGTGGCCCGGCGCATCGAGATGGTCGCAACGCTAAGTTCCTAGCTTTCGAGCCGGCGTGGCAAAACCCCGTTGCCGGCTCTGCTAAACTTACCGGCGGCCGGAAGAATCAAATTCTCTGAAAGATCCGGTTCGGTCTGCCCGTTGAGGAAACGCAGGAGGAGATTGTCGTGTCCGTAGTCGCCCGCTTCGAGATCCGCCATACGCAATTCCTCAACCACCTGGGCGAGCCGACCCAACCCCTTCCCGATTTCGCCCGCGACCCGGACAACCTCATTCCCTACTACCGCGCCATGGTGCTCACCCGCACCTACGACGCCAAGGCCGTGGCGCTGCAGCGCACCGGACAGCTCGGCACCGTGGGCTCGAGCCTCGGCCAGGAAGCCATTGGCACGGTGGTAGGCAGCGTGATGCAGCGCGAGGACGTGTTCCTGCCCACCTACCGGGAAGCCGGCGCCCAGATCGCCCGCGGCGTCACCATGACCGAGCTGCTGCGCTACTGGTCGGGCGACGAGCGCGGCAGCGACTACCGCGGGCCGCGCCAGGATTTTCCCGTCTGCATCACCATCGCCGCCCAATGCGCTCACGCGGTGGGCGTGGCCTATGCGCTCAAATTGCGCAAGGAACCCCGGGTCGCTGTCACCATGATGGGCGACGGCGCCACCTCCAAAGGCGATTTCTACGAGTCGCTCAACATGGCCGGGACCTGGCATTTGCCGGTGGTATTCGTGATCGCCAACAACCAGTGGGCGATTTCGGTGCCGAGAAGCGTTCAGAGCGCCGCCGAAACGCTGGCCCAGAAAGCCGTCGCCGCAGGCATTCCCGGCGAGCAGGTGGACGGCAACGACGTGGTTGCGCTGCGTTACGTGTTCGACCAGGCGCTCCAGAGAGCCCGTTCCGGCGACGGGCCGACCCTGATCGAGGCGCTGAGCTACCGCCTCACCGACCACACCACCGCCGACGACGCGCGGCGCTACCGCGATCCCGAGGACGTAAGCCGGCACTGGGCCATGGAACCCGTGGCCCGGCTGCGCAATTACCTGGTGCTGCAAAAGGTATGGGGCAAGGATGACGAGGAAAAGCTCATCGCCGAGTGCAACGAGCGGGTGCAGGCGGCGGTGAACGAGTACCTGGCGACGCCTCCGCCGCCGCCCGGGGCCATGTTCGAGCATCTGTATGCGACGCTTCCCGCTGCACTGGCATGGCAGCGCGATGCGGCGGCTTCAGGAAAAATTCATGGCTGAGATCACGCTGGTGGAGGCCGTCAACCTGGCGCTCGCGGGCGAGATGGAGCGCGACCCCTCGGTGTTGGTATTGGGCGAGGACGTGGGCGCCGACGGCGGCGTGTTTCGCGCCACCCTCGGACTGCTCGGGCGGTTCGGAAAGGAGCGGGTGATCGACACGCCGCTGGCGGAGGCCTCCATCGCCGGCATCAGCATCGGCATGGCGGCGCAGGGGCTTAAACCGGTCGCCGAGATCCAGTTCTCCGGGTTCGTTTATCCGGCCCTCGACCATATCGTGAATCACGCCTCGCGCCTGCGCCACCGCACCTGCGGCCGGCTCACCTGTCCCATGGTGCTGCGCACGCCCTGCGGCGCCGGAATCCACGCGCCGGAACACCATTCGGAGTCGGTGGAGACGTTCTTTGCCCATGTGCCGGGGCTGCGGGTCGTCATCCCCTCCTCCCCCGCCCGGGCCTACGGGCTGCTGCTGGCCGCAATCCGCGATCCCGATCCGGTGATTTTCCTGGAACCCACCCGCGCCTACCGCCTGTTCAAGCAGGAGGTGGACGACAACGGCCAGGCGCTGCCGCTCGACGTATGCTTCCTGAACCGGGAAGGCAGCGACGCCACCATCGTCTCCTGGGGCGCGATGCTGCACGAGGTCCAGATCGCCGCCGCCAGGCTGGCTGACGAAGGCATCATGGCGGAAGTGATCGACGTCGCCACCCTGAAGCCCCTCGACATGCCCACTATCCTGGAATCGGTGGCGAAAACCGGGCGCTGCGTGATCGTGCACGAAGCCTCCCGCACCGGCGGCTTCGGCGCCGAGATCGCCGCCAGCATCGCGGAGCACGGCCTGCTGTCGCTGCTGGCGCCGGTGCAGCGGGTCGCCGCGCCCGATTGCGTGGTGCCGCTGCCCAAGCTGGAACACTATTTCATGCCGGACGTGGACCAGATCGTCGCGGCGGTGAGGAAGACTCTGGAGTTCGCATAATGAAAATCTTCAAGATGCCCGACCTGGGCGAAGGCCTGCAGGAAGCGGAGATCGCCGCCTGGCACGTGGCGGTGGGCGACCACGTGGTGGTGGACCAGCCCCTGTTATCGGTGGAAACCGCCAAGGCCATCGTCGAGGTCCCGGTGCCCTACGCGGGGCGAGTCGTGAAGCTGTTCGGCGAGGTGGGCGGCGTGGTGAAGGTGGGCGCGCCGCTGGTGGGCTTCGAGGAAGCCGGCGAGCAGGCGGAGGATACCGGCACGGTGGTGGGCGAAACCCCGAAGAGCAAGGAAGTGGTCGAGGACCGGCCGAGCGGCGTGGTGGCCCGCGCCGAGGCCGGAATCAAGGCGACCCCTGCCGTGCGGGCGCTGGCCCGCAAGCTCAACGTGGACCTCGCCATGGTGACCCCGAGCGGGCCCGACGGGCTCATCACCGCGGGGGACGTGGAGCGGGTCGCGCGCATCCTGAAGGAAGTGGGTCCCCAGGAAATCCTGCGGGGCGTGCGCCGGGCCATGGCCCAGAACATGACCCTCGCCCATGCGGAGGTGGCGCCGGCCACGGTGATGGAGGATGCGGATCTCAACAACTGGAAGCCGGGCACCGATGTCACCATCCGCCTGCTGCGGGCGCTGGTGCAGGGGTGCCGGGCCGAGCCCGCCCTCAATGCCTGGTTCGACAGCCAGGCCCTGGGCCGGCACCTGGTGAAGGACGTGCACGTGGGCATGGCGGTGGATACCCCCGACGGCTTGTTCGTGCCGGTCATGCGCAACGTGGACCAACGCACCCCCGAGGACCTGCGCAAGGGCCTGGACCGATTGGTGGCCGACGTCAAGGCCCGCAAGGTACCCCCCGAGGAATTGCGCGGCAACACCATCACCCTTTCCAATTTCGGGACCATCATCGGCAGGTACGCGGCGCCGGTGGTGCTGCCGCCGACCGTGGCGATCCTCGGCGCCGGCAGGATCCGCGATGCAGTGGTGCCGGTGAACGGGCAGCCGGCGGTGCACCGAGTCCTGCCGCTTTCCATCACCTTCGATCACCGGGCGGTGACCGGCGGCGAGGCCGGCCGCTTCCTCGCGGCGGTGATCGCCGATCTGGAGCGCCCCGAGTAATGACCCTGCCGCGAGCAGCTGCCACACTGCCACGATTCCAATGAAAATAAGGATTTAGCCATTTAAAACATATTTAACTTGCTAAAGTGTTTTTAATCGGTTAACTTCATGGCACGGGTCGCCGAATCCGGCCCGGATCCCGTTCAACGCACATTGGAGGTAACGCCATGAAGATATCCGTCGCAACCGCTTTCGCCGCCGCATTGGCGACCACGCTCTCCGCCTCCGCCTGGGCCGGCGGCGACATCCACAAGACCCCGCCTGCCGCATTCAAGAAGGTAAGCGGCTTGGTGCCGCTTCCGGATTACCTGCCGGGAATGGGCACCCTGTACGTCGATCCCGCCACGCTGCCCGCCGGACCTTTCCTCGGCTACGACAAGTCGGGCAGGCTGGTCAATGTCATATACATGGTCCCGAGCAAGGATTTCGAGCAGCGCAAGGCCTTGCTCAAGCTGGGCACTGCCGCCGCCGGGCTCAAGGTCGACCATACCGACCTCGAGTTCAATCCTGGGCACCCCGGAGTGGCGGAACCCCATTACCACATCACCCAGTGGCTGATCGGTCACGAGGAGCACGAAAAGCGCCTCAAATGACCCCTTTCCGGCAGCGGCGGCCCCGGCACCCCGGCGCTGCCGCCGCCGGTTCTCGTTTCTCCGCGGTCGGTCCGTTTGCCTCCGCGGAACGCGCCGGGTAACATGCCGCCGTGAACTCATCCCCAAGCGCAATGCCCATGAAGGGCGTGAGCGAACGCCAGCAGGGGCTGCTGCAGCAACTGCAACGCGACAAGGGCGGGCTCACCGTGGACGAGCTGGCCGAGCGTCTGGGAATCACCCGCACCGCGGTGCGCCAGCATCTGGCGGCCCTCGAGCGCGACGGCTACGTGAGCCGGGAGACGGTGCGCAAGGCCGCGGGCAGGCCCGGCAACGTCTACGCGCTCACCGCCGCCGGCGATTCGCTGTTTCCAAAGCAGTACAACTGGTTTTCCGGATTACTCCTTAAAGCCCTGCGCGAGGAGCGCGGCAGCGAGGGGCTGCAGAAATTGCTGCGGAGTCTCGCCGACCGGGTGGTTTCGGATCTGGAGGCCCAGCTGGCGGGCCTTTCCACGCCCGAACGGATCCAGATGCTGGCGCGCATCATGAACGATATGGGCTACGACGCCCGGGTGACGAGCCAGACGGCGTCCCGGGTAGAGGTTGTCGCCAGCAACTGTGTCTACCATCAGCTCGCCGCCGAATTCCCCGAAGTCTGTCATTTCGACTACCGCCTGATGGAGCGCCTCACCGGCGCGCCCGCGGTCGAACACCCGGAGTGCATGGTCCGCGGCGGGCATGTCTGCCATTTCATCCTCCCGGTGCCCTCCCCTGCCGGGAAGAAACGCCGAGGATAAGCTACGCCTCCTGCGGTCGCGCCCTCCCGCCTCGCCGATCCCGCCCAGCCCGATGAGCGCATCGCCGCCTTCCCCTCATTCACGCTTCCTGGTATTCCAGGCCGGCGTCGCTCTGGCCGCCTTCGTCAGCGCCATTGTTCTCGGCGCGCGGCTGGCTCCCCAGGCGGTCGTTCATCTGGTGGTGGCAGTGGGCGTCATGCCCCTCATCTTCGCCGCCATTATGTATTTCGTCCCGGTCCTGACCCGCGGCGTGGAAGCCTCCTACCCGGCCGCGTTCCTGCCCTGGGGCGTGCTGGCGGCCGGCCTGTTCGGGTTCGGAGCATTCGTGCATGCCGCCGCCGGTCCCTACCTTTTCGCCACCGCCGCGGGACTCGGCTTCCTGGCCGCGTTCCTGCTCGCGCTGTGGATCGCGTGGCGGGCGTCCCATTGCCTGGGCGCTCCCCATCCCTGCATCTGGTGGTATCTTGCCGCGGCGCTTTGCCTGGCGGTCAGCCTGGCAGGGATTTTCGCCATGCACGAGATTCCCGGCCAGTACCTTGCCATCAAGCGCCTGCACCTGCACCTCAACCTGCTGGGCTTCATCGGGCTGACGGCCGTGGGCACGATCCAGGTCCTCATGCCCACGGTGACCGGGAAAGCAGACGCCGGCGTCGCCAAGCGGCTCATGCGGCAACTGCTTCCGGCAGTGGCGGGCACGGTGGTCCTGGCGATGGGCACGGCCTGGTATCCGGCGCTGGCATGGATCGGGCTCCTGCTTTGGATCACCCCGGCCCTTTTCACGCTGATAATCTGGCTTTCCCTTTACCGCAAGGAAATTCTTGCCTGGAGCGGCGCGGCCCCGTCGCTGTTCGGTGCCCTGGCCGGGTTCATCGTTGTGCTTGCCGCCGGGGCATGGAATGCATTGGGGGGGCTGGCGGGCTATTCGCTCATCGCCATGTTCTTCGTGGGCTTCCTGTTTCCGCTGGTCACCGGGGCTGTGAGCCACCTGCTCCCGGTGTGGCTGCGGCCCGGCATCCAGACCGACTGGCACCGGGTGGTGCGCCGCAAGCTGGTGCGCTTCGGCGGCCTGCGGGCCGCGCTGTTCGCCGCCGCGCTCATCATCGTCCCCTTCGACCTCGCGGCGGCGCTCGGCGTCGCGCTGGCCGGCCTTGCCACTTTCGTGTGGAACCTGGCGCTGATCAGCGTGCGCGGGGTGGGCGCGAGGCACTAAGCTCCTGAGGCCGATGCGGCAGGTTGCCGCCGGCGCCCGCCTGCTCTATTGTGGTCTGCTGTTCAGAGCGAGGGAGAAAAATCCATGTCCGAGCACCCCATCAGCCGCTATCCGGTCCCGAAGCTGGAGGACCTGCCGAAGGACATCCGGGAAAAGATCCAGCAGGTCCAGGAAAAGGCGGGGTTCATTCCCAACGTGTTCATCACGCTGGCGTACCGGCCGGAGGAGTTCCGGGCGTTCTTCGCCTACCATGACGCGCTGATGCTCGGGGAATCGGGGCTCACCAAGGCGGAAAAGGAAATGATCGTGGTCGCCACCAGCGCCGCCAACGACTGCCACTACTGCGTGATCGCCCACGGCGCGATCCTGCGGGTATATGCGAAGAACGCGCAGGTTGCCGACCAGGTGGCGGTAAATTACCGCAAAGCGGACATTACGGAGCGCCACAAAGCCATGCTGGACTTCGCGGTCAAGCTGGCCCTGGCGCCCGGACAAATCGGGGAAGCGGACCTCGCCGTGCTGAAGGCCCACGGCTTCTCGGAAGAGGACATCTGGGACATCGGCGGCATCACCGCGTTTTTCGCGCTGTCGAACCGCATGGCGAACCTCATCGACATGCGGCCCAACGACGAGTTCTACCTGCTGGGGCGGGTGCCGAAAGGATAAGGCGGAGCGAGGAAGTTGCGTAGGTTGGGCTGCGCGCCATGCGCAGCCCAACATCCGGCACCCTGGCCATCGCATCGTTGGGCTTCGCAAGCGAAGCCCAACCTACGACCCGCGACCGCTCACCGCCTCAAATCCCTCCCATGCACAGGTACTTGATCTCCAGGAACTCCTGGATGCCGTACTTGGAGCCCTCGCGTCCGATGCCGGACTGCTTCACGCCGCCGAAGGGCGCGATCTCGGTGGAAATGATGCCGGTGTTGATGCCGACGATGCCGTATTCCAGCGCTTCCGAGACCCGCCACACCCGGCCCAGATCCCGCGCGAAGAAATAGGCCGCCAGCCCGAACTCGGTGTCGTTGGCCATCCGTATCGCCTCCTCCTCGGTGCGAAAGCGGAACAGCGGCGCCACGGGACCGAAGGTTTCTTCGTTCGCCAACCGCATCGCCGGGGTCACGTCGGTAAGCACCGTGGGTTCAAAAAAGGTGCCGCCCAGCGCATGGCGCTTTCCGCCCACCGCCACCCGCGCGCCTTTGGCCACGGCGTCGGCGATGTGGGCCTCGACCTTGGCCAGCGCCTGGGCATCGATCAGCGGGCCCTGGCTCACGCCCGGCTCGAAGCCGTTGCCCACCTTCAGCGTCATCACCTGCTCCCGCAGCCGGGCTGCGAACGCGTCATAGACCTTGTCCTGCACCAGCAGGCGGTTGGCGCACACGCAGGTCTGCCCGGTGTTGCGATACTTGGATGCGAGCGCCCCCTCCACCGCCGCATCCAGGTCCGCGTCGTCGAACACGATGAAGGGGGCGTTGCCTCCCAGCTCCAGCGAAAGCTTCTTCACCGTCCCCGCGCACTGGCGCATCAGCAGCCTTCCCACTTCGGTGGACCCGGTGAAGGACAGCTTGCGCACCAGCGGATTGGAGGTCAGCTCGCCGCCGATCGCTTCCGGCTGGCCGGTGATCACGTTGAACACCCCTGCCGGGAATCCGGCCCGCTCCGCCAGTTCCGCCAGGGCCAGCGCCGAATAGGGCGTCTGCTCGGCGGGCTTGAGCACCACCGTGCAGCCGGCGGCGAGGGCCGGCGCCGCCTTGCGGGTGATCATCGCGGAAGGGAAGTTCCAGGGCGTGATGGCCGCGCACACGCCCACCGGCTCCTTGAGAATGACGATGCGCTTGTCGGGCTGATGGGCGGGAATGGTGTCGCCGTACACCCGCTTGGCCTCTTCCGCGAACCACTCGATGAACGCGGCCGCGTAGACGACTTCGCCTCTTGCCTCGGCAAGCGGCTTGCCCTGCTCCGCCGTCATCAACCCCGCGAGATCGTCCTGGTTTTCCAGCATGAGATCGAACCAGCGCCGCAGGATCGCCGAGCGCTCCTTCGCGGCCTTCGCGCGCCACGCGGGAAAGGCGGCATTGGCGGCTTCGATGGCGCGCCGGGTCTCGGCGGCGCCCATGTCGGGAACGCTACCGAGCGAGGAGCCGTCCGCGGGGTTGGTCACGGGGAACGTGCCTTTGCCGTCGGCATCCGACCACTTGCCGTCGAGGTAGCATTGCCGGCGGAAGAGCTTTTTGTCCTTCAGTTGCAGCATGACGAGGTCTCCAGCGATATCTCAAGTAGAGGCGCCAAGTATAGGGCCCGCTGGAGGAAACGCAACTCGGCGCCTTGACTCCCCCCGGGGAGCGCCTAGACTGAAAAGGTGCTGGCGGTGAATCGCGTGGCGGTTTTGCGTTGTCCGCTCCCACAGCACGGGCTCTCTCAACCACTGCAAGAAAGGAGGATGGCGATGAACGGTTCGTTGATGAAGTTCGTAAGCCGGCTTCTGATTGTCACCGTGCTGGCCCTCGGGTTTCAGACGGTGCAGGCGGGGATGATCGGAACCCATGAAGTCGTGGCCGCCGCGCAGGGCCAGGGCGACGCCGACAAGGTTCGCGAGTTTCTGAGCCGGAGCGAAGTGGCGGCGCAACTTCAGGCCTTGGGGCTCTCGGCGGCGCAGGCCCAGGAGCGGGTCAACGCCCTCACGCAGGAGGAGTTGCAGCAGTTCGCAGGCAAGATCGACAGCCTGCCGGCCGGCGGCATCGGCGACGCGGCTACCGTCATTCTGGTGCTTCTGATCATCTGGGCAATCTGGGTATGGAAGAAATAATTCGGGGCGCGTCTCGATGAACCCGGGTTCGAAAACCCGCCGGCTGGCGGGTTTTCTTTTGGCGGCTGCCCTTGCCGGCTGCGCGCTGTTCCCGCAGAGCTTCGCGCTGCGCGACCGCCCGCCCGCCGACCTCCCGCCAAGGGCGGAACTGGTGGCGACGCCGTTTTTTCCCCAGGAGGATTACTACTGCGGTCCCGCGGCACTGGCCATGGCGCTCAACGCGGCGGGCCGCGGCGTCGCGCCGGAGTCGCTGGTCGACCAGGTCTACGTCCCGGCCAGGAAAGGCAGCTTCCAGGTGGAAATGCTCGCCGCCGCCCGCCGCAACGGACTGGTCGCCGTCGAGCTGGCGCCCAGGATCGAGGACGTACTGCGGGAGCTGGCGGCGGGGACGCCGGTAATCGTGCTCCAGAACCTGGGTTTTTCCTGGTTTCCCACCTGGCACTATGCCGTCGCCGTCGGCTACGACCTGAAGGAAGGAGAGATCGTCCTGCGCTCCGGGACCAGGGAACGCACCCGCATCCCGTTCCCGGCCTTTGAGTTTACCTGGGAAGACGGCCGCCACTGGGCCATGGTCGTCATGGCGCCCGAGCGGCTTCCGGCCACGGTGGACGAGGCGCGCTA
Organism: Betaproteobacteria bacterium; assembly: GCA_016183615.1. Classification (GTDB taxonomy): domain Bacteria; phylum Pseudomonadota; class Gammaproteobacteria; order Burkholderiales; family UBA6910; genus JACPEG01. Next base: position 33,844 of record JACPEG010000048.1, read on the forward strand.
CGCGGCCGCCGTCGTCGCCCTCGAGCGCATCGGGCGGGTCGTGGAGGCCCGCGCCGCGTACCGCAGCATGTTCTCGCGCTGGCCCCGCAGCCTGGCAGCGGCCATGGGCCTGGGCAACACCCACTACGCGCTGGGGGAGATCGCTCCGGCGGAGGCCGCCTTCCGCAAGGCCGCCGCCGACCATCCCGATTCCGCCGCGGCCTTCAACAATCTCGCGATTATTCTCGCCGAGCAGGGCCGCTACGAGGAAGCCCTCCAGACGGTGGAGCGGGCGATCGGCCTGGGCGGACCGTTTGCGGCCACCGCCCGCGCCACTCGCGACGAAATCGCCAGAAAAGCCGCATCGCGCCGCTAGAAATCCCTGAAAAAGGGCGCATATACCGCAAAATTGCGAGCGGACGCGCGCAGGAGGTTTCGTTTCCCTAGTTGCAATTGATTGTTATAATCCGGCCTACCATCAAGAAAAACGGACGTGACATGGCCTCCCTCACCACCCGGCTCTTTGGGCTCGTTTTTTTCGCCCTGGTCCTCTCGGGATGCGCGACGCAAAATCGCCGGGACCCCCTGGAGCCGCTCAACCGCGGCATCTACCAGTTCAACGATGCGTTCGACAAGGCGCTCGCCAAGCCGGTGGCCCAGGCGTACGACGCGGTGGTTCCGGATCCGCTCCAGATGATGGTGAGGAATTTCTTTTCCAACCTGGACGACGTGGTAGTCACCTTCAACGACCTGCTCCAGTTCAAGTTCGGGCAGGCACTGCAGGACGGCACCCGGGTCCTGGTCAACAGCACTGTCGGGATTCTGGGACTCGCCGATATTGCCTCCGCCATCGGCCTCGACAAGCACGACGAGGATTTTGGCCAGACACTGGGCCGCTGGGGCATCGGCGACGGGCCGTACCTGGTATTGCCTTTTCTTGGTCCCAGTTCCGTGCGCGACGGCGTGGGCAGGCTGGTGGACGTGAAGGTCGATCCCATATTCCGCATCGATCATATCCCGACCCGGAATCAGGTGATCGCGGTCGAGTTCGAGGCCAGGCGCGCCGACCTGCTGGATGCCGAGAAGGTCGTGGACGAGGCGGCAATAGACCGCTATTCGTTCATTCGCGACGCGTACCTGCAGCGGCGCCGCAGCCTGGTGCACGACGGTAACCCGCCGCGCATGGACGAAGACGAAAACAACGATGTCCCGCCGGCGACCGGGCCATCGTCTTCGCTGGCGCCGGACGCCGCGCCCGCCTCCGTCGCGGCGGAGGAAGCGGCACCGGCCGCCGTCGAACCGGCACCCGCAGACCGGGCGGAGGCGCCCGCCTCGCCGGCGGAGGGGCCCGCGGCGGTCGCGCCGGACGCGCTCGCCGTGGCGGCCGCAGGCTCCAATGTCTACGAGCCCGCCCCCGTTACCGCCTTTCCCGACCTGAACGGCTCCGCGCCGGAGGCAAGAGCGTTCATCGTCCGCCTCTGGCTTCCGCAGCCGAGTTCCCATTGATTCCGCCGCGGGCGCATAATGACCCGCGGAGCGCACGATTTTCTCCGATGACGCGCCCGTTTCCGGGCGCCCTGGATGCTGCTTCGAGGCTCCGAGTGGACACGTCCTTTGTCGAGGTTTACCGTCCCGGCGACCAGCAGGAACTGATGGTGCTGAAGCCCCTGCTCGACGCGAGGGGCATCCGCTATTACGTCACCAACGAGAATTTCAACAGCATCCTGCCCGTGGCCGGGGTCGGGGAGATGCGCCTCATGGTGGAGCAGGAGCGGGTGCAGGAATGCCTGGACCTGCTGCGGGATGCGCTGGGGATCGAGCCGCTTTCCGGCCTCCGGTTTCCGTAGGGGCAAATTCATTCGCGACGTTTGTCGGGGATGAATCCCCTCCTACCCCCCTGTAGGAGCGAATTCATTCGCGACCGACTCATTCGCGATGTTTGTCGGGGATGAATCCCCTCCTACCCCCCTGTAGGAGCGAATTCATTCGCGACCGACTCATTCGCGGCCGCGGAAATAAAAAACGGCGCGCCACCGGCGCGCCGTTTTTCCGACCGTCTGGCCCGACCGCTACTGCGCCGCGCGCAGCGCCGCGATGCGCTGATCGAGCGGCGGGTGGGACATGAAGAAGCGCATCAGCCCGCCGCCCCCGCCGGAAATCCCGAAGGCCGCCATCTGCTCGGGCAGCCGCGACGGCTCGTGGGCCCGCTTCAGGCCCTCCAGCGCCGCAATCATCTTTTCGCGGCCGGCCAGGCGCGCGCCGCCGGCGTCGGCCCGGAACTCCCGCTGGCGCGAGAACCAGGCCACGATCACGCTGGCCAGGATGCCCAGCACCAGCTGGGCGATCATGTCGGTAATGTAGTAGGCCGGGCCGTAGCCGCGCTCGTTCTTGAACACCACCTTGTCCACGAGGTTGCCGATCACCTTCGACAGGAAGATGACGAAGGTGTTGACCACCCCCTGGATGAGTCCCAGGGTCACCATGTCGCCATTGGCCACGTGGGAGACCTCGTGGCCCAGCACCGCCTCCACCTCGTCCTTGCTCATGCGCTGGAGCAGCCCGGTGGACACCGCCACCAGGGCGCTGTCCCGATTCATCCCGGTGGCAAACGCATTCATGTCCGGGGAGTCGTAGATCGCCACTTCCGGCATGCCGATGCCCGCCACCTGGGCCTGGCGCCGCACCGTCTCCACCAGCCACAGCTCGGTGGGATCCTGGGGCTGCGCGATCACCTGGGCGCCGGTCATCATCTTGGCGCTCCACTTGGAGATCGCCAGCGAGATGAACGCGCCGCCGAAGCCCATCACCGCCGCAAACACCAACACCGCGGCGAGATTGAATCCTGAGCCGTAGAGCATCCGGTCCACCCCCAGCAGCCGCAGCGTGAGGTTGAGGACGAAGATGATCGCCAGGTTGGTGACCAGGAACAGGAAAATCCGTTTCATGCAGTTCTCCGTTATGTGGATGACGCCGACCCTTAGATGGGGATGGCAGGCCCGGAGTTCAACTCCCGGAAAGCCCCGTTAACCGATTGAAAATGAGGATGTTGCGCCGAACCCCTACAGACCCTGCTGATCCAGCCAGGCGCCGATGCGGCCGGCGACCCGCGGCCACCCCGGCTCCAGCATCACGGCGTGGGCCATGCCGGGAAAAATCTCCGCGTCGGTCCCGAAGGCGTGGGCCGTGGCTCGCACCATGCGCGGAGTGAAAAACGCGTCATCTTCCGCGCCCAGCACCAGCAGTGGCGCATCGATGCGGAGACGCGCCAGCCGCAGCGGCAACAGCGAGAGATCGTAGATGGCGCGCTGCGACTCGGGCTGCATGCGCGCAAAATGCCGCGCCACCAGATGCTCCGGTACCGCCTCCGAGAACAGGGCCCTGCGGGCGCCGCCGAGAGTAGCAAAGCGCGGGTGCACGTGCTGGATCATGCTGATCTCCCGGAAAAACGCCGGATCCTGCAGGGCCAGCCCCAGCGCCGGGCCCATGAGCCCCTCCGGCGGCACCGAGGCGATGAGCACTACGCCGCTCGCCGCTCCCTCCGCCAAGTGATGCTGGACCACGATGCCGCCCATGGAGTGACCGACGAGCACCGGCGGCGTCGCGAACCCTTCGGCCACCGATGCCAAGTCATCCACGTAGTCGTCGAGGCTGGTCATCGAGAGGTGCTCGAAGCCCTCGCTGCCGCCGTGGCCGCGCAGGCTCAGGGCATGGGCCTCGTAACCGAGATCGGCAAAATAGGGAAGGAAATGCTGGTCCCAGCACCAGGCCGCGGTGAACGCGCCGTGAACGAACAGCAGAGGAGTCGGCCGTCGCCTGCCGCTCGGCAGGCGCGAGATCAGTTCCAGCCGTGGACCGGAAACCCGTTGCAACATGGTTCTTCTTGGGGACGTATCAAATCACACCCGGCCCGCCGACGCAACCCGGCGGGTGACGCGGTAGCAGTGGTGGATGCGGCGGTTGCGGAAATCCTCGGGAATGGTGCGCTCCGAGATGTTCTCCACCTGCCAGCTCGAAAGCGCGTCCGCGTCGGGCCGGAAGCGGCGCAGGTTGGTGGAGAAAAAAAGCTCCCCGCCGGGCGCCAGCAGCGCCATGCAGCCGGCGATCAGCGCCGGGTGGTCGCGCTGCACGTCGAGCAGGTTGCGCATGCGCTTCGAGTTGGAAAAGCTCGGCGGGTCCAGCACGATGAGGTCGAAGCGCTCGCCCCGGCCCGATGCGTCGGCGAGAAACGGCGTGGCATCGGCCCGCAGCAGGCGGTGACGCCCCGGGTCCAGTCCGTTGAGCTGGAGGTTGCGCTTCGCCCAGTCGAGATAGGTGTTCGACAGGTCCACGCTCAGGGACTCCGTCGCCCCACCCGCCGCCGCGTAGACGGTGAAACTTCCCGTATAGCAGAAGAGGTTGAGAAAGCGCCGGCCCGCCGCCCGCTCCCCGACCATCGCCCGGGTGAGGCGGTGGTCGAGGAACAGGCCGGTGTCGAGATACGCTTCCAGGTTGACGACGAAGCGGTGGCCGCCTTCCGCTACGACGAAGTCCTCTCCCCGGGCGCCGGTCTTCTCGTACTGGTCGGTGCCGCGCTGGCGCTCGCGGCGCTTGATTACCATGCGGCTTGCGGGCATCTCCAGGGCCTGGGCCGCCGCCTCCCGGATCGCAGCGATCCAGGCGCCGCGATCGCGAGCGTCGGCCTCCCCGCCGCGCCAGTATTCCTGCAGGTGGGCCCGATCGCCGTACAGGTCCACCGCGAGGGGAAACTCCGGAATGTCCCGGTCGTACAGCCGGTAGCACTGGATGCCGCGCTTGCGCGCCCATTTTCCCCAGTGGCGGAAATTCTTCCGCAGCCGGTTCAGGAACGGAGCGGTGTCCTTCATCGCGCTTTTTGGCCAGCAACGCATGTGCGACTCTAAGTCCGACAGGTCGCTAGTGGAGGACTTCAAGGGGCCCTAGCCGCATCAGTTCCACCTGGTCGCCGAGCAGGATGAGGCATCCCCGCCGCCGGTGCCAGCCGTCGTCGCTGAATTCGAAGCGGTAGGTCCGGCGCAGGACCGCGCGGCCGTGGCGGTTTCTGGCAACGCGGATGGACTCCAGCGCCACGGTCTGGTCCAGGAACTGGAATCCGTCCTGGGCGCAGGCCTTCTCGCCGAAGGCGACGGCGGCCTCCCGGGCGCGCATGCTGTCGTACCAGAACCAGGCAAGGGCTGCGATCAGACCGAATGCGGCAAGAAAATCCATCGGGCGGAACGGTTCGGAAATTGTCGGGGCCGGTGTTCCATTTGTCGGGTGCGTCCCGCGCACCATTCACAGGCCGGATCCGGTGCGCAGGGCGCCCCTACGCCCACGACCCGCTAGTTGAGCCGGGCGATGATCTGCTCGAGGGCGGAGATGCGCCGGATGATGTCGCCCCGGTCGGAGGCCTCCGGGTCCAGGTCCAGGTAGCGCCCGAGATCGTCCCGGGCGGCCCGGAAGCATTCCATCTTCAGGTGGAGCAGCCCCCGGTCGCGCAGGTCCTGGGCCATTTCCGGAAAGATGAGCAGCATGCGGTCCAGGGCCGCCAGCGCCCTTGGCAGATCCTCCTTCTGGAGGTAGATGCCCTTGAGGTTGCGCAGCAGCCGCGCCAGGATCTCACGGTTGCTTGCGGAATCCAGAAGCGTGGGAATGTCATCCTGTTCGATGGGACTTCCTCCGCGTACCTGCGACAGTAGTCGCGCCAGATCGTCGAGGCCCAGCGCCTGGCCGCCGCCGAACGGGTCGAGCACGACGTTGCCCACGGAAAGGACGCATTTCACAAGAAAATGCCCTGGAAACGCCACTCCCTCCAGGTGCAGGCCGGCGCGCCGGCCGACTTCCATGTACACGATGGAAAGCGTAATGGGAACCCCGGTCTTGCGGTCGAGCACCTCGTTCAGATAGCTGTTGCGGGGATCGTAATAATCGACCGCGTTCCCGGAGAACCCCTGCTCGTCGAACAGATAGCGGTTCAGGGTGCGAATCTGGGTCGCGGCGTGGGCGCCTTCGCCGGGCATGCGCGCCTTCAGTTCCTCACCCATGAGATCAAGGCGCTCGATGTACGCGGGAATGTCGAGCCCCGGGTACTCCTGGCTGGCGACGATCAGTGCCGCCTCCGCCAGGCCGATCCGGTGGTCCGGGCGATCGAGCAACGCCCGCAGGCGATCGATGGCTACCGATGTATCAGGAATGAGTTCCAACCGCTGTCTCCTTGCGGGCCAGCAGGACATCCGGAACGCCCGCGGGATTCCGCGAGCGGCACTCCTAGCCCTTTTCCTTGGTGGGTGGCAGGAACAGCGCAGCCACCGGCTTTTTCTGCCGCCCGTGATGGGGACGCTCGGCCGCAGCATCCGGCGCCCGCGCCGATTCGGAGGGAACGTAGGGCTGGCTGAACAGGGCGTCCTGGTGCGCCCTGGACCTGGGATGCTCCCGGGCGCCGCGATGCTCGGGTTGCGCCGGCCCCCTTGCCGTCCCTCGCGCCGGAGCCCTCGCCGGCCCCCTCGCCGGCCGCTCATGACCTCTGCGCTCCCGGGGATGGCGCTCGTCCTGCCAGCGCTCTTCCCGGTCGAACCCGGCCACCGCCTCCGCGGGCAGCTTCATTTTCAGGAAGCGCTCCACCGCCTTGAGCTGCTCGTTTTCCTCCGGGCTGACCAGGGAGATCGCCTCGCCCGTGGCGCCGGCGCGGCCGGTGCGCCCGATGCGGTGCACATAATCCTCCGGGTTGTTGGGCAGCTCGTAGTTGATGACGTGGGGCAGCTCCTCGATGTCGAGGCCCCGCGCCGCAATGTCGGTCGCCACCAGCACCCGCACCTTGCCCTGCTTGAAGTCCTCCAGGGCCTGCATGCGCTGGAGCTGGCTCTTGTCGGAGTGGATTTCCGCGGCCTCGATGCCGTCGCGGAGAAGCTGGCGCGCGAGCCGAGCCGCGCCCAGGCGGGTGGTGACGAATACCAGCACCTGGCGCATGTCGCGGCTGTTTACCAGATGCCCGATCAGCTCCCGCTTGCCGCGCTCGGGCACGGTATACACCCGGTGCGTGACCAGCTCCGCCATCGCGTTGCTGCGGGCCACCTGCACCTGCACCGGGTTATTGAGCAGGTCCCTGGCGAGGCGCTTGATCTCGTCGTCGAAAGTCGCGGAGAACAGCAGGTTCTGGCGATGCTTCGGCAGCAGCGACAGGATGCGCTTGATGTCGGGCATGAAGCCCATGTCGAGCATGCGGTCCGCCTCGTCGAGCACCAGGAACTGCACCTGGGTGAGGTTCACGGTGCGCTGCCTCACGTGATCGAGCAGGCGTCCCGGGGTGGCCACCAGGATTTCCACGCCCGCGTGCAGCTCCTTGATCTGGGGATCGATGTCCACCCCGCCGAATACGACCGAAGATCTGAGCGCGAGATGCTTGCCGTAGGTGCGCACGCTCTCCGCCACCTGGGCCGCCAGCTCCCGCGTCGGCGCCAGTACCAGCGCCCGCACCGGATGCCGCGCCGGCGACAGGCTGGTGTTGGCGCAGGCCTTCAGCTTTTCCAGCATCGGCAGCGTGAACGCCGCGGTCTTTCCGGTGCCGGTCTGGGCGCCGGCCATGATGTCCTGGCCGGCAAGGATGGGAGGAATAGCCTGGGCCTGCACCGGAGTGGGCTCGAGGTAGCCCTGGTCGGCGACGGCGCGCAGGATTTCGGCCGACAGGCCGAGCTTGCTAAAGGGCATGCAGATTCTGTGCTCTCACTGGTTTCGCCCGCCAAAGCGCTTCAGACCGGCTCTTGCCGCGGAGGGTTTCAGTCAAGGCCCGGTTGGGCCGAGGGAAACGGGTTCTGAAGCGGATGGCGCCGTCCGCGCTGGGACGGGAGCCCTAATGATAACGGATAAGCCGCTGAATCACAGAAAATGTTGCGCAAGGCAGGAAGCCGGGGCGCGCCCTAGGCTTCCACCCTCGCCGCTTCGGCAAGCCAGGGACCGAGCTTGGCCAGAAGCGCGTTTTTCTCCGCGATCACTGTCCCGGTGAGGGCAAAACCGGCAATCTCACCCTGCCCGTTCCGGAACAGGGACCGGGTCCCGGACGGACCTGCTTCCACCTCCCAGTCCCCGGCCGCACCCGCCAGGGGCGGCGCCACCACCAGCGGCAGGGCAGGGGTTTTCACCACCACCGGCATGGCGGGATAGACCACCGGAGTCGGTGTGGCCGACAGCACCACATCGGCTTCGATAGCGCTCCCGTCGTCGAGATCTACCTTCAGTCCCAATGCCAGGGCACTCACGGAAACCGGTTTCGCCCCGAGCCGCCAGACGACGCCGATGGCTGCGAGGCCCCGCTCCATCGCTTCACCCACCGCGGGCGGAACCAGCCTCCCGAGAGGATGAGGCGCCGGTTCGATGACGGTGACCCGGTAGCCGGTGGCGGCGAGGTCGTTGGCGAACTCGCAGCCGATGAGCCCCGCCCCGAGGATCGCCACCCGCGCCGCTCCCGAGATCGCCTCCCGGAAGCGGCTGTAATCCGCCAGGTCGTTCACCGCCGGCATCCGGTCCGCCGCGCTGCCGATGATGACGATGGGGTCCATGACAGGTTTTGCAGGCCGGGCGTCGCGGCGCGAAACCCGACGCGCTCCTTGCTCGGGATTGATTACGCGACCAGCTCCACCATTTCGAAATCGGCCTTGGCCACCCCGCAATCGGGGCAGGCCCAGTCCGCCGGAATCTCCTCCCAGCGGGTGCCGGGAACCAGGCCCTCTTCGGGAAGTCCCGCCGCTTCGTCATACACGAAACCGCATACCACGCATTGCCACTTTTTCATGATCGTTTCCTTTCGCAGTTGATGATTCGATGGTTGGCTCACTCGCCGCGCACCTTGGCCAGCGTCGCCCGGTAATGGTTGGCGTGACGCTCTTCCACCCTGGCCAGGGCCGCAAATCGCTTGGCGGCCTTCTCCAGGGTCTTGCGGAAGGTGTCGGCGTGCCCGATCGACTCGGCGATCTGCTGGTCGAACTCCTTGACCGCCGCCGCGTTGCCCTCTTCCTCGGCCAGGTGGCGGAACGAGGGATACATCTCGGTGTACTCGTAGGTCTCGCCCGCGATCGCCATTTCCAGGCACTTGGCCGCGTCGAGCTTCGCCCTGGGAAAAAGCAGGTCCAGGTGGCCGAAGGCGTGCTCCACTTCCTGGGCCGCGGTCTCCTCGAACACCCGCGCCGTTTCCTCGTCGCCGAGCCGGCGGCAGATCTTCGCGAAATAACGGTACTTGATGTGGGCCATGCTCTCGCCGGCAAATGCCGCTTCCAGGTTCTTCACCGTGATCGATTCGTTGGGTTTCATCGTGCTGCTCCTTTGCTGGTTGAGGTCCGCGCGCCGCGGTCCGCAGCGCTACGGTGCCCATCATAAGGAGAGCGATATGATAGCTCCAGTTGATTGTTTGTATTGCTTTGATAGCCAACCGCTATCGCGCAGAGCGTCCCCAGGCGTGTAGGGTGCGTCCCACGCACCTGTCAGCGCCGGAAATGGTGCGCGGGGCGCACCCTACGTGGTGGCGGATCTTCGCAGGCAGGGTGCAATCCACGCACCCATTGCGGCAGGTGACCGGTGCGTGGGACGCACCCTACGCGGCGGAAGCAGCCGGCAGGTCGAGGGGCATCACTCCGGGAATTTCGGCGGCGACAATTGCCTGGCGCACCGCCTCCACCGCCTGAGTACGGGGGAAGCTCTTGCGCCAGGCGAGCGCCACCCGGCGGTCGGGCACCGGGCGGGCGAAGGGCCGGTACCGCAGCAGGCCCGCCGCCGTCTGGGCCTTGCCCACCGAGGCGACGGGGAGCACGGTAATGCCCACGCCTGAGGCCACCATGTGGCGGATGGTCTCCAGGGAACTTCCTTCCAGCGTCTTCTGCAGCGAGCCCGGCGTCGCCGCCGCCCGGTTCAGCGCCGGGCAGACCTTGAGCACCTGGTCGCGGAAGCAGTGGCCGGTGCCGAGCAGCAGCAGGCTTTCCTCCGCCAGTTCTTCGGCCCGGAGCGTCTTGCGCTTTTCCCAGCGGTGGCCCCTGGGCAGCGCCACCACGAAGGGTTCGTCATAGACCGGCTGCACCAGCACCCCGGGCTCGCCGATCTCGGAGGCGATCACGATCACGTCCAGCTCGCCGTTACGCAGGGACTCCACCAGCCGCGAGGTGTAGTTCTCCTGGATCAGGAGCGGCATCTGCGGCGCCCGCTTGTGCAGAATCGGAATGAGGCGCGGCAGCAGGTAGGGCCCGATGGTATAGATGGCGCCGAGGCGCAGGGGACCGGCGAGCGGGTCCTTTCCCTGCCTGGCGATTTCCTTGATGGCGGCGGTTTCCTCCAGCACCCGCTGGGCCTGCTCCACGACCTGCCTGCCGATGGGCGTCAGGGTCACTTCGGCGGGACCACGCTCGAACAGGGTCACGCCCAACTCCTCCTCCAGCTTGCGGATAGCTACCGACAGTGTGGGCTGGCTCACGAAACAGGCCTCGGCGGCGCGCCCGAAGTGGCGCTCGCGGGCGACGGCGACGATATAACGCAGTTCGGTGAGGGTCATCCGTTCAATCCTCGATCCTTGCCATCCAGGCGGGGTGGACAAAGCGCAGCGTATCCACCGTTGTTACTCAGGATCCATTCCCTTGATCGATACCGGCTCCGACCGGCCCCAGTCCTGCGGATACCAACCCTTGCCGACCGCTTGCGCGAAGGATCCGAACTTCCAATCGCCCGGTCCCGTCAATTCTGCGCCCAGACCAATCGAAAAATATCGCTTTATCTGGCGCCAACGCTCGGAGAAATCGTCGTCTCCCTCCGGCAGACGCCAGACGCAGTGAAGATGATCGGCGGACATTCCCTGAGTCGAAAATCACATAGTCCGCTTGAGCAGCGGCCGGAGTTGCTTGAGGGTTCGGGAATTGAGCACGTCCTTCGCCTCCAGCCAGCCGCGGCGCGCCTGGCCCACGCCGTAGCGCAGGTTGGCGAGATCCAGCGCGCTGTGGGCGTCGGAGTTGATGGCCACCAGCACACCCTCCTCTCTCGCCGTGCGGCAGTGGGTATCCAGCAGGTCGAGCCGCTCGGGATGGGCGTTCAGCTCCAGGAAGCAGCCCCGGTCGCGGGCCTGGCGGATGATCCTGAGCATATCCACCTCGTAGGCCTGGCGATGCTCCAGCAGCCGCCCGGTGGGATGGGCCAGCAGGGTGAAGTGGGGGCGCTCCATGGCCCTGAGGATGCGTGTGGTCTGCCGGTCCCGGGACAGATCGAACTTGCTGTGCACGGCGCCCACCACCAGGTCGAGCCGCGCCAGGATGGAATCGGGGAGATCCAGGCTGCCGTCCTCCAGGATGTCCACCTCGATGCCCTTGAGCAGCACGATGCCCTTCAGTTTCGCGTTCAGCCGGTCGATCTCGTCGATCTGCTTCGCCAGCCGCTGCGGATCGAGCCCATGGGCGACGGTGAGCCGGCGCGAGTGCTCGGTGATGGCGAGATACTCGAGTCCCCGCTCCTTCGCCGCCAGGGCCATTTCCTGGAGCGTATTGTGGCCGTCGGTGGCCCGGGTGTGGGCGTGCAGGTCGCCCCTCAGGTCCTTCAACTCCACCAGGTCGGGTAGCCTGCCGGCCCGGGCCGCCTCGATCTCTCCCGCGGCTTCCCGCAGCTCCGGCGCGATGAAGGGCAATCCCACCGCCTTGAACACCGATGCCTCGGTATCTCCGGCAACCCGGCGCTCGCCCTTGAACACGCCGTATTCGTTGAGCTTGAGTCCCTTGTCCTGGGCGATGCGGCGCACCGCGATGTTGTGGGCCTTGGAGCCGGTGAAATAGTGGAGCGCCGCCCCGTAGCTCTCCTGCCCCACCACCCGCAGGTCCACCTGCAGGCCGCATTTCAGGACCACGCTGGAGCGGGTATCGCCCTTGGAAAGGACCTCCCGCACCTCGTCGTAGGCGGCAAACCGCTCCATGACGGGACTCCCGGAATCGGCGATCACCAGGATGTCCAGGTCCCCCACCGTCTCCCGGGCGCGCCGGAAGCTCCCGGCCACCTCCGCCTGGGTGACTCCGGGAATCGCGCGCAGGTACGCCACCAGCGCCTCCGCATACTGGGCCGCGATGGCCAGCTTGAAGCGGGCGTTACCGGCCGCAGGCCGGGCCTGAATGGCTTCCAGGATGTGGGTTTCGGTCTTTTCCCCGAAGCCCGCCAGATCCCGCACCCGACCCTCCCGGCACGCTTCCGCCAACTCGTCCAGGGTCTGCACCTTCAGCTTTTCATGCAGGGTTTTCACCCGCTTGGGCCCGAGGCCGGGAATCTTGAGCAACTCGGTAATGGCTGGGGGAAGCTGCTTGTGAAGCTTGGCAAGCAAGCCGCAACTGCCGGTGTGAACTATTTCACAGATTTTGCCTGCAAGATCCTCGCCAATTCCTGGCAGTTCGACGAGGTTCTCGCCTTTTTCCACCATTTTGGCGATATCCCGTCCCAGGTCCCCCACGATCCGGCTGGCATTGCGGTAAGCCCTGATTCGGAACGGGTTTTCCCCCTGGATTTCCAGCAGGTCGGCGATCTCTTCCAGGACCACCGCGATGTCGGCGTTATGGACCGGCACGGCCCGGGGCAAACTCAGGCGGCGGGTGCCGGCTCGGCGATTTCGACCAGGTTCTGGTCCGGGTCCCGCACGTACACCGAGTGCAGCGCCAGCCGCCCGTTGCCGAAGGTCTCGAGTTCCATCCCCAGGACCCGGGTATAAAAAGCGACGCATTGGTCGGCGTCGCGGGTAGTGAGAACGATGTGGTGGATGCTGCGGATCATGATGGCTTCAGTTTCTTCAGGTCTTCGATGACCTCGACGGAATTGCGCGAGGTGCTGGCGGAAAGATACACCCTGGCGATCCTCCCCTGGGGATCGATGAGAAAGGTATTGCGCTTGGCGAACTTGATGATGCCGAGATCGGTAAGGGAGCCGTAGCGCTTCGCCACTTCGGCCTTCACGTCCGCCAGCAGCGGAAACGGCAGGCTGAACTTTTTGGCGAATTCGATGTGGGAGGCGGTGTCGTCCACCGACACCCCCACCACCTTCGCCCCCAGGGCCGAGAGCTGGGCAATGTCGTCGCGGAACTTGCAGGCCTGCTCGGTGCAGCCCGGCGTATCATCCCTGGGGTAGAAGTAGAGCACCAGCCACGATCCCCGGTAATCCGCCAGGGTATGGGTCTTCCCGTTCTGGTCCGGCAGGGAAAAATCCGGCGCCGTCTGGCCCGCCTTGGGCGCTTCCGCCCGCGCCAAGCCGGCCATGAAGAAAAGGGCGCCCCCGGCCAGCACCGCCATCAACGCGATCCATTTCATTTCGCATTCTCCTGACCGTAGGGTGCAACCGCGAAGCGGGTTGCACCGTCAACTCCGGGGCCAAGCCCAGATCCTGAGCAGCAGCGCGGACGCCGCCGCCAGGCCGCCGGCCACGAAAAACGCCATCGCCGCGCTCTGATATTGCCAGATCAGCCCGAACAGCAGGCCCGCGGGAACCGCCGCCAGCCCCAGGGCGAGATGGTACCAGCCGAATGCGGTGCCGCGCTCGGCGGGTCCCGCGAAATCCCCGATCACCGCCCGCTCCGCCCCCTCCGAAAGGCCCATGAACAGGCCGTAGAACAGGGTCACGACCCAGAGCCCCGCGCTTCCCGTCACCTTTCCGAGCAATAGAAAGCTCAGCGCGAACGCGGTCCAGGACAGCATCAGCAGCGGCCCGCGCCCCACCCGGTCGGCGAGCTTTCCGCCCCGGGTGCAGGTCACCGCCTTGCACAGGTTGAGGGCGGCCCACAACAGCAGCAGTTCGACCACCCCCACGCCCAGTTGGTGCCCCAGCAGCAGGATGAAAGTCTCCGAGGCCTTGGCCAGGGTGAACAGCCCCAGCACCAGCAGGTAGCGGCGCATGGGGCGGGAAAGCGCGTTCCAGGAAAGCGGCGGCAGCGGTGCCGGCACGGCATCCGGCGCGCGATGCACGTCCTTCACCCCGCCAGCCATGAGCCCGACGGCGAGAAACCCCGGCAGCGCCGAGAGCAGGATCACCTGGGAAAGCGAAAGCGGCGACCAGGCGAGAATCGCCGCGGCAGCCAGCGCCCCCGCCACCGCGCCGCCGTTGTCCAGGGCCCGGTGGAAACCGAAGGCATGGCCGCGCATCTCCGGCGGCGTCACATCCGCCACCAGCGCGTCGCGGGGCGCACTGCGGATGCCCTTTCCCACCCGGTCGATGCCGCGCAGGACCAGCACCACGGGCCAGGCGGTAGCCAGGCCCAATAGCGGGCGCGCGATGTTGGAGAGCAGGTACCCGGAAACCGCGAGTCCCTTGCGCCGGCCCGCCAGCGCATCGGAATGGCGCCCCGACCACAGCTTGAGGAACGCGGCGACGCCATCCGCCACGCCCTCGATGAGTCCCAGCGCCACCGGCCCCGCCGCCAGGACCGTGGCGAGCAGGATGGGGATCAGCGGAATCACGATGTCAGAGGCGAAATCATTGAGGAAGCTGACGAAGCCAAGGACGACAACGGTGCGGGGGAGTTTCTGCATCCGCGCATTTTAGCGGGACGGGAAGCATGCGCGGAGCGAATTCATTCGCGACGCCGGTCGGGGATGAATCCCCTCCTACAAACACCTCGTAGGAGCGAATTCATTCGCGACCTGGGTCGGGAACGCCCGAAATGTCGGGGATGAATCCCCTCCTACAAACCCTTCCCCGTAGGAGCGAATTCATTCGCGACCATCCGCGACCTTTCGCTCCCTGCACCGTGTGCTAGAGTGAATAAACCCCAGGGAGGGCGCCCCATGAACGAGCGGGAACTGCGGATTCTTGTGGACGCGGGCGTGGTAGCCACAGTTGAAGTCAGCAACAGCCGCCACAGCGGCGTATCCCGTTACACCGTGCATGTCGACGGCCAGCCCCTGCAGGCCAGTGGCCCCGAACCGCGGGTGTTTACCAGCATGGATTCCGTGACCGCCTTTCTCTCGGGCCTGGGAATCCGGCGCTTCGGCGTGCACCTCCAGTACGAGGAATGCCGGGTGGAGGAAATCCCCGAGTGCGCCCGCTGCATGGCGGGGGGCGCCGCCAATCCCGTTACCTGCTCGCCGCTCATCGACGGCGAATCGTGATTCCGGCGTATCCGCTGCGTCGTCATCCCGGCGCACGCCGGGATCCAGAATGTCCTTCCGCCATGCCTCAAGGGGCGAATTCACGTAAAATACCGCCCCACGCCCCGGTAGCTCAGTGGATAGAGCAGCCCCCTCCTAAGGGGCAGGTCGGACGTTCGATTCGTCTTCGGGGCGCCATTTCCCACATCCAGTCGCCGCCGTCCTTGAGGAACCCGCCCACCAAATTCTCGCCAACGGGATCATGCATCACGACCCTGGTGTCGCCGGCGTGAGCGCGGACCACGTCAAGAACCTCTCCGCATCGATCCGCCAGCGGCTTTACAGCCTCGCCCGCGAGCGGGGCGAAACCGTGGACCAGGTGCTGACCCAGTTCGCCCTGGAGCGGTTCCTCTACCGCCTGAGCCGCTCGGAATTCCGCGACCGTTTTCTGCTCAAGGGCGCGCTGCTTTTTCGCGTCTGGCGCGAACGCCCCCATCGTCCCACCCGCGGTGCGGATTTCCTCGGCTTCGGCAGCCAGGATCTCGCGGAAATGGAGGAGGCGTTCCGGGCGATTTGCCAGGTTCCCGCCGAGGACGGCATGGCGTTTCCGCCTCGCACGGTCAAGGCCTCGGAGCTCCGCGAGGCGAATGACTACCACGGGGTGCGGGTGGTGTTCATGGCCGAGCTCGGAGGCGCCCGCATCCCCCTTCAGGCGGACATCGGTTTCGAGGACGCCGTGGTCCCGGCGCCGGAGGAAGCGGATTACCCCGCCCTGCTGCCGCTCCCCGCACCGCGCCTCTGGGCGTATCCGAAATATGCGGTGGTGGCCGAGAAGTTTCAGGCCCTGGTAGTGCTCGGCATCCAGAACAGCCGCATGAAGGATTTCTACGACCTGTGGGCGCTGTCGCGCGGATTCGAGTTCGAAGGCGCGACGCTCGCAGCATCGCTGGCGGCCACCTTCACGCGCCGCCGCACGCCGCTGCCGGCGGAGGTGCCCCTTGCGCTGACGGCGGACTTTGCAGGCGATGGGTCCAAAAACGCCCAGTGGATCGCTTTCATCCGGCGCAGCAGGCTGGAGGACGCGGCCCCGGCGCTCGCGGAGGTCGCCATCGAGCTCCGTGAGTTCCTGGTGCCGCCGCTTCACGCCGCGGCGAATGGAACGCCGTTTGAGACATCCTGGCCGCCCGCCGGTCCCTGGATTCCGCGGGAGCCCGCGGCGGGATGATTCAGTTCTTCCCGAACCGCCGCCGGCGCCGGGGAAGCAGGACCCCGATTGGTCGCGGGGCCGCCGGCCTCGCCTGATCGAGTCCGGCGGGCTATCCTTGAATCAGGGGGTCGGTCGATGCACCTTTGACAAACAGGCGTCACCGCTCCCGCCACATCCCTTCCTCCCATGACTGCCGAGCCGCCGTACTGCGAACCCAAGCCGGTATCCACCGCAGATCTGACGGAAATCGCGCTGCGGCCAGAGCCGACGGCGGCGGACTATCGCGAGGCCCTCGCGCTGGCCGGCGCGGAAGCCGCGAAGCGCCTCGCCGAGCCGATGCTGCTTTCCTGGTACGACCGCGACCGCAATTTCGAGGCGCCCCAGCACGTGAGCGAATGCCACCAGGGCAGCCGGCTTCCGGGCTATGTGGAATACGCCCTGTACCGGGGTGCGACGCTGAAGGTGGACGTGGAGGACGGGCGCTTCGTGTTTTTCTATCGCGCCGCGGAACTCTGACCGTAACGGACCACCGCGAGCCGAGCCTCGCGGAGGGGTGGGCCGTGATCGGCGGGCGCCGCCTGCCCTACCGGACCTTGCCGCCGGAGGGCGTCTTGTCGCGGGACTGCCATTCCCGCTCCAGCGCCCTCGATTCCCTTTCCCACTTTTCGTTGGCAGCCTTGAGCTTCGCCTTTGCCTGCTCGAACTCCTTGCGGGCAGCGTCCGCTTCGCGCTTGGCGTCTTCGGCCCGCTTTTGAGCCTCTCTGTGCTGGACTTCCGCCTGCTCGAGACGCTCTTCGGCGCTTTTCACGCCGCGCTCGGCTTCCCGCTTCTCGCGCTCCGCGAAGCTCACCCGCTGCTGGGCCTTCAGCACCCGGTCCGGATCGCGGCTCGCGTCCTCCACCGGCGCCTGGGCGAATCCGCCCGCGGCAACGAGGCAGCCCAGAATCACGACGATCAGCCTGTGCACAATTCCTGCTCCGCGCCGCCCGGGACTGTTCATTGCAGCCCGGGAAACAGCCGCGCCAGGCCGCGGGCGATGATCTCCACCGCCATGGCGGCAAGCAGCAGCCCCATGAGTCGGGTGACGATGTTGAGCCCCGTGACGCCCAGCCGTGCCGCGATGGCCCCTGAGCCGCGAAACGTCGCCCACACCGTCGCCGCCACGACGACCACGGGAACCAGGACCAGGTAAGGCCCCGGTTTCCCGGGCACCTGGTTGGCGTAGATGATGACGCTGCTGATGGCGCCGGGCCCGGCGAGCAGCGGGATGCCGATGGGCACCACGCCCAGGGCGTGCTTTGCGGTGGCTTCCACGGCCTCTTCGGGAGTCTGCCGCAGCCGCGTCTCCCGCACCTGCAGCATCGATACCGCGTGCAGCAGCAGCAGGAGCCCGCCCCCCACCATGAAGGCCGCCAGGCTGATGCCGAAGAATCCCAGCACCCGGTCGCCGGCCAGCGCCGCGACCGCCAACACCGTGAACACCGTGATCGCCACGGTGCGGGCCATGCGCCTCCGTTCCGCGCCGGTGATCTCTCCAACTGCGCTCACGAAGAACGGAATGGTGCCGAAAGGATCCACGACGGCGAGCAGCGCCACCGTCATCTTGAGCAGCTCGGTCCAGTCGATCATTTCGGCCCGCGCATCACCGGCGCCCCGCAAGCAAAACCGAATGTTCGTCATCAGGCGCTCGGGTCGTGCGCTGGGACGCCCGCTTAAGCAGCTCCGGCCAGACGCTTTTCGCGTCCATCCGGAAAATCGTGTCGGTGTCGGCATTGATCACGTACCAATCGCCGCGGCGGATTTCGTTCTGCAGCTGCCCCGGGGCCCAGCCTGAGTAGCCGGCGTAGACCTTGAAGCGCTCGGGAAACTTCGGGCGACTGATGAGCTCCGACAGCAGCCCGGAACTCACACTCATGTACACGTCGTCGAGCACCTTCAGCGCCTCCTTCGGCCGCTCGGCCGACTGGAACACGAACACCAGGGTCATGGGGGCGACCGGCCCCCCGAAATACAGCGGATCCCGGCGTTTCCGGATGTTGGCATTCTCCGGAAACACCTCGCTCAGAGCCAGCTGCGTCGGGCGATTGATAATGACGCCCATGGGCTCGTTGGGCCGGTGCTGGGTCACCAGCACCACGGTCTTCGAGAAATTCGGGTCCTGCAGCCGGGGCTTGGCCACCAGGAAAATCCCGTTCGCCTTCTCCGGGTCCTGGGCGAGGCCGGCCCCGGGCGCAAGCGCCAGGAGCAAAGCAAGACCGCCGAGAAACGCGGGATAAGACATGGAAACCTCGGGGATATGCTAACAGTCCGGCGGAGTATTTTCACGCTTAGCAGCCTGTCGGACTTAGGATCGCGCATGTGTGACTCTAAGTCCGACAGGCTGCTGGGAAAAGTGTAAAACTTTGTAACAGGGGTAAACGCCCGCCGCTCCCGGCCGTTCTAATCAGCGTCACCCACGAAAGGAGCGTGCCATGAAGACTCGCATTCTCGTATCCGCCCTGCTCGCCGTCGCGGCCGGCGCCCAGGCCGCGGATTTCACCGACACCGCCCAGGTGATCTCGGCCACCCCCATTTACGAAAGCATCAACGAGCCCCGGGAAGAGTGCTGGACCGAAACCGTTTACGATCAGCCCCGCCACCGGGGCGAGCGGTCGGTCGCGGGTCCCCTGCTGGGCGGAGTCGCCGGCGCCATCGTTGGTAACCAGGTCGGGCGCGGCAGCGGCAACACCGCCGCCACGGCCGTGGGCGGCGCGGCCGGGGCGGTCGCCGGGGACCGCATTTCCAATCCCGGGTCCGACCGCTCCTACGGCGGAGCCATTCTCGGCGGCATTGCCGGGGCCATCCTCGGCAACCAGGTGGGCCAAGGCAACGGCAACAAGGCCGCGACCGCCGTCGGGGCCATCGCCGGGGCCATGGTGGGAGACCGCCTCGACAACCGCGCGCCGGTCCACGCCCAGCCGCAACAGGTGCGCCGCTGCCGGATCGTGGACAACTATCGCCAGGTGGTGAAGGGCTACACCGTGGTCTACCGCTACAACGGCCGCGACGTCACCACCACCCTGCCCTACGATCCGGGCCGCACCGTGACGGTGGGGGTGGGGATCATCGATTCCGGAAGAAACCTCTCCCAGGGATACGGCCGCTACTGAAGCGCCTGGAACGCCGCATCGTCAGCCCGCCGCATCCGGCGGGCTTTTTTCGTTCGGGTAAGCAATGCTCCAGCCCCAAGGTGCCCACTTTCCGCCACGCGTGGAAACACGTTCGCGGTAGAGCTGCCGTATGGATTCGACGTCTCCGGCGAGCAGCGCCTTCGTCCCGCATATCTCGGCGCAAAGGGGCAGCTTTCCCTCGCCAATCCGGTTCCGGCCATAGCCGAAATGGCTTGAGCTTCTGACCGGCGGGCCACCGGCGCAATAGGTGCACTTGTCCATCTTGCCGCGGTAGCCGAACGGCCCCGGCTGCGGATACTAGGGTACGCCGAAGGGGCAGGCATAGAAACACAGACCGCATCCGACGCAGCGGTCCTTGTCGTGAAGCACCAGCCCTTCCCGCGTCTTATAGAAGGCGTGCACTGGACACATCGCCATGCAGGGCGGATCGTCGCAATGCATGCAGGCGACGGAGGCCGAGCGCTCCCCCGGCACGCCATCGTTGATCGTGACGATGCGCCGCCGCTGCACTCCCCAGGGGACCTCGTGTTCGCTCTTGCACGCCGTCACGCAGCCCTTGCAGGCGATGCAGCGCTCGTCGTCCGGAAGGAACCTGAATCGGGTCATGGCACGCCGTGTCGAGCTAATCCGCGACTGGCGAAACCAATGCCGCCGCGCCTCCTATCAGTCTAGATGACGGCGCGAGGCTTGAGGGTCAGGACGCTGAATGACCGCTTGTGGGGGGATTCGCCCAGCCGGATCAGCACGCCCCGCCCCAGCTTGTAGCGGTAGTTGTTGGTCAACGGATCGGGCACCGCGTGGACGACCGAATTGGCGGCGGCGCCGGGGAAGTTGAAATTGGCCTTGGCCACCCCTTCG
The DNA here is from genome assembly GCA_016183615.1 of Betaproteobacteria bacterium. Taxonomy (GTDB): domain Bacteria; phylum Pseudomonadota; class Gammaproteobacteria; order Burkholderiales; family UBA6910; genus JACPEG01. The sequence continues at coordinate 54,123 of JACPEG010000048.1, forward strand.
CGAATGTCCGCGGTCACGATGGCGATGGCCTCGAACTCGGCCTGGGTCACCCGGATGTGGCCGTTTCGGAGCAGCGAATCGAAGCCGAGATCCGTTTCCAGCACGCCCTGGGGCATCCCCGTCTGGACGTACACCGCGTCATTCCTTACCAGCACCCGGTCGCCGCTCTCGATCCCCTGGGGCGCCGCATCCGCGGGGTTCACGAAAATCAGCGGATGGGGTCCCCGCCCGGCGGTAAACGGCTTGCGGCAATCGTCGAATCCCGATTGCCAGGTTTCGTCGACCCGTCCGTTGGTCACCCAGATCTCGCCCTTTTCCGGCCGCGGCCGGATCGCCTGGTAGAACTCGATCCAGCCGGGAAAGCGCCACGGGGATTTCAGCAGCAGCGCCTTGCCGCTGTGGGTATTGAAGGCGTAGAGGAATGGGCGGCGAAGGTCCGTGCTTTCCGTCGGTCCCCACTGGTTTTCGGGGTCGTGCAGCCGTTTCGTTCCCGCGAGTTGGCCGTCGCTCACGCGGATCGGCGTCTGGATGCCGGTGGTGCCGAGACTGCGCAATAGCTCGTGTCCAGGCACGCCGCGTTTCTTCGCTTCGGCTACCAGTCCCGCGTAGTCGAGCACGGTGCCGCGGCTGAAACGGGCCGCCTCCTCGAACACATCGCTGCCGGTCTTCCACCCGTAGTGGGCGCCGTAGCCCATCTTGCGGGCAAAGGCCTGAACCGCCCACCAGTCCGGCTTCGCTTCTCCCGGCGCATCGTAGAATTTCGAATACAGCCGCAGCCGCCGCTCGGAGTTGCAGCGGCTGAAATCCTCCTCGCCCCAGGTGGCCGCGGGCAGCAGGATGTCCGCGAACTGCGTGCCCAGCGGCTCCACCGGGTAGATATCCGAATCCACCAGCACCATGCCTCCCGAATCCACCCGCTGACTGAGCGTTTCAAAAAGCGCACCCCGGTCGAGGGATGTAATCTGGTGCGGGTTTTCCCGGGTCAATCGCTCGATGGCGCCCCGCAGCGCCGCCGATCCCGCCATGGCGCTCACCCAGGTGGTCCCGAACACCCAGGCAAAACGCAGCTTGCCGTCCATCAGCCAGCGGTCCAGGTTCAGGGCCTTCTTGCGGCGGCCCGGGTATTTTTCCGGGGAAAGCCACCCGGAGGCGCCCCCGGCGTTCACCATCCCGCGCTGGTGGCCGCCGCCGCGGGAGATCACGCGGCCCGGGCGGTTCCCGGCCCCGCAGATGAGGCCGAGCGCGGCGAACGAGGCGCTATTCATGTAGTTGTTGGACCAGTAGTTCCCCTTCTCCAGCATGAACGAGGACTTCGGGCGCGAGCCGTCGGAGCGCGGGCGCGCGATCAGCTCGGCGCAACGGTAGATGTCTTCCGCCCTCAGGCCGGTGATCCGGGCGGCATTTTCCAGTTTGTGCTCGTCCTGCGCGAGGATGAATTTCCGGTAGTCGGGCCAGTCGCTCTGCCAGGCGCCCCAGGTGGTGCGCCATTGCCAGCCGGTGTTGCGGGTGCCGCGCCCGTAGCCCGAATCCACTTCCCAGGTGCTGGCGATCCAGCGGTCGATGAATTCCTGGTCCTGCCAGCCGTTCTCGATGATGATGCGGGCCAGCGCGTTGTGGAGAATGGTGTCGGTGCCGGGAACGATGGGCAGCCACAGCCCGCCCTGCTTCAGGCCCCACGCCACCCCCATGGTCTTGTGGGGCGTGACAAAAATGAGTTTCTTGTGGGGATTGGCCCCGCGCATGATCCAGCCGGTGAACAGCGTGGTCTTGGTTACGAAGGGATCCACCCCGGACATCAACAGCACGTCGCAGGCGCCCCAGTCCTCGAAGGAGGCCGAGAAGGAATCGATCCCGGCGTCGTCCAGGCCGGTGGCGTCGTTGGTGTTGGCGCACTTGTCGTGGGGAGCGAAAGCGGGCGTTCCGATGCCGGTGAGCGCCAGCTTGGTGATGGCGTAGGTATTTTCAAAATACTGGTAGGAATAGGCCTTCACCGCCCAGGCATGCTCGCCGTGCTCGGCCAGCACGTGCTTCGAGATATGCGCCATCGCATCCAGCGCCAGGTCCCAGGACACCGGGGTGAGCTTGCCGTTGACGCGGATCATCGGCTGCGTGAGCCGCTCGCGGGTGGCGGTCTGGGGGTTGTAGCACTTCTGGGCCAGGGTTCCCCCGCGCATCGAATGGTTGCCCCGCAAATTCACCGCCCGGGCTTCCCAGTCGGCGATCACGATGACGTGGTGCGCCCTGCCCCGGTAGGTGACGACGTTGTGCTGGGCGGGACTCACCCAGGGCATGGGCCGCGCCGGGTCATCGTTCCGGAGGGGAAAATCCAGCCCGAGGGCATTTTCCGCGGCGCGCGGCCCGCCTTGCCGGCCCACCGGCCAGCGGTACACCCGGTAGCCGCAGGCCACCGCGCAGTAATCGCAGGCCGTGGTGAGCATTTCCGCGTCCCCGGGTGGCAGCGGCACGCTCGTATCCGGTACCGGTATTTTTCGTTCCTTCGTCATTTCGCCTGCATCAGCCCTGGAGATTGCCGGCAAAGCCGTAGATGAGCCCCATCACGCCCACGGCGTAAATGTCGTCGCCCCCGGCCTCCAGCACAATCTGGGGCAGGCTTTCGGTGGCGTGCCCCGTCACCACCATGCCGTGCCGGGTGAGATCGAAGGTCGTGAGGTGGCGCGGACAGGGACCCAGGAGCTGGTGTTCGGGCTTGTAGGCCTTGCTGAGATCGCCGCCCAGGTGGGTGCATAGCGTATTGAAGGCCACGATGTCGTTCCCGGTTCCGATTCCACCGCCGGCGGGCGTCCCCAGTTTCGCGAGGATATTGGTCACTCCCGGGTAGGGATAGTCGAAGGTGTGGGCAATGCCTTCCTTCAACGTTGAAATCGAACCGACCCGCAGCCGCGGGTATTCGGCCCGAAGTGCGTAGAGCCCGGTTGCGGCTCCAGCGAGGCCTGGCAGCGCTCCAAGGGCAACGATGCTCGCCGCGAGCCCGCCGGTCAGGAGAAACTCGCGCCGGCTCATGCAGGCGGCCGGCTCGCGCTCAGTGTCCGCGGCTTGCCGCATCCGTTCGTGCTTCATGAATTCCGTCCGGTTTCAGGGCTGCATACCCGGGAAGCTTCGGCTCCGGCAGCAGGAGCGGCTCGTCCATGCTCAGGGATTCCAGGAACGCCACGAGATCCTTTTTCTCCTCCCGGGTGAGCTGAAGGGGTTTCAGAATCGGACTCTTGCTGGGAATCCCGCCCCCGCCCCGGTCGTAGAAGTCCACCACCTGGGCAAGTGTGGCGAACACGCCGTTGTGCATGTAGGGCGCGGTGTATTTGAGCTCCCGCAGGGAGGGGGTACGGAACTTCCCGATGTCCGCGGGATTTTTCGTCAGGTAGTAATGCCCCATGTCCTGCGGGTTTTCCCGGTAGCGGGCCTCGGGAACGCCTTTCTGATAGTGCTGCCAGCGGCGGGTGATCTGGTGCAGGGGATTGCCGGCAAAGAGATCGTTCGCGGGAACGCCGGTGGCGTGGAAGCGCTGGTCCGAGGCGAGCGGCCCGTTATGGCAGGCGATGCAACCGGCCTTCCCGGTAAACAGCGCGTAGCCGCGCAGTTCGTCCGCACCGAGCGCGCTCCGGTCGCCGTTGAGATGGCGGTCGAAGGGCACCCGCTTCGGGTCCGACACCAGGGTGCGCTCGAAGGCGGCAATCGCCTGCCAGGCGTGGGTGATGCGCGGCCATTCGGCGCCGAACACGCGGCGGAACCGCTCCACGTAGTCGGGAACCAGCCGCAGCCGCATTTCCATCATCGCGGGATCACCGTTGCCCGCCACCGCGCCCTCAGCCGCCGAAGCCGCCTGGGCCTCGAGGCTGCCCACGGCGCCGTCCCAGAAGAGTTTCGGGTAATAGGCCGCATTGAGCACGCTTTGGGCATTGCGCCAGTGCTTGGTGCCGGGATAGCCGCGGGAGAGCGATCCGCCCTCGCCCCAGCCCAGCTGCGGAAAATGGCAGGACACGCAGGGGGTGCTGCCGTCGCCGGAGAGCCGCCCGTCGAAGAACAGCATTCTTCCCAGCTCGATTTTCCCGGCGCTCTGGGGATTGTCTGCCGGCACCAGCACCGGCGGCAGGGAAGCGAGCGGCGGATAACCCGTCGCCGCCGCCGCGACCGACTCCGGTGGATCTGAGGCCTGAACCGGGGCCGACCTGTCCTCCGCCCGCAACTCGAAGTCCAGGTACTCGGGCTCGGCCACGGTAATACGATCCCCGCTCAACGCCGCCAGGAACGTGAGCAGCGCCTTCTTCTCAGTAGCCGTAAGCCCCAGCGGCTTCAGCTCGCTCCCTGCCGCGCCGCCCCGGTCGTAGAACTCGATTACCTCCGCAAGCGTCCGGAACACACCGTTATGCATGTAGGGCGCGGTGTGTTTCAACTCCCTGAGGGACGGCGTCAGGAAGCGCCCGCGATCCCGCCCGTCCTTGGTAATGGCATACGCGCCGAGATCGGTCCGCGCCTTCATGTAGTTGGGCATGCCGCTGGTGGCGTAGTGGCGCAGCATCGCGATCGTGCGCAGCGGATTGGCGAGTACCTCCGGATTTTCCGGAACGCCGGTGCGGTGCAGCGCGCCGTCGGAGAGCAACGGACCGTGGTGGCATCGAATGCAGCCCGCCTTGCCCCGGAACAGATCCAGTCCCCGCTTCGCGCGCGAACCGAGGGCGCTGTTGTCACCGCGCAGGTAACGGTCGAGGGGCGCGTTGCGGGATTCCAGGGTGTTCAGGAATTCGCCCACGGCGCTGAACAGGCGCGGGCCGTAGGGCTCGCTGCCCGGGCCGAAGGCCTTCTCCCACATTGCGCGGTACTCCGGCACCTGCCTGATGCGCTCCTGCACCAGGCGACCGTCGGCGTTCATGAAATGGGCCTCGGTCACCATGTCGCGCACCGCGGTGCCGAGATCGGCGCCGTCCAGGCGCCCGTCCCACATGAGGCGCAGGCGATGGCGGACGTTGATCAGGGTCGGCGAATTTCTAAAGTATTCGGCACCCGGGTAGGCCCGCGACAGAGGCTCCCCGTCGCCGAAGCCGCGGCCCGGTCCATGACAGGGGGCGCAGGAGCGGCTCCAGTCCCCGGAGAGCCGGGGATCGAAAAACAGGTGCCGCCCCAGTTCCGCCAGCGCCGGGTTGACCGGCGATCGGGCCGGCAGCGGCGCCAGATCGAAACTGCCGCGGCCCGCGGCGTGCCCGTTCGCCAGGGCAGCCAGGAACAGAATCGCTGTTGCAGCGATCCGGACGCCCGGCACGAACCGGCTCGCTGAAATCTTTGCCGAAGTCATCGGGCAGGCACCAGGCATTGGCAGGTGGTTACTTCCCCGCAACAGCGCCGTGAAAGCGGATCAGGGGCGCGCTCTGCAGGAGCAGAGGACAGGCTTTTTTCCAGTTCACGATTTCCTCCACCAGCCTTGCGTTCTCCTCGGCGCCCAGGGCGCGGCCGTCCGCCGGCGGAATCCGTATGAAAAACTGCCGGCCGCCCGGACGCTGGACAAATTCCCCGGCAGGCCGGATCCCGCGGGGAGAAAATCCGCCGGCGCCTTCCGGTATCGGATGGCAGCCCATGCAATTGAGGAAATAGAGCAGCCGGCCAGACTCCCCGCGCACGGGCGCCGCAACGGACCACGCTGCGAGGCACAGCCATACAGCGACTTTCAATTGCAGCCGCATACGCCTCTCTCGCTGCCTGACGATTGGCAGTTTCCCCGTCGCTTCGTCCGGAGCACTCCGCCGCTTCTCCGCGGACGCTTCCTTCTACGCCGTCGTTTCTTCGCTCAGGCCCAGCGCCGCAGTCATTTGCCGGCGCAACAGGTATTTCTGAATCTTGCCCGTGACGGTCATGGGGAAGCCATCCACGAACATGACATGGCGCGGAATCTTGTAATGGGCGATCTCGCCACGGCAGTACCCGCGGATTTCCTCGGCATCCGCCTGCGCCCCGGGCCGCAGAACGATGCAGGCGCACAGTTCCTCGCCATATTTCGGGTCCGGGACGCCGACGCATTGAACGTCCTGGATCTTGGGGTGGCGGTAAAGGAACTCCTCGACCTCCCGCGGGTAAATGTTCTCTCCGCCGCGGATCACCATGTCCTTCAGGCGCCCCGGCGCGGAATCCTGGAGTTCCGGAGCCAGCTCCCTCAGGATCGCCAGGTAATCGCTGCTCCTGAAGCTCGGGGACAGAATGAGGGCTTTGCAGTCCACCTTGTTCAGCGCGTACTCCAGCTCGGTGCGCCGATACGCCGGATTGATATTGACGAGAATCAGCCCGGCCTTCGCGGTCGCAAACTGGGTCAGGACCCACTCGGCGCACCGGTCGAAATATACCCCGATGGTCTCGCCGATCAGCGGAACGCCGGAGGCGCCGTGTACGTAGCTCAGTTCACAGTTCATGCCCGTCTTGCTCCCGGTTCTGGCGTCCCGCTTCATTTGCCGGTCCTCAAGGCCTGGCGGGAAACGCCCAGTTGCCCAAAGACCATCACATCCGTTCCTCCCCCCTGGGCGACGGACGCCAGGTTCTGCCGGTCCTCCCGGACCAGGGAGGTAAGCTGCGAGGCATTGGGGGCCCCAAACGCAACCGCGCCGCCGAGCCCCACCAGCACGACCCTTCCGTCCGGCAGCTGGACCCCGCCGGTCAGAGACCGGTCGGTGCCGCTCGCAACCGGCTGCCAACTCTTCCCCTTATCGCGGGTGCGGAACACGTTTCCGCGCATTCCATAGACGAGGACCGAGCCGTCGGCCAGCGTCACGCCGCCCCAGAGCGAGCCCTTGTAGGGAAGCTTCAGGGTGTGCCAGGTCCGGCCCTTGTCGTCGGAGCGGAACGCGGTGCCGGATTCGGCGGCGATGAACAGGGAGCCTTCCGGTCCGGGGAACACCTGGTTGAGGTGCCGGTCCCGGTCGTCTCCTTCCGCCACCTTGATTTCCTTCCAGCTTGCGCCTCCGTCGCGGGTTTCCATGGCAAAGCCGAACGCACCCACCGCGAACCCGCGCTCCGGATTCTCGAACCATACCGACAGCAACGGGTCTTTGATCGGAGCCCTGTACTGCAGGCTCCAGTTCTCTCCGCCGTCCGTCGTCCGAAGTACGGCACCGCCGTGCCCCACCGCCCAGCCCCGCTTCTCGTCCGCAAACCACACGTCCGTCAGCGTGGTGCGCTCCGCAACCGCCTGCGCCTGGCGCCAGCTCCTGCCGCCGTCGTCGGAAAGAATCACCACCCCATAATCCCCGACGGCGACCAGCCTTCCACCCGCCCGTACCGCATGGAGCAGCGGGGCCTTCGTCGCCTGCGCCACGCGGACCGCGGGCTGCGATTTCGATTCGCCGGCCGCGGGTGCGGCGGGCGCCGCAAGCGCGGCGAGCAGGATTCCCAGCGCCCCTGCGCCGCGCCGGACGGAC
>JACPEG010000001.1 GCA_016183615.1 Betaproteobacteria bacterium
CGTGCTCAACGCCCAGCAGCAGCTCTACTCCGCCCGGCGCGACCTGTTCCAGGCCCGCTACGCCTACCTGCTCTCCCACCTCAGGCTCAAGGCCGCCGCCGGCGCCCTCACCGAAGACGACCTCCAGCGCGTCAACGACACCCTCCGGTAGGAGGGGATTCATCCCCGACAGCAGGTCGCGAATGAATTCGCTCCTACAGGACTGGGCCGGCAAAGGATTGCCGACCTAGGGCTGCAGCAACGGTCGCACCATTTCCATGACCCGTGCGGTCGCGCCCCGGTGGCTTGCCGCGAAGGCCAGGCCTGCCCGGCCCATGGCCCTGCGGCGTTCCGGGTCCGCCAAGAGGCGCCCGATTGCATCGCCAAGCGCCGCGCCGGATTCCACCCGCTGCGCCGCTCCGCCCTCGACGGCAAGCCTCGTCACTTCGTCGAAGTTAAAGGTGTGAGGGCCCACGAGCACCGGTTTCCCGCAGGCCGCGGCTTCGATCAGATTCTGGCCTCCGAAAGGCAGCAGGCTGCCGCCAATGAAGGCCACATCGCAGGCGGCATAGTAGGCAAACATCTCCCCCATGCTGTCCCCCAGGAAAACCTGGGTGTCGGCCGTGACGGGCTCGTCGCTGCTGCGCCGCCGAAACCGCAGTCCCCGGTCTTGAAGCAGGGTCGCCACTTCCTGGAAGCGCTGGGGATGGCGGGGCACGATGACCGTGAGCAAACCCGGAACCGCGGCGCCCGCAACCGCTGCAAGCACCAGGGCCTCCTCCCCGGGCCGGGTGCTGGCGGCGAGCAATACCGGCCGTTCGCCGAATCGTTGCCGCAGCATTGTTCCGAGGCCGAGCATGGCCTCCGGCGGCGCCAGGTCGAATTTGAGGTTTCCCATGACGGTCGGCGCCGGCGCCCCCAGGGCCTTCAGGCGATCCGCGTCCGCCGGGGCCTGGGCCGCAATTGCCGTGAGTTCCTGCAGGGCGCGGCGGGTCAATCCCGGAAACCGGGCGTATCTTCCCGCCGATCGTTTCGACATGCGGGCATTCACCAGGAGCGCCGGGACCCTGCGCCCGCGGCAGGCACGGATCAGGTTGAACCAGATTTCCGTCTCCATCAGCAGCCCCAACGCCGGCCGGAAGTGGTCGAGAAAGCGCGCGACGGCGAAGGGATAGTCATAAGGAAGGTAGCAGCGCATCACGCGATCGCCGAACAGCTGTTCGCTGGCCGCCCTGCCGGTAGGGGTCATGTGGGTGACCAGGACCTGGTGATGGGGGTAGGCGGCGAGCAGCCGCTCAACCAACGGTGCCGCGGCGCGGGTTTCGCCCACCGACACCGCGTGCAGCCAGATGACCGGCCGGTCGGGCCGCAGGGCGTAGCGGCCAAAGCGCTCGGCCACGTGCTGCCGGTAGCCGCGCTGGCGCCGGGCGCGGGAGACGAGGTGCCAGATTACCCACGGCGTCACCAGCCAGAGCAGCGCGTTGTAAGCGATCCGCGCAAGCATCAGGGCCCCGCCACCTCATCCAGGGCCGCCGCGACGGCATCCGCCGCCGGGGGCCCATCGCCAGCGCCCACATTCCGGCCCCGGCCCGCGGGAAGAACTCCGGTGAGCGCCGGATTCGTGGCACAGTAGATGCCCACCACGGGGATCCGCAGGGCGGCGGCCAGATGCACGAGACCGGTGTCCACGCCCACGGCCGCCCGGGCGCCAGCCAGGAGCCGGGCCAGTTCGGCGAGCGTCATGGGCGGCGGCACCACGGCGCGGGCCAGCAAACCCGCCAGCCGCTCGCTGCGCCGCGCCTCCTCGGGCGCGCCCCAGGGCAGCACGGCAGCCCAGCCGCGGCGAGCCAGATGTTTCCCCAGTGCGGCCCAGTTCGCCTCCGGCCAGAGTTTTTGCGCGCGGCTCGTGGCGTGGAGCAGGACCACGTAGGGACCATCGGGTCTCCATTCCCCGTTGTTGCGCTGCTCGTGCTCCCCGCCGCCCCGCAGAGAAAGGCCAGGCAGCGGGGAACCGGTCGCCCGGATCCCGTAGTCGAGCCCTTGTGGAAGCTCGTAGCCCAGGCAACGGCCTGCCAGCAGCCGGTTTCGCGTCACCGCATGCAATTCCTTCGGCACCGAAAACCCGGATTGATAGAGACAGCTCGCCACGGGCTCCCGCGCGCTGTCCCGGCCGTAGCCGCAGCGCCGGCCACGAGCCAGCCGGGCGATCAGGGCGCTCTTGACCAGTCCCTGGGTATCGAGAATCAGGTCGTAGGATTCGGCCCCGAGGCCGCGGCGCAAGGCGCCCAGTTCCCGCCAGGCTGCGGTCCCCAGCAGCCCGCGCCGCCAGCGCCGCACCGCCACCGGGATCACCCGCCGTACGCCCGGATGCAAGGCCGGAATTTCGGCGAAGGCTTCCTCCACCACCCAGTCGATGGTGGCGCCGGGAACCTGCGCGCGGATATCGCTCACCACCGGGAGATTGTGGATCACGTCCCCCAGGGAGGAGGTCTTGACCAGGAGTATCTTTGCCATGGAGAGGGCGGGGGTCATTGCCGCCCCGGCCGGCATCATCCCGCTACCGGCCGATCCCGAAATATTCGAACCCTTCGGCCCGCAACTGCGCCGGGTCGTACTGGTTGCGGCCGTCGAAAACGACGGGGCGCTTCATGATCCGCTTCATGGCGCCGAAGTCCGGGTAGCGGAACGGCTTCCATTCGGTGACGAGCGCCAGCGCGTCAGCCCCCTTCAGCGCGTCGTTCTGATGTTCACCGAGCGTGAGCTTGCCGGCCCTGAACCACTCATGGGGCAGGGTGTCGCGGGCCACCGTCATGGCTACCGGGTCGTAGGCCCGGACCCGGGCGCCGGCGCCGATCAGCTGGTGCAGCAGCACCACCGCGGGCGCCTCCCGCATGTCGTCGGTGCCCGGCTTGAAGGCGAGTCCCCAGAGCGCGAAGGTCATTCCGCCGAGATCCGGGCCGAAGCGCGCCGCGATCTTCTCGAACAGCCGGCGTTTCTGGTTTTCATTGCGGACTTCCACCGCATGCAGGATGGCCGGATCGAAGCCCGCTTCCTCCGCGGTATGGATCAGCGCCTTCACGTCCTTGGGAAAGCACGATCCCCCGTAGCCGCAACCGGGATAGATGAAAGAGTAGCCGATGCGGGAATCGGAACCGATGCCGACGCGCACGTTTTCCACGTCCACCCCCATGCGCTCGCACAGGCTGGCGATCTCGTTCATGAAGGAAATCTTGGTGGCGAGCATGGCGTTGGCCGCATACTTGGTCATTTCGGCGTCGCGCACCCCCATGACGAGGATGCGCTCGTGGTTGCGCGTGAATGGCGCGTACAGACTGCGCAGGATGTCCGCCGCCCGCTCCGAATCCGCCCCGATCACCACCCGGTCCGGCCGCATGAAATCGTTGACCGCGTCCCCCTCCTTCAGAAATTCCGGATTGCTCACCACGTCGAACTCGACGCTCGCGCCACGCTTTCTCATCTCCTCCCGGATCGCGGCCTTCACCTTGTCCGCGGTCCCCACCGGCACGGTGGATTTATCCACCACCACGGCATAACGGTCGATGTGACGCCCCAGCTCGCGGGCCACGGCCAGCACATGCTCCAGGTCGGCGGAACCGTCCTCCCTGGGTGGGGTGCCGACGGCGATGAAGTAGAGGCTGGAGTCCTTGATGGCGTCCGGCAGGGACGTGGTGAACCGCAGGCGCCCCTCGCGGAAGTTGTTGGTCACGACGGATTCAAGGCCGGGCTCGTGGATCGGGATCACGCCGTTCTTCAGGCCCTCGATTTTGCCGGCGTCGGTGTCGACGCAGGTCACCTGGTTGCCCATCTCGGAAAAGCAGGCGCCGGTGACCAGCCCCACGTAGCCGGTCCCGATAACACATATGTTCATCCTTGAGCTCCGTCAGCAAAAGCGGCAGCGCCGCGGCAGCGCTCCATGGAACGATGGAGAAACTGCGGCGGGAAAGCCTGTTTCAGCCCCGGTGGGGCGACCTGTTCGTAAAACGGGTGATTATAGCCGAGGGGACGTTGCCGGAGGGCGAGGCGAGGCGGTGCGGGGCCAGGCCCATGCGCGTCGTGAGCGGAAATTTTCCGGTCACCGGGCGGGAATCATCGGGATCCGGTGCGCCGGGAAAACCCGCCAGTGGCAATTGCCGTCGGGCGGGCCGCTTGAAACCGGGTCGCCACTTTTTAACCGGGCAGCAGTAGCTTAAAATGTGTCATTTGGGGCGAGCGGCTCCAGCAACCGGGGGAATTCATGACGATTCTGGTCACGGGCGGCGCCGGATTCATCGGCAGCAATTTCATCCTGGACTGGCTTGACGCCGTCGGGGAGCCCGTCGTCAACCTGGACAAGCTCACCTACGCGGGCAATCCCGACAACCTGGCTTCGCTGGGAAACGATCCCCGGCACGCGTTCGTGTGCGGCGACATCGGCGACAAGGAACTGGTGGGGCGGCTGCTGGCCCGGCACCGGCCGGTCGCCATCGTGCATTTCGCCGCGGAGAGCCATGTGGACCGTTCGATTCACGGTCCCGACGATTTCATCCAGACCAACATGGTGGGGACGTTCCGGCTGCTGGAGGAGGCCCGGGCCTACTGGAGCGGCCTGCCCGCGACCGAACAGCGGGCGTTCCGCTTCCTGCAGGTGTCCACCGACGAGGTCTACGGCTCCCTCGGGCCGCAGGACCCGGCGTTCACCGAGACCACGCCCTACGCGCCCAACAGCCCCTACTCGGCGTCCAAGGCGGGAGCCGACCACCTGGTGAGGGCCTACCACCATACCTACGGCCTGCCCACCCTCACCACCAACTGCTCCAACAACTACGGACCCTACCAGTTCCCGGAAAAGCTCATCCCGCTGATGATTCTCAACGCCCTCAGCGGCAAGCCCCTGCCGGTCTACGGCGACGGGCTCAACCTGCGGGACTGGCTCTACGTCGGCGACCACTGCGCTGCGATCCGGGAGGTGCTGGCGAAAGGGCGCCCCGGAGAGACCTACAACATCGGCGGGCTGAACCAGAAGACCAACCTGGAGGTGGTGGGCACGGTGTGCGCCATCCTCGACGAGCTGAAGCCCGACTCCCCCTTCAGGCCCCACGACGCTCTGGTCACTTTCGTCAGGGACCGCCCGGGCCACGATCGCCGCTACGCCATGAACACCGCCAGGATCGAGCGGGAACTTGGATGGAAGCCGCGGGAGAGCTTCGAATCGGGCATCCGCAAGACCGTGGGCTGGTACGTGGATCACGCCGAGTGGGTGGCGAGGATAAGCTCGGGGCAATACAGTGAGTGGGTGAGCCTGCAATATGGAAACGGGTAGAAAAGGCATCATTCTCGCGGGCGGAAGCGGGAGCCGGCTCTACCCCGTGACCCACGTGGTCTCCAAGCAGCTCCTGCCCATCTACGACAAGCCGATGATCTACTATCCCCTGTCGACGCTGATGCTGGCGGGGATCCGGGAGATCCTGCTGATCTCCACGCCGCAGGACACGCCGCGCTTCGAGCAGTTGCTGGGAAACGGCAATCAGTGGGGCATCAACCTCCGCTACGCGGTGCAGCCCTCTCCCGACGGCCTGGCGCAGGCCTTCATCATCGGGCGGGATTTCATCGGCGGCAGCCGCAGCGCCATGGTGCTGGGGGACAACATCTTCTACGGGCACGACCTGTCGCCGCAGCTCGAGCGGGCGGCGCGCCGGGAACGGGGCGCCACCGTGTTTGCCTATCCGGTGCACGACCCCGAGCGCTACGGCGTGGCGGAATTCGACCGCAACGGGAGGGTCGTGAGCCTGGAAGAAAAGCCGCGGGAGCCGAAATCCCGCTACGCCGTGACCGGGCTGTATTTCTACGACAACCGGGTGGTGGACATTGCCCGCGAGCTGAAGCCCTCCGCCCGTGGGGAACTCGAAATCACCGACGTCAACAAGCGCTACCTGGAACTGGGCGAGCTGGGCGTCGAAGTCATGGGGCGCGGCATGGCATGGCTCGACACGGGCACCCACGAATCGCTGCTCGAAGCGTCGCTGTTCATCGAAACCATCGAGAAGCGCCAGGGCCTGAAAATCGCCTGCCCCGAGGAGATCGCCTACCGCATGGGCTACATCACCCCCGAGCAGCTGGAGGCCATGGCCCGCCCGATGAGCAGGAACGGCTACGGGCAGTACCTGCTGAGCCTGCTGCGGGACCGGGTGCTTTGAGGGCACCGAAAGGCGGGATTGCCCCGGCCCGCAATTTGTGGCCTGCGGCGGCGCGGGAGCAGCGGAAATGAGCCCGTGAACAGCCTCCTCCGCGTTTCAGTTCCCACTCTGCGCCAGTTACGGACATGAACGTCATCAAGACCTCCCTTCCCGGCGTGCTCGTCATCGAGCCCAAAATCTTCGGCGACGAGCGCGGTTTTTTCTACGAGAGCTACAACCGGAAGATGCTGCTCGCGGGCGCCGGCATCGACTGTGAATTCGTCCAGGACAATCACTCCCGTTCAGGAAAGAACGTGCTGCGGGGCCTGCACTACCAGATCCGGCGGCCCCAGGGAAAGCTGGTGCGGGCGGTCGCGGGAGAGGTGTTTGACGTGGCGGTGGACCTACGCAGGTCTTCGCCGACTTTCGGCAAGTGGGCGGGCGTCACGCTGTCGGCCGAGAACAAGCGGATGCTGTGGATCCCCTCGGGCTTTGCCCACGGCTTCGTGGTGCTTTCCGAATCCGCCGATTTTCTCTACAAGACCACCGATTATTACGCGCCGGAATTCGAGCGCAGCATCCTCTGGAACGACCCCGACCTGGCGATCGACTGGCCGCTTGCCGGCCCACCCATCGTCGCCGCCAAGGACCGGGCCGGCAAGCCGCTGCGGGAAGCCGAGGTGTACGCTTGACGCGGATACTGCTGGTCGGCGCGGGAGGACAGGTGGGGTGGGAGCTGCGGCGCACGCTGGCGCCGCTGGGCGAGGTGATCGCTCCGGGCCGCCGGGAACTGGACCTCGGCGATCCCGATTCCGTGCGCAGCGCGGTCCGGCAGGCCCGGCCCGGGCTCATCGTGAACGCCGCCGCCTACACCGCGGTGGACCGGGCGGAGTCCGATCCAGCGCTCGCCATGGCGGTGAACGGCACGGCTCCGGGCATCCTGGCGGAGGAAGCCGGGCGCCTCGACGCGTCGCTCGTCCATTACTCCACCGATTACGTGTTCGACGGGACCAAGCCCGCAGCGTACAGCGAAGAGGATGCGCCCAATCCCCTCAGCGTCTACGGGGCCAGCAAGCTCGCCGGAGAGAAGGCGGTCCAGGCCGCGGGCATTTCGCACCTCATCTTCCGCACCAGCTGGGTGTACGGCGGGCGCGGCAGGAACTTTCTGCTGACGATACTCAGGCTGGCGCAGGAGCGCAGCGAACTGAACATCGTCGATGACCAGATCGGGGCGCCCACCTGGAGCCGCATGATCGCGGAGGCCACCGCGCAGATCCTGGCCCAGTCCGCACGGCGGGTCGGGGAGCGTTCCGGCCACCTGGAGCAAGCGGGCCTCTTCCATCTCACGGCGGGAGGGCAGACCTCCTGGTACGGATTCACCCGGGCGATTCTCGATCAGGTCTTCCCGGGCACAGGCCCGGCGTCGGCTTCGCGCGAGCCGCCGCGGCTCAACCCCATCCCCGCCGCGATGTATCCCGCCGCCGCCGCCAGGCCGAAGAATTCCGTGCTGTCCAACGCCAGGCTGCTTGCCGAATTCGGAATCGGGCTGCCCCACTGGTCCGATTGCCTGAAAATGTGCCTGAGCGACATGGAACAACAATGAAAAATTCCAGACTTCGAAAGGAACCGGCCTTGAACGAACTCCAGGTTGGCGAACCCGAGCTGAGCGCGCTCAAGTCCGGGGCGGGAAAGCTCCCGTCCTGATCGCGGTCCTCCCGGTATCCGATATCTATCTGCCCGACAAGCGCCGCGAGGCCCTGTCGGTATTCGGGACGGAGGATGCCGCCCATCCCGGCGTGGAGCGCCTGCTGCACAAAATCCATGCGGTCTATCTGGGGGGCGAGATCAGGGGGGTCCAGCTGCCCGAGCGTTACGATTTCAGGCACCTGAGGGACACCCCCCGCGAACTGCGCGGCAAGTTTCACAAGCTGGGGTGGCGACGGGTCGTGGCCTATCACACGCACCGCCCCATGCACCGCGCCGAGCACGCGATCATCCGCCGCGCCACAAACAGGGCTTCACGGTGTTTTTCACCGGACTGTCGGGAGCCGGCAAATCCACCCTGGCGCAGGCTCTCGCGATCAAGCTGATGGAGGAAGGCAACAGGCCGGTCACGCTGCTCGACGGCGACATCGTGCGGAAGAATGTTTCGAGCGAGCTGGGTTTCTCGAAGGAGCATCGCGATCTCAACATCCTGCGCATCGCGTTCGTCGCCAGCGAGATCACGCCCGACGAAGCGGCGCACCGCATCCTGCTCAAGCTGGAAACCATGGGATTCGTCAGGTAGAAACTGCTATACTGATGGGCCATCCGGCCGGGAAGAGCCGCCGGTCGCGGTTTGCAGGGCCCGCGGCGGGCGCCCGGGGGCGAATTGCCGTGCCATCGGCATAATCTCATGCGCGAATACTTAGACAAGTGTAAGTTCTTTTTCGTCTACACCGGCGTTTTCAGTTTTTTCATCAATCTGCTGATGCTGGCCTCGCCGCTGTTCATCATGCAGATATTCGATCGCGTGCTGAGCAGCCGCAGCAACGAAACCCTGATCATGCTGACCATCGCCGCGATGGGAGCGTTCCTGATCATGGCGGTGCTCGAGATGCTGCGCTCGCGCCTGCTGGTGCGCGCCAGCGTCGCCCTGGACCGGCTGATCTCCGCATCGGTGCTGTCCGAGCTTCTGAAGAGCTCCGGGAGGCCCACCCCCAACCCCTATCCCTACGGCATGCGCGACGTGGCCACCCTGAGGACCTACCTCACCAGCCCCGCGATTTTCGCGTTTTTCGACGCGCCCTGGTCGCCCATTTTCGTGCTGGTCATCTTCCTGTTCCATCCCCTGTTCGGCATCATCGCGACCCTCGGCATCGCCATCCTGTTCGGGCTCGCGATTGTCGACGAGAAGACGACCCAGGGGCCGCTCACCGAATACAAGAACCGGTCCCGGGTCACCGGCGAATTCGTCGAGGCCTCGGCCCGCAATGCCGAGGCGGTGAACGCCCTCGGCATGCTGCCCGCGGTGACCCGGCGCTGGAGCCGGCTCAACGGCGAAGCCATGGACATGCAGATGCTGGTCGCCAACCGCGCGGGAAAGATCGTGGCGGTCACCAAGTTCGTCCGCTTTGCGCTGCAGATCACGATGCTGGCGGCCGGGGCGTTCCTGATCATAGACTTTCACACCACCCCGGGGATCATGATCGCCGCCACGCTGATCCTGGGCCGCGCGCTGGCCCCGGTCGAGATGGCGATTGCCGGCTGGAAAGGCATGATCGAGGCGCGCGCGGCGTACGGGCGCCTGGGCAAGCTGCTCGACGCGTCGCGACAGGAGGTTCCGGGCGTCGAGCTGCCGGAACCGGCGGGCCGCCTCGCGGTGGAGAAGGTCACGTTCGCGCGCACCATTGCGAATCCCGTCATCCGGGGCGTCTCGTTCGAGCTGGAACCCGGCGAGTCGCTGGGATTGATCGGGCCGAGCGCCGCCGGGAAATCCACGCTGGCGCGCATCGTCATCGGCATCTGGCCGCCGTTTTCCGGCGCGGTGCGCCTCGACGGGGCCAACATCGCCGAATGGGACCGGGAGCACCTGGCCAAGTACCTGGGCTACCTGCCCCAGGACGTGGAACTGTTTTCGGGGACCGTTGCCGAGAATATCGCCCGCCTGGGCGACCCGGCCCAGTGCTCGGAGGAAGTCATCGCCGCGGCGAAGAAGGCGGCGGTGCATGACATGATTCTGCACCTGCCCAACGGCTACGAAACCGAGATCGGGCCCAACGGCACGGTGCTGTCGGGTGGCCAGCGCCAGCGCATCGCGCTGGCGCGGGCGCTGTTCGGCAACCCGCGGATGGTGGTGCTGGACGAGCCCAACTCGAATCTCGACACCGATGGCAAGCAGGCGCTGATGCAGGCAATGGATGCCCTGAAGCGGGACGGCGTGACCGTGATCATCATCACCCACCGGCCCAGCATGCTGGCGAACATCGACAAGATGCTGTACCTCAAGAACGGGCAGGTCGAGCTGTTCGGCGCGCGCCAGGAAGTCATGGCGAAACTGGCCCGGGCCAGCGGGTCGCTGCCGGTTTCCGCGCGGCCCCAGGCTATCGGATAACCCGCGCCGAAACCGGGAGCCGCAGGGCTTCCTGCAGCCGGTCCGGCCCCGGCGTGAATTGCATAACCCCTGAAGAGACGCAGCACCATGGCCAAGCCACCCCAGAGAAAACTGGAACCCGTCGCCAGCGTGGAGCCCTTCGGCGACGGCCGGCGCATCATCCGCATCGGACTGACCGTGATCGGGATCGCGTTCGGCGGCCTCGGCGTATGGGCCGCCGTCGCGCCCCTGAGCGGCGCCGTCATCGTGCCCGGCGTGGTCAAGGTCGAGTCCTACCGCAAGATCGTGCAGCACCTGGAAGGCGGCATCGTCAAGGAAATCCGGGTGAAGGCGGGGGACCAGGTGCAGCAGGGACAGCCCCTCATCGTCCTGGAGAGCGTCCAGGACAGCGCGGTGGTGGACATCCTGAGAACCCAGCTCGACGGCGAAACGGCCAAGGCGGCGCGGCTGGCGGCGGAGAAGAACCGGCTCCCCAAGCTGGCCTTTCCCCAGGCGCTGGCCGAGCGCGCCGGCAACCCCAAGGTGACCTCCCTGATGAAGGCCGAGACCGGGTTCTTCGAGGCGAAGCGCCGGCTGATAGACGGGCAGGCCGGGCTGCTGCGGAGCCAGATCCTGCGGGTCAAGGAAGAGATCGTGGGACTGGAGGGACAGGTCAAGTCCGCCAACGAGAACCTCGGCTACATCAACGAAGAGCTGAAGATCAACGAAGACCTGTACAAAAAGAACTTCGTGGCCTACACCCGGCTGCTGACGATCAAGCGCGCGCTGGCCGAGAAGGAGGAAAAACGCGGGGAATTCCTGGCGCTGATCGCCCAGGCCCGGCAGAAGCTCGCCGAGCTGGAGCTGCGCATCATCACCCTGTATGACAATTACGTGAAGGAAGCCACGGACGAGCTGAAGGAGTCCGAGAAAAAAATCGCCGACCTGGAAGAGCGCCTGCGTCCCACCCAGGACGCGCTGCAGCGGCGCAGCATCGCCGCGCCCATCGCCGGCGAAGTCGTCGACCTCAGGGTGCACACGGTGGGCGGCACCATCGCCCCCCGGGAGCCGATCATGGACATCGTTCCGATGAACACCCCGCTCATCGTGGAAGGCAAGGCCCGGGTGCAGGACATCGACGAGATCCGGGTGGGCGGACAGGTGGACGTGCAGCTTTCCGCCTTCAAGCGGCGCACCACGCCCAAGGTTGCGGGCAAAGTGTCCTACGTGTCGGCGGACACCCTGACCGAGAACAGCGCCGGCGGGCCGGCGTCCTACTACCTGGTCTATATCGAGGTGGACAAGCAGTCCCTCAGGGACCTGAAGGGTGTCACGCTGACGCCCGGCATGCCGGTCGAAGCCTTCGTCAAAACCCAGGAGCGCACCATGATCGAGTACCTGGTGCAACCGGTGACCGACACCCTGCGCAGGTCGTTCCGCGAACCCTAGCACTCAGCCGCGCCGCAGCTCATCGAGCGCGCGCCGCAGGATCTCCCGGCTTGCGGGAGACAGCTCCTCCAGCAGAGGTTCGATTTTCGCCTCATCGGCCACCACCAGCTCCCGGGCATTGCAGGCAAGGGCCCGGGCCGCCGCGGCTTCTATGGAATCCAGCGCCTCCGGATTCAGGGGTAAATCGGGGTGCCGCGGGGCGGCGCAGTCGGAAAAGTCCGCGGGCAGCCCCTCTGCGGCGAGCCGCGCCGCCGCCCGGGCCCGGGCGGCGGCATCGCCCGAGAGCCGGTCGCTGTCGAGGACGATCTCGGCGACGCCCAGGCTCTGCAGCGCCGACGCCAGCCATACCAGCACGAACAGGGCGTACAGGTTGTAATCGCCCAGCGTCTTCGCCACGCCGTGGAAATGCCGCAGCTCGTCCGGGCTGTAGGCGCGGCTCCGCCGGTCCGGAAGGCGGCATGACAGGTGAGCGAAAGCGTGCGGGAAGCGGGCGCCGAGCTTGGCTGCAATCGCCACCAGCCCGGAAACGAAATAAGGCCGCCCCAGGCCGCGCTGCTCCAGAAACGAGCCCCACTGATCCCGCGGGCTTCGCAGCAGCGCCAGGTGCAGCCCCCCGAAGCGCTGCCTCATCCACGCCGACCGCAGGGGGCTGCGGCAGAAGCAAAGCACCGCACGATTCCCCCGTTCGGCGGAGATGCCGATCAGGCGCCCGAGGTAGCGCTCGAGGGCCGCGTCCGGTTCCCCGGGGCGCAGGAAGTAGCGGTCGTAGGAAAGCGCCTTGGCGAACCCGGTACCGCCCGCCTCCAGGACGCCCTGGTACTCCGCATAATAGTTTCGATCCGTGACCGGGTGATGCAGGGCCCGGGGAAAGGCGGGATTCGGACCGGCGCGGACCGCATCGAGGGTAAGCGTGCCGATGGCCTCGTGCAGGGGCTCGTAGTAGCAGCAAAGGGATTCCACGCCTCTCAGCTTCGCCCAGACATAGGTGCTGGAGCTGCGCCACCAGGCGTGGATGAAGACCGGGGGTCGCGGGGCGGCTGTCATGTCCCGCTCCGGCCGGACGCCGCGCCGCCCACCCCCCGCCGTTGCCTCAGCCGCCGCGGGTCCATTCCGTCAGGTCGGCCTGAAGATAGGCGCCCAGGCGCTCGATCCTGGCGTCATAGATCCGGTGCAGCACCTCGCGCAGGCTTTCCCTGATCGGATACTCCGGGGAGGCGAACGCCTTCCGCGCCAGGATCTCGTCCGGCACGGACTCGAGCGCGTCGGCGCGCACCTCCAGGTGCCGGCAACATTGCCGCAGCAGGCCCCGCGGGTCGGTCCCGATCATCTCGAAGCGCAACAGCAGCAGCTGCCCGGCCGGAAACACGCTGCGCCAGTTGCGCAGGCATTGCTCGTAGTCCCCCCGCTGCAGCGATCCGGCCGAACGAAAGTGATCCGCGAACCATTGATCCGACGCCTCGTCGATGGTCATTTCCGCCCGCGCCAGCGCCATCAGCGCCGAGGACCAGGCGCGCTCGACGGGGTTGCGCAGGATGAAGATGAGGCGGAGCGCCGGATTGAAGGCATGAACCTCCCGGATCGCCTCGAGCGGCAGGATGGCGTACGCAGGGGTGATCTCGCCGTTTTTCCTGCCTTGCGGCCCGCCCGCAAACTGCGATTCATACCACTCGATCCCCGCGTCGCGGTGGGCATCCCAGAAGTGCACTTCCTTGCCCGCGGGAAACAGGATGTCCCCGTGCAGCCTCAGCATCTCATAGAGCCAGGTGGTTCCGGCCTTTTGCGCCCCGATGCCGAGGAAATTCAGCATGGATGTCGGAAGCCCCGGGGCGACGCCCGCCCGGCGCACGGACGGCTATCTCCTTCCACGGACCGTCTCGATCAATGCCAGATGCTGGGGCAGGCAAACCGTGCGCAGGTCGTAGCGTTCGACCACGGTCCTGCGGGCCCGCTGCCGGATCGGCTGCATCCGGTCGCGGTTTTCCAGCGCTTCCTCGATCCGCTCGGCAATCTGGTGGGGCGAGAGATAGTCGACCAGCAGGCCGTTGACCCCGTCCTCGATCACCTCCTGCACCGGCGCGGTCCGCGAGCCGATCACCAAGCACCCCAGGGACATCGCTTCCAGCATCGACCAGGACAGCACGAAGGGCACCGTCAGGTACACGTGCGCCGAAGAGATCTGCAGCATCTTGATGAAAGTGGGATAGGGAAGCTTTCCCACGAAATGCACCCGCTTCATGTCGAGCTGCGACCCCACCTCGTCGAGCATCTTCTGGCGATAGGTCTGGCCCTCGGGCAGCTTGCGCCCATAGCTCACCTCGTCGCCACCCACGATCAGGACCTTCGCCTTGGGACGGCGCCGCAGGATTTCGGGCAGCGCGCGCATGAACAGGTGAAACCCGCGGTAGGGCTCGAGGTTGCGGGAAACGTAGGTGATGACCTCGTCCTTGCGGCTCAGCTCGAGGCCGTGCTGCTCCAGTTTCAGAACCGCACCGGGGTTCGGGCGCAGCACCCGGGTGTCGATGCCGTCGTGAATCACCGAGATGAGCGCCCGCCAGGCCGGGGGAAACTGCGCCCGCTGCCATTCCATGGGGCTTACCCCCCAGTCGGAGGTGGCCAGGCTCAGCAGGTGCGTGGCGTTCCGGGTGGGTATCTTGAAGCGGTCGTCGTAGGTGAGCGGAAATTCCGGATCGAACCCGATGTCCGCGCCCTGGACGTTGTAATAGAACTCGTAAAAATTGATGAGCCGGGACTCGGGGAACACTTCCTTCAGGTACAGCGCCTCGCCCCAGCCCGGGTGGGCGCAGATGACCTCCGGCACGAACCCCTCCCGCCTCAGGTCGAGGCCCGCCCGCACCACCGTCTGGCCGCGCCGCACGTGCGCCTCCAGCCCGCGCAGGTAGGGGTGGGTCGAAGGCGCCGCGCCTTTCGGCGGGTCGTAGAGCACGTGCTGGATGCGCGGGATGTTGACGCTGCGGTCCGCATGCCGCTCGCCGATCGAAACCACGCGGTTGCGCGCGTCGGCGGCAAAATGCGGAGCGAGATGCTTGTACTGGCCGGGGAAATTCTGGTGAACGAAGAGGATGTTCATGGTCCGAGCTGTTCCGGGGACTGGGATGCGAATTTGAGCCTGACGCCGAGATAGCGCCGGTCGAGGTGGCGGATTTCGAAGAAGCCCGCATTCTCCCGTGCCGGCTTGTAAACCCTGAAGCAGCGCATTATACCAACGGTGGCCGCGCTCTCCAGCGGGCTGATGAACGAGGTTTCGCCGTCCAGGAACTCCGGCCGTGACGCCCAGTGCGCCATCTGGCGCGAGTTGAGGAAAAAGCAGCCGGCGTGCGGATTGTTGACGCGCTGGAACCGGACCGACTGCCCGAACGCCTCCCCCGAGACCACGGGCCGGTCGGTGACATCCTGGAAACGCGCGCTGATCTCGGGCTTCGCCAGGTTGCCGTCGATGTAGAGCTTGTGCCAGGGCTGATCCATGGTGGATTCAAACCGGTTGGGCTGCAGTACCGCCCCATCCCCGGCCAGGCCGTTGAACCATTCCAGCTTGCGGAAAACCCAGGGATCGGCGAGCAGCAGATCGTCCTCGAGATAGCAGTAGTAGTCGTACTTCCCCAGGTTGTCGGCCAGCACGCGATGGCATTCGAAGCCGAGCAGCATCGGAGACGCGCTGGTGGCGTGGTGGCGGAACAGGCCATCGCCGCGCGGCAAATGCCGGATCAGGTGGCTCTCCCCGGTGGTACAGATCACCACCTCGATTTCTGCGACCAGATCGCCGTTGCACGGAACCACGCTCCGCGCCGTGGGGTTGAGCAGGCCCTGGCGCCGGCCGAAGCAGGTGTGCAGACCATTCAGCAGGGCGGTCAGGGCACCGACGCGGGGTTTGGGGTCGGTCTTGAGGGAACCGTAGAAGCCGCCGCCCTCCGGATTAAAGAAGTGGGCGACTGTAAAGAGGATGCGCATAAGCTTCCGCCTGGACTGGATCGGGTTCGGTCCGGGCCGCGCACGCTGCCGCGGGGCTCGAACCGTAACGCTGGGGAACGACTTGCCTGGAAAGGGCTGTGCAGATTTTTCTAATCAACGCACCTCGGCGCTGAATGCGGCTACGGATGGTCCGGATCCCTCGCCAACCCTGGTGATCCGGATTCTACCGCGGTACGTGCCGACCGGCCAGGGATCGTGGCCGCGCTTTCTGGCCACCAGCCGGAAAATCCGGGCCTGGTTGCGGACGAAATCCTGGCTGTGACGGATGAACGGTTTTCCGTCGGGGGCGTCGAGATGGATCTCGAACGAATCTCCGGCAGCCACCCCGTAAGCCTCCGCCCATACCGCGAATACCGCAGACTCCGCCGGTATCACCATGCTGCGGTAGGCGCCTTCCCGCGCCGCCGCCGCCGAGGGGACCACCGGCGCAACGCCGAAATTGTAGAGGGCGCCCGGCGAATACGGAAGCGATGCCAGAATCCCGGGCTTCCAGAGCGGCGCATCGCCCGGGCCGCAGCGCTCCGCATCCCCGGTGCCGCGGAACGGGTCGATCACGCGACCCCGGTGGCGCATCGTCACGTGGAGATGGGGATATTCGGTCTCCCCCGACAGCCCGACGAGCCCGATGCGGTCGCCGGCGGCGACCCGGGTGCCGCGCTTCACCGCGACGCTGCCGCGGCGCAGGTGGCAATACTGGGTTTCCAGGCCGCCCGCGTGCTCGATCACCACCGCGTTGCCGCATTCGCGCCCCCGGATCGCGTCCTCCCCGCGGACGCGCACACTGATGTCCGGCTCCCCGTCCCGGGTCCGCAGCACCACACCCGCCGCCGCCGCCAGGACAGCAACGCCCTCGTTCATGGCCATCAGGTCGCGCAGGGCGAAGTCGGTCCCCTTGTGGCCATCGTAAGTCAGCCGGCCGCAGGCGTAGTCGCGGGTCCCGGGCCCCGGATCCAGGTCCACGTGATTGGAGATCCAGCAGCTCTCGCCCGGCGCGCACTGCAGCGGCAGATCAAGGCCGGCCCCGGCACCTGCCCCAGGAGCGTCCGCGCTCGCGAAAATCAGGGCCGTGAGGCCCAGGCTGATCAGGTGGCGTCGCGGCAGCATGGCGGGCCAGAAGTGAGTTCAACCCCAGGCAAAAAACTCAGCGAGACAAGCCGCCGATGCGCAGGTATCCGGTCCGTGACAGGTCCTGCCAGAACTGGGCCGCAGACTGGGTGCGGCGGTCCACGCGGCTTTGAAGCGCGTTGGCAATCGCACCTTCAAAGGGCGAATCCACGCTGAGGGCCAATTCTCGGGGCTTGCCCGCCAGGATTTCCTCGTCCGTGAACCGCGGTATACGGCCGAGCAGCAAGGCCAATAACAGTGCGCCCGCGTGAAATATGTCCGCTTGCCTGCCGAGCGCGCCAAACTCGGCCGGGGCCAGACACTCCGGAGGAAACATCCATGTGTTCATCATTGTCGGTCCGGATGCCCTGACGTCCCGTTCCGTCGTACAGCGTCCCATGTCGCCCACCTTGATCATCGCCCCGGGGAGGTCGGGGTCAATCCTGCTTTTCATCAACGCGAATATGTTGTTCGGATGCAAATCCTTATGGACGTGGCCCCTCCGGTGAATGAAGTTGATCGCCCCCAACAGTCCGTGGGCGACGCACGGCAGCCAAAGTTCTCCCTTGACGCCGACCGTTTTGATGAGATGCCCGAGGGTGCAGGAGCAGCGTTCGACAATAATGAAAAACTGCCCCTGGAACTTGAACGCATCGTACACGTACGTAATGTTGGGATGCCGGAGGGCAAAAAGATTGGTTGCTTCGGCCCACATCTGTCCGGTAGATTTCAGAACAAAAACATCTGGTTATCGACGGGGTAGTCGTCAAAATTCAGTATTGCATCGGCAACCAGTTGATCGATTGGAGTTTTCTCAAACATATTGACCTCGAAGATGTTCAGTAAGAGC
>JACPEG010000050.1 GCA_016183615.1 Betaproteobacteria bacterium
CACCGTGGCGGAAATCGCCGACCGCTTCCGGCTGCCGCGGCACCTGGTGCACCTGGTGCTGGTGAACGGCCTGTACGTGAATCCCCCGGAGCGCCTGGCCCGAACGCTGAAGGAAGGCGACACGCTGGCCATCTGGCCGCCGATTGCCGGAGGCTGAAAACGCGTAGGGTGCAACGGCGAAGCCGGTTGCACCAAATGAAGCGGTTGGCGGAACCCGCGCTGCGGTTCCGCCCTACGTATTTGGAACCGCGTAGGGTGCAACCGCGGAGCGGGTTGCACCAAATGAAGCGGTTGGCGGAACCCGCGCTGCGGTTCCGCCCTACGTAATCGGAAACGCGTAGGGTGCAACCGCGAAGCGGGTTGCACCAAGTCATCGGGAAGGCCGTTCCGTCACGTAACAATGCGCGAGCACATCGTCGTCCGCGACATGACCATCAGCGAGGCCGACTTCCTGCGGCTGCTGCCCGACGCCCTTGGCATCGCGGAAGTTCCCTCTGCCGGAGGCGAAGTCACCGTGACGGGCCAGGAGCGCAGGCTCTTGGTGCGCTGGACCCCGATAGGTGAGCGCAAGCTCGGACAACTTTCGCTCCCGGTCACCCGCGTCGAGCTTCGATTCCGGGGCTACCCGGACCGGGACGCCGCACGCGCCCTGGAGCGCTTCGACCTCCATTACCGCAGCGGCGGCGGCTGACGCCTCTCTTCCCCCGCTGGATTCCGGCCCGCGCCTGGGCTATCGTTACCCTTCGGAAAACAAGAATTGCCGCGTCCCGGCGCGGCATCCACATGCAGCCTGTCGGACTTGGGATCACGCATGCGATCTTAAGTCCGACAGGCTGCTAGGAGGGTCAGCCCCATGTTCGACTGGCTGGACAAGAAGCCCGACCACCCCATGTACAGCGTGGAGGAGGCGGTGAAGCTCCTGGCCGACCTGCCCAAGGACAAGCCGGACAAGGCGCTGGAGGAAATCACCGGCTGGCTCGCCTCGGTCAAGGATACGCCCGGCTTCAAACCCGAGGCGCGCGCCGGCGTCATCAAGTTCCTCGATGAAACCGCCCAGCCGCTCGAGCGCAAGGAGATGGCGGCCTACCTGGCGGAACCGCACCTGCGGGAGGCCCACGGCAAGCACCTGTGGCAGACCGAGCTGGAATTCTGGAGCCGCGCCGCCGAGGCCTATGCCGTCTGCGTTTCCGAAATCCAGGCGTTGGGCAAGGGCGCGCCGGTCACGCTGAAGGATGATCTTCCGGTCCTCGCTGCGCGCGCGGTCCGGGCGCTGGCCTGCCGCATGAAGCTCATGATGATGCGCTACGAGCCGGTGGACGAGACCCTGGGGAAGAGTCTCCACCGGCTGTACAGCCTCTCGGAGGCGGGCGGATTCGTGACCGAGCGCATTCACACCTATCCCGCGGAGGCCGTGCACTCCACGGTGCAGATCGAGTTCCTGAAGGCGCTGATGCTGGAGACCGCCTACACCGAAAACATGGCCCCGGCGGAAATCGAGCTCGCCTTCCGCACGGTGTCGCGCTACGCGGTCTCCTGCCTGTTCGGAACCGAGCCCGCCGCGGGCTGCAACTTCGTGGTGGACCTTTCCCGGCCGGCCGCCCCGCGCCACGTGACCGGGGGAGAGGCGACCAGCGCCACGCTGCGCTATTTCGGCGCCGCTCCGGCCCTGCCCAAGCTGGAGGAGATGGCGAAGCAGAACGAGCAGGGCCTGCTCACCGCCGAACAACGCCTGGGCGAGGAGTTCTCCCCGGGCCAGAAGGTCACGGTGCTCAAGCATCTCATGGTCTACTGGGGCCCCAACCCGCCCCAGCCCCCCAAGGTCCGGGTGAAGATCAGCGGCGAGCTGTCGGTGGTTCACGGCTACGGAACGATCTGCAAGTACGTCACCCACATCGAGGCCAGCGCTGGGGAAGTCACGGAAGACATGGATGTGAAGATCAAGAAGAAGAAAGGACTCGAGATCACGGAGGAGGAAATCGAGGATCCGCCCGAGACCTGGATGGAGGAGGACGCCAGCGATTGGAGCGTGGGAGCGGTGGTGCCGCAGAATGCCGGCAAGTGGGTCGCCGTCGGCTCCCTGTGCGCCATCAAGCCGCCGGCGGGCTCCGCGTGGTGGGCCGGCGTGGTGCGGCGGCTGCATTCCGACGCCCATAACAAAATCTCCGCGAGCATCGAGGTCATCGCCAGGAAGCCGGTCGCGCTATGGCTGCGGGTGCTGGGCCAGGGCGACACCAGCGTCGCCAACTGGGAAACCACTTCCGGATCCTTCGCCTACGAGTATCTGCACGCCATCGTGCTCACCGACCACGCCAAGGCCGGCGAGCGGCCGGTGCTGGTGGTGGAAAAGAACTCCTTCGTGCCCGGGCACTTCTACGAGATGATG
The DNA here is from genome assembly GCA_016183615.1 of Betaproteobacteria bacterium. Lineage (GTDB taxonomy): Bacteria > Pseudomonadota > Gammaproteobacteria > Burkholderiales > UBA6910 > JACPEG01. The sequence continues at coordinate 2,384 of JACPEG010000050.1, forward strand.
ATGGGCGACAAGAGCCGCTTCCTGCGGCTCGTGGAGTTCCTGGAGCAGGGCGAGGACTACGACATGGGGAGCTTCGAGTGGCAACAGGCGCCGAAGGGATAGTTCGTAGGTTGGGCTTCGCCTGGCGAAGCCCAACGACTGGGGATCGCAATGCTTTGCGTTGGGCTGCACCCCTTCGGTGCAGCCCAACCTACCCTTCACATATCACGAATTTTTCGGGCCCTTGAACTTTTCCGTGTCGCCCGCGGTCTGAAACCGGAGTTGCGCCGCGACACGATAATTTCGTATACTCCGTCCCCGTGATTTCATTGACGCGCAGAATTCTACTGATGGCGGTGGCGGTATTGCTGCCCTTGCAGGGCTTTGCAGCCGCGTTGCCGTTCTGCGTTTCGGCGGTGCATCCCGCCCATCACGAGACCTCCCACGCCGGCTCCCATGACCACGCCGGCGTCCCCGCTGCCGACGCCTCCGCTGCGGCGGACGATGCGGCGGGATCGAGCGGCGTTTCCCACAACCACGACCTCTGCTTCAGCGCCGCGCTTACCGCGCCGGTGGTCCAGTTCTCGTTCGTTTCCGACGGCATCTTCTCCGGAACGGTTCCGGCTTCCTCGCTGGACCACGTTCCCGCTCATCCCAAGCGACCTCCCCTCGCCTGACGCCCTGTACCCGGGATTGCGTTCCCGGTAGCGGAGGCGTTTTTCTCCCCGCCTGACAGCTTCGCGATTGCGCCCGCGCGCAATGGCGTGCCCTGAACGCGATCTCATGTTCAACGATTGTTCAGGGATTTTTTCTCTCGTCAACGTGCGAGGTATCGATGCGATTGCCGGTTTCGATTCTGCTGTTGTCCTGGCTGCTGCCCGCCCAGGCGGACAGCCTGCGGGACGCCCTTGAAAAAGCCTGGGCCAGGAATCCCCAGGCCCAGGCCCTTTCGGCCCGCGAGGCCGAAGTGAAGGCCAGGCAGGGCGCCGCGGCGAGCCTGCTTCCAGCGCCGCCGGCGCTGAGCATCTCCCACAAGACCGACCGCTGGAATTCCGGCATCGGCAAGCGCGAGTGGGAAGCGGAGATCGAGCTTCCCCTGTGGCTGCCCGGCGAGAAGTCCGCCCGGCTCGCGGTGAGCGCCGCCGAATATGCCGAGTGGCGCGTGTCCGGCGCCGCCCTGAGGCTCGGCCTTGCGGGAGAGCTGCGAGAGCGGACCTGGAATGCGGCCCAGGGTGAAGCCGAACTGGCGCTGGCGAAGCGCCGGCTGGAGACGGCCCAGGCCCTGGAAAAGGACGTGGCGCGGCGGGTGGGCGCCGGGGACCTCGCCCGCACCGATCTGCTCCTCGCCCGGAACGATGCATTGACCGCCCACGCCGCGGTGCTGGAAAACGAGGTGAAGCTCGCGCAGGCGCTACAGACCTATCTGGCCCTTACCGGCGAAGAGCTTCTTCCCACCGAGCGGGAAGAAACGGTGCGCGACGCAGCGCTCGACACCCATCCGCAACTGGAGGCGGCGCGGCAGACCATCGTGCTGGCCCAGGCGAAAATCCGGCATGCCCGGGAAACGCGCCGCGACTCGCCCGAGCTCAGTTTCGGCACCCTCCGCGAGCGCGACGCTTTCGGCGAGCCCTACCACGACCGCGTCGGCGTGAAATTCAAGCTGCCCTTCGCCACCGACGCCCGCAACGAGCCGGTGCTCGCTGCCGCCCAGACCGAGCTCACGCAGGCCGAGGCCGAGTACCGGCAGATCCGGGCCCGCGTCGAAGGCGAAATCCGCCAGGCGCGCCAGGCCCACCAGTCGGCGCTGCTGCAGCTCGATCTCGCCCGCCGCAAGCAGGCGCTGGCGGCGGAAAACCTTGTGCTCCTGCAAAAGGCTTTCGACCTGGGGGAACTCGACCTGCCCAGCCTCCTGCGGGTGAAAGCCCTCGCCCATGAAGCCGAGCTGGGCCTCACCCAGCAGGCGATCGCCGCGGCCCGTTCCCGCGCCATGCTGAACCACGCTCTCGGAGTCCTGCCATGAGGAATGAGATGTCATCCGTACTGAACCGCAATTTTACCGCCGCCCTCGGCGCGGCGCTGCTCGCCGTCCTGCCCGCCGCCGGATACGGCCACGGTGGCGAGGACCACGGCGAAGACAAGGCCGCAGCGCCGGTGCCGCAGATCGCTTCCGGTCCGCGGCTCGAATCCACCACGCCCGACTTCGCCCTGCTCGCCGCAGCCGAGAAGAACCGGCTCGTGGTCTGGCTCGACCGCTACGCCACCAATGAGCCCGTCCTCGATGCGAAGATCCAGGCCGAGAGCGCGGGCCGCAAGCTGGAATTCAAGCCGGCCGCCGGCGGCACCTATGAGGCTGGCGCCGACTGGCTCACCCAGCCCGGCAGGCACGAAATCAGTTTCACCATCGAGGCGAAAGACACCACCGATCTGATGATCGGCGTCCTCGAGATCAGTTCCCCTGCTGCGCCGGCGAAAAACATCGTGCGCCTGCCGGGCACCCGCTGGATCTGGGCCGGCATCGGCGGCGTGCTGCTGGTGGCCGGGACCGTGCTGGCGGTTCTTCGCGGCCGCAGGAAAATCAAGGAGGCCCTATGAGTTTCACCAAGTTCATTCTATTTGCACTGCTTTCCGGCGCCGCTGCGGCCGTTCACGCCCATGAGGGCGAGGATCACGGCGCACCCGCGGCGGCGGCCGTCGCCCCCGGATCGGGCGCCGCGGCAACCGCCTCGCCGGTGCGGCTCCCCGACGGCAGCGTGTTCGTTCCCAAGGCGACCCAGCGCCTGTTCGGCCTGCGCACGACCCTCGCCGAGATGAGGGAGATTTCCCTCGGCGTGGAACTCAAGGGCCACGTGATTCCCGATCCCAACGCCAGCGGGCGCGTCCAGGCGAGCCAGGCGGGGCGCATCGAGCCCGGACCCAGGGGACTGCCCTATCTCGGGCAGAAAGTGAGCAAAGGCCAGGTGCTCGCCTACCTGGCGCCGGTGGCGGGCGCCATCGAGCGCGGCAATCAGCAGGCGGCGCTGGCCGAAATCGAGAGCCAGCTCGCCATTGCCGAAACGAAGGCGGCGCGCTACGAGCAACTTACCGGCAGCATTCCCCAGAAGGAGATTGACGCCGCAAATTCGGAATTGAAAAGCCTCAAGGCGCGCAAGGAGGCGGTGGCGGCGAGCCTTTATCAGCGCCAGGCCCTCACGGCGCCGGTCGCCGGCGTGGTGAGCGTCGCCAGCGCGGCGGCGGGCCAGGTGGTGGAAGCGAAAGAGGTGCTGTTCGAGATCGTGGATCCGCAGAAGCTGTGGCTGGAGGCCGTGGCCTACGACATGCAGCTTGCGGGGCAGATCGGCTCCGCCAGCGCCGAAGGCGTGAATGGCAAGCCCCTGAAGCTCACCTTCCTCGGCGCCGGTTACGCGCTGCGGGAGCAAGCCCTGCCGCTGCAATTCCGGCTGGAGCCGCCTCTGCCGCCCCTTTCCGTGGGCCAGCCCCTCAAGGCCTTCGCCGAAACCCGGGAGAAGGTTCGCGGCGCGCCGATTCCCAACGAGACCATGGTAAGAGGATCGAGCGGCGATGTGCTGGTCTGGGTCCAGGCCTCCGCCGAGCGCTTCGTGCCGCGCCGGGTCACGGTGCAGCCGGTGAGCGGCGCCGAATCGGCGGTGACCTCCGGGTTGAAAGGCGGCGAGCGGGTGGTCACAGCGGCGGCGGCGCTGCTGGCCCAGGTGAGATAGGGCCGCGCCATGTTCGATACCCTTATCGATACCGGCCTGCGGCAGCGGCTGCTGGTGGTGGCGGTTTCGCTGCTGCTGCTGGTCTATGGCGTCCTCACCCTGAAAAAGATGCCGGTGGACGTGTTCCCCGATCTCAACAAGCCCACGGTCACCCTGATGACGGAAGCCGAGGGCATGGCTCCCGAGGAAGTGGAGCAGCTCGTCACTTTTCCCCTGGAGACCGCCATGAACGGCATGCCGGGGGTGACCCGGCTGCGCTCGGTCTCGGGCGTGGGGCTTTCCATCGTGTTCGTGGAGTTCGACTGGGGCACCGACATCTACCTCAACCGCCAGCAGGTGGCCGAGCGCCTGGGGCTGGTGAAGGAGCAGCTGCCCGAGGGGGTGGTGCCCCAGATGGGCCCCATCTCTTCCATCATGGGCGAAATCATGCTGGTGGCGCTGCAGGGCGACCCGGCGAAGATCGGCCCGATGCAGGTGCGCGAGTACGCCGACTGGGTACTGCGGCCGCGGCTGCTCACCATTTCCGGCGTCTCGCAGGTCATTACCATCGGCGGCGAGGTGAAGCAGTACCAGATCACCCCCGACGTCCTGAAAATGGAGGACGTGGGCGTCACCCTGGACGACCTGGAAAAGGCCCTCAAGAATTTTTCCACCAACACCAGCGGCGGCTTCCTCGAATCGCACGCCAAGGAGTATCTGATCCGCCACCTCGGGCGCACCACGCGGCTCGAGGACCTGCAGGAAGTGGTGGTGGGTTACAAGAACCGCCAGCCGATCCTGCTCAAGCAGATCGCCGAGGTGAGCTACGCCGCCAGGCAGAAGCGCGGCGATGCGAGCTTCAAGGCGCGCCCCTCAGTCATCCTGTCGGTGCAGAAGCAGCCGGGCGCCGACACGGTGAAGCTCACGACGGAAATCGAGAAATCGTTCGCGGAAATGGCGAAGGGGCTGCCCGCCGGCATGGCCGCCCCGGAGATACTGTTCAAGCAGGCGGAATTCATCGACAACTCCGTCACCAACGTGGAGGAAGCGTTGCGCGACGGGGCGATCATGGTGGCGGTGGTGCTGTTCGCCTTCCTGCTCAATTTCCGCACCACCTTCATCTCGCTGACCGCGATTCCGCTGTCGATTTTGATCACGGCCCTGGTGTTCCGCTACCTGGGACTGTCCATCAACACCATGACGCTCGGCGGATTGGCCATCGCCATCGGCGCCCTGGTGGACGACGCCATCGTCGGCATGGAGAACATCCTGCGGCGCCTCAAGCTCAACGCCGCCTCCGAGCACCGCAAGCCGCCGATCCCGGTGATCGCCGCCGCCACCAAGGAGGTGCTGTCCGGCATCGTCTACGCCACCATCATCATCGTGCTGGTATTCGTGCCCCTGTTCGCGCTGTCCGGCATCGAGGGGCGGCTGTTCGCGCCGCTGGGCACCGCTTTCATCATCTCGATTCTCGCCAGCATGCTGGTGTCGGTGACCGTGACCCCCGTGCTGTGCTACTTCCTGCTGCCGGCGGTGGTCGCGGGACGCCGCCCCGCGGCGTCGCGGCTGTCGAGCTTCTTCCCCAGCCTCGCCGCCGGCGGCCACGACGCGGACTACAGCCCGCTGGTGGCGAAGCTCAAGGAATGGGACGCGCGGCTGCTCGACTGGTCCTTCGAGCATCCCCGGCTGCTGCTCTCGGCGGCGCTTGCCGCGGTGGCGATTTCGGTGGCCACCGTGCCGTTCTTCGCCCGCTCCTTCCTGCCGCCCTTCAACGAGGGAACCTTCACCATCAGCCTGCTGCTCAATCCCGGCACCTCCCTTTCCGAGGCCAACCGGGTGGGCACCATGGCCGAGAGCCTGATCCTGCAGGTGCCGGAGGTGACCAAGGTGGGCCGCCGCACCGGCCGCGCAGAGCTCGATGAGCACGCGGAAGGCGTGCATTCCAGCGAGATCGACGTGGACCTGAAGCGCTCCGAGCGCAGCCGCGACGCCATCATGCAGGACCTGCGCAGCCGGCTGGCGGTGCTGCCGGCGGTGGTAGGCATCGGTCAACCGATCTCTCACCGGCTCGACCACCTGCTGTCGGGGGTGCGGGCGCAAATCGCCCTGAAGATCTTCGGCGACGATCTCGACACCCTGCGCGGCCTTGCGGAAGACGTGCGTAATCGTCTCTCCCGCATCCCGGGGCTGGTGGACCTGCAGATCGAGAAGCAGGTGCTGATCCCGCAGCAGCAGGTGCGCCTCGACTACGCCCGGGCAGCGAGCTACGGCGTAACGCCGGGCGCAGTGCTCGACGCCCTCGAGACCTTGATCAAGGGCGAGGAAATCTCACAGATCATCGACGGCAACCGGCGCTTCGACGTGGTGCTGCGCGTGTCCGAGCACGACCGCTCCGGCCACGCACTGCACAGCCTGCTGATCGAAACCCCCGGCGGGCGCATTCCCGTGTCCCGGATCGCGACCATCGAGGACACGGTGGGGCCGAACCAGATCAGCCGCGACAACGGCCGGCGGCGCATCGTGCTGCTCGCCAACACTGACGGCCGGGATATGGCGAAAATCGTCCAGGACATCCGCGGAGAACTGGCGGCACGCCCCCTGGCGGAGGGCTATTTCACCACGCTCGAGGGGCAGTTCCAGGCCCAGGAGGAAGCGACAAGTCTCATCACCTGGCTCTCGCTGGTCTCGCTCGCCATGATTTTCCTGGTGCTCTACAGCCGCTACCGCTCCACGGCGCTGTCGCTGATGATCATGGGCAACATCCCGCTCGCCCTGGTGGGCAGCGTGATCGCGCTGTGGATCTCGGGCCAGCCCCTGTCGGTGGCGTCCCTCATCGGCTTCATCACGCTCGCCGGCATCTCGACCCGCAACGGAATCCTCAAGGTCTCCCACTACATCAACCTGGTGGCCTTCGAGGGCGAGCATTTCGGGAAGAAGATGATCGTCCGCGGCTCGCTGGAGCGCCTGACCCCGGTGCTGATGACGGCGCTGGTGGCCGCTTTCGCGCTGGTGCCGCTGCTGCTGGCGGCCGATGCCCCGGGCAAGGAAATCCTGCACCCGGTGGCGGTGGTGATCTTCGGCGGGCTGGTGAGCTCCACCGTGCTCGACACTCTCCTCACGCCGGTGATGTTCTACCTGTGGGGTGAGAAACCGCTGAAGCGGCTGCTCGCGCTGCATGAACGGCATAGTTTCTGAGCATTGACTATCTACGCAACAAAAGGAGAAAACCCATGTCTTACCGCAGGACTTTTCTGTTGATGGCAGCGCTGTCGCTGGGCCTCGGCGCCGCCGCCATGGTGCGGGCCGACTCGGTGCCGGCCCATCACGGCGGGCAGGTGCAGGATGCCGGCCCCTACCACCTGGAGCTGGTGGCGAAGCCCAACGAACTGACGGTTTACGTGCTCGGCTCCGGCGGCAAGGCCGTGGACACCAAGGGCGCTACGGGGAGTGCGACGGTGCTCTCCCGCAAGGCCAGGGAAACCGTGTCCCTTGCGCCAGCGGGCGGGAATGTGATCAAGGGCAGCGGAAAGTTCGAGATCGGGGCCGACACCAAGATCGCGGTTTCCCTCACTTTCGCCGGGCAGCAGCCGGTGCAGGCGCGCTTCGCGCCGGGGGAAGGCGGCCACGTGGGCGGACACAAGTAGGGCCGAATTCATTCGGCCATTGGGGGCCGGTTAAAACCGGCCCTACAGACGGAAAACCGTTGACATGACGAACGAATCTCAGGTCAAACCCCACTTCACCACCCGCCGCGGCTTCATCGCCGCCGCCGGCTTCGGCGTGGTGGGCCTGTATTTCCTGTGGGCCGGCTACGGCGCGGCGCCCCTCAATATCTTCGCCGGCAGCGGAGAGAGCCAAGCGCCCGCCGGTGGCGGCCATGGCGGAGGGCACGGCGCCGCCGCCGGTCCGAGCGTCGAGGAGTTCCGGAGCGCGGCCGAATCCTTCATCGAGTCCAACAAGCTGCCCGACGGCAGCGTCATGCCGCGGCGCCAGGCCATGGCCGAAGCGACTTCCATGGAGCAGATGGATCATGCGGCGATGGGCCACGGCCCCCAGGCCGAAGCGCCGGCGGCCGCGGACAAGGCTGCCAAGGCGCAAGCGCCCATGGATCACGGCGGCACGCAAGGCGGGCACGGCGAAACCCCGCCCGCCGCCGGAGCAACGGAGGCTCACGCCGAAGCGGGACCCACCGACATCTATCTCATGGCCTACCAGTGGGGCTACCAGCCGGCGGTGCTGCGGCTCCAGGCCAACGTGCCCTACCGCTTCCGCATGATGGCGCTCGACATGACTCACGGGGCGTCGCTCCAGTTGGGGGCGGGCAGCCGCATCATCCGGCTAAGGCCCGGCGCCCTGGTGGAGCAGAGCTTCACCTTCACCAGGCCCGGAGAATACCTGCTCTACTGCACCGTCTACTGCGGCATGGGCCACGACCGCATGCAGGGAAAGATCATCGTGACCGCCAATCAACCCCAGGAATCCTCCCATGAAAGCGCCAGCGCTCACTGAGGGCCTCAGGCAACTTCCCGCCGGCGACAAGCGGCTGCTCAAGGTCTGCTTCGGCGCCGCGCTGATTGCGCTCACCCTCGGCGTGCTGTTCGGGGCGGGAACCGCCGGCACCCGCGCCGGCTTCGTCGATTCCGGCCCGCTCTACGGCTACCGGATGATGACCGCCCACGGCGTGAGCATCTTCTTCTACTGGCTGTACTTCGCCCAGGCCGGGCTGCTGCTCGCCTTCGGCGCCGTGTTTACCGTTCCCGGCGGCCACATCGCCTGGCGGCCGCTGGCCTGGACCGGACTGGCCACGATGATCGCGGGATTCGTCGCCAGCGGCTACGCCGTGATCGCCGGCCTGCCGCTGCTCTATGACGCGCCGCCGGAACTGGCCGGCGTGCCGTCGCCCGCGGTGGCCGCCTTCTATCTCGGCTACCTGCTGCTCGCCGCGGGACTGTTCTGCGTCGCCGTGAGCGGCGTGGCCACCGTGCTCAAGCCGCGCTTCGACCATCGCATCGCGAGCTGGCCGGTGGTGAGCTTCGCCGCCGTGGGGTGGGCCGGACTGCTCATCGTCTCCAGCATCGCGGCCCTCAACGCGTTCCTGCCTGCGGCACGCTGGGCGCTCGGGCTTTCGCCGATGCCCTCCGATTACTCGGTGGGCTGGCACGTCCTGTTCCACAACATGCACTACCTGCCCCTGATGGCGACGGTCATCGTGTGGTACGTGCTGGTGCAGGCGGTGGCGGGCGTGAAGTCGGTGTTCGGCGCGCACCTGTCCAAGATCGCCTTCGCCATCTATCTCATCTTCGTGCCGCCAACCTCCCTCTACCACATGTTCCTCGAGCCCAATCTGGCCGAGGCGGTGCGGGTGATCGGATCGCTGCTTTCGCTGTTCATCAGCGTGCCCACGGTCACGGTGTTCCTGGTGATCGTCGCCTCGCTGGAAGTGCACGCGAGGACCCACGGCGCGAAGGGGCTGTTCGGCTGGATCGGGATGCTGCCCTGGCGCAACCCCGCCATGGCCGCCATGGGCATGGCGGTGGTGAACCTTGCCATCGGCGGCGCCTTCTCCTTCGTGCTCATCCAGGAAAAGATCGCGCCGCTGCTCTCGGACACCTTTTTCGTGCCCGGGTATTTCCATTTCCTGACGGTGGGGACCGTGACCCTCACCTTCCTCGCCGCGCTCTGCTATGTCCTTCCCGGGGTGACGGGACACGCCCTGTGGAAGCCCGGCCTGCTCACCGCGCTTCCCTATTTCATCACCGCGGGCCTGCTCATCTTCGGCGCCTCGGGAGTGACCGCCGGCTATCTCGGCGTGCCGCGCCGCGTGCTCGATGTCGCCTACGACGGCACCGCCCCCGCGCTCTGGGGTACACTCATGGCGGGCATCGGCATCGGCGGCGTCATCATGGCTGCCGGACTGCTCACCTACCTGTACGGCCTGTTCCGCACGCTGTGGCCGGCGCCGGCCGAGGACGTTGCCGGCATGACGCTGCCTTCAGTGGCCTGGGGCGATGTTACCCCGGCGGCGACCCGGGCCTGGGCCGGGCCGCTCTCGGTGCTCCTGCTGGTGGGCGCCATGGCGTTTTTCACCGCGCTCGCGTTCGAGATGATCCAGGCGCTGCCGCTGCAGGCCGCAGGCGCCATGGGCGGCCACTGACCCGTGCGGAGCGATGACCCACAATTTTCGATGCTCGACCAACGACCATGAAAGAAGATATCGTCCTGCTGGTAATCGTGTTTGCCGTGTGGGCCCTGCTCGCAATCCTTTATGCGACGGTGCCCATGTTCGCCATGCCGGGCTACTCGGTCGTCTGGGGCTGGGGCTCGCTGGTATTCCTGCTGCTCGCTGCGGTGATCTGGATCGCCCAGCGGCGGAAACCCCCATCGGCCGCGCATCCGCCCGGGCACAGCGGCCCCGGCGCGGAAAAAGCGTAATGGCACCGCGAACCACTTGGAACTTCCGGAGCCTCCGGCTCCAACGGGCGCCTGCCCATGCTCGCCAACTCACATCAAGAAAGGGCTCGACCATGTATGGATTCAGCATTCGACTTAAGGCGCCGTTCAGCGCGGCCATCGAAAGAGTGACCGAAGCGCTCAAGAAGGAAGGCTTTGGCGTGCTGACGGATATCGACGTCCAGGCGACAATGAAGGCGAAACTGGGGATCGACGGACGCCCCTATCGCATCCTCGGCGCCTGCAACCCGCCCCTTGCGCACCGGGCGATCGAGGCGGATCCGGACATCGGGCTGCTGCTGCCCTGCAACGTGGTGGTGCGGCAGGAGGAAGACGGCAGCATCTGGGTGGGATTCATGGACCCGGAGGCGGTGCTCAAGCTGGTGGACCGGCCCGAGGTGCATGTGCTCGGCAAGGAAGTGCGCGCACGGCTGGAAAAGGTGCGCGACAGCCTGGCAGGCTAGCCCATATCCCCGCGCGCCCGAGAAAAGTACTACGTACTATTGATTGACGTTGTCATGAAAGGAGAATTGCCATGAAGAAACTCGCGTTATCCGCAATGATGCTGGCCCTGGTATCCGCTTATCCCGCGCTCGCTGTCGAGGAGCATCACCCGGACCAGAAGCCGGGCGCCGGCGCAGCCCAGGCCGCGCCCGCGAAACCCGCGGCGGACCCGGAAAAGGCGGTCCAGAAGCTCAAGGACAATACCAAAAAGCTCCAGGCCCAACTCGACAAAATCGGCAAGGCCAAGGACGCCAGGGAGCGCCAGAAACTGCTCGGCGAGCACATGCAGACCATGCAGGAAAGCATGATGGTCGCGGGCGCCATGGGAAGCGGCGGCATGATGGGGGGAGGAATGATGGGCGGCGGCATGATGGGCTGCCCCATGATGTCCGGCATGATGGGCGGCGGCCAGGGCGGAATGATGGGCATGATGCACGGCGGCCAGGGCGGTGGAATGATGGGCGGCGGCATGATGGGCGGGGGTGCGGGGGGCCCCGGCGCCGACGCCATGATGGGCCGCATGCAGCAAATGGAAAAGCGCGTGGACATGATGCAGATGATGATGGAGCAGATGTTGAAGGGCCAGACGCCGCCCGCACAGAAATAGGCGCGGAGGAAATTGAGGGCCCGCTCGACGCGGGAACGCTCCCGCGCTCCCCGCAGCCCCGGGGAGGCGGAAAATTCCGGCCCGGACCGCAAGCAGCCGGAAGCACCCCGCTCTCCCCCGAAGCCCTGGGCAGGTGAACGTTTGATCTGGATCAAAACCGCAGGCAGAGGGATGAACTATCGTGGTTACCGGAGCGTCTGAACCTTGGATTACTCGATGAAAGCCATGACTCGATCACCCGATGGCACGCAGGCGTTACCGCCCGTCCGGGTGCCGAAGCGTGCCGGCCGGCGCATCGCTTTGTGGGTGCTCGCCTCATGGCTGCTGCTCTGGGCCGCCGCTGCGCTCCTGCCCTGCTGCGGGACGGCGTTCGCCGCGCTGCCCCACGGTTACCTTCCTCACAGCACCGCCCAGGCCAGCGGGTATTGCGCGGATGGCCCATGCAAGGGCCAGGAATCCCGTTGCGTCGAGGCGACCGGTTACGACGCGTACGTTCCGCAACAGGCCGCTTTGCCTTCCGATTCCGGGGAATTCTGGGGAGTGTTGCTCGCGGCCTACCCGGTCAGCGTGCCGCACCTTGCATCCGATATTGGCGTCCTTCGCATCGGCAAGAACGCGCCCCCTTCCCCAGTCCCGCTCTACCTCCGCACCCTTCGCCTCCTGAATTGAGGCTTTCCGCCCCAGGGTCGCTCCGCTTCCGGAGCGATAACCCGGGAACGCTCGGGCCGGCGCCCGGCACCCTGTCAGCGACGTAACGGATTCATTCCCCGTGCGCTGCAGGTGCGCCAGGAGCGGACTCATCGAGGAGACGCAATCAGTATTTATCAACACCAGGGAGAATGCATATGGATGCAGAAAGCCTGAAGAGCCTGGGCTGGCTCGTGCTCTGGGGCGCGGTGTTTTTCTTCATGATGCGCTTTGGCTGCGGCGCCCACGGCCGCCATGGAGGCCATGGCGGTCACGGCGGCCATCGGGGCGACGAATCCGGGGCGGCGCTCAAGGACCCGGTGTGCGGCATGAACGTGGATTCGCAGAATACCGCGGCCGCGGCGGTGCACGGCGGACGCACCTATTATTTCTGTTCGGCCGGCTGCCGCGAAAAGTTCGAGAAGGATCCGCAGTCGTATCTTGTGGAGCAACCGGCGGGAGGACATCACCATGGGTAGGCTCAACTGGAAGGTGGTGGGCCTGGCGGCGGGATCGTTCCTGAGCCTCACCTACGTCATTTGCATCGCCTACGATCTGGCGTTCGGCCAGCGCATGTACGAGGCGTGGCTCAAGCTTCTTCCCGGATTCACCTGGCTCAGCTGGCCGAGCTTTTTCCTCGGCCTGGCGGAGAGTTTTCTTTACGGCATTTATTTCGGGCTCGTGTTCGTGCCTTTGTACAACTACTTCCATGACCGAATCACTGATTAGCGGGAAGGCCTGCGAACCGGTTCGCGTCTGCACGCTGTGCGGAGAGCGGATCGACTCCCCGGTGTTCGCCCGCATGGGCGAGCAGTGCTGCTGCGAGGCCTGCCTGCTCAAGCGCGTGCAGCCTGGCGCCGGACCGAACGATCCGGAACGCGCCCCTTCGGCGCTGGCCGAAGCGCTGGCCGAGTTGCTGGACGCCCGGGAACAGGAAACCGGCCTGCACTCGAAGCGGGTGGCCTGCCACACCCTGGTGCTGGCCCGGCGCTTCACCGCCGATCCCGCCGTGTTGCGGCAGATTCACCCGGGCGCGCTGCTGCACGATCTCGGAAAGATCGCGGTGCCGGACGCGATCCTGCTCAAGCCCGGGCCGCTCACCACCGGCGAGTGGGCCGTCATGCGCCGCCATCCGGAGCTGGGCTACCAGGTGGTGTCCAAGGTCCCCGGGCTCGCCGCCGCCTCGGAGATGGTGCTCGCCCACCAGGAGCGCTTCGACGGAAGCGGCTATCCGCGGGGCCTGTCGGGGAAGGAAATCCCGCTCGGCGCCAGGCTTTTTGCGGTGATCGATACGCTGGACGCCATGACTTCGGACCGGCCCTACCGGGAGGCCCTCGCCTACGATGTGGCGAAGTCCGAGATCCTGCGTCTTTCCGGAACCCAGTTCGACCCGGCCGCCGTCGAGGCCTTCGTCGCCGAGGAGGCGACGCTGCGGGCGATGGTGGAAATGAAATGCCATGCGACGGAGGCGCCGTAACGTGAAGGCAACCCGATTCCCCATGCAAGCCGTCCGCGCGGGCACGCTGGCTCTTGCGATCCTGCTCGCCGCCTATTTCGGGCTGCTGACGCTGGTCTCCGGCTGGAGCTTCACGGTGGACCAGTTTTCCACCTACTGGTACTTCATCGTACCGCTGGCCGCCGGATTCGGTCTCCAGGTCGGCCTGTTCGTGCACCTGAGGGATCTGGTGCACGGGGCCGCCGCTTCGGGCACTGTGGTCGCCGCCTCAGGCACCACCTCCACCGCCGCCATGGTTTCCTGCTGCACCCATTACCTCGCCAACATCGCGCCCATCGTCGGTGCGGCCGGCCTCGTGACCTTCGCCACCCAGTACCAAGTGGAACTGTTCTGGGCCGGGCTCGGGTTCAACGCCGCGGGCGTCGGCTATATCGGAAACAAGGTTTACAACGCCGCCAAGGAGCACGCCAAATGCGCACATACCTGACCGCTTTAATCCTGGGGTTCGCCGCCGCCACCTTCGGCGCCGTCGCAGCACCCTCGCTGGCGCCGCAAACCACGACCGCCTCCGCCGTGACGGTGAAGGTCACGCCGCTGAGCCTTTCCGGCAAATCCTGGGAGTTCGAAATCGTGTTCGACACCCATAGCCAGGAGCTGAAGGACGACCTGATGAAAACCGCTGTGCTGGTAGCCGAAGGCGGCGCAACTTCCGCGCCGGTCGAGTGGAAAGGCGATCCGGCGGGAGGACATCACCGCAAGGGCGTGCTGCGATTCAATGCCGTGACGCCGGCGCCGGCAGCCGTGGAGCTGCGAATCCAGCGCCCGGGCGAGCCCTCGCCGCGGGCATTCCGCTGGCCGTTGAAGTAACGGCGCGTGCAAGTTGATCCGTTTTTGTCTTATTGAGCGTTTCGAAACGGCGTGACAGCAAACCCACACCACCCCGCGCCGACCCTCCCTTGCAGGGCGCGCTGCCCGCTGCATCGGGCAGCCGCTGCGCAGGCGGTCGGCATGCCGACCGAAACCCCTGCTCCGCCCCCCGGCCCCTCTCCAAGGAGGGGTGCCGCCCTGAGCTTGCCGAGGGGCGGCGGGGTGGTTCGAGCAGCCGTAGGTTGGGCTTCGCGAGCGAAGCCCAACGACAGGATTTGCGGTGTACGCGGCATTTTGTTGGGCATCAATACCCACGTTTTGTTGGGCATGAATGCCCAACCTACGCGTCTCGATGATCCCGGAAACCTGGGGCGAAAAAGGAGAAAAAATGGCGATTGATCCGGTATGCGGCATGACCGTGGATGAGCAGTCGGCGGCGAGGACCCTGGTCCACGAGGGAAAGACCTATTACTTCTGCTCCGGGCACTGCCGGAGCGAATTCGAGAAGAATCCCGCGGCGCATCTCGGCCCTGCCGGAGTGCAGCCGGCCACCGCCCCCGCCGGGCATGGACACCATCACGAATTGAAGGCGGCGGCAGCGGAAGAGGCAAAACCACCGGCGCCCCCCGCGCCTGCGCCGCAGGCCGCCCCGGTCATGTACACCTGCCCGATGCATCCGGAAGTGCGGCAGCCGGGTCCGGGCGCCTGCCCCAAATGCGGCATGGCGCTGGAACCCGAGGCGCCACCGGCACCCGCCGCCCGCACCGAGTATGTCTGCCCCATGCATCCGGAAATCGTCCGCGACGCCCCCGGCGACTGCCCCCTCTGCGGCATGGCGCTGGAGCCGCGGACCGTCAGCCTCGAAGAAGAGGAGAACGTCGAGCTCAAGGACATGACGCGGCGGTTCTGGGTCAGCGCCGCGCTTGCGCTGCCGGTGTTCGTCATGGCGACGGTGGCAGACCTGGCCCCCGAGTTCACTTCCCGGCTCATTTCCCACCGGACGCTGCAATGGGTCGAGTTCGCGCTGGCGACCCCCGCGGTGCTGTGGGGCGGATGGCCGATTTTCGTGCGCGGATGGCAATCGCTGGTGAACCGCAGCCTGAACATGTTCAGCCTCATCGCCCTCGGCGTGGGCGTCGCCTGGCTCTACAGCATGGTGGGCCTGCTCCTGCCCGGAATCTTCCCGGAGACGGTGCGCACCGAAGAAGGGCTGGTCCCGGTCTATTTCGAAGCGGCCGCCGTCATCACCGCCCTGGTGCTGCTGGGGCAGGTGCTGGAACTGCGCGCCCGCAGCCGCACCAGCGCGGCGATCAGGATGCTGCTGGGCCTCGCGCCCAAGACTGCCCGCATCGTTCGCGCAGACGGCCGCGAGGAGGACATCCCGCTCGCGGATGTGCAGCCCGGGGACGTATTGCGTGTCCGACCGGGAGAAAAAGTGCCGGTGGACGGGGTGGTGACCCAGGGCGCGAGCGCCGTTGACGAGTCCATGGTCACCGGCGAGCCGATCCCGGTGGAGAAGCACGACGGCGACCGCCTGATTGGCGCCACCGTGAACGGCACCGGGAGCCTGCTCATGCGCGCCGAGCGCGTGGGCGCTGACACGCTGCTGGCGCAGATCGTGCGCATGGTGGCCGAGGCCCAGCGCTCGCGCGCCCCGATCCAGCGGCTGGTGGACGTGGTGACCGGCTATTTCGTGCCGGTGGTGGTGCTCGTCGCCGGCCTCGCCTGGGTCGTCTGGTTCTTCTGGGGACCCGAGCCGCGGCTCGCTCACGCCATCATCAATGCGGTGTCGGTGCTCATCATCGCCTGCCCCTGCGCCCTGGGGCTCGCCACTCCCATGTCCATCATGGTGGGCACCGGGCGCGGCGCCATGGCAGGGGTGCTGATCAAGAACGCCGAGGCGCTCGAAGTCATGGGCAAGGTGAACACCCTGGTGACCGACAAGACCGGAACCCTGACCGTGGGCAAGCCGAAACTAACCGGCGTCGTCACCCACGCCGGCTTCGCCGAGGATGACATCCTGCGGCTCGGCGCCAGCCTCGAGCGCGCCAGCGAGCATCCCCTGGCGGCAGCCATCGTCGGCGGCGCCGAGGCCAAGGGCCTGGCGCTCGCGGCAGTCGCCGAGTTCCAGTCGGTGACCGGCCAGGGCGTAACCGGCGAAGTCGAAGGCCGCAGCGTCGCCGTGGGCAACCGCAAGCTGCTGGAGTCCCTCGGGATCGATCCCGGCGAACTCGCCTCCCGTGCCGAGACGCTGCGCACCGAGGGTCAGACCGTCATGTTCGTGGCGCTCGACGGAAAAGCCGCCGGGCTGATCGAAGTCGCGGACCCGATCAAGGAGACCACGCCGGAGGCGATTCGCGCGCTGCACCAGGAAGGCGTCCAGATCGTGATGCTCACGGGCGACAGCCGCGTCACCGCCGAGGCGGTCGCGCGCAAGCTCGGCATCGACCGCGTGGTGGCCGAGGTCCTGCCGGAGCAGAAGACGGAGATCGTCAAGCAGCTCCAGAGCGAAGGCCGCTTCGTCGCCATGGCCGGTGACGGGATCAACGACGCGCCGGCCCTGGCCCAGGCCCAGGTGGGAATCGCCATGGGCACCGGCACCGACGTGGCGATGGAGAGCGCCGGAATCACCCTGGTCAAGGGCGACCTGCGCGGAATCGTGCGGGCCCGGCGCCTGAGCCGCGCCACCATGCGCAACATCCGCGAGAACCTGTTCTTCGCCTATGTCTACAATTCGCTCGGCATCCCGGTGGCGGCGGGCGTATTGTACCCGTTGTTCGGCCTGCTGCTCTCGCCCATCATCGCCGCCGCGGCCATGAGTTTCAGCTCGGTTTCGGTGGTGACCAATGCGCTGCGACTCAACCGGACGGATCTGTAAGTGAATGGGCAGGGTGCGACAGGACGATGGAGCCACTATTGCTGCAAGCGTTTCTTGACTTTCCAACGATCGGAGGTGTGCCATGTGGGGAAACTACGGCGGTTACGGCTGGGACGGAATGATGGGGGGCATGGGATTCGGGCTGATCAGCATGCTGCTGTTCTGGGTGCTGGTCATCCTGGGCATCGTGATCATCGTCAAGTGGGTGATCGGCTCCGGCGGGGGCTCCGGGCACGTCCCGGTCCCGCCTCCCGGCAAATCCGCGCTCGACATCGTCAAGGAGCGCTACGCCCGGGGCGAGATCGACCGCGAGGAATTCGAGCAGAAGAAGCGCGACCTCGGCGAGTGATCCGTCGGCCGAATGCCGAAATCCCGGCTTGGCCTGTGCTCGCGATCCGCAGACCCGGTTCGCGGATTTTCGGGCCGCAACGACGGCCGTAACGAAGGGGGGTTGGCCATGTTCGGAAGCTTGCTCAGAACGTGCGCAATGCTCATCGCCTGGATCGCGCTCGCCGCAATGGCGGCCCACGCCGCGGATGCGCCCAATGCCCAGTACCGCCGGGCCGATGGGCTCTCCGTGTATTACGGCGTCGTGCCGGGCGAGATGATCGTCGGCCACGAGCGGGATCACGCCGGCGGCAAGAAGGAAAAGGGCGCCCACCACGTGCTGGTGGCAATCTTCGACGCGAGAACCGGGGCACGGGTGACCGATGCAGTCGTCAGCGCATCGGTTGCCGAACCCGGGCTCAATGCCGAAATCCGGCGCCTCGATCCCATGCCCGTTGCCGGCGCCATGAGCTACGGAAACTTTTTCCGCATGCCCGGCAAGGGGCCCTACCGCATCACCGTGAAAATCAGCCGCCCGGGCGCAGCGCAGCCGGTGGACGTGAGCTTCGAGTACCGCCATCCGTGATCATGGCCCGCTCCACACTTCGGAGGACCGTCCTGAAGGGGCTCGCAACCCTTCCCTTGCTCGGTGCCGGGTCGCTGCGGGCGGACGATGTGACCGTCAGGAAGGTGCTCGACGTCGCCGAATCCGGTTTTGCGGGGCCCAGGAAGGAGCTCCGGCCGGCAACTTTCCGTGGAATGCCCGCCTACGCAAACCATTTTCCAATGCCGGGCCGGGTTGCCTACCGCATTCTGGTGCATGTGCGCCGCCCCGGGCGGCCGCGCGTGCTCGAAGCCCAATTCGAATACCGCCATCATCATTGACGACTCCGCTCCGATCCAGGGAATCAAGGCATGAGCAACGAACAGCAATCCCAGGGAAGCCCCGACCAGGGGCCGCCGAATTCCAGGCTCAAGTGGGCCCTGATCGGCTTTCTCGCCATCGCGGGATTTTTCCTCTTCACCGAGCACACCGCCCACGTGCTCGGTGTCCTGCCCTACCTGCTGCTGCTCGCCTGCCCGCTCCTGCATTTTTTCATGCACGGGAGCCACGGCGGCCATGGCGATCATGAAGGCCCCGCCGGGAAATCCAAGGGAGAGAAACAATGAATGAACCCGCCCCGTCCTACGGACTGTGGTCCCTGGTGGTCATCAATTCCCTGGTGTTCATCTTCTTCGCCTTCAGCTTCTTCAAGCCGAAAACCTCGCGGGACTGGCGCTCCTTCGGCGCGTTCTCGGCATTCCTGGTGGCGCTGTTCACCGAGATGTACGGCTTCCCGCTCACCATCTACCTGCTCTCCGGGTGGCTGCAAACCCGGTATCCGGAGGTGGATTTTCTCTCCCACGACGCGGGACACCTGCTGGAGACCCTGTTGGGCTGGAAGAGCAATCCCCACTTCGGGCCGTTCCACATCGCCAGCAACATCCTGATCGTCGGCGGCTTCTACCTGCTCTACGCGGCGTGGAAAGTGCTGTATGCGGCCCAGCGCCGCCGCGCGCTGGCGGCCACCGGGCCTTACGCGGTCATCCGCCATCCCCAGTACGCGGCCTTCGTGCTCATCCTGTTCGGATTTTTGCTGCAATGGCAGACGATCCTCACCCTCGCCATGTTCCCGGTGCTGGTGTGGATGTACGTGCGGCTGGCGCGAGCCGAAGAGCGGGACGCCCTCGCGGAATTCGGCGATGCCTATGCCGGCTACGCGGCCCGGACTCCCGCCTTCTTTCCGCGCGCGATGAAGACTGAAGGCCATGCCGGATCATGACCATGGCTGAGGAAAACGGCGCAAGCCCGGAAATCGTCGAAGTCGCCGGAGCGGGGCCCGCAGGACTTGCGGCGGCCATAACCCTGGCCCGCGCCGGCCGCCGCGTCATCGTCCACGAGGCGCAGCGGGAACTGGGGTATCGCTTTCAGGGCGATCTTCAGGGGCTCGAGAACTGGACCACGGACCAGGATGTGCTCGATTGGCTTCATTCAGAGGGCATCACGACCGAGTTCCGGAAGTTTCCCTGCCGCGAGGGCACGGCGTTCGATGCCTGGGGCCATGCCTACCCCATGGCCAGCCGCGATCCGATCTTCTACGTCGTCGAGCGGGGCCCGGCGCCCGGCAGTCTGGATTCGGCGCTGCTTGCCCAGGCGCAGGCGCTGGGGATCGAGGTCCGGTTCAACAGCCCGCTGAAGCGCATCGCCGGGCCCGGCATCCTGGCGACCGGTCCCAAGGCCGCCGACGCCATCGCCGTCGGATACCACTTCGACACCGCCATGAACGACGGCTTCTGGACAATCTGCGATGACTACATCGCGCCCCGGGGCTACGCCTATGTGCTGGTGATGGGCGGCAAGGGCACCGTGAAGAGCTGCATGTTTTCCGGATTCAAGCAGGAGCGCATCTACGTGGAGCGCACCGTGGAGGCGTTTCGCCGGCTGATCGGGCTGAAGATGGAAAACGCCCGGCCCCACGGCGGCGCGGGAAATTTCCGCATCCCGGAGCGGGCCCTGGCGGGGAGCCACCCGATGGTGGGGGAGCTGGCGGGCTTTCAGGACACGCTCTGGGGGTTCGGCATGAGGATGGCCATGCTGTCGGGCAAAATGGCCGCGCTCAGCCTTCTTCACGGGGACGATTACGACCGGCTGTGGCGGCAGAGCCTGGAGCGGCTGATGGCGACCTCGGTGTTCAACCGCGCGCTCTACAGCCTGCTCGGCAACCACGGATACCGCTGGCTCCTGCTGCGGCGCGCGCGCCGTGACCCCCGCGCTTTTCTGGGCAGGCTTTACAGTCCTTCGGCGGCATCCCGGATATTGGGTCCGTGGGCCAGAAGCCGCTACCGGAGCCTGCGCAGCGATGTAAGCTGCAACCACGTGGACTGCACCTGTGTCTGGTGCCGGTGCGGAGGCGCCGAAGCGATCGGCACCGGCACCTGACGAGCGCCATCGTCTGCGGAAAATGAGACCCACGGACCTTGAACCTCCGGCCCGGTTCCGGCTCCAACCGGTGTTCCGGATTGGGGCCGCTTCCGTTCGGAAAGGAGTATCGGCATGAACGCTAGACATCTTCTGATCTGCGGCTTCGCCGCCTTGTTCCCGTTGTCCGCGTCGGAGGCGGTCGCGGCGGGGGACCCTGCACGGGGCGTTCGCCTCTTCAACCAGTGCGCGGCGTGCCATTCCCTCGATCCGGGCCGCCACATGACAGGTCCCAGCCTGGCTGGCATCTGGGGCCGCAAGGCGGGAAAGGCCCAGGGGTTTGCCCGCTATTCCGAGGCGATCAAGCAGGCAGGCGTGACCTGGGACGGGCCCAGCCTCGACCGCTGGCTCAGGAACCCGAAGGAGTTCATTCCCGGAAGCCGCATGGATTTCCCGGGGGTGAGGAACGACAACATGCGCGCAGACCTCATCGCCTTTCTCAAGGCGGTATCGGAGGGCAAGGCTCCTGCTGCGGCCGGCCGGGGAGGAATGATGGGACAGGCGGAAACAACGCGCCTGCGCGATGCCGGCGCCCAGGGCCAGGTGCAAGCCATTCGCTACTGCGGCGACACGTATAATGTCACCACCATGGCGGGCAAGACCTTCTCGTTCTGGGAGTTCAACCTGCGCTTCAAGACCGATTCCGGCCCCGACGGACCGGCGCCCGGACGGCCTGTGCTCCTTCACGGCGGCATGATGGGCGATCGCGCATTCGTGGTGTTCTCGGGTCCCGAAGAGATGGGCTCATTCATCCGGCGCGAGTGCCAATGATCCTGCGTGATCCTGCCTGACAAATTTTCGACTCACGAAACCGCAAATGGAGATTCCGATGATTCGTTTCAGCAAGACGCTTTCCGCAACCCTGGGTGTTGCGTTTCTGGGCGCGGCGCTCGCAGCGCCTGCGATGGCAGCCGAATCCCTGCACCATGTCCACGGCCTCGCCTACAGCGCCGACGGCAAGCAGCTCTTCGTTCCCGCCCACTACGGGATCGCGGTCTACAGCAACGGACGCTGGAGCAAGGCGCCGGGCGCCGACCACGATTACATGGGCTTTTCCGTGACCAGGGATAATCTTTACAGCAGCGGCCACCCGGCCCAGGGCACCAATCTCGTGAATCCCCTCGGGCTGATGCGCTCCCGGGACGCGGGGCGCAGCTGGGACAAGCTGGGGCTCGAAGGCGAAGCCGATTTTCATTTGCTCGCCACCAGCTACGGCACCAACGCGGTCTATGTCTTCAATTACCATCCCAACTCACGGATGAAGGGGAGCGGCATCTACGCCACCGTGAACCAGGGCTTCTCCTGGCGCCGCGCCGAGGCGAAGGGTCTCGACGGCGATCCCGGCGCGCTCGCCGTGCATCCCACCGACAACCAGGTGGTGGCGGCCGCCACCCAGACCGGCGGCTTCGTTTCCTCCGACGGCGGCAATACCTTCAGACCGCTGGTCAAGGGACAGCAAACGCTTGCCGTATTCTTCGATCACGACGGGACAGACCTGTGGGTGAGCACCTATGCCGGAACGCCGATCCTCAGCCGGATGGAGTGGAAAACCGGCAAGAGCACCAACGTCGCGCTGCCGCCGCTGGAGCGCGACGCCGTTGCCTACGTGGCTCAGAACCCCGCGGACAAGCGCGAGTACGCCATCGCCACCTTCGAGCGCAGCGTGTTTATCAGCAAAGACCAGGGCAAGAGCTGGAAGCAGATCGCCGACCGGGGTCAGACCAGGTAGGAGCGGCGCCCGATGAGCACGGAACGCAGGGAACCCTTCTGGAAGCGGCTGGAGGTGCAGATCATCACCGTCCTGCTGGCGGTGGCGGCGGTGCTCGGGGCGTTCGTGTACCTGCGCTACGGGATGCGGCCCGAATCCCCCGCCGACCCGAAGAACGCGGCGCTGGTGAAGGCCGGCGAAGCGGTCTATGCAAAGAATTGCGCGGCCTGCCACGGGGACCGGTTGCAGGGCCAGCCGAACTGGAAAGTGCGGCTGCCCACCGGCCGCATGCCCGCACCGCCCCACGACGAATCCGGCCACACCTGGCACCATCCGGATTCCGTGCTCTTCGGCATCGTCAAGCAGGGACTCGTTCCCCCTTATGGCCCGCCCGGCTACCAGAGCGACATGCCGGGGTTCAAATCGGTGCTGAAGGACGAGGAGATCTGGGCCGTGCTTGCGTTCCTCAAGAGCAAATGGTCGCCGCAGACCCTGCAATGGCGCAGCGAGAGCCTCCAGGACCCCGCCATCGGGAAAAACCGGTGAGGCAAGCATGACGGCGCGATCCGCAGCCATTGCTACGGCTTCAGCGGAAGGAACCGCGCCACGGTAATCGTTGAACTTTATACCGGCCGCAGTCTCTAACGGCCTGCCGGTGCGGGTTGCGCCGCAATATCGACATCTCTTATACTCGAACCGATGAATTTGGCGATTCGCTGGATCCTGATCGTGGTGACCCTCGTGACGTCTCTGCAGGGGGCGGCGGCCATGGCAATGAACCTGTGCGATATCCAGCCGTGTCACCACGACGCCGTGAACGATTATGCGGCCAGTCCCGATGCCCCGGGGACGCCCCAAGCGGACGACTCCGGAGGATTCGACGGTTGCACCCTGCATTCCTCCTGCGTTAACGCCGCTCTTCCGGCACCGATTTCGGCGGTTTCGATTGATGCCGCCTTCGCCCATTCGGCGGCCCCTGTCGCGTCTCGCCCGTCCCGCATTCCCGACCGCCCCAAGCGGCCTCCTCTCGCCTGAGCTTGCGTAGCCCGGGCTTCGCCCGGGCAGCGACTCCGGGCGGCTTCCGTTTCCGGCTTCACAGTTGCGCTAATGGCGCAGGAGTAACCTCGCTCCCGGTTGGGCTTGCGGCGGGTTCTCCTCAGTCGATTCGGCACACCCGCCCCAAGCGTTATCAAGCGGTTCAAAACAACTTTTTGCAGGAAGGAATATGTCATGAAGCTTTTTTATCCCGCGCTGATTTCCATCTCGGTCATTGCGGCATCACCCGTGGCGAACGCCTCGTCCGATATGTCCGGCATGCCGATGCCTCAGGGCGGCAAGGAATCGGCCGCGACACATAAGGGACAGGGCGCGGTCGAAGCCGTGGACAGCGTCGCCGGGAAATTGAAGCTGAACCACGGTCCGATCAACAGCCTCAAATGGCCCGCCATGACCATGGAGTTCCCGGTCAAAGACAAAAAGATACTGAAGGGCGTGAAGCCGGGCATGCGCGTCGAGTTCGAGCTTGCCCCGGACAAGGATAAGAACTACGCCGTCATCCGCATCAAGCCGGTGCAATAGGCGGAAACGCCGGAAGGCCACGGCCGGCCTTCCGGCCCCGCCCGCAAAAGGATCAGTTGATGAAACCCCAAACCCGATTCGCTCTCGTGGCGGTCGCCGCCCTGAGCGCCGTCAGCCCGGAAACGCAGGCACAGGTCGCCGGCGGAGATCGCAACCCGCCGTCCGCCGGCGTGTTTGCCGAGCGGCCCGCCGCCCCGCAAACGGCCGTTCCACTTGGTCAGCTCGTCTCCGAGGCGCTTCAGAACAACCCGGAAATCCGCGCGGCCAGGAAGGAAGTGGAGGCCGCGCAAGCCAGGATTTCGCCGGCTGGCGCCCTGGATGACCCGATGCTGGAAGCGGGAGTCATCAACCTCCCGGTGGATTCCCGGCGCTTCGACCGGGAGGACATGACCATGAAAATGATCGGCCTCGCCCAGAGATTCCCGTACCCGGGGAAGCGCGGGCTGCGCCAGGACATGGCCTCGAAGGACGCGGAATCCCTCGCCTATGGCTACCAGGAGACGGTAAACAAGGTCGTTAGGGACGTGAAGCTCGCCTACTTCGATCTCGCCCTGGTCATGGATTCGAAGCGGCTCGTCGAAAAGAACAGGTCCGTCCTGGATCAGTTTCTGAAAGTCGCCGAAGCGCGGTACGCGGTGGGCCAGGGAAGCCAGGCAGATGTGCTCAAGGCCCAGACCCAGCTTTCAAAAATGCTTGACGAGCTGATCAGGCTGGACCGCGAGCGCCCGATGATCGAAGCCGATCTCAGCCGGACCCTGGGCCGCGGTTCGAATCCGGCGCCCGTAATTCCCCAAACGCCGGGCCCGGGAGAAGTTGCATTGTCGCTGGATGCGCTGCGCCAAGCAGGCCTTCGCGACCGCCCGCAACTGCGCGCGCTCCAAAGTCTTGTTGCCCGCAACGACAAAGCGCTGGAACTGGCAAGAAAGGATTTCTATCCCGACTTCGATGTTCGCCTGCAGTATGGCCAGCGCGACAACATGCCGGACGGTACCAAGCGGGAAGACATGGTGAGCGTCATCGTCGCCATCAACCTTCCGCTCTGGCGCGAAGCCAAGCTTGATCCGCGGCTTTCCGAGGCCGCCGCGATGCGCGACCAGGCCCTGAACATGCTCCAGGCGCAGCAGAACGAACTGTTCATGAAGCTGCGCCAGCAGGTGGCCGGCGCGGAGCAGAACCTGAAATCGGCCCGGCTCTACGAAACCGGCATCCTGCCCCAAGCCAGGCTTGCGGTGGAGGCCACGCTCGCCGCCTACAAAGTGGGCCGCGCCGATTTCCTGTCGCTCATGGACAGCCAGATGACGGTCTTCAACTACGAGATCGTCCATGCCGCGGCTCTGATCAATTACAACAAGGCATTGGCGGAAGTCGATTTCCTGGTCGGCAAG
The DNA here is from genome assembly GCA_016183615.1 of Betaproteobacteria bacterium. Classification (GTDB taxonomy): domain Bacteria; phylum Pseudomonadota; class Gammaproteobacteria; order Burkholderiales; family UBA6910; genus JACPEG01. Next base: position 27,524 of record JACPEG010000050.1, read on the forward strand.
CCCGGACTCTGAGGGCCCGACATTCGAGCATGAGGGAGAACACTCGTGAAGCAGCTTAGAACGGCATTGGTCATCGCGCTTCTGGTATCGGCTGCCCTGGGGGCCGGCTACTGGTGGGGATCGAAAAGCAATGAAGGCGCAGAAGTGAAGGCGGGAACCGCGCCGGTCCTCTCCGACGGGGCCGCCACCGGGGGCAAAGCGCGCAAAATCCTCTATTACCGCAACCCCATGGGCCTTCCCGACTCCTCGCCGGTGCCGAAAAAGGACGGGATGGGCATGGATTACGTTCCGGTCTACGAAGGCGACGAGCCGCAAGGCCCGCAGGTCAAAATCAGCCTCGACAAGGTGCAGAAGCTCGGAGTGAAAATCGAGCCTGCCGCGCTCCGCCAACTCACCCGCACCGTCCGGGCGGTGGGCACGGTCCAGGCCGACGAGCGGCGACTGCACACGGTCACCCCCAGGTTCGAGGGATGGATCCAGAAGCTTCACGTGAATACCACGGGGCAGCCGGTCAGGCGCGGCGACGCTCTGATGGAAATCTACAGTCCGGACCTCGTCACCGCTCAGCAGGAATACCTCATCGCATGGAAAGGCGTGCAGGCCGTGCAGGGAAGCGGCGCCGACATCCAGGCAAGCATGAAGCAGCTGATGGAAAGCGCCCTGCAGCGGCTGCGCAACTGGGACATATCCGAAGAGGAACTGAAGCGCCTGCAAAGGGAGAATGCGGCGCGGCAGTCCCTCACCCTGCGCGCACCGGCGAACGGGGTAGTCATTGAAAAAATGGCGGTCGAGGGGATGCGAATCATGCCGGGCGAGCCCCTGTACCGGATCGCCGATCTGTCGACCGTGTGGCTGCTGGGGGACGTGTTCGAGCAGGACCTGGGCATGGTCCGTCCCGGCCAACCCGCCAGGATCACGGTCAACGCGTACCCCGAAAAGCGCTTTGAAGGAAAGGTCACCTTCATCTACCCGACGCTTGCCGGCGAAACCCGCACCGCCAAGGTGCGCGTCGAGCTGCCCAACCCGGGCGGACTGCTCAAGCCCGCCATGTACGCGAGCGTGGAAATCGCCGCTACTCCAGGCAAGGGAAAAACGCTGACGGTGCCGGATTCCGCGGTGCTCGACAGCGGTACCCGGCAGATCGTGCTGGTCGAGCGGGGCGAAGGGCTGTACCAGCCGCGCGAGGTGAAGCTAGGCGCGCGGGCCGATGGCTACGTCGAAGTCCTGGACGGGATCCAGGCCGGGGAAAACGTCGTGGTCAGCGCCAATTTCCTGATCGATGCCGAAAGCAACCTGAAGGCGGCGCTGGGCAGCTTTGGCGGCCACGCTGCCGACGGGGGCGCCCCGGGCGCTGCTGCCCAGGCGCGACCGGATCAAGGCCACCAGGGCGGACACGAGGGGCGCTGAGATGCTGAATCGGATTATCGAGTGGTCCGCCCGCAATGTATTTCTCGTATTGCTGGCCACGCTTTTCATCGTCGCAGCGGGAATTTATGCGGTCATGAAGACCCCGCTGGATGCGATCCCCGATCTCTCCGACGTGCAGGTCATCATCTACACCGAATTCCCCGGCCAGGCGCCCCAGGTGGTGGAAGACCAGGTGACCTATCCCCTCACCACCGCCATGCTCTCCGTGCCGAAATCGAAAGTCGTGCGGGGATTTTCGTTTTTCGGGGCGTCGTTCGTCTATGTCATTTTTGAGGACGGCACCGACATCTACTGGGCCCGCTCGAGGGTGCTCGAATACCTGAATTTCGCCGCGAGCCGCCTGCCGAGGGGTGTAACGCCATCCCTCGGCCCCGATGCGACGGGCGTGGGCTGGGTCTACGAGTACGCGGTGCTGGGCGCCAGGCAGACATTGGCCGAACTGCGCACCATCCAGGACTGGTTCATTCGCTACCAGCTCACCAAGGCCCAGGGCGTCGCGGAAGTGGCCAGCGTCGGCGGGTTCGTGCAGCAATACCAGGTGATCGTGGATCCCCGGAGGCTCCAGGCCTACGGCATCCCGCTCTCCAGAATCGCCCAGGTCATCCGCATGAGCAACACCGACGTGGGCGGGCGCGTGGTGGAAATGGCCGAAACCGAATTCATGGTGCGCGGCCGCGGGTACCTGCGGGGCAAAGCCGACCTGGAGCAGCTCGTTCTGAAATCCGAAAACGGCGTTCCGGTCCTGCTGCGGGACCTGGCCCGGATCGAGATGGGGCCCGACGAGCGCCGCGGCATTACCGAGCTGAACGGAGAAGGCGAGGTGGTCGCCGGCATCGCCATGTCCCGCTACGGGCAAAATGCGCTGGAGGTCATCCATAATCTCAGGGCCAAGATCGGCGAGATCTCGAGCGGCCTTCCCCCGGGAGTGACCATCGAGCCGGTATATGACCGCGCCAACCTGATTCATCGCGCCATCGACAACCTCACCAGGACCCTGATCGAGGAGAGCGTCATCGTGGCGCTGGTGTGCACGCTGTTTCTGCTGCACGTGAGGAGCGCGCTGGTGGCGATCATGATGCTGCCCATCGGCATCCTGATCGCGTTCATCACCATGCGCTACCTGGGCCTCAATTCCAATATCATGAGCCTGGGCGGGATCGCCATCGCCATCGGCGCCATGGTGGACGCCGCCATCGTCATGATCGAAAACGCCCACAAGCATCTCGAAAGGAAAGGGCCGGACGAATCGAGGCTGGAACCGATCATCGCCGCCTGCAAGGAGGTAGGGCCCGCCCTGTTCTTCTCGCTGCTCATCATCACCGTCTCGTTCCTTCCGGTGTTCACCCTCGAAGCCCAGGAGGGCCGCCTGTTCCAGCCCCTCGCCTATACCAAGACGTTCGCAATGGCGGGCGCGGCGCTGCTCTCCGTCACGCTGGTGCCGGTATTGATGCTGCTCTTTATCCGCGGCCATATCCGGCCCGAACACCGGAATCCGGTGAGCCGCTTCCTGATCTGGGGCTACCGCCCGGTGCTCGCCTGGGTGATGCGCTGGAAGACGCTCACCATCCTCGCGGCGATTGCCGTCATGGGGATTTCCGTCGTCCCCGCGCTCAAGCTCGGCACCGAGTTCATGCCGACCCTGAACGAGGGGACCCTGATGTACATGCCCTCCAGCCTGCCGGGCATGTCCGTGACCAAGGCCGCGGAACTGATGCAGGTCCAGAACAAGATCATCAAAAGCTTTCCGGAGGTCGCCTCGGTATTCGCCAAGGCGGGACGCGCCGCCACCGCCACCGACCCGGCCCCCACCGAAATGTTCGAGACCGTCATCAACCTGAAGCCCGAGGAGGAATGGCGTCCGGGCACGAACGTGGACAAGTTGATCGCCGAAATGGATGCGGCGCTGCAGTTTCCCGGAGTGGCCAACGCCTGGACCATGCCGATCAAGGCCCGCATCGACATGCTCTCCACCGGCATCCGCACCCCGATCGGCATCAAGGTGTTCGGAAAGGACCTGAACGAGATGGAGAGGCTCGCCCAGGAAATCGAGGCCGTGGTAAAGACCGTGCCCGGCACCACCAGCGCCTTCGCCGAGCGCATCACCGGCGGTTATTTCCTGAACGTCGAGCCCGACCGCATGGCGCTCGCCCGCTACGGGCTGGCGGTGGGCGACCTGCAGGACGTCGTGGCCACGGCATTGGGCGGCGAGATGGTGACCACCACGGTCGAAGGCCGCGAGCGCTTCGGGGTGATCGTGCGCTATCCGCGGGAGCTGCGCAACGACCCGCAGGCCATCGCGACCCAGGTCCTGGTGCCGGTGATGGGCGGAGCCATGATCCCGCTCGGCCAGGTCGCCAGGGTCACGCTCAGCAAGGGCACCCCCGGCATCCGCACCGAGAATGCCCTGCTCTCGGCCTACATATTCGTGGACATCCGCGGCCGGGACATCGGCGGTTACGTGGCCGACGCCAGGAAAGCAGTGGCCGAAAAGGTGAAGTTTCCGTCCGGCTACTACGTCACCTGGAGCGGGCAGTTCGAATACCTGGAGCGCGCCAAGGAGAGGATGACGGTTGTGGTCCCGCTGACCGGGCTCATCATCTTCGTGCTGCTGTATCTGAACTTCAGGAGGCTCACGGATACGCTCATCGTCATGCTTTCCGTGCCGTTCTCCCTGGTGGGCGGAATATGGCTGATGTACCTGCTCGGCTACAATCTGAGCGTGGCGGTGGCGGTGGGATTCATCGCGCTGGCCGGGGTGGCGGCCGAAACCGGAGTCATCATGCTGATTTACCTGGACCAGGCGCTCAGAAGAATCGAGGCAAACCGCGAAATGGAAGGAAAGCGCCTCAGCCTCGGCGATCTCTACGACGCGGTGATGGAGGGAGCGGTCATGCGGGTGCGGCCCCTGATGATGACGGTATTCGCCATCACGGCGGGATTGCTGCCCATCATGTGGGGCAGCGGCACCGGCTCGGAGGTCATGCGGCGCATCGCCGCGCCGATGGTGGGGGGGATGGTCTCGGCCACCATTCTCACGCTGATCGTTATTCCGGCCATCTTTGCGCTGGTGAAGGAACTCGCGATCCGCAAAGCCGGCGCGGGCGCCGGCACGGCAATACCTCGGAGAAGCTGAGGCACGCATCACAACGGGAGCAAATCATGGCACTTAGCGTCGTCGTAGCGATCATCCGGCCCGGCGTATTGGAGCCGGTCGAGAAAAAACTTCAGGAGATGGGCGTGCGCGGCATCACGGTTGCACGGACGAAAGGCTATGGCGAGTACGCCAATTTCTTTTCCCGGGACTGGATGGTGGATCAGGTGAGAATCGAGATTTTCACCGAGCAGGACCGGGCGGAACTCATCGCTGCGGCGATTCTGGACGCTGCGCACACCGGGTCCCCGGGGGACGGGATTGTGGCGATTCTTCCCGTGGAAAAGGTTTTCGATGTCCGTACCCGCTCCGAAGAGATACCCAACCGCTTCCTGGGCTGAACCCTGCGCGCGGGCAGTCGTGACTCGATTGGCCATGCACGGCTTGTTCAACTGCTCTCGGGACCGGTTGCGCCATTAGCCGGGGAAGGGGTCCTCTCATGCGCCCATCGAAGTCGGTCCCTGCGATAGTTCTGGCAACGCTGTCCTTGCTTTCCGTGGCGCCGGCCGTTGCCGCGGAACCCCATGTCAGGATCACGGCGCCCGCGGACGGCGCCAGGCTCGACGCGATGGATCAGAACCGGCTCGCCTACGAGGTGGTCCCGGGGCCGCGCGGCGACCACGTTCACGTCTACGTGGACGGAAAGGAGGCCGGGATTCTGCGGCAGCTCTCCGGCAGCTATCTTCTGGAGACGCTGGCGCCCGGACCCAGCGTCCTCTGCGTCAAGGTGGTCAACAAGGCCCACGTCCCGATCGGGGTGGAGCAGTGCATCCGCGTGACCGTGGAGTAGCCCTTGGCCGAAAACCTGGTCTACGCGGTGGTCCAGCTCTTCCACAATTTCGGCGCGGTCGCGGTTGTCGGCGGGGCCGTGGCCGGGGCCTGGCCCGCGCCGGCGCGGGCGGAGCCGATGCGCCGCCTCGCGCGGCTGGTATGCGCGGCATGGGCGGTCCAGATCGCGAGCGGCGCCGCGTTCGGCGCTGCGAGTTATTATTATTACGGCCGGTTTCCGGATATTCACGGCATTGCGATCGCGGCCCTTGCGGTCAAGGCGATCTGCGCCGCGTCAGGTTTTCTTCTGGCTGCGGCATATCTTTATCGCGCCGCGCGCTGGTCCGCTCCGGCCTGCGAGCGGGTTTGGCGGCTGCTCGCCGCGCTGGGCATTACAGCTCTTACGGCGGCGGCTTTCCTGCGCTGGTTTTCCTGACGGAACTTGAACCTTTGCCCCTGTCCCATGGTCGTAGATGGGTATAAAATCGCCGCCCATGTTCCATTCCATGCACCGTAAATGGCCCGTAATCGGCCGCCTGATTCTGGCGGTGGCGCTGTTTACCCAGTTCGTTTATGCGGCCCAGGCGTGCCTGCTGCCGCAATCCGCGTTATCGCCGGTCTTCGGGGGCGTGCCGCCCGTGAACTGCGAAACGCAGCCGGGCACGGCAGGTGTCGCCTGCGATGAACTGGGACCCGGGTCCTCCAATGTGTGCCTGGCAAATCTGACCCGAAGCGATCAAAGCGCGGCTTCTGTGTTTGAGGTTGCGGCTCCCGCGGTATCCGACGCGGCGGTACCCACCACGGCGCGCAGCGACGTCGTGCCCTTTCACGCGACACCCCGGGCGGAATTGTGGACACGCTTCAGCAGTCCCCCCCTCCCTATTCTTTTCCGCCGTTTCCAAACCTAGATCCCCTTCCCGGGGACAATCGCCGGTAGTTGCCTGTTTCGGGTTCCTGCCCGGTCCGGGTTGTGCGCTAAGTTCAACGAAACCTCGCCGGCCAATTTGCGCGGGCGAACGGCTCAGGCCGAATGATCTCAGCCCGCAGGCCCGACCGACCAGCAAGAGGCCCATGTCCCAGGTGCCGCCGCCGAAACGCCCGCCTCAAGGCGCCAAGCGGCTATTTCAGATTTACACAGCATGGTTGAAGAAAGATGGGAGGGCAAGCAAAAGGTCGCCGGCGTCGAAGACCCGAACAGCGGCGGACATCGGATTTTTCTCTCCCCCGGAGCACGCTTCGTCTCCGGCGGTGGCTGGGTGGCCTACGCATCCTTGGGGTTTCCCGTCTTGCAGAACTCGCATGGTGCCCAAGCGGACACGCAATTGCGGCTGACTGCGGGTGTCGCTGCAGGCTTTTGACTTGGAACAGCGGCGGCAAACAGCCGAGCATCATTGGCAGGAGCTTAGCGGAGGATCAATGACGATACGCTTCGATGTGGAACCGCTGCGGCGGGGTACGCAAGTTTGTACAAGCCACGGCATTGTACCCTTGGGTTGCGCCTGGCCGAAATTGCGGTTGCTGTCGATGCGACGACCATTGCCGTCGAAGTACGAAGCCATCGCATGACCGGAGGCGCACGAATTGGTGTTGATGGGCGTGGCGATGATGACCGGGAAGCTGACCGAACTGAGCTACTGGTTGCTCGAACGGTTTCCGATGCTTGGGCGCATCGGATGAACCGCTACCCGGAGAAGTCAATCCTTGACATTCCAGTAACTGGAATCTTTATCATGCGGAACAGTCCTACGTGAGAGGTGACGCGATGAACCCATCGATCGAAACCAAGAAGTTAGAAGAAGTCTCGTTGCTCCAGAGCGCAGTCGCGCTGCTCCGGTACTACTTGGGTGGACGCCGTGGCTTGATTCTGTTGTCTGTCTCAGCACTTGGGGCGGCGGCAGCCCTCAACTGGAGCTGGCTCGCCGCCGTCGGGATTGCACCTTTGCTACTCGCCCTTGCACCGTGTGCTGCGATGTGCGCCCTCGGGCTATGCATGAAGAAGATGGGTAATCCATCGGGCCCGACCCAGTCGAACTCGGGCGCTAAAGGCGGCGCCGGGACACCCCCTTCGATCACAACTCCAACCGCCGAGGTCCGTGAAGAGATCTTGACGGCTGATGTTGAGTCGAGGATATCGAACGCAACCAACGAAAGGAGCTGATATGCGTAACAACTTCAGGACTCTATTGACAACCACGGCTGTGCTCGCCGCGCTCGCTGGCGGCTCCGTCTTGTATGCCTACGCCGACTCCCCGAACTCGCGAAGCTCGGGCGGCATGATGCAAGGCGGTCAGGCCGGCATGCCGAACATGATGGGCATGCCGAACATGATGGGCATGATGGGGGAAATGAGCCAGATGATGGAGACTTGCAACAACATGATGAAGCAGATGCCTCAGCATCCCGGCCCTGGGAAACCGGAATAATGGAACAATCTCGAGTAGAAAGATCGATCCCATTACGGGTCCGGGCCAGCACGCGATATTGCTGGCCCCTCCTCAAGGGATCGGGAAAGGAGTAGTCGACCCATGAACATCGGGACCGTTTCCGAGAAATCCGGCGTTACCCCCAAGACGATCCGCTACTACGAAAGCATCGGACTCATCCGTTCGGCCGACCGCAGGGCGAACGGCTACCGGAGTTATTCCCTGGCTGACATGCGCACGCTCAACTTCATCAAGCGTGCGCGCAGCCTGGGCTTTTCTGTCGAGGAAGTGCGCGACCTTCTCGACCTCTGGCACAACAGGGCGAGAACGAGCGCCGCGGTAAGATCTCTGGCAACCCGTCACCTGGAAGCGCTCGAGCGCAAGATCCAAGAACTCAAGTCTATGCGCAAGGCTGTCGCAAATCTGGTCAGGCGCTGCCACGGGGACGCCCGGCCCGACTGCCCGATCCTCGACGAGCTTGATGATGGCAACGACATCGAGGAATAAGTTGAACGATCACGCCACCGTCACCCGAGCGCGCCTCAGGGATCCTGTCTGTGGTATGGAAGTCGATCCCGCGCACGCCGCGCATCGTGTCGAGCACGGCGGGAGCGCTTACTATTTCTGTGGCCCAGGCTGCGCGAACCGGTTCCGCAAGGATCCGCAAGGGGTGCTGGCAAAGGCGTCTGCGCATGACGGCGCCGGTTCCTGTTGCGGTGGCGGCAGTAAGGATCGACCTGAGGCGCGGCCGAGTTCGACCACGGCCGCCGGCAAGTACATCTGTCCGATGTGCCCCGGGGTGGAGAGTAACCGCCCGGGCACCTGCCCGAAGTGCGGCATGGCGCTCGATCCCGCGGCGCCTGAGCTTGTCCGACCGCGGGTCCAGTACACCTGCCCGATGCACCCAGAACTAGTTCAGGACGAGCCCGGCGACTGCCCGAAGTGCGGCATGGCGCTCGAGCCGATGACCGTGTCGGCCGAGGAAACGAACCCCGAACTCGTCGATATGACGCGCAGGTTCCGGGTCGGCGCCATTCTGGCGGTACCGATCCTCGTACTCGCCATGGGCGGCTACCTGCCGGTGCTGGGCCCGCTTTTCGAACGGCTCGTTCCGAGCGGCTTGTCGGGATTGCTGGGGTTCGTCCTCGCGACACCCGTAGTCCTGTGGGCCGGCTGGCCGTTCTTCCAGCGCGGCTGGAAGTCCATCGTCACCTGGAACCTCAATATGTTCACGCTGATTACGGTCGGCGTCGGAGCGGCTTACGCCTACAGCGGGGTCGCAATCCTGGCCCCGGGAGTTTTCCCGGACGCCTTCCGCGATGCGTCCGGCCAGATTGGCCTTTATTTCGAAGTGGCCGCCGTAATCGTCGTGCTGGTGCTGCTGGGCCAGGTCTTGGAACTGAGAGCCCGCGAAAGGACGGGTGGCGCTCTGCGCGCGCTCCTCGATCTTGCGCCACAGACTGCCCGTCGCGTTGGCCGGGACGGCGACGAGGAGCTGATTCCGCTCGATCAGGTCCATAAGGGCGATCGCTTGCGCGTGCGTCCGGGCGACAAGGTACCGGTTGACGGAGAGGTGCTGGAAGGACGCAGCGCCGTGGACGAGTCGATGATGACCGGCGAGTCCATGCCGGTGGAGAAGACGGCCGGGGACAAAGTAATCGGCGGCACTGTGAACGGCACCGGGAGTTTCGTCATGCGCGCCAAGCGCGTCGGAGCCGAGACCATGCTCGCGCAGATCGTGCAGATGGTCGCGGAAGCGCAGCGCACGCGCGCGCCGATTCAGCGGCTTGCTGACGCGGTGTCCGGCTACTTCGTGCCAGCCGTCGTCGCGGCTGCCGTGATGGCCTTTGGCGTCTGGGCGCTCTGGGGACCGCCGCCCGCCATGGCGCACGCGCTCGTTGTCGCAGTCGCGGTCCTCATCATCGCGTGCCCCTGCGCGCTCGGCTTGGCGACACCGATGGCGATCCAGGTGGGTGTCGGCCGCGGCGCGCAGGTCGGCGTACTCATCAAGAACGCCGAGGCCCTCGAGCGCTTCGAGAAAGTGGATACGCTGGTGATCGACAAGACCGGCACATTGACCGAGGGCAGGCCAAGGGTTGTCAGCGTCGAAACCGGCGACGGCTTCGGCCAGGACAACCTCTTGCGTCTCGCAGCCAGCTTGGAGCAATCGAGCGAGCATCCGCTCGCCGCTGCGATCGTCGGCGCTGCGAAGGAACGCGGGCTCAAGTTGACGCGGGCCGGAGATTTCGACGCGCCAACCGGCAAGGGCGTTATCGGGACCGTGGACGGCCGCCGGACCGCGCTCGGGAACGCCAGGCTGCTGGAAGACCTGGGCGTGGAAGCCGGCCGCTTCGCCGCAATGGCGGAAGGCCTCCGTCGCGATGGCCAGACGGTGATGTTCGTCGTGGCCGGAGACGCGGTGGTGGGACTCATCGGCGTCGCCGACCCGATCAAGGAGACGACGACGAAGGCGATCCGGGATTTGCGCGCCGACGACCTGCGAATTGTCATGCTGACCGGCGACAACCGGACCACGGCCGAGGCCGTTGCCCGCAAGCTCGGGATCGATGAGATCGAGGCGGAGGTGCTGCCGCAGGATAAAGGCGAGATTGTCCGGAAATACCGGGCCAGGGGCCATGTCGTTGCCATGGCCGGCGACGGCGTCAACGATGCTCCTGCGCTCGCCGCGGCCGATATCGGCATCGCCATGGGAACGGGCACCGACGTTGCGATCCAGAGCGCCGGCGTCACGCTAGTCAAGGGCGACCTCGCCGGCATTGTTCGTGCGCGGCATCTCAGCAGAGCCGTCATGCGCAACATCCGACAGAACCTGTTCCTTGCCTTCGTCTACAACTCGCTCGGCGTGCCGATTGCAGCCGGCGCGCTCTATCCGGTCTTCGGATTCCTGCTGAGCCCCATCATCGCCGCGGCGGCGATGAGTCTAAGCTCCCTGTCCGTTGTCGGAAACGCGCTGCGTTTGCGCGTAGCACGCATTTAGGCTGGCTTCGACGTGCGAGGCGCGGCTTGGAGCAAGCATGGAGAAATCATGCGCCTCGATACCCTGTTTTATTTAATCGGGAATCCCGGCATCGAATCGGCACGCCTCTTGTGGTGGACGTCAAGTCGGTGCTGGGTGGGTTGCATCACGAGTATTCATTGCGACCCGCATTGCCGTGATCGGGCTTTTTGCGCACCACAGGACGGATTTCGTTATCACAAAACTGGAAAAATAGTCCACAACCCAGCGCCCGGCGCCATCCACGCTGCGCAGGGCGCCAGGAGCCATGCGGTCGGTTGAACCCGGGGCGCTATTTCGAACTCAAACGCTATCATGCCTAGCCGCCGTTTCAGATTTCACGACCGCGCAAGAGCGCTGGTCTCGCGCCTTGCCCTAGGCTTGGCCTTGTTCACGCAGTTCGCGGTGGCGGCCCAGGCCTGCCTCCTGCCGCAATCCCTGTTTGCAGTACCGTCAGGCATTGTGCAGGCCTCCGCCCCCTGCAGTCCGCAGGGCGCCACTCCGTCTTACGTTGACCCGGGTTCGGGGGAATCCGGCGTGTGTCTGGTGAGTCTCTCCCGCGGCGACCAGGGCGCTGCTCCGGCCGTGAACGGACCGGCGCCCGCTGCTGGCGATTCCCCGCCGCCCGTGATTGCGTGGAGCGTGACTCCTTGGGCGGTTGCGGCGTTTCAACCGGACCTGCCGCTGCGCGAGGCCGGGCCGCCTTTCTCCATCCTTTTCTGCCGCTTCCAATCTTAGCCTCCCGCCTTGTCCGGTCCGGGGCAGGCCTCCGCAACTTCGTTTTCGCGGCCGGCGCCGCTCCCGGGCCGGACAGACTTCGATGGGTTTCCCGGCATCGCCGGTTTAATCCATTAGTTCACGAGAAAGGAAAGAAATGCGAAAAAACCACCCGAATTCTGTGTCCCTTATGGCGCTCACCTGTCTGCCGGCTGTAATCAGCGAAGCGGCAATGGCGGACGGCGACCCGAAACGCGGCTCCAGGGTATTTCAACAACAGTGCGCGGCCTGCCATTCCCTCGAGCGGGGGCGCCACATGACGGGCCCGAGCCTCGCGGACGTATGGGGCCGGAAGGCGGGAACCGCCGAAGGGTTCGGACGTTACTCGGAGGCGCTCAAGAAGAACCCGGGCGTTGTCTGGAACCAGCCGTCCCTTGATGCATGGCTCCAGAGTCCGAACGCTTTCATTCGTGGCAATCAAATGACATTCGGGGGTATCGGCGACCCACAGGCGCGCAGCGACCTCATCGCCTATCTGAAGACAGTGTCCGAAGGCAGGGAGCCATCCGCCGAACAGAGCGGAATGATGGCCCCGGGCGAAATGGTCAAGCTGAAAGAGATCGGCCCCAATGCGCAAGTGAAGGCTATCCGTTACTGCGGAGACGCCTATCATGTCACGACAGTCGCAGGAAAGACCTATGCCTTCTGGGAGTTTAACCTGCGGTTCAAGACCGATTCGGGAGCCAATGGACCGCCGCGGGGCAAGCCGGTGCTGGTTAGCGGCGGGATGATGGGCGACCGGGCGTTCATCGTGTTCGCCCACCCGGAGGAAATTGGCGCTTCGATCAAGAGCCGGTGCTAGATTCTGACCGGTCATTGGGTGAAATGGGAAATATGTCCGACGACATTCTCGAAAGCTCCACGGAACGACCGAGCGCGATATCGCGGCTCGGGCCGCTGCTGCCGCTCCTCATTTTCGTGGTCGTCGCCGCGATGTTCGCGGTCGGCCTCACCCTGAACCCGCGGGAGGTCCCCTCTCCCCTGATCGGGAAGCCCGTGCCCAGGTTCAGCCTGCCGCCGGTCCAGGGTCGCACGCTGGGCCTTTCCAGCGCCGATCTCAAGGGGGAGGTCTCGCTCGTGAACGTGTTTGCATCCTGGTGCGTGGCCTGCCGTTCCGAGCATCCGCTGCTCATCGATTTGAAGCAAAGGGGCGTGGTTCCGATCCATGGGCTCAACTACAAGGACCGGCCGGAGGACGCGGCCAACTGGCTCCGCGAGCTGGGCGATCCCTACACGCGGACCGGCGCCGACATCGACGGGCGGGTCGCCATCGACTGGGGGGTATATGGCGTGCCGGAAACCTTCGTGATCGACCGGCAGGGGCGCATCGCGTTCAAGCAGATCGGTCCCATCACGCCCCAGGTGCTCGAAGAGAAAATCGTTCCCTTGATCGAACGGCTGCGCCAATGAGTTTGGACGAGATGGAACGCCCGGATAGGCCCGAACCCTCGGGCGGCCCGCCGCGCGGAAGCCGGCCGGTGCGGTGGTGGAAGCTGGCCGCAGGCCTGTCCGGCGCCCTGGCGGTCGCGGTCGGCGTGATTAACGTGACACGCGATGGGGCGAGCTCGAATCCCGCGCCCCCCGGCCTTCCTTCGGCCACGCAGGAAATTTCGAAGGCGCTTCTGCCGTTCCACGCGAGCCCCCGCCCGCTGCCGCCGATACGCTTCACCGACGGCCGAGGACGAACCCTCAGCCTCGCCGATTTCCGCGGAAAGACGGTGCTCCTGAATGTCTGGGCCACGTGGTGCCCGCCCTGCCGCGAGGAAATGCCCGCCCTGGACCGGCTCAAGGAGAAGCTCGGGGGGACGGGCTTCGAGGTGGTGGCGATTTCCGTCGACCAGGGGCAGCAGGGCCTTTTCCTGGTTGAAGAGTTCTACACCCAGTCCGGGATCAAATCCCTCGGAGTCCATATGGATTCCTTCGGCGAGGCGTCGCGGGATTTGTCGGTTGTCGGGCTGCCGACCACGCTGCTCATCGACCGTTCCGGAAATGAAGTCAGTCGCGTGATCGGCCCCAGGGAATGGGACAGCCCCGAAATGGTGGCCGCGATCCGCAGCCGTCTGGCAACAACCGCGGACCCGGCGGCCGCGGGGCGTCCCCGAGGATAAGGCGCATGCTCGACGCCTCGAACATCGGCCTCGTCACCGCCTTCGCCGCCGGCCTTGTTTCCTTCCTCTCCCCGTGCGTGCTTCCGCTCGTCCCCGGCTATGTTTCGTATGTGGCGGGGCACTCCATGCACGGCGACCGGCCGAACCTGCCCGCGCGCGGTTCCGCCGTCCTGATGTCCCTGTTTTTCGTCACGGGCTTTTCGGCGGTATTCATTGCCTTCGGCGCCAGCGCCACCGCGCTCGGGCAGGTCCTCCTCAAATATCGCTATGAAGCCAACCTCATCGGTGGCGCGATCGTGACCGCTTTCGGCCTGTTCATGATCGGGCTGATGAACCGGGTCACCTGGATTCACCGCGACCTGCGGTTTCACCCGCACCTGAAAGGCGGCCGGCCCGCCGCCGCGTTCGTTCTCGGGCTGGCGTTCGGGTTCGGGTGGACACCCTGCATCGGGCCCGTGCTGGGCGCCATTCTCACCGTCGCCGCGGTCTCGCCAGCGGCGTCTGATGGCGTGCCGCTGCTCGGGGCATACGCGGCAGGGCTCGGGGTGCCGTTCGTGGCGGCGGCCCTGTTCACGGGGGCCTTTGTGCAGCGTCTCAGGTTTCTCAGGCATCTGGGGCGGCCGCTGCAGGTGGCGGCGGGGCTCCTCATGATCGTCATGGGCATCGCAATCGCAACCGGACAGCTTTCTGCCTTCTCCTACTGGCTGCTGCGCAGCTTTCCCGGACTGGGACGCATCGGATAGGGCCGACCGTTTATCGAATGGAGCGACAGGCATGGGCATATACGAAAGCTGGATTCTGCCGTGGGTGATCGATCTCAGCATGCGCAACAAGGAGGCCCGGCGTTTCCGGGAGCGGGTGATTCCCCTGGCCCGGGGGCGGGTGCTGGAGATCGGAATCGGCTCCGGCCTCAACCTGCCGTTCTACTCGGGCGCGGTGGAGCAACTGCTCGGGCTGGAACCGTCGCCCCAACTCGTGCGCATGGCCAACCGGCGCGGTGAACGCATGGCCCTTCCGGTCGAATTCCTGGCTGCCTCCGCGGAGAACATTCCCCTCGACAGCCGGAGCGTGGACACGGTGGTGACGACCTGGACCCTGTGCACCATTCCCGACGCCGGGGCCGCCCTGCGGGAAATGCGCCGCGTCCTGAAGCCCGGCGGCACCCTGCTGTTCGCCGAGCACGGACTGGCTCCCGATCCCGGCGTGCAGCGATGGCAGCATCGCCTCAATCCCCTCTGGAACCGGATCGGCGGCGGCTGCAATCTCAACCGCCGGATCGACGCCCTGATCGCGGAGGCGGGCTTCCGGCTGGATGGCCTGGAAACGGAATACGCCAAGGGGCCGAAGCCCCTGAGCTTCATCTATTGCGGGCGCGCCAACCCTGCGTAAAGACGGAACACCCATGACCGCGTTTCGACCAGCCCCGCTCCTGCCCCATCCCTCGCGTCGTGTCGCTACTCGCCGCGGGATGCTGGCAATGCTTCCGCTCCTGCCGGCGTTTCTGCTGCCGGGCGCGATTCCGCCCGCCCGGGCCCATTCCACCGAAGAGGCGCTCCAGGAATTGCGGGAAGGCGAACCTTACCTTCAGCTCGTCGATTACCCCGCCCCTGCCTTTGCGCTCGAGGACGCCGACGGGCGCAAGGTCCGCCTCGGCGATCTCGCAGGTAACGTGGTCGTCTTCAACTTCCTCTATTCCCGCTGCACCGACGCCTGCCCGCTCCATATGCGGCTCATCGCGGACCTCCAGGGCCAGATCAATGCAACGCTGATGCGCGACCAGGTACGGTTCGTGACCATCGCCACCGACACCGAGGAGCCCCGGGAGACCGCCAGCATCATGCGGCAGTACGGCGCGCGCCACGGCATGGACCCTCGCAACTGGACGTTTCTCCACGGCGGGCCGGGTAACCCCGATGGCGGAATGGCGGCGGCCAAGACCTACGGGCTGGAGTTCACGCCGACCGCCGACGGGCAGCAGATGCACGGCGTCGTCACCCATGTCATCGACGCCAATGGGGGGCTGCGGGCCCGCTTTCATGGACTGAAGCTGCGCCCGCTGGCCCTGACCAATTTCATCGGCGCGCTGCTTTATCCGGATCACCCCGCGGGCGGCCGATCGAGCGACGAGACGGACGGCGTTTTCGGAATACTGAATCATTGGCGGGAACGGGTCGGGGCGGCGCCGGCATGGGGGTGGGGCCTGGCGATTGCGCCGATGCTCGGAGTCCTGGGCTTCGTGGTCGCGCGCAGGCTGCGGGCCGCCCGCGGGAACCGCCGCGACCCGGATCCGCCCGGAGGCAATATACCCTCGGATAATGCC
Source organism: Betaproteobacteria bacterium (assembly GCA_016183615.1). GTDB lineage: Bacteria > Pseudomonadota > Gammaproteobacteria > Burkholderiales > UBA6910 > JACPEG01. Next base: position 43,515 of record JACPEG010000050.1, read on the forward strand.
GTGCAACCACAGTCTGAAGGCGCCGCTCCGGCGGATCACACACGAGTTTAACGGAGGCAACGATGAACAATTTGCACAGCGTAACGCGGCGTAAGTTCCTGCGATGCACCGGCCTTGGTTCTCTCGCGCTGTTGACCGCTCCCGCCGCGCTGCTTTCCGTGGCGGGCCGTGAAGGGCACGCCGCGGCCGATCGCAGCACTCCCCCCGATATAGAGCTGCTGCTCCGGGCGGAAAGAGGCGAGGCCGAATTGTTCCCCGGCCGTCCTACCCGTGTCTGGACCTATCGGGGCAACGTCCTCAAAGGGGACCCCGCGATCCTCCAGCCGCTGCCGGGAAGCTATCTGGGGCCGATCGTCCGCGTTCGCAAAGGCCAGCGGGTGCGCATTCAGTTCGTCAACGACCTCCCCGAACCCAGCATCATTCACTGGCACGGCCTGCACGTGCCGGAGGAGATGGACGGACATCCGCGGCATGCCGTCGCGGCCGGAAAGCGCTACGTGTACGAATTCCAGGTGCAGGACCGGGCCGGCACCTACTGGTTCCACCCGCATCCCCACGGGCTTACCGGGAAACAGGTCTATTACGGCCTGGCCGGCCTGTTCCTCGTCAGCGATGACGAAGAGCAGGCGGCGGGCCTCCCCGGCGGCGAATACGATTTGCCGCTGATCATTCAGGACCGCCGCTTCGACCGGGAAAACCAGCTTGTGTTCCTCTCGGGCGACAGGAGCGGCGGCGGCATGATGGGCGGCGGCATGATGGGCGGCGGCATGATGGGCGGCGGGATGATGGGCGGCGGGATGATGGGTGGCGGGATGATGGGCGGCGGGATGATGGCTCGCATGATGGGCTTTCTCGGCGACCGCATCCTGGTGAACGGGCGCCCCGACGCGACCCTGTCGGTCGCGACCCGGGCCTACCGACTGCGGCTGCTCAACGGCTCGAACGCCCGCATTTTGAAGCTGGCCTGGGCGGACGGCGCGCCCCTCACCGTCATCGCGACCGACGGTGGCCTGCTGGAGCGTCCGGTGCAGCGGGCCTACATCACCCTGGCGCCCGCGGAGCGGGTCGAGTTGTGGGCCGACTTCCGCCATCTGCCCCCGGGCACGGAGCTGACCCTGCGCAGCCTGCCCTTCGAGGGGGACATGGCAATGGGCGGAATGATGGGCGGCATGATGGGCGGCATGATGCAAGGCCCGTTGCCCAACGGCGCCGCCTTCCCGGTGCTCAAAGTGCGCGTGGAGCGCAAGGAGAAGGAAACCCTCGCCCTGCCCGAGCGGCTCTCGCACATCGCGCGCTATCGAGAAAAGGATGCGGTCAATTCCGCCCGACCCCGCCTCTTCAACATCACGATGGGCATGATGGAATGGGGAATCAACGGCCGCAGCTTCGGGATGGAAGAGGTGGCGGACGACGAGATCGTGAAGCTGAATACGACAGAAGTGTGGGAGTTCGCCAACGACGCCTCCACCGGCATGATGGGGATGATGGCGCACCCGATCCACATCCACGGGCTGCAGTTTCAGGTGATCGAGCGCCGCATCGCCCCCGCCCTTGCCGCGGGATGGAACTCGGTGAGCGCCGGCCATGTGGACGAAGGCTGGAAGGACACGGTGCTGCTGATGCCCGGCGAGCGCGTCCGGCTGCTCCTCAGGTTCAAGGACTATTCCGGGCTGTTCGCCTATCACTGCCACATGCTGGAGCACGGCGACACGGGGCTGATGCGCAACTACCTGGTGAGGACATAAGTGGTTGCCAACGATTCGCTGCTCGGATTTTCCGGGAAGCTGGGTGACCTGAAACGTCGCCTGTTTTTCCTGCTGGGGGCGCTTGTCGTCTATCGCATCGGCGCTCACATTCCCGTGCCCGGAATCGACCCGGTGATTCTGGCGGAGCTGTTCAAGAGCCAGAAGGGCGGCATCCTGGACATGTTCAACATGTTCTCGGG
>JACPEG010000049.1 GCA_016183615.1 Betaproteobacteria bacterium
CCGCGGACACCGTGATCGCGGCCGCCCCGCGCCGGCCGAACCAGGAGCTGCTGCACGAGTTCGAGTGGCTGATCGACGAGCTGCACGTGTGCGGGGACGCGGTGGCCCCGCGCGGCCTGGAGCAGGCCATCCACGAGGGCTACCGGCTGGGATGCAGGATCTAGGGAACGACCGCGTGAGAGCCGGACATCTGCGCGACGGCTAACGGGACATATTGATCAAACGCGATAGGAAAGGATTCCGAATGAAGCTTAAAAATTCGTTCTCTCTACAGGAGGGGGTGGGCAATGACGCGATCAAAAGGCTTGAGAAAGACTGGCACTCCATGATTTTCATTTCCCATGATTTTTTTCATTGCTGGCGCAAGGCGGTGGAGGAAAAGTATGGGACAACGGAAGCGGCCGAGCTTGCGGAGCGCTTTTGGGAATTGGTTGGGGAGGGCACCGGCAACAGCTTTTTGAAGCGCGGGCGGGATGCGGGAAGCCTGGAGCAGATCGTGGGTGCGATGGAGCGAGCCAGCCAGGTTATGGGGGAAACTGCGCGCGTGGTCCGGGACCGGCAGGACGTCCTTTTGATACACGACGCCTGTCCCTGGATCGGATCATTCAAGAGCTACGGGGCCCCGGGGCGATGCCAATCGGGTTGCGACCGCTGGTTCCAGAAATCCCTTAAAACCATAACCCCGGATTTCGTTGTCGTTACCGAAAGCTGTCTTGCCTCGGGAGACGCAAGCTGCACGCGGCGATTCTCTCCAAGGAAGCGGAGTTAGCCAGGCGGACGTTCGACGGACGAGGGAGCAACCGGAAATCCACAATCCATGGATCAAAACAACATTTTCCAGGTAGAACGGCTGATCCGCTTTGCCGACTGCGACCCGGCGGGCATTGTTTACTACCCAAACTATTTCAACATGTTCCAGAGCCTGGTGGAAGACTGGTTCAATCAGGCCCTTGGGATCGATTATGCAGACTACATCGGCCGCCGCCAATTGGGCCTGCCGTCTGTAAAAGTCGAATGCGAGTTCCTGCGACCTTGCCGCTTCGGGGACACGCTTGCACTGGCGCTTCAGATAGACCGCATCGGCCGTACGTCCTTCGGCTACATCGCGACTGGGCGGGTTGGTACAGAGGAGCATCTGAGGGGACGGGGGGTCATCGTAACGACTTCGCTGACCACCCTTCGCCCCATCCCGATACCCGAAGACCTGATGAAGCGCCTGCAGGTCTACCGGGAATCCATCGACTCCGTAGCTGCGTCGAGGTAAGTTGGGACACTTGGCGGGGCCTTGTGGCCCCTGGCCGTTCCACCTCTTTCGCATAATCGAATAATTGCGCGGCAGCAAGGACGGGGTGTATGTTCGGCAGCTGTCGCGCTGCACGCCGCGGCGGTCCAGGGATTTCCCCCCAGCTCTGGCCCGAGCAATACCTCACGGGCAAGGCCCAGCTGGAGCGAAACCTCCAGCGCACCTCCATGGAGCAGTCACGGGCCTGAGGCCGGTTTTCCTAACGTGATTCAATTCTAACTAGACCTACTAATTTTTCTGTGTCATTTTTGGGAACCGCTTTTGGCGGGTTTCCAAGGGACAGGAACTACTCCGGAGCCAAGTAGATGCGAGGAATGCTCAATGGGCCGGACGACGAAAGTTATTGGAATTTAAATTTTTTTAAACAGTATATTAATAAACTTATTTAATCTTGTTTATGAATAAAATACCAAGTCAAAAAAGCCGCACGAAACTTGTGCCTTCGGCATCTGATATGCTTTATAATACATGCGACGCCCTATAGTGCATCATTGCAAAAAGGACTAAAATTACAGGATCGTGCGTGGCCAGGCGTAATACCGGATTCGAGCGGTGGAAAATCTTCCGCGCCGAAAAAATGCTCCGGCAGCGAGAGAGGACAGCGTGGAGACAATGGGCAACGGTAGGATGTTCCGGGTGGACCGGCTGATCCGGTTCGCCGACTGCGATCCCGCGGGCATCGTCTATTACCTGGGGGATTGCGACATTCTCGGCGCCCGCGCGGTGCTGGTGGCCACCTCCCTCAAGGATTACCGCAGCGTGCCCATTGCCGAGGACCTGCGGGCCAGGGCCCAAGACTACCTGGCGGCGGCGCCGGCCGCGGCCACCCTCTGATTGAAACCGCAACTGTTTTAGGACGGATACCGCCATGAACAAGCCCCAAGAGACCGTGAAGTTCCAGTGGGAAGATCCCTTCCTGTTCGAGGAGCAGCTCTCGGAAGAGGAGCGCATGGTCCGCGATTCGGCCCGGGCCTATTGCCAGGAGAAGCTCCTGCCGCGGGTGATCGAGGCCAACCGCCACGAGAAGTTCCACCGCGAGATCATGAACGAGATGGGCGAGCTGGGATTCCTGGGCTCGACCATCGAGGGCTACGGCTGCGCCGGAGTGAACCACGTCTGCTACGGGCTCATCGCCCGGGAAGTGGAGCGGGTGGATTCCGGCTACCGCTCGGCCATGAGCGTGCAGTCCTCGCTGGTGATGCACCCCATCTACACCTACGGCACCGAGGAGCAGCGGCAGAAATACCTGCCGAAGCTTGCCACCGGGGAACTGGTGGGCTGCTTCGGGTTGACCGAGCCCAACCACGGCTCCGATCCCGGCAGCATGATCACCCGGGCCAAGAAGGTGTCCGGCGGCTACGTGCTGCACGGGAACAAGATGTGGATCACCAATTCCCCCATCGCCGACGTGTTCGTGGTGTGGGCCAAGGACGATGCGGGCGAGATCCGCGGCTTCATCCTGGAGAAGGGGATGAAGGGGCTATCCGCCCCCAAGATCGAGGGCAAGTTCAGCCTTCGGGCCTCCACCACCGGCGAGATCGTGATGGACGAGGTGCGGGTGCCCGAGGAGAACCTGCTGCCCAACGTGAAGGGGCTGAAGGGCCCGTTCGGCTGCCTCAACAAGGCCCGCTACGGCATTGCCTGGGGGGCTTTGGGCGCGGCGGAATTCTGCTGGCACGCGGCGCGCCAGTACACGCTGGACCGCAAGCAGTTCGGCCGGCCGCTGGCCGCCAACCAGTTGATCCAGTGGAAGCGCGCCAACATGCAGACCGAGATCACGCTGGGACTTCAAGCGGTGCTGCGGGTGGGGCGGCTGATGGACGAGGGCAAATGGACGCCGGAGATGGTGTCGCTCATCAAGCGCAACAACTGCGGAAAATCGCTGGAGATTGCGCGCGTGGCCCGCGACATGCACGGCGGCAACGGGGTGGCCGACGAGTTCCACGTGATCCGCCACATGATGAACCTGGAGGCGGTGAACACCTACGAGGGCACCCACGACATTCACGCCCTGATCCTGGGGCGGGCCCAGACCGGGATCCAGGCGTTCAGCGCCTAGCAGCTGGCCGGCGCTCCGGGGAGGAGGACCCCGGGGCGAAGGCGGGAAAATTCGAGAGGAGGGGGACCATGAGTGACCGTCATTCCGGCGCTGTCACCCCGGAGTGCTTCAATCCGGGGCGGAATCCGCGTGGGTTGCGGTCGGCGGGTTCTCGACTGGACCCCGGCCCCGTATCGGAGTACGGGGCAGGCTTCGCCGGGGTGACGCCGGTGAATAGGCGTATCGGGGAAGGGTAGGCGCCGATGCTCTCCCAGTTCCTGCAGTTCCTGTTCTCGGGCATCACCAACGGCTCCATCTACGCCCTGGCGGCCTTGGGCTTTTCCATCATCTACAACGCCAGCGGCGTGATCAACTTCGCCCAGGGCGAGTTCATCATGCTGGGCGGCATGGGCACCGTCATCATGGTTGCGGCCGGGGTGCCGCTGCCGCTCGCCATCCTGATTGCGGTGCTGGTCACGGCCCTGGTGGGCATGGCCCTGGAGAAGTTCGCGGTGGAGCCCGCCGGCAACGCCGAGGTGGTGACCCTCATCATCATCACCATCGGCGCCTCCATCTTCATCCAGGGGGTGGTGCAGGCCGTGTTCGGCAAGGGCCAGCACGCGCTGAAGCCCTTCTCCGGGGATACCCCCATCAACATCGGCGGCGCCACCATCCTGCCCCAGAGCCTGTGGGTGCTGGGCGTCACGGCGGTGATTGTGGTGCTGCTATGGTGGTTCTTCAACCGCACGCTTCTGGGCAAGGCCATGCTGGCCACCGCCCACAACCCGCTGGCGGCGCGGCTGGTGGGGATCAATACCCGGTTCATCCTGCTGCTTTCCTTCGTGCTGTCGGCGGTGCTCGGCGCCATCGCCGGCATCATCGTGGCGCCCATCACGCTCACTTCCTACGACGTGGGGATCATGCTGGGCCTCAAGGGATTCGTCGCCGCCACCCTGGGCGGCCTCGGCAACGGCCTGGGGGCAGTGGTGGGCGGGTTGCTGCTGGGCCTCACCGAGGCCATGGCGGCGGGCTACCTCTCGTCCCAGTACAAGGACGCGGTGCCCTTCGTGCTCATCATCCTGGTGTTGTTTTTCATGCCCCGCGGCCTGTTCGGCGCGCGGGTGACGGAGCGGGTGTGATCCCATGAAGATCCGATGGGGCGATCCCCGGCAGGGCGGAATGCTGGTCACCGCGGCGGTGATCCTGGCCCTGCCCTTGTTTCTTCCGAATCCGTTCTACTACGACGTGGTGATCCGCATCGGCATGAACGCCATCATGGTGGTGGGACTCAATCTCCTCATCGGCTACGCCGGGCAGATTTCCCTGGGCCACGCCGGGTTCCTGGCCCTCGGGGCCTACGCCTCCGGCATCCTCACCGGCCGCTACGGCTGGCCGCCCATCGCCGCCATGGCCGCCGGCATGGCGGGGGTGGGAATTCTCGCCTACGTCCTGGCCCGCCCCATCCTGAAGCTCAAGGGCCATTACCTCGCCATGGCCACCCTGGGCATGGGGATCATCATCTTCATCGTGCTGACCCAGGAGTCCCAATGGACCGGCGGCCCCGACGGCATGTCGGTTCCGGCATTCAGCCTGCTGGGCCGCGAGCTTTCCGGCGAGAAGAACTGGTACTGGGTGACCGGTGCGCTGCTCATGCTCGCCCTCTGGCTTGCCCTCAACGTCATCGACTCGCCGGTGGGGCGGGCGCTCCGGGCCCTGCACGGCTCGGAGGTGGCGGCCCAGGTGGCCGGCGTGGATACCTCCCATTTCAAGGTGCTGGTGTTCGTGCTGTCGGCGGTGATCGCCAGCGCCACCGGCAGCCTGATGGCCCATTACATCGGCTTCATCACCCCCACCGTCTCCAGCTTCTTCCATTCCATCGAGCTGGTGACCATGGTGGTGGTGGGGGGCATGGCCTCCATCTTCGGCTCGGTGGTCGGCGCGGCGATCCTCACCATGCTGCCGCAGCTGCTCTCCGGCTTCGAGGGCTTCGAGCTGGTGGCCTTCGGCGCGATCCTGATGCTCACCATGATTTTCATGCCCAGGGGCCTGGTGCCCACGCTGGCGGCGAAGCTGAGGAGGGCGTAGGTGGCGCTGCTGGAGGTGCGCGATCTCGACATGGTGTTCGGCGGCGTGCACGCCGTGCAGAACCTGTCGTTCAGCGTGCGGCCCGGGACCATTCATTCCGTGATCGGCCCCAACGGCGCGGGGAAAACCACGCTGTTCAACATGATCACCGGGCTTTACAAGCCGACCCGGGGCGCCATCTACCTGGGAGGCGACGCGGTGACCGCCAAGCCGCCCCACGAGCTCGCCAGGAAGGGCATGAGCCGCACCTTCCAGAACCTGCAGATCTGCTTCAACATGAGCGCGCTGGATAACGTGATGGTGGGTTCCCACCTGCGCCTCAACCAGCGCCTGATGCCGGCGATGCTGCGGCTGCCGAAGCTGAAAAAGGCGGACAGCGCCTGCCGCGAGCAGGCGGCGGAACTCATGAAGTTCGTGGGCGTGGGCCAGTACGTGAAGGCCGACGCCAGCCAGATGCCCTACGGCGCGCTCAAGCGCCTGGAGATTGCCCGGGCGCTCGCGGCAAAGCCCAAGCTGCTGCTGCTCGACGAACCGGCGGCGGGGCTCAACAACACGGAAACCAAGGAGATCGACGAGCTGATCCAGAAGGTGGCGCATTCGGGCGTCACGGTGGTGCTGGTGGAGCACGACATGAAGCTCGTCATGGGCATTTCCGACCACATCCTGGTGCTCGATTACGGCAAGAAGCTCGCCGAGGGCACGGCGGAGGAAATCCGCCGCAATCCCGACGTGATCGTGGCCTACCTGGGCGGGGCATAAATGGCAATGGAGAAAATCCGGTGCGTGGGACGCACCCTACGCGATGGGCGCCGTTATTCCGTAGGGTGCGCCCTGCGCACCATTCTGAGGTCGTTGAATTCCGGCAAGCCTGGAAACGACGGGGGCGTGGGACGCACCCTACGCCACTGGCGCGAGTCTCGGGTAGGGTGCGCCCTGCGCACCGTTCTGACTGAAGGTGTTTGATCCATGTCAGGCGAGATGAGCGAAGCGCTGAGGGTCATCAATTCCGAGCACCGCAGCATGTGGCGGCTGCTGGCGGCGCTGGAGCTCGTGGCGAAAGAGCTGGAGCACGGCAAAAGTCCGCCGGACGCCGATTTTTTCGGGCTTGCCTTCGATTACATGGAAAGCTACGTGGACCGGGTGCACCGGCCCAAGGAAGAGCAATACCTGTACCGGGTGCTGCGGGAGCGCGCCCACGTGGGCCTGCCGCTGCTCGACGAGCTGGAGCGCGAGCACCGGGAGGGGATGGAGCGGCTCGCGCGGCTGCGCCAGGCGCTGCTCCGGTTCTCGCGGGACTTTCCCGAGGGCCGGGCCGAATTCAGCGAGGGGCTCGCGGACTTCATCCGGATGGCCCAGAACCACATCAAGAAGGAGGAGGGGCGGATCATCCCCATGGCCCGCAAGATGCTGAAGGAAGCGGACTGGACTGCCATCGACGCCGCCTTCACCGACGCCGCCAATCCGCTGTTCGGGGAGAGCGCCCAGGCTGAGTTCCGCAATCTCTGGACCCGCATCGTGAACCTCGCCCCCGATCCCATCGGGCTGGGGCTCGCCCATGAGCACGAGGCCGCCCCGGTCCCGGTCGAGGCCGAGGCGCCGCTGCTGGAAATCGAAGAACTCGCCAGCCATTATGGCCGCATCCAGGCGCTGAAGGGCGTCACCCTCACCATCGAGGAGGGGCAGTTGGTGGCGCTGGTGGGCGCAAACGGCGCGGGCAAGACCACGCTGCTTCGCACCATCTCCGGCGTGCAGCGGGCCACCGGCGGCCACGTCCTGTTCCGGGGCCAGGACATCACCAAACTGCGGGCCGACAAGCGGGTGCGGCTCGGCATCTGCCAGGTGCCCGAGGGACGGCAGGTGTTCGGGCCGCTGTCGGTGGAGGACAATATCCGTCTCGGCGCCTACACCCGCCCCAAGGCCGAGGCGGCGGAGGACATGGAGCGCATGTACCGGATGTTCCCCATCCTCAAGCAGAAGCGCGCCCAGCCCGCGGGGACGCTCTCGGGCGGCCAGCAGCAGATGCTCGCCATCGCCCGGGCGCTGATGGGGCGGCCGAAGCTGCTCTTGCTCGATGAGCCCAGCATGGGACTGGCGCCGCTGCTGGTGGAGGAAATCTTCAACGCCATCGTCGAGCTGAAGCGCCAGGGGATGACCATTTTTCTGGTGGAGCAGAACGCCTATGCGGCGCTGTCCATCGCCGACGTGGGCTATGTGCTGGAAACCGGGCAGACCGTGCTCTGCGGCCCGGGCCGGGAGCTGCTGGAGAACGAGCAGGTGAAGCAGGCTTACCTGGGGATGTAGGCGCCATCCCCGAAAAATCAACAGCCGAATCCGATTCGAGAGGAGGAAACAATGACCAACAAACCCCAAGCCGGCTACGAGCCCATCGAAACCGCGAGCCGCGACGAGATTTCCGCGCTCCAGTTGAAGCGCCTCAAGTGGTCGCTCGGCCACGCCTACAACAACGTGCCCCACTACAAGAAGAAATTCGACGCGGCGGGGGTGCGCCCGGACCACCTCAAGACGCTTTCCGACCTCAAGAAATTTCCCTTCACCACCAAGGAAGACCTGCGCCAGAACTACCCGTTCGGAATGTTCGCGGTGCCCATGGAGCAGGTGGTGCGGGTCCATGCCTCGAGCGGCACCACCGGCAAGCCCGTGGTGGTGGGCTATACCAAGGCGGACATCGACATGTGGGCAAACGTGATGGCCCGCTCCATCTATGCCGCGGGCGGCCGCTCTTCCGACATTGTCCTGGTGTCCTACGGCTATGGCCTGTTCACCGGCGGCCTGGGCGCCCATTACGGCGCGGAAAGGCTCGGCGCCACGGTGATTCCCATGGGCGGCGGCCAGACCGAGCGCCAGGTGCAGCTGATCCAGGACTTCAAGCCCGACATCATCATGGTGACGCCGTCCTACGTGCTGGTGATCGCCGAGGAAATGGAGCGCCAGGGCATCGATCCGAAGAAGTGTTCGCTCAGGATCGGAATCCACGGTGCGGAGCCCTGGACCGAGCAGATGCGCAAGGAAATCGAGGCCCGCTTCGACATGGACGCGGTGGACATCTACGGGCTGTCGGAAGTGATCGGGCCGGGGGTGGCCAACGAGTGCGTCGAAACCAAGGATGGCCTCACCCTGTGGGAAGACCATTTCTACCCGGAGATTATCGATCCGAACAGCGGCGAGCCGCTGCCCGACGGGGAACTGGGGGAGCTGGTGTTCACCTCGCTCACCAAGGAGGGGATGCCGGTCATCCGCTACCGCACCCGGGACCTGACGCGCCTGCTGCCGGGCACGGCGCGCAGCATGCGGCGCATGGGCAAGATCACCGGCCGCTCCGACGACATGCTCATCATCCGCGGCGTCAACGTGTTTCCGTCCCAGATCGAGGAGCTGATCCTCAAGCAGGCGCGGCTCGCCGCCATCTACCAGATTCACCTCTCGAAAGAGGGACCGATGGACAAGATGGACATCTACGTGGAGCTGCGGCCCGAAGTGTCCGGCAAGCTCAGCCCGGCCGACATGGAAGCCGCCGGACACGAGTTGCAGCACTACATCAAGTCCTACATCGGCGTTTCCACCGACGTGCACGTGCTGGAGGAGGGCAAGGTGGAGCGCACCGTGGTAGGCAAGGCCAGGCGCGTGGTGGACAAGCGGCCGAAGGGCTGATTCGCAGGGTGCGACTGCGGAGCGGGTTGCACCAAGAAGCCAAACGGCGGAACCCGCGATGCGGTTCCGCCCTACATCGGGGTATCCGCGGACCTGCTCGTAGGGTGCAACCGCGGAGCGGGTTGCACCAGAAAACTTTCCATCATGGGAAGATGCGGGGGGATCGTACGGAAGTGCGATCCCCTTTTTGCCGATTCCGGAGATAGTCCTTGACCGGATCTGGCGCAAGCGCAAGCGTTACAATGGAGAACGCAGCTAGCGCAGAAAGCTCAGGAGCAAAGGGATGAAGAAGTCGAGACCCGGCGAAACCGGTTCCCGCGAGGCGATCCCCGGCATCAGGGAACTTGCTTCGCGGCTGCATTTTTCCTTTGACACCGGCCACATCTGGCTCGGGGAAGGTCGAATGATCCTGCTCCATGGGGCAGCGATCAGCAGTCTGCGCAAGGAGCTGGTGGATTCCCTGGGGCTGGAACGCGCACGCGGCGTGCTCACGCGCATGGGCTATGCCTCGGGGGTGCGCGATGCGGAACTCGCGAGGAAGCTCTACCCCGATGCGGCGGATGCGGATTTGCTTGGGATGGGGCCGCAGCTCCACACGCTGGAAGGCATCGTCACGGTTCGCACCATCAAGGTGGACATGGATATCGCCCGTGGCATCTTTTACGGCGAATTCGTCTGGGATCGCTCGTTCGAGGCCGATGTCCATCGCGAAATCTTCGGCGTCCACACCGGTCCCGCGTGCTGGATGCAGCTCGGCTACGCCTGCGGCTATTCCAGCAGCTTGATGGGCAAATTCATTATGTACAAGGAAGTGGAATGCAGCGCCGGCGGCGGGCGGATTTGCCGCATCGTCGGCAAGCCCGTCGAGGAATGGGATGAATCGGAGGAGAGCATGAAGTACTTCCGCCCGGACTCGGTCGCGGACCGCCTCCTCGAGCTGCAAACCCAGGTCCAGAACCTGCGATACTCGATCGACGACGATCTCAAGACCGACGACTTGGTGGGTGCTTCGCCCGGTTTCAAGCACGCCTGCGGCCTGATCAAGAAAGCGGCGGGAAGCCAGGTCACCGTGCTGCTCACCGGGGAGACCGGGGTCGGCAAGGAAATGTTTGCGCGGGCCCTGCATAACGTGAGCGGGCGCGCCAACGGTCCGTTCGTCGCGGTCAACTGCGCTGCGCTTCCCGAAGAGCTTATCGAGTCGGAGCTGTTCGGCGTGGAAAAAGGGGCCTACACCGGTGCTCATCAGTCCCGGCCCGGCCGCTTCGAGCGTGCCCACTGGGGCACGCTGTTTCTGGACGAGGTGGGGGAACTTTCGATCTCGGCCCAGGCGAAGCTGCTGCGCGTTTTGCAGGAGGGAGAACTGGAGCGCATCGGCGACACTCGCACCAGAAAAGTGGACGTGCGGGTTGTAACCGCCACCAATGTGAACCTCGAGCAGGCGGTGGAACAGGGCAGGTTCCGCAAGGATCTTTTTTACCGGCTCAACATCTACCCTGTGGTCATTCCGCCGCTGCGGGAGCGGGAGGAAGACATTCCGCTTCTGGTGAAGCGCTTTCTCGACAAGTATTCCGCGCGCCATTCCAAGAAAATTCCCGGCGTCACGGACAAGGCGATGCATGCATTGACCAGCTATTCCTGGCCGGGCAACGTGCGGGAGCTGGAGAACGTCATCGAGCGCGGGGTGATCCTCACCCCGAGCGGAGGGCGTATCGACGTCCAGGACCTGTTCGCCTCGTTCAATGAAGAGCAGGAAAAGCGTCGGTCCGCGGGCCTCGGCAAGGACGGAAGTCTCCTCAAGAACGGTGAGCAGGCCGTGGACGCGTTTCTTGACTTCGTCCTGTCGCGCAAGATCGGCCTGGAGGAAGTGGAAACGGTGCTGCTCAAGTCCGCCGTCGAGCGCGCCCGGGGCAACCTGAGTCTCGCCGCGCGTGAACTCGGCCTGACGCGTCCGCAACTCGCCTACCGGCTGAAGAAAAGAGGGCTGGTAACGTAGCCGCCGGTGGTTCCCGCGGTTCCGCGCCGCTGCCGCCGGCCGCATCGCCCCGCGGGGGGGTATTTCCCCGCTGTCCCGCGCATCCTCCCAGCCTTGGCCGGCAGTCGCCGGAGCATTTTTAACCCATCGCCTGTCAATCCGGGATTGCGTCGCGTCGGCCCGAGGCAAGGCCTCATGTGGCCAAGGCGGATTTTTATCACATGATGAAACCGCTCGAAATTTTACCAATTGATAAACCTCAACGATTCAATATGGTGCGATGCATCAATCAGTTGAACTTCAAATAATCAATGATATAAACAATGTGGCACGAAGGCTGCTCATGGCGCTCGTTACCAAGTCATTCCAGGAAGAGGAGGAGCGTGACGATGGCGACGCAAGGTTGCGATTGGCTTTCAAAAGCGGCTTTGGGGGGAGCAGCGTTGGGTCTTGCACTCGCGTCGAATGCGGCGCTTGCGCAAGCCGGCGGTGAGTGGAAGAGCGGCCAGCAGGTTTACGAAAAGGTCTGCGGTCATTGCCATGAAAAGGGCCTGGGTCCGGTCATCAAGGGCAGGGGAGCGCCGGCCGAGTTCAAGCAGATTGTGCGCTCGGGCCGCCGCGCGATGCCCGCCTTCCGTCCTTCCGAAATCGATGACCGGGCGCTCGCCCAGGTCATGGACCACATCCGGTGAGGGCGCCATGACGGTCGAGCGCCGTACTGTGCTTAAGGGGATGCTTGCCACAGCCTCCCTGTCCGCAGTGGGGATTCCCCGCATCTCCTGGAGCAGTTCGTCTCGCCCCGACCGCGGACCCGCGCACCTGCTGATCGGCCGGACCGCTCATGGTGAGGCTTTCGGCGCAGAGGTCCTGGGCGCGGCGCAAGCCGCCGGGCAGACGGTTCCCGCGTCACGCCTGGCCGCCGGTCACGCCTATTCGCCGCAGCGCATCCGGGGCGTGCTCGAAGAGGCGCGGGGCGGGCGGCTGATCGGGATGCTGGATTCAGCCGCCTACGTGGTGTTCATGGAAATTGCCCGGGACGCGGGAGCGCGCCTGGTATGGGAGGGAACCCACGCGGCGGACGGGGCCGTTTCCCGCCACGCGATTGTATCGGTGCCCGGGTTTCATGGCGTCGCAGAGGAACTGGCGTCCGCACTCTCGGGCGGGGAGGGAAGCTTCGCGGTTGCCGAGACGCCCATCGGTGCGGGCGCGCGGCCGCTGTTCGGCACCGATTGGAGAAAACTGGGATTCCGGTCGTGGCATGTGAAAGGGGAGCGGCCCCTCTGGCTGCACGTCGCTGGTGCGGACCTGGAGGAGGCGTGCGCCGCGCTCGGCGTTGATCCTGGCGCTGCCGAGGGGCTCATCTGCTGGAAATCGGGCGGGGAACCGCGCCAGAGGGCAGCCCACTGGGCCGCGGCGCTGGGCCAGGGGCTCGCGGCGCGTCTGCTGGAGACCAGGCCCAATCGCGCTCCCGTGATCGCCCAGGTATTCGTCGGCGGCAACGCAATCCTCACGGGTGCCCCCACAGGCGACAGCGTCGTGAGCTTTGTCATCGAGATCTAACCCGCTCCAGAACCAAAACCAGGGAGGAGTCATGTCCAAATATGTCGCGCTGCCGAAGGGCGTTTCCGAAACGACCTTCGACAAGGCCATCGCCGAGTTCAGGAAAATCCTGGGCGAGGCCAACGTGCTCACCTCGGGTGCGCAACTCGCACCGTACAGCAAGACCATGCTGGCGGTGCCGGACGGCGACAAGCAGCCATCCGCCGCGATCATGGCCGGGAGCGTCGAGGACATCCAGAAGATCGTCGGCGTGTGCAACAAGTACAAGGTGCCGATCTGGCCGATTTCCACCGGCAAGAACCTCGGCTACGGCTCGGCCGCCCCCGGCGAGCGCGGCCAGGTGGTGCTCGACCTCAAGCGCATGAACAGGATCATCGAGGTCAATGCCGACCTCTGCTACGCGCTGGTCGAGCCGGGGGTGACCTACCAGCAGCTGCACGATTACATCCGCGAGCGCAACCTGCCGCTGTGGCTGTCCTGCCCGGCGCCCTCCGCCATTGCGGGACCCCTGGGCAACACGGTGGATCGCGGCGTGGGCTACACCCCCTACGGGGAGCACTTCCTGTTCTCCTGCGGCATGGAGGTGGTGCTCGCCACCGGAGAGGTGCTGCGCACCGGCATGGGCGGCATTCCCAAGTCCAACACCTGGCAGGTGTTCAAGTGGGGCTACGGGCCCTACCTGGACGGCATCTTCACCCAGTCGAACTACGGCATCGTCACCAAGCTGGGCATCTGGCTGATGCCGGCACCGCCCGCGTTCAAGCCGTTCTGCATCCGCTACCCGGACGAGACCGACATCGTCGAGATCGTGGAGACGATCCGGCCGCTGCGGATCGCCATGATCATCCCCAATGCGGTGGTGATCTCCAGCGCCATCTGGGAGGCGGCCGCGACCATTCGGCGCTCCCAGTACTACTCCGGCACGGGGCAGATTCCCGACGAGGTGCTGCGCGACCTGGCGAAGAAGAACGGCATCGGCGCCTGGAACGTCTATGCAGCGCTGTACGGCTCGCCGGAGCAGATCGAGGTCAACTGGAACATCGTCAAGGCGTTCTTCGGCAAGTCGAAGAAAGCGGAGATCCTCACCGAGAAGGAGCTGGGCGACAACCCCGCGTTCCGCTACCGGGCGGATCTCATGCGCGGCGACATGAATCTGCAGGAGTTCGGCCTCTACAACTGGCGCGGCGGCGGCGGCTCCATGTGGTTCGCCCCGGTCTCCCAGGCGATGGGCTCGGAAACCCTCAAGCAGATGCAGATGGCCAAGCGCATCCTGGGCAAGCGTGGCCTCGACTACGTGGGTGAATTCATCGTCGGCTGGCGCGACATGCACCACATCGTCGACGTGCTGTTCGACAAGTCGGACCCTGCTGAAGTGAAGGCCGCCTATGCCTGCTTCGAGGAAATGCTGAAGGAGTTCACCGCCGAGGGCTACGGCAACTACCGCGTCAACACCGCCTTCATGGACAAGGTGGCGGAATCCTACGGCCCGGTGCAGCGGTCGGTGTTCAGGAAGATCAAGAAGGCCCTCGACCCCAACGGCATCCTGGCGCCGGGCAAGTCGGGAATTCGCATCTAATCGGGGAGGACTGGAAATGGAAGCAGTGGCCAAGAACGTGGCGGCGTTGCCCCGCGAATGGAAGCTCTATATCGACGGCGAATGGGTGCCCTCGTCGGGTGGCACGGTGGCAGACGATCTGAATCCGGCCACGGGCGGTGTCTACGCCAGGGTGCACCAGGCATCGAAGGCCGACATCGGGCACGCGATCGAGGCCGCGTACCGGGCCAGGGAGGAGTGGGGTAATACGCTGGCCAATCAGCGCGAGGCTATCCTGCTCAAGGCCGCCAGCGTGCTGGAATCGCGCATACCCGAGATCGCCGATGTGCTGATCGATGAGGCCGGCTCCACCTTCGGCAAGGCCATGTTCGAAGCCTCTTTCGTGGTGAACCTGCTGAGGAGCGCGGCGGGCGAGTGCCGGCGGATTTTCGGCGAGACCATGCCGGCGGACAGCCCGGGGCTGCTTTCCATGAGCGTGCGCCGGCCGCTCGGCGTCGTCGCCGGCATCGCGCCATTCAATTTCCCGTTCCTGCTCGCCACCAAGAAAGTGGCGATGGCGCTGGCCGCGGGCAATACCTTCGTGCTGAAGCCGGCGAGCTACACTCCGGTCACTGGACTCAAGATCGCCGAGATCTTCGAGGCGGCCGGGCTGCCCAAGGGGGTGCTCAACGTGATCCCCGCCCAGGGCAGCACCCTCGGCAATGCCCTGGTGGCCGATCCGCGCATCCGCATGGTCACCTTTACCGGCTCCACCGAAGTCGGCAAGCAGCTCGCCGCAGAGGCGGGCAAGCACCTGAAGAAGATCACGCTGGAAATGGGCGGCAAGAGCCCGCTCATCATCCTGAGGGACGCCGACCTGGAATATGCGGTAAGCGTCGCCTGCTTCGGCATTTTCCTGCACCAGGGGCAGATCTGCATGGCCAACTCCCGCGTCATCGTCGAGGCGCCGATCTACGACGCGTTCTGCGAGAAGTTCGCCGCCAAAGTCAAAATGTTGCAGGTGGGCGACCCGCGGAACCCGCACACGGTCATCGGACCCCTCATCGACGGCAAGCAGTGCGCCTACATCGACGGGCACGTGCGCGACGCGCTGGCCAAGGGCGCGCGGCTGATGAACGGCGGCAGCGCCAGCGGCAATTTCTACCAGCCGACCATCCTGGCGAACGTGACCCCGGACATGGTGGTGTTCCGGGAAGAGAGCTTCGGACCCGTCGTCTCGCTCATCGAGGTGAGGGACAGCGAGGAGGCGCTGGCAGTCGCAAACGACACCAGCTTCGGGCTGTCGGCGGCGCTCATCACGAACGACCTGCAGAAGGCGCTGGATCTCTCGTTGCGGCTCGAAAGCGGCATGGTGCATGTGAACGACAGCACCTGCTACGACGAACCTCACGTGCCCTTTGGTGGTGTCAAGGACAGCGGCTTCGGGCGCGAAGGCGGCCGCTACTCGATGGAGGAAATGACCGAGGTGAAGTGGATCACGGTGCAGATGGGCCGGAGGCAGTTCCCCTTCTGATCTCGTCCGCCGGGGTCACGGGTTCCACGTTCCTTCCTCGCAGAGCATCCGCTCCCGGTTTCCGAAACCCACGGCGTTGTCGATAAAGTAAAGGGTTTCCGGCACCACCTTGTACCAGCGCACCTTGGACAGCGCCTGGACGATCGCGGCCGGGGCGTGCGCGAGCTTCCCCACTACCGGGAACTTCGCTCCGTAAAGCGCGCGTGCGCGGGCTTCCTCGTCTTCTCCGATCTGGACGGCCCTGCCCTCGAGTTGGATGCCCTTGATGCTGGGCCAATCCGGGTAATCCTCCTGGATCGTGACGGCGACGCGCGAACAGACTGCCAGGTTCCTGCAGTGACGGCTCCCCGGGGAGGACAGGAAATACAGCGTCGTGGCGTCGTTCACGTAGAACACCGCTGCCGCCCACGGGCCTTCCGTCCCGGTGGTGGCGAGGGTCATGACGTGATGCTCACGCAGATAGGTCAGCAACCTGTCCCGCAAAGAGGAGTTCATGGAGGAATACGGCACAGCCACCCGCCCGGCGACGGACCGGGCCGGCGGGGGTCAGAGATGGTCCTGCGCAGTCTGGGCGGGAACGTCCTCGGCAGGGCCGGGCTTGCCCGCGCCTTCCTCGTCCCCGTGCAGTGTCCTGAGGCGGTACGCCAGCTGGGGTCGCGTCAATCCGAGCATCCTCGCGGCGGCGGATAGGTTGCCCCGCGCCCGGTCGACCGCGGTTTCGAGCAGCATGACTTCGAGCTGGGCGAGAGTGATGGCGCCGCCCAATACCGCATCGCACAAATCCTTGGCCGACCCCCACCCGCGCACGTCGAGCCCGCCATGGATATCGAGACCGACACCCTTGGCTTCGGTCTCCTCGTAGGAAGTGAACAGATGGTTGATTTCGACGCGCCCGCCGCTCGGGGCGAGGATCACGCCGCGTTCGACGGTATTCTGCAGCTCGCGGATGTTTCCCGGCCAGGAATACGCGAGCAAGGCTTTCTTGGCCTTGTCGGTGATCCCGGCGATTTTCTTTTCATACAGGACCGAGTACTTCTGGATGAAGCGCTTGACCAGCAGCCTGACGTCTTCTTTCCGGTCCCGCAGCGGAGGGATGCAGACCTGGTAGGCATTGAGCCGGTAGAAGAGGTCGGACCTGAAACTCCCTTCCTTGACCAATTGCTGCAGGTTCACGTTGGTGGCTGCCACCATGCGCACGTTGATCTTCCGGGTCTTGCTATCGCCCAGGCGCTCGACTTCCCCCTCCTGCAGCACCCGCAGCAGTTTCGCCTGAACCGGCAGGGGAAGATCGCCGACCTCGTCCAGGAACAGGGTCCCGCCATGGGCGCGCTCGAACCGTCCGGGCCGGGACACCTGCGCTCCCGTATACGCGCCTTTCTCGACCCCGAACAGTTCCGATTCCACCAGCTCATGGGGAATGGCCGCGCAGTTGACGGCAACGAAAGGCGCGTTGGCGCGCGGCCCCAGCTCGTGCAGGCATCGGGCGAACATCTCCTTGCCGACGCCGGTTTCCCCGAGCAGCAGCACACTGATCTGATTGTTCGCGGCTTTCTTCAGCAGCTCGTACGCCGCCCGGAATCCGGGGGATTCGCCCACCATGTCGGTGGGCATTTTCGCCTTCTCCATGATGGACGAGCGCAGATGGGCGACCTGGTTCTGCAGGTCGAACAGCTGATCGGCGATGGATTCCTGATTGAAATATTTCATGTGGTCGGCGGCGTCCTCCCATTCCTCCACCGGCTTGCCGACAATCCTGCAGTGGTCGGCGCCGGCGCCGCTGCACTCGACTTCCTTGTAGAGAATCGGCCGCCCCATGAAGGCCGAGGTATAGCCGCAGGCGTAGCCGATCTGGGTCCAGCACACCGGTTCACGGTGAACCCCGAAATCGCGCCGGTGCCACTGGCCTTCCCATGAGTTCTCCCACAGGAATTCCCCGTAGAAATGGCCCTTCGCCCTGTCCAGTTCCAGCTTGATGGGGGTGACGAGCACAATGCCTTCGAGCGTGTGCAGCTGCGGGCCAGTCATGAACGCGTCGATGTCGCTCAGGTTCTCCATGCGGCTTTTCGCCAGCTCCGCGTCGTGCACGCCCGATGCGTAGCCCATTCGGGTGAGCAGCCCGCGCGCTCGCTCCAGTCCGAGGGTATCGATGATTTCCTTGCGCAGCGACGCCTGGGCTTCGGCATGGACAAGCAGCATGCGGTGCTCATAGAGCCAAATGTGGCCTGTCTCCGCGCAGAAGTGGACCTGCGCCCGCAGGTCGTTGTCGTCCGGACCGGGCAGTTTCCTGAGTTTTCTCACGTAGCCAATCTCCTCCGCAAACCGTTGTTAGTTTAATTCCCCCTCCGCTGCGTTGATATAGAGGCAGATCAAAAAAGTGCCAATCAATGCATTGTGCAATGCGGCAACCCGGTTGCGCCTATCGCCTTTGAGCAACCCAATGCGCAGGTTGTTTCCAGATCGCTTTTCTGGCGACAGACCCGGTCGGGTCAGCAGTTCATCAAACCATGAAGCACAGGCACAGGACGGCGCTTAGCAATGATCAAATGGTGAATCGTTTGCGGAACCACGAGTGGCGGCCCGTTACCGCTGCTTGCCGTCGTGTTCCCGATTTCGCCGCCCAGTTTTCCGGTTGCCGGCAAGAATGTTGAAAGAATGCATTGAGTTAGGAGCATGGAGTCGCCCTGGTCAAGCTCAAAGAGATGGCTTGGCCAACGCGTTGGCACAGCCTTTGCAATGAACCGGCAATGGCACAGGCGAGCCGCGCGGCGCTTGCATAAAACACTAGGAGGAGCGTAATGAAGTTTCCCAGTCCCCATCAGATCGGAACCATCCCCGGCACCGAGGGCTGGCAGCGGATGTATCCGTACCAGTACCAGTTCGTGACCGACGACCCCGAGCGCAAGGGATACGAGGAAAACACATTCTGGTTTTACGACGGACTGCATTACCCCGAGCCGCTATATCCCTTCGATACGATCTGGGACGAGGCCTGGTACCTGGCGCTGTCACAGTACAACAACCGCATATTTGCGGTGCCGCCGGTCCGGGGGGTCGACCACCGCATCATCAACGGCTACGTCTACATCTCCCCGGTGCCGGTGACGGATCCGAAGGAGATCGAGTCCCGCGTCCCCAAGTTCATGGAGCGCGCCGGCTACTACTACCAGAACTGGGACAAACTCGAAGCGCAGTGGAAAAAGAAGATGGAGGCCACGATCAGGGAACTGGAGGCTCTCGATATTCCCAGGCTGCCCGAGTTCGAGGACATGAGCGTCGTGACCGACGCCGTGGGGGAGTCCAAGGGCTACCACCTGCTGAAAGCCTACGATGACCTGATCAATCTCGGTATTAAGTGCTGGCAGTACCACTTCGAGTTCCTGAATCTGGGCTACGCGGCCTACGTGTTCTTCCTCGACTTCGTGCAAAAGCTCTTTCCGAGCATTCCGCTGCAGCGCGTGACGCAGATGATCTCGGGCATCGACGTGATCATGTACCGGCCCGACGAGGAACTGAAAAAGCTGGCCAAGAAGGCGGTCGAACTGGGCGTCGATTCGACCATCGCTTCCAGCCAGAAATGGACCGAGGTCGAGGCCGCGCTGAAGAAGCTGCCAAAAGGCCGGGAGTGGCTTTCGGCGCTGGATCTGGCGCGCGAGCCCTGGTTCAACATGTCCACCGGTACCGGCTGGTTCCATCATGACCGTTCCTGGAACGACCAGATGGACGTGCCGCTTTCCGGCATCGCCACCTACATCCAGAAAATCAAGCAGGGCGTGGACATCGAACGCCCGATGGAGCAGGTGCGCGCCGAGCGCGACCGCATCATCGCCGAATACCGGGCGCTGATCCAGCGCAAGGACGACCAGGTGCAGTTCGATGAGCTGCTCAACACCGCCAAGACCGTGTTCCCGTACGTGGAAAACCACCTGTTCTATGTCGAGCATTGGTTCCATTCGCTGTTCTGGAACAAGATCCGCGAGGTGGCGGCGATCATGAAGGAGTTCGGCATGATCAACGACCTCGAGGACATCTGGTATCTGCGGCGGGACGAGATCAAGCAGGCGCTGTGGGACGTGGTGACGGCGTGGGCGACCGGCGTCAAGCCGCGCGGGACCAGGGTGTGGCCCAGGGAGATCGAGTGGCGCAAGGGTGTGATGCAGAAGTTCCGCGAATGGAGCGCGCCGCCCGCGATCGGCAAGGCGCCGGAGGTGATCCAGGAGCCGTTTACCATCGTGCTCTGGGGCGTGACCAACAAGTCCCTCGAGGATTGGGCGCAAGTGCAGGAGGCCAAGGATCCCGACAGCATCAAGGAGTTCAAGGGTTTTGCCGCCAGTCCCGGCGTCGTCGAGGGAAGGGCCCGCGTGTGCCGCACGGTAGACGAGATCCGTCAGTTGCAGGAGGGCGAGATCCTGGTCGCGCCGACAACCTCGCCGTCCTGGGCGCCGGCCTTCGCCAAGATCAGGGCCTGCGTCACCGACGTGGGCGGGGTCATGAGCCACGCCGCCATCGTCTGCCGCGAGTACCGCATGCCGGCGGTGGTCGGCACCGGCCACGCGACCAAGATCGTCAAGACCGGAATGATGATCCGCGTCGACGGCTCGACCGGGGCCGTGTCCATCGCGCGGTGACCTCGAGGAGTAAATCAGCCATGAGCGGAACAGCACCGGCAGTGAATGTTTCAGCCGCGGGGCAGCCGTCTCCGGTCCTGTGCTGGTTCGAGGAGGTCAATAAGGAGGCCGTTCCCCTGGTGGGCGGCAAGTGCTCGTCCCTGGGCGAGCTGATCAACGCCGGCGTGCGCGTGCCGCCCGGTTTCGCCTTGACCACCCACGGCTATCAGCGCTTCATGCGGGAGGCGGGCATCCTGGGCGACATCGAGGCCCTGCTCAAGGGGCTGGATCAGCAGCAGGACCCGGACCGTCAGGAAGCGGCGAGCCAGGCCATCCGCCAGATGATCGAGTCGCGCCCGCTCTCGTGGGAGCTGGAAGACCTCATTGCCGAGTACTACCGCAGGCTGTCGGTGCGCTGCATGATGCCGGCAGTGCCCGTCGCGGTCCGTTCCAGCGCGACCGCGGAGGACCTGCCCGGCGCGAGCTTCGCCGGGCAGCAGGACACTTACCTCTGGATTCGCGGGATCGACGACGTCATCCATCACGTGCGGCGCTGCATTTCCAGCCTGTACACCGCCCGCGCCATCGCCTACCGCGTCAAGATGGGCTTCGATCATGGCGAAGTGGCGATCAGCGTCGGCGTCCAGAAGATGGCGAATTCGTGGACCGCGGGCGTGATGTTCACCCTGAGCCCCGGCGACGGCGACCGGTCTGTCATCGTCATCGATTCCAACTTCGGCTTCGGCGAGTCGGTCGTTTCGGGTGAGGTGACGCCCGACCATTTCGTCGTAAACAAGGTCACCCTGGACATACTCGAGCGCACGATCTCGCAGAAGGAGATCTGCTACACGGTCGATCCCCGGACCCAGAAATCCCGGAAAATCGAGGTTCCCTACGAGCGCCAGAACGTGCAGTCCATCATCGACGACGAGATCACCGAGCTGGCGTGGATGGGCAAGCAGATCGAGAAGCACTATGGGCGGCCCATGGACATCGAATGGGCCCTCGACAAGGACCTGCCCGCGGGCGGGAATATCTTCATCCTCCAGGCGCGTCCCGAGACGGTCTGGAGCGAAAAGATTCAGCCCGCCATCACCAATCCGGGCGCCTCGGCCATGGATTACATCCTTTCCAGCCTGCTGACCGGCAAGAAAGTCGGCTAAGAAAGAGTTTCAACCATAACCCCTGCACTAACACGGAGCAAACATGAACGCACGTACCGAAGTGAGGCCCATCGACGACCTGCGCAGCTACATCGATGCCTGTGAGGCCAACGGGCAGCTGCATCGCATCAAGGCCGAGGTGGACTGGAAATGGGAGCTGTGCCACATCTCCAAGGTCAACGAGGAGCAGAAAGGCCCGGCGCTGCTGTACGAAAACGTAAAGGGCTACGACATCCCGGTATTCACCAGCGCCTTCACTACGCCTCAACGGCTGGCCATCGCGCTGGAGCAGGACCCTTCGCTGTCCATGAGCCAGCTTTCCAAGAAGTGGATGGAGCTGACTACCAAGAAGATGGTCAAGCCGGAATTCGTCGACAACCCGCAGGTGATGGAGAATGTCATCGAAGGTGACGCCGTCGATATCGAAATGTTCCCTTCGCCCTGGTTCTACCCCGACGATGGTGGCCGCTTCTTCGTCACATCCGGATTCCTCGTCACCCGCGATCCGGACACCGGCTGGACCAACCTCGGCACCTATCGCGCGCAAGTGCTGGGCCGGAACATCCTGGGCTCGCAGATCATCAAGGGCAAGCATGGCGACATGCACATGAAGAAATACCAGGAGCGGGGAGAACTGATGCCCGCCGCCTATGTGGTGGGCACCGATCCGGTGCTGTTCCTGGCCGGCTCCACGCTGGTTAGCGCCCAGGTCGACGAGTACGAAGTGGCCGGCTCGCTGCGCGGCCGGCCGGTGCCCGTGTTCAAGTCCGACCTCACCGGCCTCACGCTGCCGGCCAACGCCGAGATCATCGCCGAGGGCTGGATCGACCCGAACGAGCTGATGGACGAGGGTCCCTTCGGCGAATACACCGGCTACTACTCGGGCAACAAGGGCAAGGACTATCCCAAGCCCGTGCTGCGCATCAAGCGCATCCTCCACCGCAACAAGCCGGTGATGTGGTCCACCACCGTGGGCAAGCCGATCAACGACATCCACATGATCCAGTCGCTCAATCGCACGGCTACGCTGTGGTACGACCTGGAAACCATGAAGGTGCCGGGCATCCAGAGCGTTTATATCCCGCCGGAAGCCTGCGGCCGCTTCTGGGCCGTGGTGTCGGTGAAGCAGATGTATCCCGGCCACTCCAATCACGTCGGCAACGCCGTCATCGCCAGCACCACGGGACACTACGGCATGAAGGGCGTGATCGTTGTCGATCACGACATCCAGGCCGACGATTGGGACCGCATCTGGTGGGCGCTGTCCACCCGCTTCGATCCCAAGCGCTCGGCCCAGATCATCGACCGCGGGCGCTCCACGCCGCTCGATCCGGGCCTGCCGATCGAAGCGCGCGACATCACCAGCCGCATCATCCTCGATGCCTGCACGCCTTACGAGTGGGCCAACAAGCCGAACGAGATATTCATGGATCGTGCCGTGCTGCAGAAGGTCTCCGATCGCTGGAACGAATACGGCTTCGCGGGCACCAGCCCGGTGGCCGGAATGATCAACCGCCTGACGCGACCCGAGGTGAAGAAGGCCAAGGACAGCAGGTAAGTGGAATCGGCAGGCGGGCACGCCTGCCTGCCGGTGCAGCCACCTAATAGGAATTTGCGCAATATGACCCGCAAGAAGGGCATCGTCATCGTCTGCAACCTGGACACCCGCGGCGAGGACATCGTTTTCGTCAAGAAGCTGATCCAGGACCGGGGCCATCAGGCCATCCTGCTCGACTTCAGCATGGAGGAGCCGCCGCCCTTTCCCGGTGACATACGCACCGAAGACGTGGCGGCGCGCGGCGGGCTGCCGATCGAAGTGGTGCGCGAGAAATACCGCTCCGACCGCGACACTGCAACCAACAATCAGATCCGGGGCGCGGCAGCGATTGTCGACGAACTGGTCAAACAGGGCCGCGTGCGCGGCATCATCGGCATCGGCGGCGGCACCGCCACCCTCGTCGCCACCTCGATCATGAAGCGGCTGCCCTTCGGCATGCCCAAGCTGATGGCTTCGCCGATGGCGGCGCACCCGGCCTACATCGACAAGTACGTCGGCACACGCGACATCACCATGCACCACACGGTGCTCGACATCGTGAAGATGAACCCGCTGCTGAAGGCGCAGATCATCAACGCGGTCGGCGCTATCTGCGGCATGGTCGAGATGACGCAGGGCACGAACATCACCTTCGACAAGCCCTGTGTCGCCATTTCCTCGTTCGGCTTCGGCGAGATGGCGGTGCAGACGGCGCTCGGCATGCTTGAGGATGCCGGCTTCATCCCCATCGTCTGCCACGCGCAGGGCAAGGGCGACAAGGCGATGGAGGAGATGATCCGCGACGGCGCCTTCCACGGCGTGCTGGACATCTGCATTGGCGGCGTCATGGAGCATCTGTTCAAGGGCAACCGCGACCCCGGACCGGACCGGCTGATGGCGGCGGTGGAGACCGGCATTCCCATGGTGCTGGCGCCGTGCGGCCTCGACATCCTGTCCTATGGCGGCCGCCCCGACATGCTGGAGCGGACCCGGGACCGGGTGCAGTATGTGCAGGACGCCCTGCGCGTGCAGGTTCGCACGACGGCCGATGAACTGCGCCAGGCCGCCGACGTGATCGCCGAACGGCTCAACCGCGCCAAGGGGCCGTGGACCTTCCTGATCCCGCTCAAAGGCTGGTCGTCGCTCGATCAGGAGGGTCGGCCCATCTACGACCCGGCCGCCGATTCCGCGTTCGTTGTGCGACTGAAAGAAAAGCTTGCGGACCCCGGTCGAGTCAAGGAGATCGACCTGCACCTTTATACGGCGGAATTCGCCCGCGCCGCTGTCGACGAGTTCGTGCGGCTGTACCAGGAGGCGAAGGCGCATGCGGCCCTGCCCGAGCTTGTTCGGTGACGGGGGACGCATATGGCCCCAGCCGAGCGTGTCGACCGTGCCGGAGAAGAGGCCTCGGGCACGGGCACGCTCGATGACGTCGTGGCGAATGTGCCGAGCGGAATAAAGACCAAGCGGGGGCGAACCACGCAGTCGCGTTATTGCCCGCAGTGCGGTACGCATTTGGTTGTCGTCCCGATCGAGGGAAAGGACCGCGAGCGGTGTCCGGCATGCGGATTTATCGCCTATCGCAACCCGGTTCCGGTAGGCCTCGCCGTGATCGAGCACGAGGGCCGTCTGGTGCTGGTGCGCCGGCGGGAACGCCCGCTGGCGGGTTACTGGGCGCCGCCCGCGGGTTACGTGGAGGTCGGCGAGTCGGTGCCCGAAGCGGTAGTCCGCGAGGCGCACGAGGAGAGCGGACTCACGATCGCGCTGGACGCACTGGTGGGAGTGTATTCCCAGCGCGATGTGGACGTGGTGATCATCGCCTATCGAGGTCATTCGCTCGGTGGAGTGCCGGCCGCCGGCGACGATGCCAGCGAGATTGGCCTGTTCGGGCCCGGGGAGTTGCCGAAACAGCTGCCGCCGGCCGGGGAATCGCCCACCGATCACTGGTTCTACGGCGTCATCCGCGAAGTGACCGCGCCTTGGGAATAGAGGCGCATGGTAAGGCGTCGGCGCGAAAGAGAGATGATGCGATGAGCAGGACGACGCCCGAGCTCCCCGCCAGGTTGCTGGCCTACGTCGGCCCCGGGGCATTGGCGGTGCTGCTGACGGTCGGCGAGGACGGCTACAGCACCGTGGCGTACGGCTGGATCGCCGCCCCCGACGCGAAGCGCGTGCGTTTCGGCGCCGATTACGGCAGCGCTACGCTTGCCAATTTGCAACGCGAAGGGCGGGCGGCGCTGCAAATCGTGGGCACCGACAACCTGGTGTTCCTGGTCAAGGGCGCCGCCCGGCAGCTCAAGGAGCGCATCGCCGCGGCGCCGATGAAGATGGCGCTGTGGGAGATGAACGTGGTCGAGGCCAAGGATCAGTCGTGGCCGGGTGTGGTGCCGGCGCCGCTCGCATTCGAATGGCCGATCGAGCAGCGCGATGCGATGCTAAGAACGGAGCATGCCGTCTACGCCGAAATGCGCGATTGGCAGGGATGACCGCACTCCGACTTCGAGATAAAGGCCAAGCGCCGTATAAAGCGCGAGACAGCGCGTTGAGAATGGATAGGTAACGAGGAGGGATTCCCATGCTGGTACGCAACTGGATGCAGACCAACCCTGTGACCATCGCCGGCGACACGCTGGTTTCGGAAGCCAAACGCATCCTGTTCGAGAACAATCTTCATGCGCTGGCGGTGGTGGAGGAAGGCAGGCTGCGCGGGCTGGTGACGCGCGCTCACTGCATCCGCGCGGGTCATTTCGTCATGCGCACCCAGAGCCCGAACGAATTCGACTTTTTCGTCACGCGGCTCAAGGTCAAGGACATCATGGTGCGCAATCCCGCGACGCTCCAGGCCGACGACACCATGGAGCATTGTCTCCTGAAGGGGCGGGAGCTGGGGGTCGCCCAATTTCCGGTCATGGAGGGCGGTGCGGTCATCGGCATCATCTCGGCCAACGAGATCTTTCAGCTTGCCGCCCACTTCCTGGGTGCCTGGGAGAAGCGTAGCGGTGTGACCATCGCGCCGATTCAGGTGGGCCCGGGCGTGCTCGGGCGGATCGTCGACGTGGTGGAGGAGGCAGGAGCGGTGCTGCAGGCAATCTATCCGATCGGGCGCGAAGACCACGCCGCGCCCGGTGTCCACCCGGTCAAGCGCATCATCGTCCGATTCCACGGGCCGGATACTCACGCGATTGTGACCGCGCTGGAAAACGCCGGATTCCAGGTGCTGGAAGCGGTGGACGCCACCCATCGCCCACGACGGGCCGCGTAGTGCGCCGGCGGGAGCCCCGAAGCGGGTATTTGACAAGGAAGGAGGAGCGTCAAATGAACCGTCTGCCCCTGATTGTCGCCATCACCGGCGCCAGCGGTGTCGTCTACGGCGTGGAGATGCTGCGCGCGCTGAAGGAAATCGGATATCCCGCGCACCTCATCCTCAGCGAGTCGGCGGGCACCAACATCGCCATCGAGACCAACTACAAGATCGCGGAGGTCAAGGCGCTGGCGGATGTGGTCTATCACAACAAAGACGTGGGCGCGGCGCCAGCCTCCGGCTCGTTCCGCACCTGCGGCATGGTCGTTGCGCCCTGTTCCATCAAGACGCTCTCGGCCATCGCCAATTCGTTCAACTACAACCTTGTGGTGCGGGCGGCGGACGTGCAACTCAAGGAAGGCCGCAAATGCGTACTCATGGTGCGGGAGACGCCGCTCCACAAGGGGCATCTGGACCTCATGACGCGCGCCGCCAACAACGGCGCGGTGATCCTGCCACCCATGCCGGCCTTCTACCACGGGCCCCAGACCATCATGGACCTGATCCATCAGAGCATCGGCAAAGCGCTCGACCAGGTGGGCATGGAACACAACCTGTTCCGGCGCTGGACCGGTCACGGGCGCCAGGAGCAGAAGCCCGAACTGCGGCACAAGGGATTGCGCGCGGCGGGCGGGTCATGACCCGGCGCGGAGTGCGACTTCGCGATGCGCGCTGCTGAAATGCGGCCTTCGGTGTCGGTTCTGAGCCGCGGGCGCTGATTGGCCCGAAGCAGGGCGGCCAACCTGGTCCTTCTACCGGAATTTCGCAAAAGATGAAAAGTCCCGGCGTTTTTACGAAATGGTGAATAGTAAACAATGGGCACTCTAAACAAAGCAAGGGCTATGGTTTTTGAATTCAATGCCTTAGGGCCATGGCATGACAGTTGCTACGGAATGTTGAGGGAGGTGCCGGGCGACTCCGTACCGGAGTACAAAAAGATCCGCTCGTGGCATCTCCAGGCAGTTTAGAACTTTATCGAGTGACGGCTTTGCGCCTTTGTCGCATTGATAAAGATTCTGGCAACGCACTGAAGGAGGAGAGATTCTTGCGTTACGCCGGTCAATCCAGTCTGAAACGGCTCTGTTCAGCCGTTATTCTCGCTTTGCTGCTCGGCTGCAATGCCGCTGCAAATCTTGACGCCGTCTCCCGGGAAAAATCCAAGGCGGTTCTACGCTCGGACCAATTCCAGGCGGCTGCCTCCAGCCAGAAGATGCTGGTGGCCGTCGGCAGCGGGGGTGTGGTGGTGGCCTCCGACGACGGCGGCAAGCGCTGGACGCGCACAGCTGTCGGCGGCAACACTTCGCTCATTGCCCTGACCGCCTGCCCGGACGGGTCCTTCGTCGCGCTCGACTTCTACCGCAAGGTGTGGGTTTCCGATGGGGCCGCAAAGGTTTGGAAGGGGCGAGAGATCAAGACCGATGCGAGGCCTCTGGCGCTAACCTGCGATGCCCGAGGCCGGATCTGGATCACCGGCAGCAATACCACGATATTGACGAGCGCGGACAAGGGCGCGAGCTGGAAGGAAACCAGCCTGGGGCAGGATGCGATGCTGAACACGGTCCAGTTCGTCGATCCCGAGCATGGCTTCATCACCGGCGAGTTCGGCCTTTTCCTCACCACTTCCGATGGCGGCGACCATTGGGTCCCCGGCAATCCGATCGCAAAGGACTTCTATCCCTACGCCGCCCTGTTTGCCGACCGCCAGACCGGTTGGGTGAGCGGCCTGGGCGGCGCGATCTTCCACACCAAGGATAGTGGCAAGAGCTGGACCCGGCAGGCGAACAAGATAGGGGCGCCGATGTACGGGCTGGTGCGGCACGGCGGGGAGATCTATGCGCTGGGGGTAAACGGACTGGTGTTGAAGCTCCAGCGTGACGAATGGATCCCCGCTCAATACGGCAAACCTGCCCCGTACCTTCGCACCGCGGTGTCCCTGAACCAGAAAGACGTCCTGATCGCGGGCGGGGCGGGGATGCTGGAAGTGGTTTCCACAGCTACACCCGCCGCGGCAGCGCAGAACTGAGGGCGAAGCCATGAGACATCGAGTCACCCACGCCCTGCATCTTCTGGAAGAACGCATTTTCGCCACTCCCAAACTGATTTTTGGGGCCATTTTGCTGATCACGGTGTTTTTCGCGCTGCAAATCCCGGCGCTACGCATGCAGTCGGAATTTTCCGACCTGTTGCCACAGAAGCACCCGTTCATCCAGCTGCACAACGAAATCCGCGACACCTTCGGCGGCGCCAGCCAGATCGCGGTGGCCATCGAAGTGGCCGAGGGCACTATTTTTACCAACGAGACCCTCGCCTTGGTGTACCGGGTGACTCAGGCGGTGGACAGCCTGCCGGGGGTCAACCACAACCTGGTGACCAGCCTCACCCACCGCACCGCCCGCAAGGTGTGGCTCACCGAAACCGGCGAACTCAACTCCCAGCCTTACTACGATCCGGGGAAAACCAGGCTCTCGCCCGAAGAACTGGACGCGCTCAGGAAGGACGTGCAAGCCAACCCGCGCGTCTACGGGCTGATGGTGTCGCCCGATCTCAGGGCGGCCCTCATCAAGGCCCAGTTAAACGAGGGAGAAGGTCTGGACCTCCGGAAGACCTTCGAGGAGCTGCAGAAGGTCCGGGCCAGCGAGGCCACAAAGGGTGTGAAGATCCATGCCACCGGCCAGCCGGTGCTGGTCGGCTGGGTCTATACCTATCTGCCGCAGATCCTGCAGATCTTCCTGTACACCCTGCTGCTGATGGTGGCGCTGCTGGTGGCCTATTTTCGGCGCTTCTACGGAGTACTGCTGCCGCTGCTGGGGATCGCGCTCTCGTCGATCTGGGGGCTGGGCTTCGTTTCCCTGTTCAAATTCAACCTGGATCCCCTGAACCTGGTGATTCCGTTCCTGATTGCGGCCCGGGCCATGTCCCACAGCATCCAGCTCGTGGAGCGCTACTACGGGGAACTGGCGGTGGTGAGGGACTCTAAGACCGCAGCCCGCAACGCTTTCGACGATCTGTTCCGCCCGGGCTCGCTAGCGGTGGTGGTGGACACGGTGGGCATCCTGGTGCTGGCTCTGGGCGCCGCTCCCATCAATACCAAACTGGGCTACTACGCCGGCTTCTGGGCGTTTTCGGTGATCTTCACCGTGCTGCTCGTGGTGCCCCTGCTGCTTCTGCTGCTGCCCCAGCCCGGGAGCACGGAGAACAGGTACGGGAAAACGCGCGATCTGGTGGTCGCGGTTTTTTGCGTGGTGGGTAAGCGCGCCGGCGGGGTCGCGGTATTGGGCGTGGCCCTGGTGCTGTTCTCCGGGGGGGCCTACTACAGCACGAAGGTGCAGATCGGGGAGGCCGAGCCGGGTTCTCCGCTGCTGTATCCCACCCACGACTATAACGTCTCCTCGAAGGCCATCAACACCCGCTTCCCGGGTTCGGAAGAGCTCTACATCGTAGCGCGCACGAAGGACAAGGGTGGGCTGAAGCGCCCCGAGGTCCTGCGGGCCCTGGAGGAATTCCAGAACCAAATGCTTTATGACCCGGCGCTGGGCGGTGCCAAATCGCTGCCGGGGCTGGTGCGGGCGGTCAATAGTCTGACCCATAACACCGATCCACGCTGGAGCCAGATACCGGATTCCGGCCCGGAAGTGGGCGGGCTGCTTTTTGCCTACATGGCCGCAAGCCCGATCCCGGGGGCCCTCAAGGAATTCCTCAACTCCGATGAGACCGATGCCAACATGGTGTTCTTCTACAAAGACCATCAGGCGGAGACCATCCACCGGGCGATTCAGCTGGCCAAGGAAGGCATCGCCAAGGCCAACGGCAGCGTCAAGGACCTGCAAATCCTGCTGGCCGGCGGCGTGGTGGGCGTGAATGCCGCCATCAATGAGGCGGTGCGCGACGACAACCGGCTAATCGTTCCCCTTGTATTGGTGCTGTCCTTCATTTTCGTGATGGCGTTCTACGGCTCGTTCCACGCCGGATGGCTGATGGTGCTGCCGATGCTGTTCGCCACCGTCATGACCTATGCCTACATGGGTGCGAGGGGCATCGGCATGAACATCAACACCGTGCCGGTGATCGCGGTGGGCATCGGGGTGGGCATCGACTACGCGATCTACATCATGAACCGCATCCGCGAGGAGATGGCAAGCCTGCGCAATCTCAACCAGGCGGTGATGCGCGCCATTTCCACCACCGGCTTTGCCGTCATCTTCACCGCCACCACCCTGGTTGCCGGGGTGATCATGTGGGTGGTGTTCTCGGACCTGCGCTTCCAGTCGGATTCCGCCTTGCTGCTCACCGTGATGCTGGTGCTGAACGCGGTAGCCGCCATGTTCCTGGTGCCGGCCTGGGTGACGGTGTTCAAGCCCGCCTTCATCACGAACGTCTATCTGGACGAGGACGGAGTGTTGCAAGTGGGGGAACCCGCTGCCGCAACGGCATAGGTCTGCGCCGAAGATTCATGCCTGGCGTTGCCATTTAACCGCCAAATTGGAGGAGGAGCACTCGAAATGACCTATTTGCGATCGATACCGGAGGGAACGCTTTTTGACATTTTTGTGCAATATCCCGAATTTTCCGATCCCCTTCACGTGTTCCTCGAGGCCCTTTTGCGGGGTCCGTCCCCGTTTTCGGCCGCCGAGAGGGAAATGATCGCGGGTTATGTATCCGGGATAAACGAGTGCGGCTTTTGCCACACCACGCATACCGGCGTGGCTGAACGCCTCGGTACGCCGGAAGGCCTGGTCAGGAACCTCCTGGCCAGCGCTGAACTATCCGGGGTGGACGAGAAACTGCGGCCGGTTTTGCGGTATGTCCGCAAGCTGACCGGAAAGCCGGCAAGCGTTGGCAAGGCCGACGTCGACGCCATTCTCGATGCGGGATGGGACGAGCGGGCTGTGGTTCATGCCAACCTGATCTGCGGTGCTTTCAGCCTGTTCAATCGGTGGGTTGCGGGTCTGGGAGTCGATGCCGACCCGAAATTCGTGGAGGCGACGATCAAGCAACTGCTCGCGGGCGGCTACCTGGGCGTCAACGACATGGTGGACAAAATCCGCAGCCAGGAACTGGCGGCGCCCTATCGGGAACGAACGGGATGAAAACCACGTACTACCCAACGGGTGCTGCAAGTATGAAAGTTTAGCGTCGGAAAGCCATCGCGGTCGCATCCGGTAGATACATACATGCGCAGCGTGCGGTCTATCGAGCAATAGGCGTCACAACTTTGGAGGAGGAAGTTATGTTGACTCGCAACAACAAAGCCGGAGACTGGTCTATGCGACCGCTGGTGGCCGCCGGGTTGTGCGTCCTGGCGACGGCAGGGGGGACATCTGTTCCGGCGTGGGCGGCGGAGCCGGCCGCCGGGAGCGGCTGGAAAGTGGACACCTTCATCGAGAACGACACCCACAGCCGCAGAAACGGCGGGCTCGCCAAGTTCCGCAACACGTTGCAGGTCGAGGCGGACAGGAAGCTCGGTTCCGCCGGAGCGTTCTCGAATCTCGCGTTCCACGCGAAGCTGCGCGGCACCTGGGACGGCGTGTACCAGATCAACGACGACCGATTCGGCAATCAGGCCGGCGGGCCGATCGTGCTCGAGGACACGCTCAATGCGGGGGGAGTATCCATCGCGGGCACCTCCCTTGCCCATGGCGCGGGCCTGGGCAGTGCCACCCATCCGCTCACGCCCGTGCTGGGGGCCCTGTTCCCGACCAACCGCTTCGGCTTCAGCACGGCTGCAAACCCCAACGATGGCCTGGCAGTGCTCGGCACCCACTTGCATCCCACTGACGGGGGCGTCGCGTTCGGCGTGCCGGTCAGGCCCTGCAACGTGGATTCCCGGGGGTGCATCAAGGATTACCTGGACTCCAGCCGCTCCGAGCTCGAATCGCCGGAGTTCAACGACCGCCTGGACTTCCTGCGGGAAGCCCATGTGAGCGGAGCGATCCCCCTGGCGGACGGCAAGGAACTCTTCTTCAGGATCGGCAAGCAGCAGGTAGTGTGGGGCCGGACCGACCTGTTCCGGGTCCTCGACGTCATCAACCCGGTGGACTTTTCCCGCAACAACATTTACGACGAGCTACAGGATATCCGCATCCCCATGTGGATCGCGCAGGCGGAATACCGCATGGGGCCGACAGCGAACCTGCAGGACCTGAATTTCCAGGTGGTCTGGAACTTCGACAAGTTCCGTCCTCACAACCTGGGCCAGTGCGGGTCGCCCAACGTCATCCTGGATGCGGGTTGCTTTTTCCGCGGCATGAAGAATCTGTGGGATAACGGCGGCACTGTGGCCAACTTCGCCGATCTGCGGATTGCGACAGGCGGGGCGCTTACCGGCCGTGCGGCCACCGACTTCGGTCCCGGCCAGATTGGCATCCGCCAGGCGAATCTCCCCAGCTGGTCGCTCGGCAACACCCAGTTGGGGGTCAAGCTCGAGGGCGTCACCAAGGGGGGCGTCAACTTCTCCCTCAACGCCCTGACCTACCGCTCCCAGCTGCCCAGCCTGCGCGGCGGTATCCCGGCTGTGAACTCCTTCACCGGAGCGACGTCGGTGTGGCCGTTCCTGATTGCCTTCGACATCGAGTTCCCGCGTGTCAACCTTTTGGGCGGCTCATTGGACATCTACAACGATACGATCAAAACCGTGTTCCGGCTCGAGGCCGCGCTTACCGAGGGCGAGGAGTTCCCGAACACGGCTCAGCCGAGGTTGTTTTCCGAGTCCAAGGTGTTCCGCTACGTGATCGGTGCCGACCGGCCGACGTTCATTCCGTTCCTCAACAAGGACCGGACTTTCCTGATCTCGGGCCAGCTTTTTGGGCAGCACCTGCTGGATCACGAGGAGCGTGACGGTCCGCTCGGCAAGATCGGCATGCCGGACTGGAAGGAAAACTGGATCGGCACGCTGCTGATAAAAGGCTTCTACCGGAACGACCGGCTGAGCCCCCAGATCATCATGGCCCGCGACTTCCGGGCCGAGGCCTATGCTATCGCGCCGTCCGTCGACTGGTTGATCACCGACAACCTCAAGCTTACCGTGGGCGCCAACTTCAAGGGCGGCACCGGAGCGCGCCAGTTCGACGACTGCCGTTCGTGCAACCCGTTTGCGCCGTTCACCGCGTATCCGGAGCACGCTAACCCGACTGCGCCGGGATCCGTGGGCCTCACGGGGTTCGAGCCGCTGGGTCGCTTCCGCTCAGGCCCGATCGGAATGGCCCTCGAGGAAGATTTCTTCCAGGTCGGCCTGCGTTACAAGTTCTAACTTACAGAGTGGAGAGACAACCATGAAGCAACAGGTCATTGCCGTATCCCTGCTGGCCGCCGCCGCGGTTGCGCCCACTGCCTTCGGGGCCACCGAGGCGGACGTGGAAAAATCGTTTTTTCCCTACAAGAGCGGCGTGCCCGCTTCCCCGGGTCTCAAGCCCGGGCTGGTGATCAAGAAGGACAACGCCGACCAGTTCAAGGACGTCATGGACGCGGCGCTTTACCAGTTCATCAAGGACGGCTGGTATGAAGTCACGGTGGCGGCGACCACTTCCCTCGACCTCAACAAGAACTACGTGGAGGCGACAAAGAAGAACCTGAACAAAGTCAAACTTGGAGCCAAGCCCGGCGAAATCACCGGATTCGTAGCCGGGCGGCCGTTCCCGGAGGAGCCGGATGCCAAGGATCCCCGCGCCGGCGAGAAACTGGCGTGGAACTACAAGTACGGCATCAATTGGGGCGACAACGCAGCGATCTCCCCGTTCTACTGGAAGTTCCGGGACATGAACACGGGCAAGATCGAGCGCACCATCAAGTTCCATTTCCACTTCCTGAACTACAAGCATCGCATCGCCAATAATCCGATCCCCGAGATCACGCCCAACCCGTCGCAGCTGTTCCGGGGCATCTACGTGACGGTGGAGGAGCCCCTCGACATCAAGTACACCCAGTTGCTGATCCACCGCTTCGAAGATGACTTGTTGCGCGATGACGCTTATCTGTACCTCGGCTTCCAGCGGCGCGTGCGGCGGCTCGCCAGCGGACAGGTGACCGACGCGTTTCTGGGCACCGACCTGATGATCGAAGATTTCGAGGGCTATAACGGGCGAATCTCCGACATGAACTGGACCTACAAGGGCACCACCAACATGCTCATGCCGTATTACAACCACAACGAACTGAAACTCGCGGATGAACACAAGGAAGCGGACGGCTACCAGTTCGTCGCTTTTGGCGGCAAGGCGGGCTGTTTTCCCAACATCACCTGGCAGCTGCGAAAGGTCTACGTTCTGGAGTCCAAGCCAGTGGAACCCGGCCATCCCATCGGCAAGCGCGTCCACTACCTGGATGCCCAGACCGCGACGCTGAACCGCACGCTCATCTACGACCGCAAGGGCGAGCTGTGGAAGAGCTTCATCATCGGCAAGGCACATCCTGACTATCATCTGCCGAAGAACAAGGGCAGCGGAATTTCCATCGACGACTCCTTCAGCATGGTGGACGTCCAGTCCAAGCACTGCACCACCGGCCAGTTCAAGGGGCAGATCGATCCTGCCATGAATCCCCCCAGCCTGTTCACGGTCCAGAACATGCGTGGAGGCACTTAAGCTTTCGGAGGTCCTCCTCAGTTTGGGGGCGATCGTCGCCCCCCCTTTTTTTTGCGACGCTGCCTGAACAACAGGGGCACCTTACATCGACGAAAAGTCATTTGCCTTCATAAAGGATGTGCGAATGGGAGGACAGGCGAAGAGAACAGGACAGTCGCCGGATGGCATGTGGCGCCCAGAGGACAAGCAATCGGAACCGGAGGAAGCAAAGCGAGAGCGCATGGAGCCGGGCATCAATGCCGCCGAGCTCCTGCTGGCGGTAGGGGAGGACCGGCATACCGCGCTCGTCGAGGGAGAGGAGGAAATAAGCTATGCCGAGCTCCGGGCGGCGGTACGGCGGGCAGGGGGAGCCTGGCACTCCCTCGGACTGAAGCTCGATGAACGGGTGGTGGTGCTCGCTCCGGACGGCATACAGTGGGTGGTGGCGTACCTGGGGGTCATCTGGGCGGGAGGCGTCGCCATCGGGGTGAACCCGCGGCTCGCCATGGCGGATCTGGCGCCGATCCTGGTTGAAAGCAGGGTGCAGTACGTCTGGTGTGGGCACGACCTGGCGCCAGGGGTTGCGGCGCTGGCCGGCACGCTGCCCCGGCCGCCCCGGGTTCTTACGCGAGGCGGTACCCCGGGCTGCGAGGACTGGGATGCGATCGTATCCGCCGCCCGGGGGGTGCCCGCCGTCGAACGCGCAGAGCACGACATGGCCCTGTGGATCGGCACATCAGGCACAACCGGAACTCCGAAAAGCGTGGTGCACCTGCAGCGCACGGTGCTGTCCTGCGGCGTGTTCGCCCGGGAGATGCTGGAGGCCACCGCCGCGGACCGGTTCTACGCCACCTCCAAGCTATTCTTCGCCTATGCGCTCGCCAACAGCCTGTTCGCGGGACTGCGTCTTGGCGGAACCGTGATCCTGGACCCGGAATGGCCCACCCCTGCCCGCGTAACGGAAATTGTCCACCGGCACCGTCCTTCGATCCTGTTTTCCGTTCCCACGCTCTATCACAAGATGCTGGAGGCCGGTGCCGCGGAACGCTTGGCGGAAACTGATGTCCGCCACTACGTCTCCGCGGGCGAAGCCCTGCCGGCGGCAGTGTGGCGCGGATGGCATGCCCGGACGGGGAAGGGGATTGTGAGCGGGTATGGCACTTCGGAAAGCCTCTGTCTGGTGCTCTACTGTTCCGACGACACGGGAATGTTGGCACCGACGCCCCTCAGCGAAGTGCGCTACCCCCGGGCGCCAGACGCGGCCGTACCCCGGCGAGTGTGGCTGCGCCACCCCGCGCTCGCCCGGGGCTACTGGGAACGCCCCGATGATCAGGCCGATTCGTTTGCCGAGGACTGGTTCTCGCCCGGAGACATGTTCCTGCGCCATCCGAAAGGGCGGTACGAGTTTACCGGCCGGAACGATGATATGCTGAAGATCTCCGGGCGATGGGTGAGCACCCTGTGGGTCGAGCAGGCGATGCGCGCGGCCTGCGGCGATACACTGCAAGAGGTCGCCGCCGTGGGGGCCGAGACCAGGGAGGGGCTCACCGCAATCGCGGTGCTGGCCGTGGCGCGCCCCGGGGCCGAGGAGGAGGCGCGCAGGAAATTGGAGGCGGAGATCGAACAGGTGCCGAATTACCAGAAACCGCGGTGGGTGCATTGGGTGGATGCCTTGCCCCAAACCGCCACGGGAAAGCTGCAGCGCAGCCGGCTCAAGGCCATGCATTACCAGGCGCTCGACGCAAGGGCGTCGAGCGGCGACGGGTCCGTCGAGGAACGACTAAAATAGTTTGCCATCAAACTGTTTGACATCAACCGTATTGCCCGATACAGTGGGGGCAACGGGAATGGGCAGCCGCGGGCGGCCCCGATGACCGGCCCGCGATCCAGGCGCCCGCCAACGCTGCGCGCGATTTTTTCCCCGGTAACCAAGTGACACTCCTCTCCGATTCTCCGCCGGACCTGAGCCTGGGACACGGGCTTACATTCCAGGACCTGTACCGCCGCGAAGGGCTGCTGCGGCTGGATGCTGCGTTCCTTGGCCACCTGGCGCAGTACGACGCCTCGCTGCGCACGCGGCTGGAGGCCGGACGCGCCGATCCCGGTTCGCTCTCCCCGAAGCAGGAATCGGAACTTCTGCTTGCGGTGGCGCCTCCTCTCGAGGGCTTCCTGGCGACGCTGTTCGGCATCGAGGCTGAAACCGAGGCCCTGGCCGGGCGCCATCATGCGCTCGGTCCGCTCTATGCCTGCAAACGCAATTTCGTCCAGCGCAAGGCGCTGCACGGGATCAAGCCGGAAGACGCCGCCGGACTCGACGGCGCGGCGCTCGCGGCCGAGCTGGAAAAACTCATGGGCACAACCTTCGGCGAGCTCGAGTTCGCCCGCTGGGTCGAGCGCTGGCAGAAGGATGAAGCGGCCTGCGCCAGGGAATTGCAGCTCGCCGCCCGCTACGCCGCCTGGGCGGTGCTCACGCCCGCCGGGCAGGAGCGCCACCGGGGCGGCGTGCTGTTCAAGGTGCCGGCGAAGCTCGATCACCGGCACCTGGTTCCAGCGGCGGTCAGCACCGAACCGGGCTACACCGCTTACCGGGCCGACGCCCACCACCTGCGCCGCCGGGAGGGGTTTGCCCTGACCGATCCGGGCACCGATTTGACCGGCGCCCTGGACCATGCTCATTACTGCATCTGGTGCCACAACCAGGGCAAGGATTCGTGCTCCCGAGGCCTGCGGGACAAGCCGAAGGAGGGGGAGCCGAAGGGCGCGTTCAAGAAGAGCCCGTTCGGCGTGAAGCTCGCCGGCTGCCCGCTGGAGGAAAAAATTTCCGAGTTTCACACCCTGAAGGCGGGCGGCTTCCCCGTCGCGGCGCTGGCGGTGATCTGCGTCGACAACCCGATGGTCGCGGCGACCGGTCACCGCATCTGCAACGATTGCATGAAGGCCTGCATCTACCAGAAGCAGGAGCCGGTCAACATTCCGCAGATCGAGACGCGGACGCTGAAGGACGTGCTGGCGCTGTCCTGGGGATTCGAGATCTACAGTCTTCTTACCCGGTGGAACCCGCTGAATCTGGCGCGGCCGCTGCCGAAGCCCCGCAGCGGCTACCGCGTGCTGGTGGCCGGAATGGGCCCCGCAGGCTTCAGCCTTGCCCACCATCTCCTGAACGACGGCCATACCGTGACCGGCATCGACGGCCTGAAAATCGAGCCGCTGCCGGGGCGCATCTCCGGCGTGCTGCCGGACGGGGCGCGCGCGCCGTTCGAGCCGATCCGCGACGTGCAGGCGCTCTACGAGGCGCTCGACGAGCGCACGATGGCAGGCTTCGGCGGCGTGGCCGAATACGGGATCACCGTGCGCTGGGACAAGAACTTTCTCAAGATGGTGCGGCTGCTGCTGGAGCGGCGCGAGGAGTTTGCGCTGTTCGGCGGGGTGCGCTTCGGCGGCACGGTCACGCTGGAGGACGCTTTCGCCGCCGGTTTCGATCACGTGGCGCTCGCCATGGGCGCCGGCAAGCCTACCACCCTCGATATCCCCAACGGGCTGGCCCGGGGCGTTCGCACCGCGTCCGACTTCCTGATGGCGCTGCAACTCACCGGCGCGGCCCGGCGCGATTCCATCGCCAATATGCAGTTGCGGCTTCCGGTGGTGGTTATCGGCGGGGGACTCACCGCCATCGACACCGCCACCGAGTCGCTCGCCTACTACATGGTCCAGGTGGAGAAATTCCTGTCCCGCTACGAAATTCTCGCGGGGGAGATCGGCGAGGACGCAATCCGGGAAAAATGGGATCCCGAGGAGCGCGAGATCGCCGAGGAGTTCCTGTCCCACGGGCGCGCCATCCGCCACGAGCGGCGGCAGGCGGCCGGGGAAGGGCGGGCGCCGCGCATCATCGAACTGTTGCAGTCCTGGGGCGGGGTCACCATCGCCTACCGGCGGCGCCTGATCGACAGTCCCTCCTACACCCTCAATCACGAGGAGGTGGAGAAGGCGCTGGAGGAAGGCATCGTGTTCGCCGAGTGCCTGACGCCGCTGGCGGTGGACATCGACGACTACAACGCGGCGATCGGCATCCGCTTCGCGAGGCAGGAGCTGGGCGCGGACGGCAAGTGGCACGAGGCGGACGAGCACTGGCTCTCGGCCCGCACCATTTTCGTGGCCGCCGGCACCCAGCCCAACACCGTGCTGGCGCGGGAGGACGCGCTCCACTTCGCCCTCGACGGCAAGTATTTCCGCGCCTGCGACGAGGAAGGCAACCCGGTCAAGCCCGAGCATGGACTGGCGAAGCCCGAGCACGCCGACGTATTGCTGTCGCGCTGGGAAGACGGGCGCTTCGTGTCGTTCTTCGGGGACTTGCACCCGTCCTATTTCGGCAACGTGGTGAAGGCGCTGGCCTCGGCGAGGCAGGGGCACCCGGTGGTGTCCCGGGTACTCGCCCATAAGCCGCCGGCGAGCGCGGCGACCGACGCCGATTTTCTCTTGCAGCTCAACCGGGAGTGGCGGGCGAGCGTGCACCAGGTGAAGCGCCTCACGCCGACCATTGTCGAGGTGGTGGTGAAGGCGCCCGCCGCGGCGCGCCGCTTCCAGCCCGGGCAGTTCTACCGCCTGCAGAATTACGAAGCCAATGCGATCCGGATCGACGGCACGCGCTTCGCCATGGAAGGCCTGGCGCTCACCGGCGCCTGGGTGGACCGGGACGCGGGCCTCATCTCCACTATCGTGCTGGAGATGGGCGGCTCGTCCGACCTGTGCGCCGCGCTCGAGCCCGGCGAGCCCGTGGTGCTCATGGGGCCAACGGGCACGCCCACCCAGATCACGGCCAACGAGACGGTGCTGCTGGCGGGCGGGGGGCTGGGCAACGCGGTGCTGTTCTCGATCGGCCAGGGGTTCCGGGCCGCGGGCTCGAAGGTGCTCTACTTCGCCGGCTACAAGAAGATCGTGGACCGCTACAAGGTGGAAGACATCGAGGCGGCGGCCGACCTGGTGGTGTGGTGCTGCGACGAGGAGCCGGGGTTCACGCCCGACCGGCCCCAGGACCTGAGCTTCACCGGCAACATCGTGCAGGCCATGGAGGCCTACGCGTCGGGGCGCCTGGGCCGCCAGGCGATTCGCTTCCCGGACGTGGACCGCATCATCGCCATCGGTTCCGACCGCATGATGGCGGCGGTGGCGCGCGCCCGCCACGGCGTGCTGGCGCACTACCTCAAGACGCAGCATTTCGCGATCGGCTCCATCAACTCGCCGATGCAGTGCATGATGAAAGAGATTTGCGCCCAGTGCCTGCAGCCGCAGCGCGATCCCCACACCGGCAAGGTGAGCTACGTGTTCTCCTGCTTCAACCAGGACCAGTCCCTCGACTGCGTGGACTTCCACGCGCTCTCCGACCGGCTGAAGCAGAATTCCCTGCAGGAAAAGCTCACCGCCCAGTGGATCGCCCGCTGCATGCCCACCCTGCGCCGCGAGCGGCGGATGGTGTAACCGCGGCGCCAGGGCGCCGTCGGGTCCCGGGTCGCGAATGAATTCGCTCCTGCGAGGTGGCTTGTAGGAGGGGATTCATCCCCGACCGGCGTCGCGAATGAATTCGCTCCTACAGCGGTCTCCGGCCGCCGCCGGTGCATTCCTCCTGCGCCTTGTCTGGTAGACTTGCGCGCCATGATTACCTTCCGCCATCTTTCTCTTCGCCGCGGGGTGCGGCTGCTGTTCGAGCATGTGACGCTGGCGATCCACGCCGGCCAGAAAATCGGGGTCACGGGGGCCAACGGCTGTGGCAAGTCGAGCCTGTTCGCGCTGCTCCGGGGCGAATTGCACGCCGACGCCGGCGACCTGGACCTGCCGCCGCGCATGACCTTCGCCCACGTGGCCCAGGAAACTCCCGCCTCGGACCGGGCCGCCATCGAGTACGTGCTGGACGGCGACCGGGAGCTGCGCGAAATCGAAGTGGCGCTCGCCGAGGCGGAGCGGAGCGGCGACGCCCACGGGATCGGCGAGCTGCACGCCCGGCTCGATGACATCGGCGGCTACGGCGCGCCCGCCCGGGGGGCGCAGCTCATGTCCGGTCTCGGTTTCCGGCCCGACGACGGGACGCGGGCGGTGAAAGAGTTTTCCGGCGGCTGGCGCATGCGCCTCAATCTCGCCCAGGCCCTCATGAGCCGCGCCGACCTGCTGCTTCTCGACGAGCCCACCAATCACCTGGACCTGGACGCGGTGCTGTGGCTGGAGCGCTGGCTGAAGAGCACTCCCGGCACGCTGCTGCTGATATCCCACGACCGGGATTTCCTCGACAACGTGGTGGACGGCATCGCCCACATCGAGGCGCGCCAGGTCCGGCTCTACAGCGGCGGCTACTCGGATTTCGAGCGCCAGCGGGCGGCGCGGCTGGCGTTGCAGCAGGCGGCCTTCGAGAAGCAGCAGCGGGAAATTGCCCACCTCGAGTCCTACATCGAGCGCTTCCGCGCCAAGGCGACCAAGGCGCGCCAGGCCCAGAGCCGCATCAAGGCCCTGGAGCGCATGGAGCTGATCTCCGCCGCCCACGTCGATTCCCCGTTCCATTTCGCGTTCCGCCCGCCGCAGTCCTGCGGCAGCCCGCTGCTGCGGCTGGAGCGCACGGCGGCGGGCTACGGCGATGCGCCAGTGGTGCGGGACGTGAACGTCAACCTGCTGCCGGGCGCGCGAGTGGGACTCCTGGGTCC
Organism: Betaproteobacteria bacterium; assembly: GCA_016183615.1. Classification (GTDB taxonomy): domain Bacteria; phylum Pseudomonadota; class Gammaproteobacteria; order Burkholderiales; family UBA6910; genus JACPEG01. Next base: position 41,539 of record JACPEG010000049.1, read on the forward strand.
CAACGGCGCCGGCAAGTCCACCCTGGTCAAGCTGATGGCGGGGGAACTGTCCCCCCTGGCCGGAAAGCGGCTGGAAGCGAAGGGGCTGAAGATCGGCTACTTCGCCCAGCACCAGTTGGAGCAGCTGCGTCCCGAGGACAGTCCGGTCAAGCACCTGCAGCGTCTCTCGCCGGAAGTGCGCGAGCAGGACCTGCGCGACTACCTGGGCGGCTTCGATTTCACCGGGGACAAGGCGCTTGCCCCGGTGGAGCCGTTTTCCGGGGGAGAGAAGGCGCGGCTGGTGCTGGCGCTGCTGGTGTGGCAGCGGCCGAGCCTGCTGCTGCTCGACGAGCCCACCAATCACCTGGACCTGGAGATGCGCCATGCGCTGACGCTGGCGCTGCAGGAGTTCGAGGGCGCGCTGGTGGTGGTGTCCCACGACCGGCACCTGCTGCGCACCTGCACCGACGAGCTGCTGCTGGTGGCCGACGGCACCGCGCAGGAATTTGCCGGCGACTTGGACGACTACCGGGACTGGCTGGCGAGCCGCAGCCGCAGCGAGCCGTCGGCTGGAGCGCGCTCGAGTCCCGGCGCGGATCGCCGCCAGCAGAAGCGCCTCGAAGCGGAGCGGCGCAACGAACGGTCGGCGAAACGGCGGCCGGTCGAAAAGCGCATCGCGGAGCTGGAGCGGGAGATGGACCGGCTCAACGAGGAAAAGGACCGGCTCGATGCGGCACTGGCGGACGGGGGGATGTATGCCGAGGAACAGAAGGAGGCGCTGAAGGGGAGCCTGCAGCGCCAGGTGGAGCTGGCTACGCGGCTGGCCGAAATCGAGGAGGAGTGGCTGGCGCTGCAGGAGGAACTGGAGGCGCTGGTGGCTCCGGAATCGTAAGCGCGAGTGCCGGTGCGGAATGACGGCGTGTCCGACGCACCTTACCCACGGTCGGGGATGAATCCCCTCCTACAAGCCACCTCGCAGGAGCGAATTCATTCGCGACCCTGTAGCGGGACAACCCAGCCGGGTCGCCGTGTCGCCAGGAGATCGGCGACTTGCCGATTGGGCGTACGGCCTCAGCCGCCGGCGATGGCGGTGACCAGCGCCACCTGGTCGCCGTTCTTGAGGGGCACGTTGCGCTCGGTGGCGATGAGCATGTGGCCGTTCACCGCGATGTTGAGGTGCGGATCGTCGATCTGCTCCGCCGCCTCGGGCAGTTTGCGCTTCAGGGCCTGCCGCAGCTCGATCACGTTGGACACCGGCTCATCGATGATCACCGCCCGCTCCGGCGCACCGGGAATCGCCCGGGGGAATTCTACCCGCAGCGCGAACCCGGTGGCGACCTTCGAGAGCTTCTCGTGCCAGGGGAGGGCCGGCGCGCCTTCGGTGTTCAGTCCGGTGATGTTGTAGAAGCGCTGGCGCGTCTGCTCCAGCTTCACCCGATCGATCTTTTCCCCCTTGAACGGCCCCGCGGTGTTGGGCTCCTCCAGCCAGCGCCGGGGCAGCATGTCGTCCTTGGCGCGCAGGCCCAGCCGGAAGTTCAGCATGCGCTCGATGCCGGTGATGTTGCGGCCGATCTCGTCCAGTTCCTCGGCGCTGAAGGGAATGCCGGTCAGCGCCTGCATCTGGTGGGCGAAGTCCGTGCAGTCGGGTAGCGTGGGGGAGTTGAACAGCTTGGTGTTGAAGCGGCACATGCCTACCGAGTCGCCCACGGCAAAGGTGTTCTCGCACTTGCGCACCGCGATTTCCTTGCCTTCGTAGCTGTTGGGCTCGGGCGCGACCTTGCCGCCGTAGAGCGCGGTCTTGAACGCCGCATCGTCGTTGATGCGGGCGTTGATCTCCAGGGTGACGCGGTTTCGCAGGTGATCCATGCCGCGGGTCGCCACCGACAGGCCGAGCGCGAAGGCCTTGAGGATGCGCGAATCGTGGGGGTCCGACTGGAACAGGCCCTTCACCGCCATGCGGTAGTCGAGGGCCTCCTGCGGGTATTTGCCTTTGTCCACGGCGCGGGCCGAATCGGCGATCACGTCGCCGAAGCCCTCGCGGTGCGAGGCCATGAACAGCAGCTGCTCGATCACCGGGTAGTTGCCCCAGGCGAGGTCGAGCCCGCCGGTATGCTCCCGGGTGATGATGCCGCGCTGGTACAGCTCCATGGCCCAGGCGAGCGCGCTGCCGGTGCTGGCGGAATCGAGCCCCAGGTCGTTCAAGATGTTGTTGAGCCGGAGCACGTGCTCGGGCTCCTTGATGCCGATGTTGGGGCCGAACTTGCCCAGCGTCACGTACTCGGGGCCGTCGCCCTTGTCGTACTTGTCGTAGACGCCGTCGCCGTTGATGCCTTTGTAGGTCTTCTGGCGCACGTGCTCCACGTCGGCCTGGGGCTTGTCGTAGCTGGCGTTGCCCTTGAGGCCCTTCAGCGCCGCGGAGCCCCAGCCGCCCTTGCCCTCGGGGGTCATGTCGTTCAGGTTGCGGCAGTGGACCGGGCACTTGAAGCAGCCGTCCATGCCGGGCCGGTAGGGATCGAAGTTGTCGGCATCCAGGGATTCGGACCAGGTGGTTTCCTGGTTGTTCTTGGTGCCCATGGCGCCCAGCACCCGGGACGGCTTGTACAGGAACGGCGTGCCCACCATTTTCAGCGCATTCTTGATGACGCTGGTGGAGGTGATCTTCTTGCCGATCACCTTGTTGTAGGACTTGAGCTCGGCGTTGGCGTCGGCCTCCGAGGGCTTGCCCAGCACCACGATGGCCTTGAGCTTCATGGATCCCATCTTGGCGCCGGCGCCGCCGCGGGCGAAGATCGACTTGGGGCCGGCCATGATGCCCGAGCACAGCACCCCGTTCTCGCCGGCGCGGGTGATGCGGGCCATGGCCATGTCCTTGCGCTCCCGGCAGTGGAAATCGCGCTCGACGGCCTCGGTCATGTCGATGTTGTCGAGGCCTACGTAGGGCGTGGCGTCGAGGAAGCTCACCTCGTCGTAGGCGATCTTGAGCAGGCTCCAGCCGGGAGAGCGGCCGTAGAGCACGATGTGGTCGTAGCCGTGGCGCTTCACGAAGGAGGGGAAGTAGTCGCCGGCGTTGGTGTCGAGGATGGCGTAGCTGTCGGGGGACTTGCTGGTGAAATTGCCGCGGGTGGCGGAGGGCATGTTGGAGGCGAGCGCCCCCGCGCCGAAGATCAGCGGTACTTCCGGGTCCAGGGCGTCGCGGTCTTCCTGCAGCAGGTTGTAGAGCAGGAACATGTTGGCGCCGCGCCCGGAGAGGAAGGTCTTAAGCACTTCCAGCGGCAGGTAGGCGCGCCGCGTCTCGCGCCGTTCCAGGTCGACGAACAGGACCGCCCCCTGGGACGGATACTGGGGAGCGCCGCGCATGCGGACCAGCAGCCGTTCAATCCGTTGTCTGATGTCCATGGACGATTCCCGAAGCGATTGTCCCAACCTGCGATGCGGACAATATACGCCGCCAATTGTTTGATGTCAAACAATTTGGCGGTATGCACAATGACCCAGAAGTCAGTTTGGAAAACAGCAGGTTGGCGACGTGACATGGAGCCGGCAGGAAGGGATTCATCCCCGATGTCCGCTGCAGAGGTCGCGAATGAATTCGCCCCTTTAGCGGGCGCTGGCCGCGGTGGATTGGGTGCGTCCGACGCACCGGGCAACGATTTTTGGGTAGGGTGCGTCCCACGCACCGATTAACCGCCGGAATGGTGCGCAGGGCGCACCCTACGCGATGACCGTCGCGGGTAGGGAGCGTCCCGCACACCGTTCAACTAGCGGTGCTCGGGGAAAATCTTCTGCAGCAGGCGAGTGAGGATGGCCTGGTCGGACTCGGACAAATGGCGGGACAGGCGTTTTTCGTGCTCGGCGACGAGTTTCTTGAGCTTCTTGAGCAGCGCCGTGCCCTCGGGGGTGAGCTGGAGCGCATTGGAGCGGCGGTCCCCGGCGGCCTGCTTGCGGGACACCAGGCCGCGGGCCTCCAGCTTGTCGATGACCGAAACCATGGTGGAGCGGTCGAGGTGGGTCGCCTTGGCGAGTTCGGTCTGCTTCAGCCCCGGGTTGGACTCGATCACCACCAGCACGCCGAACAGGCCGGGGCTCACCTCGTGCTCGCCCAGGGTCCTGGCAAAGTCGCGGAAGATGGCGATCTGGGCGAGCCGCAGCTGGTAGCCGATGAGGCTCGGCAGCAGGCCGAAATCGATTCCCGCATCTTCCTCGGCGGCTGGGGTCTTTTTGTCGTGGGTCATGGCTGATTGAGCGGTGTCAAAATTGTTTATTCTACGATTGTTTGACCACAAATAACGCATAGTTTAGGCTTTTCCGTGCCACCAATTATAGGCCATGCAAATCATCGGCGGCGAGGCCCGCGAGATGCGAAAACCTAGAAGGGCGGTTCTCTTGGGGACGGGAGGGGGATGAGTTCCGTGAACGCGGCGCAGGCGCTGGTTTCGGTGGGCGAGGACGGGCGCACCGCGCTCGCCTGCGGCGACGAGCGCTTGAGCTACGGCGCCCTGCGGGAGACGGTGGCCCGCGCCGGCGGCGCCTGGCGCGGGCTGGGGCTCCTGCCCGGCGGGCGCGTCATGGTATTTGCCCCCGACAGCATCGAATGGGTGGTGGCCTACCTGGGGGCGATGTGGATGGGGGGCGTGCCGATCGGCGTCAACTCCCGCCTCAACCCCCGGGACCTGCCGCCCCTCATCGCCGAGAGCGAAATCCGATACGTGTGGTGCGAGGCGGACGCCGGTCCCGCGATCGCCCAGGCCACAAGCGGACTTCCGGTGAGGCCCCGGGTGCTGGTTCCGGGAGGGGCGCTGGGATGCGAAGACTGGCGGCAGATCCTGGCCCATGCCCCGAAACCGGACGCGGTACGGCGGGACCCGGAGGACATCGGCTTCTGGATCGGGACCTCCGGAACCACCGGGTTGCCCAAGGCGGTGATTCACGCCCAGCGGGCGGCGAAGCCGTGCGACGCGTTTGCCCGGGGCGTCCTGGGCCTGACCCGCGATGACCGGCTCTATGCCACGTCCAAGCTGTTCTTTGCCTACGCGCTCGCCAACAGCCTGTTCGCCGGGCTGCGGCTCGGCGCCACGGTGATCCTGGACCGCGACTGGCCCACCCCGGAGCGGGTCCTGGAGAACGTGAAAAGGCATCGCCCCACCGCGCTGTTCAGTGTGCCCACGCTCTACCGCCAGATGCTCCAGAAGCAGGTGGCGGCAGAGATTGCCGCCCTCGGCATAAGGCATTACGTGTCGGCGGGAGAGGCGCTTCCGGCGCCGGTGCGCTCGGCCTGGGCGGAGGCCACGGGAAAGCAGCCGGTAAGCGGCTATGGCACGACCGAGACGCTGTGCCTGATGCTGTACTGCCCCGACGCCAGCCGCAGATTGCGTCCCACGCCGCTCACGGAGGTGCGCTATGACGAGGGCCACGAGAGCGGGGTGCCCCAGCGCATCCGGGTGCGCCATCCGGCAGTGGCGAAAGGCTACTGGAAGCGGCCGAAAGACGAGACGGAGGGATTCGCCGAGGGCTGGTTTTTGCCGGGGGACATGTTCCTGCGCAACGACGACGGGACCCTGGACTTCGCGGGGCGCACCGACGACATGCTCAAGGTCTCGGGCCAATGGGTGAGCACGCTGGCGGTGGAGCAGGCGCTGCTGGAAGCCTGTGGCGACGCGGTGGCCGAGCTGGGTGCGGTGGGGGTGCAGGACGCGGACGGGCTCTCCGCGGTGGGCCTGTGCGTGGTGGCCGCGCCGGGGCGGGAGCAGGATGCGAAAGCGCGCCTCGAGTCGGGCATCGAGAAGCTGCCGAAATTCAAGCGACCGCGGGTAATCCGCTGGATACAGACCCTGCCGCGCACGCCGACCGGCAAACTCCAGCGACGCAAGCTGCAGGAGCTGATATGAGCGGAGGCCGCATATTCGAGCACACGATAACGGTGGGATGGGGCGACTGCGATCCCGCGGCCATCGTGTTCTATCCCAATTACTTCGCGTGGTTCGACGAGGCCACCCATCTCATGTTCCGCCACGCCGGAATGCCCATGGATGCGGTGGAGAAGCGCTTCGGAGTGATTTTTCCGCTGGTGGAGGCCTCGGCCCGCTTTCTGCGTCCCAGCCGTTACGGCGAGGCCATCGCCTTCAAGACCACGGTGGAGGCCTGGCACGAAAAGCGGCTCACGGTGCTGCACCAGGGCTACCGGGACGGGCACCTGCTCCTCGACGGGCGGGAGCTGCGGGTGTGCAGCCGGCCCCACCCCGAGGACCCGGTGCGCCTCCAATCGGTGCCTATTCCGAAAGAGATCGTCAAGGCTTTCAAATAGCGGTCGGCAAGATTAAGCTTTGGCCGTTCGTCATGCATTTCAATCCGAGGAGAAATCATGAAGTCCGATAAGCTGTTCGGGGGGATCGTTGTTCCGCTGTTGCTGGCCGCAGCGCTTTCGGCCACGGCGGGCGCCGCCACGGCCCAGGAGGTGACGCTGAAGGTGCACCATTTCCTGCCCCCGCCCTCCACCGCCCACGCGAAATTCATTACTCCCTGGTGCGACAAGATCAACAGGGAGTCGGGCGGCAAGCTCAAGTGCCAGATCTATCCGGCCATGCAGCTCGGCGGCACGCCGCCGCAGCTCTACGATCAGGCCCGGGACGGCGTGGCGGACATCGTGTGGACCCTGCCCGGCTACACCGCGGGCCGCTTCCCCAAGACCGAGGTGTTCGAGCTGCCGTTCCTGATGACCACGGCCGAGGCCACCAGCAAGGCGGTCTGGGAATACGTACAGGGCAATTCGGCCGGCGAGTTCAAGGACGTGAAGCCGCTGGCGTTCCACGTGCACGGCCCCGGCCACTTCTTCATGGTCAGGCAGCCGGTGAAGGGCATGGGCGACCTGAAGGGCCTCAAGGTGCGGGCGCCCACCCGCCTCACCAACAAGATGATCGCCGCCCTGGGAGCGACGCCGGTCGGCATGCCGGTGCCGCAGGTGCCGGAGGCCCTGTCCAAGGGCGTGATCGACGGCGCCGTCGTGCCCTACGAAGTGGTGCCCGCCATCAAGGCCCACGAGCTCACCAGGTTCACGAGCGAAGGCGACCCCAGGTACCCGGGCCTCTACACCACGGTGTTCATTTTTGCCATGAACAAGGCCAAGTACGACAGCCTGCCGGCGGACCTGAAGAAGGTGATCGACGCCAACAGCGGCATCGAGCTGTCGGCGTGGATCGGCAAGGTGTGGGACGAGGCCGACGGCCCGGCGCGGAAACTGGTGCAGGATCGCAACCCCATCAACCTGATCCCCGCCTCGGAGCTGGAGAAGTGGAGGAAGGCCACGGCCAACCTGGACGACGAGTGGATCAAGGAAGTGTCGGCCAAGGGCGCGGACGGCAGGAAGTTGCTGGAGACCGCGAAGGCGCTGATCGCCAAGCACGGCAAGAAGTAATGCTCGATGCACCGCCGGCGGCGTCTGCCGCCGGCCTTTTTTTGCCGCAAACCCGGGGGACTCGTGGCTGAGGGAGGAGGAGGGATCTACGTCCGGCCCGCCGACCGCATCGGACGGGGACTGGAAGCGGTCTGCCGCTGGCTGGCGCTCGCCGGCGGCATTGTGCTCGCCGCCCTCACGGTGATGGCGGTGGTGAGCATCCTCGGCCGCTGGCTCACCGGCAAGCCCATCAGCGGCGATTTCGAGCTGGTGCAGCTGGGCTGCGCCGTTGCGGTGAGCTGTTTTCTTCCCCACTGCCAGATGCGGCGCGGCCATGTGATTGTGGACTTTTTCACCCATGGCGCCGGGCCCCGCGCCAAGGCGCTGATGGACGGCATCGGCGCGCTGCTGCTGGCGCTCTGCGCCGCGTTGATCAGTTGGCGCCTGGCGCTCGGCGGCATGGACTACCGCGCCACCGGCGAGGGCACCATGATCCTCGGTGTGCCCATCTGGTGGACCTTCGTGCCCATGGTGCCCGCCTTCGCGCTGCTGGCGCTGGCCGGGCTGTACACCTCGATCCGGGATTTCCGGGGGCTGGCCCGATGACCGGCGTGGCGCTGGGCGCGGCCATGCTGGCCGTGCTGCTGGTGCTGCTTGCTATCCGGATTCCCATCGCCATCGCCATGCTGGTCACGGGGATGGCGGGCTACGTGATCCTGGCGGGATGGGCGCCGCTGCTCAATTATTTCAAGACGGCGGCCTACGCCCGCTATTCCATTTACGATCTTTCGGTGGTGCCGCTGTTCCTGCTGATGGGCCAGTTCGCTTCCCGCGGCGGCCTCAGCCGCGCCCTGTTCGGCGCCGCCAACGCTCTCATCGGCCATCGCCGCGGCGGCATCGCCATGGCGGCCATCGGCGCCTGCGCCGGATTCGGCGCCATCTGCGGCTCCTCGCTCGCCACCGCCGCCACCATGGGCCAGGTGGCGCTGCCGGAACTGCGCCGCTTTAACTATTCGCCGGCCCTTGCCACCGGGGCGCTGGCGGCGGGCGGCACGCTGGGCATCCTGATTCCGCCTTCCATCGTGCTCGCCATCTATGCCATTCTCACCCAGCAGAACATCGCTTCGATGTTCATCGCGGCCTTCGTTCCCGGCATTCTCGCCGCCCTCGGTTACATGCTGGCCATCGCGCTGTATGTGCGGGTGTTCCCCGAAGCCGGGCCGGCGGGTCCCGACACCAGCGCGCGGGAAAAGCTGCAGGCCCTGATCGAGGTGTGGCCGGCGCTGGCGATTTTTCTGATTGTGATCGGCGGCATCTACGGCGGCATTTTCACTCCCACAGAGGCCGCGGCGGCGGGAACCCTGGCGACTGCGGCGCTGGCCCTGTTCAAGCGAAGTCTCGACTGGGGCGGATTCAGCCAGTGCGTCCTGGGGACGGCGGAGGCGACCGGGATGATTTTCCTCATCCTGCTGGGGGCGGATGTGCTGAACGTATTCCTCGCCCTCACCCAGATGCCGGCGGAGCTGGCGGGCTGGGTGGGGAAGAGCGGGTTCTCGCCCCTGACGGTGCTGTGGGTGATGGTCGCGATCTACCTGGTGCTCGGCTGCATCATGGACAGCCTGTCCATGATCCTGCTGACCATCCCGATTTTCTTTCCCATTGTGATGGGACTCGATTTTTTCGGGCTTGGCGCCACGGAAAAGGCCATCTGGTTCGGCATTATCGCCCTCATGGTGGTGGAGATCGGGCTCATCACGCCGCCGGTGGGCATGAACGTGTACATCATCAACAGCCTGGCGAAGGACGTGCCCATGGCCGTGACCTTCCGCGGCGTGACTCCGTTTCTCATGGCCGACGCCGTGCGGATCACGCTTCTCCTCTACCTTCCCATCCTCTCGCTCTACCTGGTGCGGCTGCTGGCGTAGGAGGGGATTCATCCCCGACCCAGGTCGCGAATGAATTCGCTCCTACGAGGTGTTTGTAGGAGGGGATTCATCCCCGACATTTCCGGCGTTCCCGAAAGATGCCGCGAATGAATTCACTCCTGCCGCATGGTTGCTTGATCACAAATTGTTTGACATCAAACAATCCTGCTGGTATGGTTATTCTCAGCACGCGGAGTCCGACAGGGCAACAACCATAAAGAATTTTCCCGCCGGCCGGACCCGAGACGCGTGGGGAGAGCAATCCATCATGACTGCCCAGACCGTATCCATCGCCCTCGCCGGCAGCGGCGGCGCGGGCGTGATCACCGCCGGCGCCATGCTGCTGGAGGCGGCGAGCCGCGCCGGCTGGTACGCCTACATGACCCGCTCCTCGGGTCCCCAGATCCGGGGCGGGGAGGCGGCCGCGATGATGCGGCTTTCCACCGAACCGGTTGCGTCCCACGATGACTGCTTCCACCTGCTGGTGGCCATCGACTGGAACAATGTGGGGCGTTTCGCCGCCGAGCTTCCGCTGTCCGCGGGCAGCCTGGTGGTCTCCGATCCCGAGGAAGGCGAGGCCCCATCCCAGATCGGTGCCAGCGGCGCCCGGTCCGTAGCGCTGCCCATGAAAGAGCTGGCGAAGTCCATCCCCGGAGGACGTCCGAACATGGTGGCGCTCGGCGCCATCGCGGCGCTGATCGGGCTGCCCGAGGCGCCGCTCCTGGAAGTGCTGCAGAAGGTGCTCAAGCGCAAGGGCGAGGAGGCGATCCAGGCCAGCCTCGACGCCCTCCGCGCCGGCATGGCGGCAGCGAAGGATTATCCGGCAGTCCCGCGGCTTCCCGCGGCAGAGACCCGGCCCGGCACCCGCTGGAGCATCACCGGCAACGAAGCGGCGGGCCTGGGCGCGATCCGCGGCGGCGTGCGTTTCGTCGCCGCCTATCCCATCACGCCCGCTACCGACATGCTGGAATGGATGGCGCCGGCCCTCGCCAAGGTGGGGGGCACCCTGGTGCAGGCAGAGGACGAGCTCGCCTCCATCAACCAGATCATCGGCGCTTCCTACGGCGGGGTGCCCTCGCTCACTGCCACTTCAGGCCCGGGGCTTTCGCTGATGACCGAGTCCATCGGCCTCGCCATTGCTTCCGAAACCCCCATCGTGGTGATGAACGTGATGCGGGGCGGTCCTTCCACCGGCATTCCCACCAAGTCCGAGCAGTCGGACCTCAATATCGCCCTCTACGGCATGCACGGGGATGCGCCGCACCTCGTCCTCGCTCCCAATTCGGTTACCGACTGCCTGTTTACTACCCAGTGGGCGGTGCATCTGGCGGAAGCGCTGCAGACGGTCGCCATCGTGCTTTCGGACCAGGCCATGGGCCAGGCCCGGGCCGTGATCCCGCGCCCGGCAGAAGTGGCTTTCCTCGCCAAGCGGGAAAAACCGCAGCTTGCCGCGGAGCAGAACTACCAGCGCTATGCGGTCACCGCTTCCGGCGTTTCCCCCATGGCGATTCCCGGGATGCACGGGCTGCAATACACCGCCGACGGGCTCGAGCACAACGAAACCGGCACGCCGTCCTCCCATGTGGCGGACCACACCGCCCAGCTCGACAAGCGCCTGCGCAAGTTGACCGCCTACAACTATGGCGACCACTGGGCCGATGTCGAGGGGGAGGGCGAGACTGCCATCATCACCTGGGGCTCGTCCACCGGCCCGGCGCGGGAAGCGCTACGGCGTTACGAAGCCGGGGGCAAGCGCGCGAGGCTCGTTTCCATCCGGCTGCTGTCGCCGGTGCAGCCGGAGAAGTTTGCCAGGGCGCTCGAGGGCGTGATCCGGGCGCTGGTGGTGGAGCAGAGCCACAGCGGCCAGTTCTATCGTTATCTGCGCGCCCATTACGATCTGCCCAGGGACGTGAAAGCGCTGCACCGGCCAGGGCCGCTTCCGGTGCGGCCCGGTGACGTACTGGGGGAACTTGCCTCATGGAGCTAGGCATGGATACCCAGACCCAGGCTGCCCGATATTCGGCGAAGGACTACAAGTCGGCCATCAAGCCCATCTGGTGCCCGGGCTGCGGCGATTTCTCGGTGCTGTCGGCGCTGACCAAGGCGCTCGCCGAGTTGCAGCTGCCGCCGGGGCGGGTGGCGGTGGTGTCGGGCATCGGCTGCTCCTCCCGCATCCCCGCCTACACCAGCATGTACGGCTTCCACGGGGTACACGGGCGTGCGCTGCCCACGGCGATCGGCCTCAAGGTCGCGCGGCCGGATCTGACGGTGCTCGTGACCGGCGGCGACGGCGACGGGCTGTCCATCGGCGGCAATCATTTCCTGCACGCCTGCCGGCGCAACGTGGACGTGACCTACATCATCATGGACAACCAGGTCTACGGCATGACCAAGGGCCAGGCCTCGCCCACCACCGCGCCGGACTGGGAAGGCAGCAAGCTCACGCCCGAGGGCACCGGCGTCAACCCGTTCCAGCCGCTGGCGATCGGCCTCGCGGCGGGCGCAAACTTTGTCGCCCGCTGCTTTACCGGCGATCCCAACAACGTGGCCGAGATCATCGTGGAGGCGATTCGCCATCCGGGCTTCTCGCTGGTGCAGGTGCTCTCGCCCTGCATTACTTTTCGTCCCGAGCAGAAGGACTGGAAGAGGCTGGTGCGCACGGCGCCGGTCGAATTCACCACCGACGCGGCCCGCGCCGCGCGCCGGCTCATGACCGATGACGGCTTCAACGTGGGCAAGGTTCTGTACAAGGGGAGCCGGGAGCCGTTCCGGCCCGATCTCGGGGGCAGCGGCGCCACGGTTGCCGATCTGGAGCGGCAGTTTCTGCGATGATGACTCCCGTCAAGGCGCCCGGCAGGACCCGGGCGGCGATCGATACGCCGGAAAACATGCTGGCCCACGCGCTTGCCATGGAGTCGGAGGCGGCGGAGCGCTACGCGGAGCTGGCGGACCAGATGGCGGTCCACAATAACCAGGAAGTGGCTGCGCTGTTCCGGAAGCTCGGGGACATCGAGCGCCTGCATGCGGAAAACATCCGCCGCCAGGCGGCGGGCTACGAGCTGCCGCGGATATCGCTCGGCGGCTATCGCTGGGGTTCCCGGGAAAGTCCCGAGGCGCTGGACCCGGGCGAGGTTCATTACCTCATCACGCCTCGCGAAGCGGTCAAGCTGGCGCTGCGCCACGAGCGGCAGGCGGCGGAGTTCTACGGCAGAATCGCCCGCGGTTCCGCCAGCCAGGAAGTGCGCAAGCTCGCAAAGGGATACGAGGAGGAGGAAAAGGAGCACGTGCGCCTGCTCACGGAATGGCTGAAGCGCTACCCGGAAACCGGGTGCGACCGGGACGACGATCCCGATCCGCCGATGGAGCAGGAATGAGCCGCGCTACGGAGGTAGGAGCGGCTTCAGCCGCGAAGGGCATCGGCTGGGCCAAGGTCGCGAATGAATTCGCTCCTACGGCGATACCAGGATCTTTTGGGTTTTGAGGGAGAAAACAGCAAATGGCATTGATGATCACCGAAGACTGCATTAACTGCGCGGTGTGCGAGCCCGAGTGCCCCAACAGCGCGATTTCCCACGGCGGCGAGTACTACACCATCGACCCCGGACTGTGCACCGAGTGCGTGGGCCATCACGATGAATCCCAGTGCATCGCGGTCTGTCCCGTGGACTGCATCGTTCCCGATCCGGACCGCCAGGAGACGCGGGAAGATCTGGAAGCGAAATTCCGGGCGCTTTCCCGGCAAAAAGTGGCATAAGGTTCCTGCCGCCGCAAACGGTTGCATTATCTTGCATCATTGCCTACCATCCTGAGACCACGTGCAGGTTGTGGGCGGTACGTCGTTTCCCGTAATTCATAAACAGCTAATACAGAGGGGGATGGAAAATGCTTAAACGAGTGCTGAAACAACTCCTTGGTGTTACCGGTGCGGTGCTGTTCGCCGTCGCCGCCCAGGCCGCCGAACCCATCAAGGTCGGCGCCGTGCTGTCGGTGACCGGCCCCGGAGCCTTTCTGGGGGATCCCGAGATCAAGACCATGCAGATGTACGTGGAGAAGATCAACGCCGAGGGCGGCGTGATCGGCCGCAAGCTGGAGCTCATCTCCTACGACGATGGCACCGACGCCAACAAGGCCAACGCCTTCGCCAAGCGGCTGATCGAGGACGACAAGGTGGATATCATCGTGGGCGGCACCACCACCGGCTCGACCATGGCCATGGTGCCCCTGGTGGAAAAGGCGGGCATCCCCTTTATTTCCCTGGCGGGCGCGGTGGTGATCATCGAGCCGGTGAAGAAGTGGGTGTTCAAGACCCCCCACACCGACCGCATGGCTGCCGAGAAGGCGTTCGAGGACATGAAGAAGCGCGGCTTCTCCAAGGTGGCGCTGCTGTGGGAGACCAGCGGCTTCGGTCAGTCCGGGGCCAAGGAAACCCGTGCGGTCGCGCCCAAGTACGGCATGACCCTGGTGGGCGATGAGAGCTACGGGCCGAAGGACACGGATGTGACGCCCCAGCTCACCAAGATCAAGGCCTCCGGCGCCCAGGCGCTGCTGGTGTTCGGCTTCGGCCAGGGCCCGTCCATCGTGACCAAGAACTACGGCCAGCTGGGGATGGGCAGCATGCCCATGTACCAGTCCCACGGGGTGGCCTCGCAGCAGTACATCGATCTGTCCGGCAAGGCGGCCGAGGGCGTGCGCTTGCCCGCGGCCGGTCTGGTGGTGGCCGAGCAGCTGGCGGCCAACGATCCCCAGAAGAAGGTCGTGATGGACTATTCCAAGGCGTTCAAGGACAAGTGGAAGCAGGAAGTGTCCACCTTCGGCGGCCACGCCTATGACGGCCTGATGCTGGCCGTGGGCGCCATCAAGAAGGCCGGCAGCACCGACAGGGAAAAGGTGCGCGAGGCCATCGAGCAGACCAAGGGCTACATCGGCACCGGCGGCATGGTGAATATGTCCGCCAGCGACCATATGGGCCTGGGACTCGACGCCTTCCGCATGGTGGAAATCAAGAACGGCGATTTCTCGCTGCTCAAGTAATCGCAACCGCCTTGCTCCGGGCTCCCCTGGCGGGGAGCCGGAGAAGGCGTTGGCGGAGCCGAGGAAAACACGACAAGAGGCTCCGTAAAATGGCGGGGGCAACCCGCCTTTTTTTTGCCCCCTTGCCGAAGGGGATAGGGGTTAAAGGGGAAGATAGTCAATGAACGCAGCCATGCCGCGCGGCCTGGATCCCATCGAAACCGCGAGCCGGGAAGAGCTTCGGGCGCTGCAGTTGCGGCGCCTGAAATGGAGCTTGGCCCACGCCTACGATGGTGTTCCCCATTACAAGAGGAAGTTCGATGCGGCGGGTGTCCATCCCGACGACCTGAAAGGCCTCGCCGACCTTGCGAAGTTTCCCTTCACCACCAAGCAGGACCTGCGTGAAAACTACCCCTTCGGCATGTTCGCCGTGCCCATGGAGGAGGTGGTCCGGGTCCATGCCAGCAGCGGCACCACCGGCCGGCCCACGGTGGTGGGCTACACGAAGAACGACATCAGCATGTGGTCGGATGTGATGGCCCGCTGCATCCGGGCGGCGGGCGGCCGGGCGTCAGACATCATCCACAATACCCACGGCTACGGGCTCTTCACGGGTGGGCTTGGCGTGCACTACGGCGGCGAGCGCCTGGGCGCTACGGTAATTCCGATTTCCGGCGGCCAGACCGAGCGCCAGATCCAGCTCATCGTGGACTTCAGGCCGACGGTGCTGGTGGGCACGCCGTCCTACGTGCTGAATCTCGCCGACGAGATGGAAAAGGCCGGCGTGAGTCCGCGCGAGACCTCCATCCGCATCTGCATCTGCGGCGCGGAGCCGTGGACCGAGGCCATGCGCAATGAAATCCAGAACCGCTACGATGCGGACGCCATGGACCTGTACGGGCTATCCGAGGTGATCGGGCCGGGAGTGGCCATCGAATGCATTGAGACCAAGGACGGTCCCGTCATCTGGGAAGACCACTTCTATCCGGAGATCATCAACCCGGACACCGGGGAGGTGCTGCCGGACGGGGAGCTGGGGGAACTGGTGTTCACCTCCCTCACCAAGGAGGCGCTGCCCATCGTGCGCTACCGCACGCGCGATCTCACGCGCCTGCTGCCCGGCACCGCCCGCAGCATGCGCCGCATGGCCAAGATCACCGGCCGCTCCGACGACATGCTCATCATCCGCGGCGTCAACGTGTTCCCGTCCCAGATCGAGGAACAGCTCCTCAAGCACCCCAGGCTCGCGCCCCAGTACCAGCTCCATGTCTCCCGCCAAGGGTCCATGGACAAGCTCGACGTGCTGGTGGAGGTGCGCCCCGAGTTTGCGAACCGGCTCACCCCCGGCGACAAGGATGCCATCGCCCGGGAAGTCCGGCACCACATCAAGTCCTACATCGGCATTTCCACCGGTGTGAAGGTGGTGGAGCCCGAAACCATCGAGCGCACTCCGGTCGGCAAGGCCAGGCGCGTCATCGACAAACGTCCGAAGTAAGCAAAGTAAATCGCTGAGGAAATGGAACGGACGGCGGGCAGGCCGCCGCCGTTCATTTCCGCCGTTTCACCACCCGATGCGGCCGCAGCACCAGGATTACGGAGGCCAGTCCGCAAAGAACGGAGGTGAGGCTTCCTTTTGCACACCGTCGCGGAGCATTACACCCGCTCGATCACCATGGCGATGCCCTGGCCCACGCCGATGCACATGGTGCACAGGGCGTAGCGGCCCTTGATGCGCTGGAGCTGGTAGCTGGCGGTGGTGACCAGGCGCGCGCCGCTCATTCCCAGCGGATGGCCGATGGCAATGGCGCCGCCGTTGGGGTTCACCTGGGCCGCATCGTCGGGCAACCCGAGCTGCCTCGTACACGCCAGGGACTGGGCGGCGAAGGCCTCGTTCAGTTCGATCACTTCCATCTGCTCCAGCTTCAGGCGCGTCAGCGCCAGCACTTTCCGCGTCGCCGGCACCGGGCCGATGCCCATGATGCGCGGCGCCACGCCGGCCGTTGCCATGCCGACAAACCGGGCGCGGGGCGTGAGGCCATGGGTCTTCACCGCCGATTCGGAAGCAAGGATCAGGGCGCAGGCACCATCATTCACGCCCGAGGCATTCCCCGCGGTGACGCTGCCGCCTTCGCGAAACGGCGCTTTCAGCCTGGCGAGACTTTCCAGCGTGGTGTCGGGCCGCGGATGCTCGTCCCGCTCCACGATTTTCGGATCACCCTTCTTCTGGGGCAGCGTGACCGGGATCACCTCGCTCTTGAAGAACCCCTCCTCGTAGGCTCGTGCCCACCGCTGGTGGCTTCTGAGCGCGAACGCATCCTGGTCGGCGCGGGCCACCTTGAAATCCTCCGCCACGTTTTCCGCCGTCTCCGGCATGGAGTGGGTGTCGTAGAGCTTCTTCATCAGCGGATTAACGAAGCGCCAGCCGATGGTGGTGTCGTAAATTTCCGCGCTGCGGGAAAACGCGGCATCGGCCTTGGGGACCACGAACGGCGCCCGCGACATGGATTCCACGCCGCCGGCGATCATCAGGTTCGCCTCGCCGCACTTGATGGCCCGGGCCGCGGTGCCCACGGCATCCATGCCGGAGCCGCAGAGCCGGTTGATGGTGGCGCCGGGAATTTCCATGGAAAGTCCTGCCAGCAGCAGGCTCATGCGGGCGACGTTGCGGTTATCCTCGCCCGCCTGGTTGGCGCAGCCGAAGATCACATCGTCCACTTTCGCCCAGTCCACCTTCGGGTTGCGCACCATGAGCGCCTTGAGAGGGATCGCGCCCAGGTCGTCGGTGCGCACCGACGACAGCACGCCGCCGTAGCGGCCGATGGGGGTGCGCGCGGCGTCGCAGATGAAGACTTCGGTCATTTCGTTTCTCCGTAATGGTCAGCCAAGGAACCGGGTGCCGGCATGGACTTTCCTGCGCAGCAGCGGCGAAGGCCGGTAGCGGTCCTCGCCGTAGGCGCGGAACAGATTCCGCAGCACCTGGTGCACGATATCCAGGCCGATGGCGTCGGCCCAGGCCAGCGGGCCCCGGGGATAATTCACGCCCTTCTGCATGGCAGTGTCCACGGCCGCGGCGTCGCACACGCCCTGGTTCACGGCGTCCGCGCCCTCGTTGGCCAGCATGCACACGGTGCGCATCACCGGGAGCCCCGGCACGTCGTCGAGCAGCGAAACCTTCATGCCCAGCGCCTGGAACAGGCCGATGGCAGACTGGCGTCCCGCGTCGTTGCACTGGTCCGCCGGAGCAAGCGCGATGCGCGTCGCCTTGCCGTAGTCCAGAGCCAGGTCGAACACCACGAGATTGGAGTGGTGGCCGGTGGCGGCCCGCTCGGTGGCGCTGCGGCCGTCGCTGAGGCAGATTTGCGTCCGATTGACGGTCAGATAGCCCTGGCCGTTATCGCGCCCCCGTTCGCGCAGCGGGATCTTCATGTCCCGAATCAGGTCCAGCAGGCCTTCCGCGGGTCCCAGAGGACCATTTACCGCGACTTCCCTGGGCGCCGGCGTGGAGGGCGCGGTCCACGGCTGTGGATTCGTCGCTCCCTGGGCGTAGTCGTAAAATCCGCGCCCGGTCTTGCGGCCCAGGCGGCCCGCCGCCACCAGCTCTTGCTGGAGGAGGGAAGGGGTGAACCGGGGGTCGTTGAAATACGCAGCGTGCACGGAGCTCGTCACGGCGAAGTTCACGTCGTGGCCGATGAGGTCCATGAGCTCGAACGGCCCCATGCGGAAGCCCCCGGCTTCCCTCATCAGGGCGTCGAGGGTGGCGAAATCCGCCGCGCCTTCCGAGAGCAGCCGCAGGGCCTCGCCATAATAGGGACGGGCCACCCGGTTGACGATGAATCCCGGCGTGGACTTGGCGTGAACCGGACTCTTGCCCCACGCGGCGGCGGTGTCGAATACCGCCTGCGCCACGGCGGCGCCGGTGGCCAGGCCGCTCACCACTTCCACCAGGGCCATCAGCGGCACCGGGTTGAAGAAATGCATCCCCACCAGCCGCTCCGGGCGTTTGAGGGGCGCGCCGATGGCGGTGACGGAAAGCGAAGAGGTATTGGTGGCGAGAATGGCATCCGCGCCGACGATGCTTTCGAGCTGCGTGAAAAGCCGGCGCTTCGCCTCCAGATCCTCGACGACCGCTTCGACGGTCAGCGCGGCGGAAGCGAACTCCTCCAGCCGGGCGCAGGGGGAAATGCGGGCCACCAGGGCATCTTTTTCGGCGGCTGTCATCTTTCCCCTCTCCATCAGCTTGCCGAGGGCAGCGCCGATGCCTTCCACGGCCCTGGCGGCGGCATCGGCGCGAGCGTCGAACAGCAGCACGCGGTGGCCGGCGGCGGCCGCAACCTGGGCGATCCCGGCACCCATGGTGCCCGCGCCGACGACGGCGATGATTGCGGATTTCGGAAGAGCGCTCATGCCTCGGATCCTTCTTCAGCCAAATTCGTGGGGTGCGCCCTGTGCACCGAATGCGGCGTTGGAATGGTGCGTGGGACGCACCCTACGCATCGCCGCCGGTTCCTTCGTAGGGTGCGCCCTGCGCACCGAATCCGGCGTTGGAATGGTGCGTGGGACGCACCCTACGCTTACTCATTATCGTCCCTTGAAGTCTGGCGCACGCTTTTCGATGAACGCGGCGACGCCTTCCTGGTAATCCTCGGTGCGGGAGGCGATGCGTTGCAGGTCCCGCTCCAGGTCGAGGGCCGCATCGAAGGTGCTGTGCTCTCCGGCGTAAATGGCACGCTTGATAAGTGCAAGGCCGCGGGTCGGCCCTTTCGCCAGCTGCCTGGCCAGGGTCGTTGCCTCGCCCATCAGCTTGTCGTCGTCCACGCATTTCCAGATGAGGCCCCAGGCCTCCGCCTGTTCCGCGCTCACCTTCTCGCCGGTGCAGGCCAGCGCCATGGCGCGCGCGGTGCCGATGCGCCGGGGCACCGTGTAAGTGCCGCCGGAGTCGGGCACCAGCCCGATTTTGCAGAACGCCTGGATGAAGCTCGCGGAGCGGGCGGCGATCACGATGTCGCAGGCGAGCGCGATGTTGGCGCCGGCACCCGCCGCCACGCCGTTCACCGCGCAGACAACCGGCGTCTCCAGGCCGTGCAGGCTGCGCACCAGCGGGTTGTAGTTCTTGTCGATGGATTCCGAGAGGTCCGGGGCGGGCTCGCCGGGGGCGCGCTTGCGGTCGGCGAGGTCTTGCCCGGCGCAAAAGCCGCGGCCCGCGCCGGTAAGAAGCAGGCAGCGCACCTGCGGATTCCGGACCACCTGCTTCAGGGCGTCGCGCACTTCTTCGTGCATCTGGGCGGTAAAACTGTTGAGCTTGTCGGGGCGATTCAGGGTGAGGGCAGCGACCCCTTCCTCCACCGAAAACAGAATGGTCTGGTAACTCATGGGCAGCGTCCGTTGAGTGGGTCGGGATTTTTCGGCGGAGAGCGGCGGCCGCCGGAGTCGAAATGATACAATGAAATGCAGGCGGCGCCGAGATTGCGTATCAGATTTTCTGCGCCGCCTCGTCCCAATCCCCAGGAGCGCTCCAATGCCAATCTACTCCTTCGAAGGTGTCATCCCCGTGGTCCATCCTTCCGCCTATGTGCATCCCACGGCGATCCTGGTGGGGGACGTCATCGTCGGTCCCGGATGTTACGTGGGGCCGGCGGCGTCGCTCCGCGGCGACTTCGGGCGGCTGGTGCTGGAGGAGGGCGCCAATGTCCAGGACACGTGCGTGATGCACGGCTTCCCGGGAATCGACACCGTGGTGGAGCGCGAGGGCCACATCGGCCACGGCGCGGTGCTCCACTCCTGCCGCGTGAAGCGCAACGCCATGGTGGGCATCAACGCGGTGGTGATGGACAACGCAGTGGTGGGCGAGGAGAGCATCGTGGCGGCGCTGGCCTTCGTCAAAGCCGACATGACGATACCGCCGCGCAGCCTCGTGGCAGGGGTTCCTGCGCGCATCGTGCGCAAGCTCTCGGACCAGGAAGTGGCCTGGAAATCCGACGGCACCAGTGCCTACCGGAAGCTGGCGGTCCACAGCCTGAAAACGATGAAGGAGGCGGCGCCGCTTGCTGAGCCCGAACCGGACCGCCCGCGTCTCGTGCTTACCGATGTGGATCCGCTATTTCTCGCCAAGCGCAAGTTTACGCCGTAGGGTGCGCTCCGCCGCCGCCGCCGGCGTATGAACGGTGCGTGGGACGCACCCTACGCGTCGCCACCGGTTCCTTCGTAGGGTGCGCCCTGCGCACCGGCATTTTGCGGTGTCTCCGAATTGATGCGTGGGACGCACCCTACAACGGGTCCCGCAACAGGAAATCGCGCACCGTCTGGATCTGCCCGGTGCTCATGAGGGCCGGGGCGTGGCCCACCCCCGGGAATTCCACCACTTGCGCTCCCGGTCCCCGGTCCTGCATCTGCCTCGCCGTTTCCGGACGCAGCACGTCCGACTCGGCGCCGCGCAACACCAGAACGTGGCACTTGATCGCGTCCCAGACGGACCACAGGTCCACGCCCATCAGGAAGTCGCTGCCGAAGGGGATGGCCGGGTCCACTGTGGTGCGCATGGAGCTGCCGATCCCGGGATCATGGGCGAGGACATAGCCGCCGTCGTCGGTGTGGCGCGCGCTGTGCAGCGCCAAGTGGCGCCACTGTTCGTCGCTGAGGGATCCGAACGGCGCGCACACTTCCCGGATGTAGCCTTCCACCTCGGCCAGGGTGGCGAAGCGAACCGGCTTGTCCATGTAGCCCTTCAGCCGGGAGAGCGCGGTCCACGGCACCAGCGGACCCACGTCGTTCAGCACCAGGCGCCGGATCGGCGAGCGGGGCTGGGCTGCGAGCATCATGCCGATCAGCCCGCCCATGGAAGTGCCCACCCAGTCCACCTTGACGTCCTCGCTGCCGAGCAGCACGCGGGCGAGGCGCTGGATCGGGCCCGCCCCATTGTGGGGCGCGGTGATGCGGGCGAGCAACGCCGCGGCGTCGGACTGGTAGAGTCCGAAGCCGTAGTCCTGCTTGTGCTCGAGCCATTCGCTACGCCCGCGGCCCACCACGTCCATGCACACCACGCGGCAATCCCGCTCCAGGGCCGCGGCGAGGAAGTCGAAATCGCGGCTGTTGCGGGTGAGGCCGTGCACGCACACCACCAGGTGGCGGCTCGACGGCTCGCCCCATTCGGTATAGGCGATGCGGTGGAACCCATGGGGCCCCAGGCTCAGGAAACTGTTGCTCGTCATTCCCATCGTGCGCCTCGCGAACAATCGTAGGTTGGGCTACGGCCTGCCGTAGCCCAACACCAGCGCCTGGATCACCTGATCGTTGGGCTTCGCAGGCGAAGCCCAACCTAC
This sequence comes from Betaproteobacteria bacterium, assembly GCA_016183615.1. Lineage (GTDB taxonomy): Bacteria > Pseudomonadota > Gammaproteobacteria > Burkholderiales > UBA6910 > JACPEG01. The sequence goes on from JACPEG010000049.1 coordinate 63,156, forward strand.
CTATCGTTTCATCCCGCTTGGTCGGGATTATGACGGATCGTCGCGCACCGGATGAAACGCCTTTGACACGTACGCGATTATGGCGCGAATCTCGTCGTCCTTCAGGACCGATTTCCATGCCGGCATGGAGGTGCCCGGCAAGCCTTCCCGGATCACCTGCCGCAGGCGCGACCTGGTCATTGCGGCCATGAAATCAGGATCGGTGAGGTCCCGCGGATGGGGTTCCAGAAAACTGCCGATCCAGTTGCGGCTAGTGCCGTCGGCGGCGTGGCAGAAGGCGCAGTTGGACTGGTAGAGCTTCTCGCCGCGCTGTTCCAGCGCGGCGAGGCCGCGCAACTGCGGAGGCCGATCGTGGATCGCGTAGGGGCTGGCGCTCGCCATGGCGTCAAGCTTTGGTCCGGCGGGGTCGTAGTGGTTGCGTGGAAAGGAAAGCGGCCGCGAATCCCAGGGGTTTCCTTCGTCGGTCACGCGGCCGCGGTCGTGGCAGGTCACGCACGACGCAAGGTATAAACGCTTTCCCGCCTGCTGCTCGGGAGTGAGGCGCTCCCAAGGCGTATCCAGGGGCAGTTCCCGGGTGGCGAACGGGTAGGCCGCCGCATATTTCTCGTGATCCGGCCAGCCGTTCTCGGCGGTGTGGTAGCGGGTGTTTTCCGCCTTGCGTTCCATAAATTCGCGCCGCACGAAGTCGGTGACGAGCTCCATCTCTTCGCGGCTCAGGGCTGCGGCAAAACTTTTCATGGCGGTGCCGGGCCGGCCTTTTTCCAGGGCTTCCAGCATCCTTTCCCGGCTCAGCGCGTCGGGCGCGGCGGCGGCGAAATCCATGGGCTTGGGATCGAGGTAGGTGGCCGCAAGAGTCTTGGCGTTGCCGGAATAGCCGTGGCAGTAGTAGCAGCGGAAGTTGTAAATCTTCCGGCCCTGCTCGTGGCGGTCAGCCGTTGCGGCGGCCCCCGCCTGGCGCACAGGGCCCGGGGGCGCGGATTCGATGCAGGCCGCGAGAACGGCGGCCGCAAGAAATGGCGAGAGATGTTTCAGCAATGCCGCGGGCAGCGCCAATCCCGTCGCAGGAGGGGATTCACCCCCGACCAAAGGGCGACGACGGTCGCGAATGAATTCGCTCCTACCTGGGCTTCGCCGCCTGCTTGCCGCCTTCGGGCGCGATGAACGCCTGGAACACGAATTCGGCCACGTTGGCGATCTCCTGGTTGGAGAGCACCTTGTTCCATGCCGGCATTTCCGTGCCGAGCCGGCCCCTGGCGGTGGCCTCGAACAGGAACGGGCGGTTGAAGCCGGCCCTCGGCCCGGGTTCGAGGAAATTGCGGGGCTTGGGGTTGATGAAGTAGGCGCGCGGCCCCTTGCCGTCGCCCAGGGTGCCGTGGCAGGTGGCGCAGTTCTTCATGTAGAAGTCGCGGCCCTTGGTGGCGTCGCCCTTCAGCGCTTTCGGGAACGGCGCACCCATGTCGGCGCCGGCGCCGACAGCCACGGGTGCTGCGGACGCCGGTTTCGGTGCGGAGGCGCCCGGCGTCGCGGCGGGGAGACCCATGAAGGCGGTGCGGATGTAGTCCACCACCAGTCCGATCTGCTGGTCGTTGAGCTGAGTCTTCCAGCCCACCATGGCGGTACCGGGCTTGCCGTCGCGCACGATGGCCACCATGAAATCGCGCGGCAGATTCTTCGACTCGGGCGCCGTGAAATCCCGCGGCGGGCGCACGAAGCTGCCTTGGGCCCGGCTCTTGCCGTCACCCTTGTCGCCATGGCACACCGAGCAGAAGTCGTGGTAGATGGCCTGGGGCGAGGATTTGTCGAAGCGCTTGGAGCCCGGCGTGACCTGGGCATCGGCACCCGCCGCGGCCAGCACGCCGGCACCGAGCAGCAACGCCAGTGTCACTGCCCTGAGCGGCCGCCACTGCGTCATCGCGTTCGACGGAAAGAAAGATTCGCGGGGCGTGGTCATTGCGGGGGCCATCGATAAAGGAGGACCGGAACAGCGGCGGATTATAGCACCGCATGAATCCGCAGGTCCGGCGCCGGGGCGAGTGCATCCGCAGGCGCGATGTGGCGAACCCGGGAACGGGCACGAAATGTGCTTTTCGGTCGCTATCGATCTTGCGATGCAGTCGTAAATTGCGACCGTGAAAAAAGACAGAGAAACGGCCCGGAGCGGAACCGGTCTAGCGATCGCGAGGCGCGCCGCAATCCCTTGGAAGCCCATGCTTGCGCTGGTTCTGCTGCTGCCGGGTTCCACCATTTCCGACATCACCACGACGAAGCACAACATGGCCCGCCTCGTCGGCGCCGCGATCCAGGGCAGGGAGGACAACCAGGTTTGCGTCTACTGCCACGCGCCGAGGGCGAGACCCGCGGATCCGGCGCCGCGTCCGGCCACGCTGCTCTGGCAGCGCCGCGGATCGGGCACGTTCATCATTTACAACGACATGGGCCGTCTCGACCTCAATGAAGCGCCGGGCATCGGATCCACCTCGGTGATGTGCCTGTCCTGCCACGACGGCTCCCAGGCTTTTGGCATCACCCGGCAGACCTACGACCATCCGTTCGGTGTCCCTTACCGGGGCAACATCGCGGGCACCGCGGCGACCGCCGTGGCCATGGCGCCGGTTCAGGATTCGGATCTGCCCTTCAAGACTGCACACACACGGCCCTTTGCAGATTTCAGGCCGGCGCAGAGCGCGATTGTGGGAAACCATCGCGTGTGGTGGGTTCCGACCAGCCCGGACAGCGTGACGCGCCGAAAGACCGATCTTCCCCTTTATGAGCGCAATTCCGGCCCGGATGGCGAATCCATTCCGTTCGTCGAATGCACAAGCTGCCACGACCCTCACAACGATAACGTGGCGTTTCTCAGGATTACAAACGAACAGAGCCGTCTGTGCCTGGGGTGTCATGACAAATAGGCGGGGCCCGGCACGGGTTTTGAATATAATGTTTGTTCCGACGATGGCGTAGATGCGGCGAACCATGGGTGAGCGTATGTGGAATGCGGAGAGAAGATTCCGGGGGCTGCTGTTGGCGGGGTTCGCGTTGTTTGCCGCGTCCTGTGCAGAAGTGCCCCAGAAAAAGGAAGACGCCAGGAAGGAAGACAAGCCGCTGGTGTTTCCGGCCCCGCCGGATGAGGCCAGGTTCATTTTCGAGCGCTCGATCTACAGCAGTGCGGATATCTTGGAGGCGGACAAGAATGCCGCGCTCCGGCGCGCCTTGACCGGCGAGGCCGAGCGCGGGGGTGAGGGGGTGGGCAAGCCCTACGGCGTCGCCGTGCGCCGGGGGAAAATCTTTGTGGCCGATTCGGTGGGATCTGCAGTCAAGGTTTTCGATGTTCCGAGGAAGAAGTTCTCGGTGGTCGGCACCGATGACCCGGGAATCGCCATGCCCCTCGGCCTGGACACCGACGCGGAGGGCAAGCTGTACGTGGTGGACGCGACCGCCAAGTCGGTGAAGGTGTTTGACGCCAACGGCAAGTTCCTCAGGGCCTTTGGCGGGCAGGCGATGTTCAGCCGGCCGACCGGCGTCGCGGTGAACCCCGAGGGCACCCGGGCCTGGGTGGTGGACACCGGCGGAGTGGACAAGCAGGTCGAGCATCGGGTGCGCGTGTTCAACGCCAAGACCGGGGAGCACCTGTTTGATTTCGGCAAACGCGGCACCGGCCCCGGAGAATTCAACCTCGCGCGGGATATCGTGCTGGCGCCGAACGGTTTGCTCTACGTCGTGGACGGCGCGAATTTCCGCATCCAGGTGTTCCAGCAGGACGGGAAATTCGAGCGTGCCTTCGGCAGCGTGGGCCGCAGCCCGGGCCAGTTCGCGCGGCCCCGCGAGATCGCGGCGGACAAGCAAAGCAATATCTACGTGACCGACGCCGCTTTCGGGAATCTCCAGATATTCAACGAGAAGGGCGAGGTCCTCATGTTCATCGGCACCCGTTCGGAGGCCGATCAGCCGGCCAAATACCTGCTTCCTGCGGGGATCGCCGTGGATGAAGACGGAAGAATTTATGTCGCGGACCAGTTTTTCCGGCGCATCGACATATTCCGTCCTTACAACCGCCCGCCGACACGACCCGGAAATAGCCCGGCGCCGCCGCCGTCCGTCCGCCGGCCACCGCTGAGGCCCTGCACACGCGGGGCGGCCATTCCTCTTCCGCGCAGCAGGCGTTTAGAGCTTTCTCTGCCGCGGTTCCCTCGAAAACTGCCCGGCGTTTGTCGGAGATTTCCGTTCCGGCGCCGGCGCAGTCCACACCGTCTTTGCCATCAACCACGCCTGAATACCCGGCATTGCGTCAAGGGGTGGGGTCCGATCTGGCCGGAAAATCAAACCCCGGCGCATTGGGCGCCTTCCCGATTCCGAGAATTCACCTTTGCCGGTTCCAACAACTAGGAATCGGCGCCTTGCTATTCCGTATTCCAGAGTCCGGCTGGCCGTGATCTTGTTCACAATCCGGGTCGGGAATGCCGGTCCCAAAATCCACGAATAACGTTTATAAACAGTTTATTGTAATTGCATACCGGGACCGCTACGGCCGCTTCCCGGGGATTGGCATGGATTGTGCGTAAACCTGGATGGAAGTCGGATTCAGATGCAATAAGCGGTGCGACTTGCCGACATGGGTTGAGAGATTGATTGGTTAGAAAGGAGATCAAAATGAACGTCCAATTTGCGAAGAAGCCGGTCAGGTCGACGGTCCTCTCGGTCATGGGCGGTATGTTGCTGCTGGCTGCTGCCGGCCTTGCGAACGCGGGGATTTCAACCACCAAGCATAACCTGGGGAGCGGTGCTCCGGGGGGTAACAACAAGTTCGACGGAACGGCCGAGATCTGCGTGTTCTGTCACACTCCCCACGCGGCGGCGAGCAACAATCCGCCACTGTGGAACAAGGCCCTGCCCACGGGTTCCTACAACCTCTATGACACGATTAACAGTTCGACCATCGACGGTGAAGTCCTGCAGCCGAACGCGGCAGGCAACATGTCGGTGTCGATCGCCTGTCTGTCCTGCCACGACGGCAGCCAGGCCATGAACAACTTCATCAACGCACCGGGTTCCGGCGGCTACAATGCGGCCGGCGCCAACATGGCCGGTACCTGGACCTCAGGCTCCGGGACCAACCCGGTCGACGTGACGACCGGACAGCTGGCCGCGAGGACCGCGACGACCGGTGTGGCCAACCTGGGCTCCGATCTGCGCGATGATCACCCGATCGGCATCCGGTACTGCGGCGGCGGCCCGACCCAGGCGAGCCCCACGACGGCCTGCACCGACGGCGACTTCTTCGCGCCGAGCAACAGCGTGATCGGCGGCCAGACCGTGTTCTGGGTGGATACGGGCGGCGCAGGGCGGCAGAAGACCGACCTCATCCTGTACAACCGGACGTTCACGGCCGGCGTCGGGCCCTCGGTCGAATGCGCGAGCTGCCACGATCCGCACACCACCACCTCGCTGTTCCTGCGGCTCTCGAACGCCAACAGCGCGCTCTGCCTGACCTGCCACAACAAGTAAGCACAGGCAGTCCGGAAAACGGGGCGGGCCGAGGTGTCTGCCCCGTTTTTCGTTGTGTTGTCCGGCCAGCGCCGGATCCGGCCGGGATGGCGCTGCCGGCGCCCGCAATCGCGGCGGCTTCCCCGGCGGGCCGGCAAATTGATTGTTATTTACCAGTAAGGATACAATCGGTTCGATGAATTGCACCGTGCACCGACTGCCCGTCGCGGGATTGCGCGGGGTTCCCACGATTCTTCTGCTTGCAACGGCTTTTGCGCTGGGCGCGGCTTCGTTGAACGCCGGCGCGGCCGAATCATCCGTGCCGGCTGCAGCGACGCCCGCGGAAGATGTATTCGCGAAAGTCGGCGCCACCGTGATTTCCGCCCGGGAATTCGACGCCGCCTTCAATGAGGCGGCGCGTCAGAAGTTCTATCACGGCAGGCCGCCGGAAGCAGAAATAGCTGCCCTGCGCAGGGAGGTCGGCGACCGGCTGATCAACCGCGTTCTGCTCCTCGCAGAGGCCGGGCGAAGGGCGATCAAGCCCGACCAGGACAAGATCCGGAAAACCATTGCCGCCTATGACCAGCGCTACGGGGCAAGCGAGCAATGGAAGGCCAACCGGGAGAAACTTCTCCCCGGGTTGACCGGGTATCTCGAGACCCAGAGCATCATGGAACGACTGGAGGCGGACGTTCGCAATGGCCGGGAGGCCAGCGAGGCCGAGGCCCGTGCCTACTATGATGCTCACACGGACCATTTCACGGAACCCGAGCAGAACAAGGTTTCCGTGATTCTCCTGAAGGTGGACCCGTCTTCGCCGCAGGCCGCCTGGGACAAGGCCAAGGAGGAGGGCGACGCGATCCTGAAGCGGCTGCGTGCGGGCGCGGACTTCGGGGAGCTCGCGCGCATCCACTCCGCCGATGTTTCGGCGACCTCCGGAGGCGACATGGGCTATCTGCACCGGGGCATGCTTCCCGACAAGGTGCAGGCGGCCGTCGATGTCCTGAAGCCGGGCGATTTTACGGAACCGCTTTTCCTGCTGGACGGCGTGGCCATCGTGCGCCTCGACGAGCGCAAGGCGGCGAAGCGCCGGGAATATTCAGAGGCGAGAGAAAGGGCATCCGCCCTGTGGAAGCGCGACCGGGCGGATGAGGAATGGAAAAAGCTGATCGCCAGGCTCCGATCGTCGGTGACCATCGAGATCGACGAATCCCGCTATCCCGTTGCCGGGGCAGGCGGCGCGAAGTGACAGGGCCGGCGCTTGATCACCCGGGTTCCGGTAGAGCCCTGCGGGGTTGGCGAGGAGTGGGGTGGGTGAGCGGAACAGGACTTCTGACCATTGGGTACTGAAAATTGTCATCGCCTGGACCGCCGTATGGGCGGCGCGCGAGGCGATAGCACAGACCCCAGCGGCGAACCAGGGGCTCAGGCTCGCGTCCAGCATCGAGCTCGAGTCGCTCTCGTGGCGCGGCATGGCGCGCCGAGGGGCAGGCGACGGCCTGCCAAGCCCGGAGCGCCCTGATCGAGTTGCGGCCCCGGCGCTGCATCTGGCCCTTGCCCGTGAGCTCGCCGGGGCGGGAGCGCGTGCCCCTGAACCGGGGGCAGCCGATCCGGCACGGGAGTCAGCCAGGCCTGCGGAGCCCGTTCCGTTGCCGAGGATCGAGGTTGCGCAGGCCGCAGGCCGGCCGGTCGTGTTCCCGATCGAGGGCGATCCCAAGCCGAAACGGGACGACGGGCCAAAATGGGGACTCGCTCCCGTTACGTTCCGCTGGAGCGGCATCACCTCGCTGGATATGACCCGGCACCTCACCAAGGAGTCGTCGGGTAACCAACGCTTGAGCATGACGACTCTGAACGGAAGCGCGGCAAGCTACGTGTGGCAGCCCTACATTGCCCAGGTGAACGGGAACCTGGGGCTCACCTACGCCACTTCGGCGACCGAGAGCGACGACTCGAAGACTCTGGGACTTCTCGGCGGCGGACGGGTCGCCGTATTTCCGTTCAGCCGCTTTCCGTTCGAGGCCTACTTCGACCGGAACGACAGCCGCGCGAGCGGCGAGCTGACCAGCTCGAACTACCGTAACACGAGGTTCGGATTGAAGCAGAGTTATCGTACCGAGGCAGGCGATGCGAGCTACGTCGGCGGCATTGACCGCCACGAGCTTTCCGGGGAGTCGGTGAACGACACCCTGGATGTCGTGCAATTCAACATGAACCAGCGCGCCGTTCTGTTCGAGAGGACCCACACCTTCTCGGGAACGGCAAACTTCACGCGAAACACACACATCGATCTGCCGCAGGCGAGGTCGTTCAGCCTCGGGGCGGGTCACGGATTCCGTCCCGACGAAGACTTTTCCCTGCAGAACGACGCGAGCTTTTCAGGCTCGAGGTTCGCGGATGCCCGGGCCGATGTGTACCAGTTGAGCAGCGTGCTGACCTGGACTCCCCAGGAAACGCCGCTGGTGGCGACGGGCGCAGCGCGATTTTCCGGGTTCAATGCGGGCGCGGCGGGATCAACGTCCAGGCAGAACGCTTTTACGCTCAGCGGCAACGCGAGTTACGCCTACAGCCGCAATCTGAATTTCACGGGCGGCGCCTCGATGACGGCCTTCTCGGACAAGGAAAATGCCACGACCCAGTTTGCCGGGGCCTCCTACCAGGCGGATCCCCGGGAGGTGGCCGGCTTCACCTATACCCGGGGCGCATCGGCCACGGCCTCGAACCAGACCGGCGAGCTGTCGTCCCAGAACGTGGTCGGGAGTCTTAACCACGGGTTGACGAAGTTCTTTCCGGAAATCATCCGCGGCACCCTCAGCCTGACCGGAACGCAGGGGGTGTCGGCCGGGGTGGGATCGTTCCAGGGCACCATTCCGAACACCCTGACCCATTCGGTATCGGCGGGATGGACCGTTGCCGAGGGAACCTCCCAGACGGCGATCACCAGTACCGCCACCGACCAGCGCAACTTCGGAGGCAACACCGACAGCTACCAGCTGTTCACCGTGCGGGGGACACGCAATACGTTCCTGACCCGGGTGGCCTCGCTTGCTGCGACAATTTCGTTCGACGTGGCCCGCAGGCACGCGGAAGTGGACGGCTCGACTTCCACCTCGGTTCTGACCAACGCCCTGGTGAGCTACCAGAACAGCAGTTTTTTCGGTGTCCCGCGCCTTACGTTCACATCCAACCTGTCCGCCAATCTGCAGAATCTCTCCGTGAGCGCGGCCGAGGCGCCCAACCGCGACAGCGGCCGCAATGTCTCCTGGGAGAACTTTGCCAGGTACCGGATCGGCAGGACCGATTTTCAGCTTCGCGCGCAGGTAGCAAAATCCGAGGGCGCGAACCTGGGAATCATCTTTTTCCGCATGAGCCGGGAACTGGGGAACTAGCGGAGAAATACTTTTTTTTCGAGAGAGCACAACAATATGCCTGAGCGGTTTTTCAAGGGAATCCGCGCGACGGCGCTGGCAGCGGCAGCGGGCATCGCCCTCGCCCTGGCGGTGGCCGGAGCCGACGATGCGCGCGCCGAATACGGCGACGTCGTGATCAACAATTTTTCCGACGCGGCCGGAATGCGGCCGGTGGTGTTTCCCCACTGGTTCCATCGCATCCGCTTTCGCTGCAAGGTGTGCCACGCCGACCTGGGCTTCAAGTTCCAGGCCGGGGGCAACCAGATCAACATGGTGAAGATCATTGACGGCGAGTTCTGCGGCGCCTGCCACAACGGCGAAATCGCCTGGTCCGTGGAAAACTGCAACCTGTGCCATTCGGCGAAGCCCGGAACACCGACCCAGGTGCACGAGAGCACGGTGCAGCGGCTGGTGGCGCCCGGCGGGGTCCAGCCCGCGCCGGCGAGGAAGTAGGAGGAAACCATGAGGACACGAATTGCATTGATTGCCGCGCTGGCCGCGGGCCTCGCGAGCGGCGGTGCGTACGCCGCCGACGGAAAGACGGTTTTCGGGTCCACCTGCGTGGCCTGTCACGGCAGCGGCATCGCCGGAGCCCCGAAGCTCGGCGACGCGGCCGCGTGGGGACCGCGGATCAAGACGGGCATCCCGGCGCTTTACAACAGCGCGCTGAACGGCAAGGCGGCGATGCCGGCACGGGGTGGAAACCCGAGCCTGAGCGACGCCGACGTCAAGGCGGCGGTGGATTACATGGTGGGAAGCGTCGCCGGAGGCGTGCGGCAGCAGGGGGCGGCGGCGCCGGCCAAGCCTGCCGAGGTCCGGCCGGCGGAGAAAAAATCGGCGCCGGCGACCGCTGCTGACGGAAGATCGGTCTACCACGGGACCTGCTCGGGCTGCCATACGGACGGCAAGGAGGGGTCGCCGGTCCTCGGCGACCGCACGTTCTGGATTCCCCGCATCAAGGCCGGCAAGGACGCCCTGTATGCGAGCGCGAACAAGGGCAAGGGCAAGATGCCGCCCAGGGGCGGCAACAACGCGCTGTCCGAGGCGGATCTGAAGGCGGCGGTGGATTACATGGTGCTGCAGGCGATCCAGTCGAGCCAGACTGCAGCGGCGGTGCCGGCGCCGGCAGCGCCGGCGGCCGAGGCCAACACCTTCAACCGGCTGCTCCGGGCCGCAGGCAAGCGCAACCTTCCGCCCGCGGATGACGGCATCCACGATGCCGCCAACGACGGCACCCACCTTCTGCAGCCGCCGGCCCAGGCCTTCACGGTGTTTCCCAAGAGTACCGCCGGGAACGGGGTGAACTGGGTGGAGTCGCTCAGCCAGAAGAAGATCGCCCCGCGCTACGACCGCAAGGATCCCGCTGCGGCTCCGGTCGTGATGGACCTCAATATCGTACGCGAGGTGAAGGGCTCGATGCCGGACGTGGTCTATCCCCACAAGCAGCATACCGAGTGGCTGGATTGCTCGAACTGCCACCCGGCCATCTTCATTCCCCAGAAGGGCGCCAACCAGATCAGCATGGCGTCCATCATCCTGGGGCAGAAGTGCGGAGTGTGCCACGGCAAGGTCGCATTCCCGGTATCCGAGTGCCGGCTGTGCCATTCCAAGAAGAAAGAGACGGCGGTCAGCCAGGCCGGGACGGGTAAATGAAACGGCTTCGCGCCGGAATCCTTTTTCTCCTTTCCGCGGCGGGGCTGGCGGGGCCGGCGCAGGCCCAGGCGCCGCGCCCGGGAAACGCCGAAGCCGCCCCCCGCCCGGCAGCCGAGGAGCGGCGCGAGGCGATCGAGCACAAGTTCACGCTGGCGTTCCGCATGCTCTACCAGTCGCCGGGAGCGCGCCGGGTGGACGACAGCGGCGATACCGGCGCCAAGGTGCTGCTGGCCCAGGCGCGGGAGCAGTTCGCCGGAGCCCGCCGCGAGCTGGCCGGCGAGGACCCGTCAACGGCCGATGCGCTGCTTAATAACGCCATCAAGCTGTACGGGCAGGCGGTGCGGATGGTGCCGGATCCGGCCCAGGCGGCCGAAGCGCGGCGCGTGCGCTACACCCGCGCGCTCGACGAGATCCAGGCCTTCCAGGGTTCCCAGCTGCTGGCGCTGCAGCAGGCGCCGGGAGCAGGGCCGGCGGCGCGCTCTGCGGAAATGGAGCAGGTCCGGGCGCTGATCCGCCGCGCCCAGGGGCTTGCCGACCAGGACAAGTACGACGAGGCCATCGGCGCGCTGGACAGCGCCCGCGATCTCATCGTGTCCTCGGTGGCGAGGCAGCTGGCGTCGAAGACGCTGGTCTACGACCGGAAGTTTTCATCGCCCCAGGCGGAGTTCGAGTTCGAAACCGCACGGTTCTCGAGCTTCGAGGACCTGGTGCCCATCGCCATGGCCAAGTTCCGGCCGGGGGCGGAAGCGACCCGGGCCATCGGGCAACTGGTGGAACGGGGCCAGCGCACCCGCGACCTCGGAAGGGAACAGGCCCTGCACGGCGATTATCGGACCGGGATTCAGACGCTGCAGCAGGCGACCGCCCTGCTGCAGCGGGCGCTGGAGCAGGCGGGCCTGGCGCTGCCCCAATAGGCTGCAATCATGGTGAACCGGATGACACGTCGCAAATGGTCGGAATGGGGAGCGGTGCTGGTGCTTGTAGTCGCCGCGCTTACCGCCCAGGCCCAGGATGGCGGGTCCATGCAGGGCCCGCGGGAACAGGTGGCGAAGCGCATGGTCTCGGTCGGCACCCTGATCGAGCAGTCGTCAGCGGCGAAGCAGATCGAGGCGAGCGGGGTGCCGGGAGCGGCGGCGTTGCGCGGCGAGGCGCGCGAGCTGCATCGCCAGGCCGGCGAGGCCTACCGCGGGGAGGATTATTCCCGGGCCACCCGGCTGCTGGAGGAGGCGAGCAAAAAGATGTTCGAAGCGGTGCGGCTCGCGAAGCCCGAGCAGGTTACGGGAGAAAAGAAGAAAGGCGACTATGCAGCCCGGCTTGACAGCGTGAAGGCCCTGCTTGACGCGCTCAAGCGCATCAGCTCCGAAAAGGGCGCCGGCAAGTCCGAGTCGATCGGCCGGATCGAAGCCCTGGTGCGGGACGCTGACGCCGCGGTTGCCGGCGGCAACCTGGACCGGGGCCGGACGCTCCTGGACCAGGCCTACGCCACCGCCAAGATCGCCATTGAAAACCTGAGGGGCGGAGACACCCTGGTGCGCTCCCTCAACTTCGCAAGCAGGGAGGAGGAGTACCACTACGAGGTGGACCGCAACGAGACCCACCAGATGCTGATCAAGATCCTGGTGAAGGAAAAGCAGGCGGCAGGCGCCGTGGATCCGCGGCTGAATGTATTCATGGAGCGGGCCGGCGAGCTGCGCCGGCAGGCGGACGAGCAGGCCGGGAAGAAGAATTTCGACGAGGCCGTGCGCATCATCGAGGAGTCCACCAAGGAGCTGCAGCGGGCGATCCGCAACGCGGGGATTTTCATTCCCGGGTGATCGAGGGCCATGGGACGCGCAAGCTTTTCGGTTGGCAGCCGGGTGTGGCTGTTCGCGCTCTCCGGGATGCTGTGCCTGCTATGGGTTTCGCAGGTCTTTCCCCAGGAACGGAAATGGCTTCCGTTGGCTGCCGACGGCGTGCACGACCCGAGGTCCCCGGCGCTAAAGCAGCTGCAGGAGCCGCGGGAGGCGCTGTCCCGGCTGGCGCCCGATCCCCATGTGGGCAACCAGGTGCGCTGGGTGAAGGCGCTCGAGCTCGGCCAGATCAACCCGCGCACCAACATCTTTCCGGAAACCAAGGTGAGCGTTCTCGACCAGGACATCATCATGAGCAACACCGGCAGCCGGCCCAAAGTGCGCTTCCCCCACAAGCAGCACAGCCTGTGGCTCGACTGCGCCATCTGCCACGAGCAACTGTTCAAATCGAAGGCGGGCGGCAACAACATTTCCATGCTCAGCATCCTGGAGGGGCAGCAATGCGGCCTGTGCCACGGCGCGGTGGCGTTCCCGCTCACCGAGTGCGACCGCTGCCACAGCGTGCCCCATGGCGTTCCCATCCCGGACGCCATCATCGGCAAATGACGCGGGGACGCATCTGGCGGATTCCCGCGATCGTGGTCTGCGCCGCCGCGCTGGGGCTGGGGAGCGCGCCCGACGCCGGGGCCGAGTACGGCGACGTGGTGATCAACAAGCGCGCCGAGAAGGAGGGCATGCGCCCGGTGGTGTTCTCCCACTGGTTTCACCGCATCCGGTTCCGCTGCAAGGTGTGCCATTTCGAGCTGGGGTTCAAGATGCGGGCCGGCGCCAACGACGTGCTGATGGCCGATATCATCGAGGGCAGATTCTGCGGCATGTGCCACAACGGACAGATTGCCTGGAGCGCCGAGAACTGCGACCTGTGCCACTCCGGACTGCCGGGATTGAAAAGCGGCATCTACGGCGGGCACGATACCCTAGGGCCGGGGCGCTGGTGAGCGTTCTCGCACGCGCGGCGGCCGCCGTGGCGTTGCTGGCGGCGCTGATGCCGGCGCAGGCATCCGGGTCCGGGATTTCCGCCGCGGGGCCGCAATTCGCGCCCTGGCGCCATGTGCTCGGCGCGGTCCGCGAAGGCGGCGGCTACGTGCGCTACCTGCATCCCTCGGCGCTGGCCGCGAGCCCGGACGGGGTTTACGTGGCGGACGCGGCCCAGGGCGAGCTGACCCGCTATGATCCGCTGACTGACCGGGCCGTGGCGGTGCCGGGCGCGAGGGTGGACGCCCAGACCCGGCTCGCAACCGGTGCCGACCGGTCCCTGCTGGTGCTCGATCCGGCGAGCCGGCGCATCCAGCGCTTCGACCGGCAGGGGCGGTTGCAGCAGGCGTTCCGGGTGGGCCCGGAGCTTGCGGCGCCCGTGGATATTGCGGCGGATCCCGGGCGCGGGCTGGTATACGTGGCGGACCGCCTGTTCAACCGCCTGGTGGTGTACCACCCCCTTGGCCAGGCCGCGGTGCTCGTGTATCCCAAGGTGGAGGGCGGACAGACCCTTCAGGGCATTTCCGCCCTCGGAATCGGGGCCGACGGGATTTACCTGGTCGAGTCGCTGCGGGGCCGGCTGGTGGTATTTGGCCCGGAGGGTGGAATGAATTATGCTTCGCCTGACCGCATGCTGGTGGATGCTGTCGCCATCGCGGTGGACAGGCGAGGGCGCGCATTCGTCCTGGACCGGGGAGAAAACTCGGTGAAGATTTTCGAGCGGGGAAAACTGGTGGGCGCGCTCGGCGCCGGCGCGGCCGGCGTTCCCGGGTCGCGCCTCGCGGCGCTCAGCATCAGCGAGGAGTGGCTATACCTTGGCGATGCCCAGAACGGCACGCTGCAGATCCTGCGCATCCTGCCGCCGGCGGAGACCCGATAACATGGCGCGATGCCGCGATTCCCGGAAAATTCGTGTGACGCGGGCGGCCCGATGGCTGCTCGCCGCAGCCGCCCTGCTTGCGCTCGCGGGATGCGGCACCACGACCATTCGCGGGGTGATGCACTACCAGTTCGACCCGCGCGCCCTGGAAAGGCCACTGCTCTATCCGCCGGCACCGGAGGTGCCGCGCTACATGTACGTGGGGGAGCTGCTGGGAGAGCAGAATTTCGTGAAAGACGACGGTCCCGCGCGCCAGGGACTCCAGGGCGTTTGGCATTTCCTGGTGGGCACCTTCGAGGCCACTTCCGCGCGCGTGGTGCTGCAGCGGCCCCAGGGCGGCGCGGTGGACGAGAACGGACGCATCTACGTCACCGACATCAGCCGCCACGCGGTGTTCGTGTTCGACGAAAAGGAGGGAGAGCTGCAGGTCTGGGAGGCTGCGTTCGGGGTGAAGAAGTTCGTCTCCCCCGTCGGTGTGGCCCCGGCGTCGAACGGAGAGGTGCTGGTCGCGGATGCGGATCTGGGAGTGGTGGTGCGGCTGGACCGCCGCGGCAACCCGATCGGCGTCATCGGCAGGGGCCTGCTCAAGCGGCCGACGGGCCTCGCGCGCGACCGGAAAAGCGGGGCGATCTACGTTTCCGACACGCATGCCCACGACGTGAAGGTGTTCAACGACGAAGGCCAGCTGATCGGGCTCATCGGCGATCGCGGCGAGGGCAGCGTGGCCCTCAATTTCCCGACTCACCTGGCGTTCGTCAACAATGAGCTCTACGTCACCGACACCATGAACAGCCGGATCCAGGTGTTCACGGCGGACGGCATTCCGGTGCGGCGCTTCGGCCAGCGCGGGCTTTACGTGGGGAACATGGTGCGGCCCAAGGGCGTCTGAGTGGACGACGAGGGCAACGTCTACGTGGTGGAGTCCTACTACGACCATCTGCTGGTGTTCAACCCGGGAGGGCAGTTCCTGATGGCGATCGGGGGAACGGGGTTCGAGCCGGGAAAGTTCTACCTTCCCGCCGGCGTCTGGATCGACAGTCGCAACCGGGTGTTCGTTGCCGACATGTTCAACGGCCGCATTTCCGTATTCCAGTTCCTGGGGGGCCGCGATGGGTAGGGGCAGCCTGTCCCGATGGGTCGGAATCGGCCTCGTCCTGGGCGCGATGCTCGTCGTCGGGTGGCCGCTCATCGCGCCGGCGGCCAAGACCCCGGACGTCCGGGCGTCGAAGCACAACTTCTCACCCACCGCCACCGGCAAGACCGGCGCTCCGCCGGCTCGCGACGTGGTGGCAGTGTCGGAAACCCAGGTCTGCGTGTATTGCCACACGCCCCACGCCGCCACCGGCGGCGTCACGCCGTTGTGGAATCGCCGGCTCTCGGGCGCTTCCTATACGCCCTACACCTCGTCTTCCTTCGACGCCCAGCGCATCGTCGCGGAGTTCGATTCGACCCCCGGCGGCAGCTCCAAGCTGTGCCTGTCCTGCCACGACGGCACCATGGCCATCGGCAACGTCAACGTGCTGAACGGCCAGATGGACCTGACCGCGGGCATCGATATTCCGATGACCATCACCGGCGGCGGCACCACCATCCCGCCGGGATCGGGGGCCGACACCGGCTTCACCCGGAATCTCGGCACCGACCTGCGCAACGACCACCCCATCTCGGTCACCTACACCAACACGCTGGTCACCCGGGACGGGGATCTGCGCGACGTGAACGCCTCCCAGCAGGACATCCAGACCGGCGGCCAGATCCTCGGCATCCGGGCTTCCGGGTACAAGCCCCACGCGCCGCTTGAGAAGAACACCGACTCCCTGTCGCCGGCCTACGACAAGGGACAGGTCCAGTGCGCCTCCTGCCACGACCCCCATGTGATCGAAACCGACACCGCCAACAACGGAAACAACAAGTTCCTGCGCACGAATCTCAACCGTTTCCAGAAAAACATCAGCCCGGCGGGCAACGGCGACTTCACCGTGGCGAACGACATCATCTGCATCGGCTGCCACAGGAAGGAGGGCTGGCCGCAATCGGCCCATGCCAACAATACGGTGGCGACCCAGACCTATACCGCGGCCGCGGTCAGCCTGAGGGAATTTCCGACCGCGCCCGCGTTCCAGATGTGGAACGCCGCATGCCTCAACTGCCACGACACCCACACCGTATCCGGCTCGGTGCGGCTGCTGCGGGAAGGCACCGACAGCATCACCTCGCCCAAGCAGGGCGGCAACCGGGCCATCGAGGAAACCTGCTTCCAGTGTCACCGGGCGACCGGCAGCGCCATCAGCGGTCTGCCGGGCCGCCTCGACGTGTACGTGGACTTCACCGCCACCGGCACACTGAACGCCAACACCCAGCGGGTCCAGACCGCGAGCCACATGCCCATCGCCGCCAATCCCGAGGTCCACGACATCGGCGGCAACCTGAACGAGCCGGCGCCGGGACTGAACTGCACCACCGCCAACAACCGCTGCGGCAAGGACTTCGTCGAGTCCAGGACCCTGCTCGGCTACGACCCGTCCACCAGTTCCAGCGTGCCGGCCAACCGCCATGCCGAGTGCACCGACTGCCACAATCCCCACCGGGTGCTGCGCAACAGCCGGTATGACGGCACGGGCATTACGACCCAGACCACCCACGAGCATCCGGCTGGCGGCGCCGTGATGCACACCAACGCCGCTTCGGGGGCGCTGGCGGGCACCTTCGGGGTTGAGATCACCGGCTGGACCAGCGCCGCGTTTGGCGACGCGCCTTCGGCATTCACTCCCCTCTGCGGAAATCCGGGGAGCGGCGGCACGGCGGCATGTTCCGCGGGCCAGGTGACCAAGGAATACCAGGTGTGTTTGAAGTGCCATTCCAACTACGCTTACGCCGATGTCGCCAACGGCTCCAGCAGCACCGCCACTTTCAATTACGTCGGCCGCCTGCAGATGGGCGGGACCGGCGCCACCCAGTTCGTGGCGGTGACGGGATACACCGGCGCCGGCATCAACCCGGCGTTTGCGAGCAATGGCACGCCCCAGGACTTTCTGCATATGTCGGGGGACCGCTACACCAACCAGGGGATGGAATTCCAGGCGCCCTCGACTCACAAGGGCGAATTGAACGGCACGGGCCCCGAGCCGGTGGCCATCAATCACAGATCCTGGCACCCGGTGATCGACAGCACCGGCCGCACGCTGGCCGAACGCGGCAACGCTGCCACGTCGCTCTGGCTTGCGCCATGGAACAATGGGGCCGGCGGGGCCGGCACCGGCGGATACGTGGGGCAGCAGACCATGTATTGCACTGACTGTCATGGAAACAACGTCGCAACCGCAAGCACCGTGGTGCCGGATACGGGCAAGCCCTGGGGCCCCCACGGCTCGGTCAACAATTTCATCCTCAAGGCGCCCTACAACGGGCAGACGGGGGAGGGCCAGACGGCCGATTTGTGCTTCAAGTGCCACAACGCCAGTACCTACGCGACCACCAACGAGGGAACGCGAAGCGGCTTTTCCGGAAACCAGTCGACCAACCTGCACGGCCTGCACGGCAACAAGATCGACACGAACATGAAATGCACCTTCTGCCACGTGGCGCTGCCCCACGGCTGGAAGAACAAGGCGTTCCTGGTCAATCTCAATGACGTCGGTCCGGAGGTGGGCCTTGCGGCGGGCACCAGCGTTACCTACACCAACAATAAGGGTTACACCAAAGGGCCCTATTATCTGAATGCCTTCCTGCGGGTAACGACCTGGAAGCGCAGCGGCAACTGGGTGGACTCGGATTGCAACGGCGGGAAGGACGGGATGCGCACCAATTGTGAGACTCCCCAGTAGTTCTGGCCTGCAGCGCGACGGCGAAGGCGACGGGACATTGGCCGGCCCCGACCGCGCGCCCGGAAAAAACTGGCTCGGGCGCGTCGCCTCCCTCAAGTTCACGCTGGCTATCCTGGTGTTGCTCGGAATCGGGGTCGCACTTTCCTACCAGAACCGCGACGGCGGGTGGGTGACCTGGCTGATGGTGGGGCCGCTCGCCCTGTTTGCGCTGAACCTGATCGCCGCCATCGCCACCCATCCCACGATCCGCACCCAGGCCTGGCTGCTCATCTTTCACCTGGCGCTGCTCGCCATCATCCTGCTGGTCGCGGCCGGACGGCTGACCTATCTCAAGGGGGCGATCGAGCTTACAGAGGGCGAAGTCTTCGGCGGGGAGTTGACCCGCGCGGAAAGCGGGCTCTGGCACTGGTGGCGGCTCGACCGGGTCAGATTCGTCAATCAAGGATTCACCATCAATTACGCCCCCGGGGTTCAGCGCGAGCACACCTACAACCGGGTGCGCTGGGTGGACGAGCACGGTATCGAACGCACCGCGACGATCGGCGACCAGACGCCGCTGGTGCTTTACGGCTACCGCTTCTACACCAGCTTCAACAAGGGCTTCGCGCCGGTGTTTTCCTGGTATCCGGCAGGTGGCGGGGCACCCCGGCGCGGATCGGTGCACCTGCCGAGCTATCCCGCCAAGGAATTCAGTCAGGCCCAGGGTTGGACGCTGCCGGGCAACCTCAAGGTCTGGGCAATGTTGCAGATCGACGAGGTCATCCTGGATCGGGACAAGGCCTCCCGCTTCCGGGCGCCGGAGAAGCACCGGCTGGTGCTGCGCATCGGGGACGATCGCCACGAGTTGCGGCCCGGCGGGCGCGTCGCTTTGCCGCAGGGCGTGCTGGTGTACGAGGGGCTGCGGGCCTGGATGGGCTACCGGGTATTTTCCGACTGGACGCTGCCGTGGCTGCTTGCCTCCTGCGCGCTCGCGGTGGTGAGCCTGGCGCTGCATTTCTGGAGAAAATTCTCGGCGAAGCCCTGGAGTCCGGCGTAGTCCGCGGCCGGCCGTTTGAGCGTTTTCCCCAAGACTCGGACCAACACGCCTGCGCGGGTATCATCGGCGTTTTGATTTTCGGTGGATATTCATGGAACGTGAGCTTCAATTGCTGTGGGTGGCGGTGGCCTGCTATGTGGCGGCGGGCGTCGTCGCCATTTTCGGCGTCGTGCTGGGCAAGCGACCCGAGCGCACCGTGCTCGGCCTGCTGACGGCGGCGCTTGCCATCCACGGCTATTCCATCGGGGTGCGCTGGGAGCGGCTGGGGCACGGACCGTTCATCACCCTGTTCGAAATCCTCTCCAGCAATATCTGGAGCCTCACGCTCGTCTTCGCCCTTGCCTACTGGCGCTACCGGCCGGTGCGGCCGATTGCGGCGATCGTGATGCCGATCCTGTTCGTGATGATGGCCTGGCTGCTGGTCACGGACCCGGAGCGCGGCCACCTGCCGGCGACCTACGACACCCTGTGGCTCTACATCCACATCGGGTTCGGGAAGATCTTCCTCGGCGCGGTGCTGGTGGCGGTGGGGATGGCGGGTGTGATTCTCCTGCGGGAGGCGGGCTGGGGGATCGCGAAGCTGGCGCGGCTGCCGGCCGATGACCGCCTGGACGATCTGGCTTACCGCTTCATGGCGCTGGGACTCATTTTCGAAACCCTGATGCTGGTGGCCGGCGCCATCTGGGCCCAGGACGCATGGGGGCGCTACTGGGCCTGGGACCCGCTGGAGACTTGGGCCTTCATCACCTGGCTCACGCTGGCGTTCGCGCTGCATCTGCGCTTCACCGTGAAGACCTCGCCCCGCACCGGCGCGGTGATGATCCTCTCCGTGTTCGCGCTGGCCTTCCTCACTTTCTTCGGCGTGCCGTTCATCTCGACCTCTCCCCACAAGGGAGCGATCTAGCGTGGCGTGCGCAGCAGCTTGGGCCGTAGGAGCGAATTCATTCGCGACCTTTGTCGGGGATAAATCCCCTCCTACCACCCACACCCTGGGTGCGAATTCATTCGCACGGAATCCCGGCCCGAAATGGCCGAATGAATTTGGCCCTACGATCAAATCCGGGATACGGGACACGGGCAATGGATAACGGCTGGGTCCAGGTGATTCCGGAGGGTGTTTCGCGCCGGCTGGCGACGGCCTGGCTCGTCCTGGGCGTGGCGGCGCTGGGCGCTTCCTCGCTGTTCGCCGTCCTGCTGGTCCTGTCGCGGGCCCCCTACGTGGGGCGGTGGCTTCCGGGCCACGATTTTTTCCACGGCGCGCTGGCGCTGCACGTGGACCTCTCGGTGCTGATCTGGTTTCTCGCGTTTACCGCCGCCCTGTGGAGCGCCCGCAGCATCGGCCGCGGCGGCGCCGTTTCCTGGCTGGGCCTGGCGCTCGCCGCCGCCGGCGCGGTGCTGGTGATGGCGGCGCCCTTTGCCGGACCCTGGACGGCCATGTCCAGCAACTACGTGCCGGTGCTGCATTCGACGGCCTTCCTCGCCGGTCTCGCGCTGTTCGCCGCGGGGTTTTTCCTGGCTCTCCTGCGGACCCTCGTTTCCGGATGGCGGTGGCTGCGTAGCGACGCCGAGGACCGGGCGTCGGGCGCCGGGCTCTACGCGGCGGCGCTCGCGGCGACGCTGGCCTTCGGCTCCTTCGCCGCGGCTTACGCCCAGTTGCCGCGGGGCTTGCACATGGGGGCCTACTACGAGCTGCTGTTCTGGGGCCCCGGCCACACCCTGCAATTCGCCTATACGCTCCTCATGCTGGCGGCCTGGATGATGCTGGCCCGGGCCGGCGGCGCGCCGATTCCTCTCGGCTCGCGCTTGCAGATCGCGGCGCTGGCGCTGGCGTTTGCTCCGGCCCTGGCGATACCGGCGCTGCACGCGGCCTATCCGGTGGCGAGCCAGGAATTCCGTGACGGCTTCACGCAGCTCATGCGCTGGGGCAGCTGGCCGGTACCGCTGGTGATGGGCGCCGCGATTCTCGCGGGCCTCCGGCGCAATCCGGTCGCGGCGCCGGAAGCGCGGTCGCTGCGCGTGGCGCTCATCCTGTCGATGATCCTGTTTGCCGCAGGCGCGGTGATCGGGGCGCTGATCCGCGAGGACAACGCCATGGTGCCCGCCCACTATCACGGCGCCATCGGCGCGGTCACGCTGGCGTTCATGGGGCTCACGCTGCACCTGCTTCCGGCGCTCGGGCTCGATTTACCGGCGCAGCGGATTGTCCGCTGGCAGCCCTACGCCTACGGCGGCGGCACGCTGGTCATGGCGCTGGCGCTCGCCTGGTCGGGAAGCCAGGGCGTGGCGCGCAAGGTCCCCGGCAGCGCGCAGTTGCTGGATACGGTGCAGGAAGTGGCGGGAATGGCCCTGATGGGGCTCGCAGGCGCAGTGGCGATTGCCGGCAGCCTTGCGTTCGTTGCGCTGGTGGCGCGGGCCTTGACTTCGGCGGTCGCGCTCCGCGGCGTGAGTGAAGCCGCGCCCGCACCCGGAAGACGGCGGCGCGTGGACCGCCGCCCGCTCGCCATCGGGCTCACCGCCGCGCTGATCGCCGCCATCGGCGCGATGGTATCGCTCCTGCCCGGTGCCGGTTCCCGCGATTCGGTCGTCCTGACGGCTCCGCTTCCCGATGCCCGTGTGCGGCCCGGCGCCCATGCGCGGGAGGCGAAACGGGCGGAGATCGCGGACCGGTTCCAGCAGGCGGTGGCGATGCTCCACGCCAGGCAGTACCAGCACGCCGTCGCGGCCCTGCACCGGGTGCTGGAGCTCGATCCGCTGCTGCCCGAGGCCCACGTCAACATGGGCTACGCCATGATCGGGCTCGAGCGCTACAAGGTGGCGAAGGATTTTTTCGAGAGTGCCACCGAGCTGCGGCCCACCCAGGCCAACGCCTACTACGGGCTGGCCCTCGCCCACGAGGCTCTGGGCGAGCTTCCGCTGGCGATCGGCGCCATGCGCACCTACCTGCACCTGACCCCCCCTGAAGACCCCTACGTGCGCAAGGGTCAGACCGCCCTCTGGGAATGGGAAAACCGCAAGGACCTGGAACGGTTCAACCGTTCCGGCAAATCGGAACGCCTTCCTGGAAACGGGAAAAAATAGCTCCCGTGGCGCCACCGGCGTTCGGGTATAATTCCGGCTTTTTTTAAGGACTTAAAGTCGAATGCTGGAGGCGATCGGCCTCGAATGCGTCCGGGGTGACCGCAGGCTGTTCAGGGATCTGAGTTTCGGCCTGGAGCCGGGCCGGCTGCTTCAGGTCGTTGGCCCCAACGGCTGCGGCAAGACCAGCCTGCTGCGGATGCTGTGCGGCCTGATGGCCCCGGTTCACGGCGAGATCCGGTGGGAGGGCGCCAGCATCCGGTCCCTGGCCGAGGATTACCTCGCCACGCTCACCTATATCGGCCACCTCAACGGGGTGAAGGATGAGCTGACGGCCCTGGAAAACCTGCGCATTTCCAGCGCCCTGGGCGGCACTCACGTGGACGAGCCCGCTGCGGTTTCCGCGCTGGAGAAGATGGGCCTGGGGGGACGGGAGATGCTTCCCGCCAAGGTGCTCTCCCAGGGCCAGCGCCGGCGGGTGGCCCTGGCGCGGCTGCTGCTTACGGAAGCGAAGCTTTGGCTGCTGGACGAGCCCCTCACGGCCCTGGACAAGGCAGCGGTCGCCTTCGTGGAGTCGCTGCTGGCGGCCCACCTGGAAAAGGGCGGGCTGGTGGTCCTGACCACCCACCAGGACCTGCAGCAGCCCGGGCTCGGCACCCGTCGCCTCGAGCTGGGAACCTGAGGACGCCATGCTGGAGATGCTCAGGTGGGTGATCCGGCGCGACCTGGTGCTGGCCATGCGGCGGCGCTCGGACGTGCTCACCACGCTGTTTTTCTTCATCATCGTGGTGAGCCTGTTCCCGCTCGGGGTGGGGCCGGAGATGAACCTGCTGCGGACCATGGCACCGGGCGTGGTGTGGGTGGCGGCGCTGCTCGCCTCCATGCTGTCCCTGGGGCGGCTGTTTTCCAGCGACTACCTGGACGGAACATTGGAACAGATGTTGCTTGCACCTCAACCGCTGTCCATTGTGGTGTTGGGCAAGGTAGCCGCCCATTGGCTGGTCTCGGGCGTTCCCCTGGTGGTGATGGCCCCGGTGCTGGGGCTCCAGTACGACCTGGCGGCGGATGCGCTGCTTATCCTTACGGCTTCCCTGGTTTTGGGTACCCCGGTGCTCAGCATGATCGGCGCCATCGGCGCGGCGCTGACCCTGGGGCTGCGCGGGGGCGGGGTGCTGGTTTCGCTGCTGGTGCTTCCGCTGTACATTCCGGTGTTGATCTTCGGGGCGGGCGCGGTCGAGGCCAGCGCGTCGGGGCTCGGCGCGGAGGCGTATCTGTCGCTGCTGGCGGCGTTCCTGGTGGGGGCACTGGTGCTTACCCCCTGGGCCACGTCGGCGGCATTGAGAATTTCGTTGGATTGAGCGGTAAATGAATTTTCGCGACATAGCCTGGTTCAAGTATTCGTCGCCGGCGAGCTTCTACTTTCTCGCCGGAAAAATGATCCCGTGGTTTTGGGCCGCCGCCGCCGTGTTCGCGGTAGCGGGGCTGTACATCGGGTTTTTCGTCGCGCCCACCGACTTTCAGCAGGGCGAGGCCTACCGCATCATTTTCATCCACGTGCCGGCGGCCTGGATGTCCATGTTCCTCTACGTGGTGATGGCGGGCTGGGCCGGGATCGGGCTTGCCTTCAACACGCGGCTCTCGTCCATGATGGCGACCGCGCTGGCGCCCACCGGCGCGCTGTTCACTTTCCTCGCCCTGTGGACCGGCTCCCTGTGGGGCAAGCCCATGTGGGGCACCTGGTGGGTGTGGGACGCCCGGCTCACCTCGGAGTTGATCCTGCTGTTTCTCTATATCGGCTTCATGTCGCTGCAGGCCGCCATCGACGATCCGCGCCGCGCCGACCGCGCCGGCGCGGTGCTGGCGCTGGTGGGGGTGGTGAACGTGCCCATCATCTATTTTTCGGTGAAATGGTGGAACACCCTGCACCAGGGCGCGAGCATCAGCCTGATGCAGGCGCCCACCATGGCCGCCACCATGCTCACCGGGATGCTGGTGATGGCGCTGGCGTGCTGGATGTATTCCATCGCAGTGGCCCTGATGCGGGTGCGCTGCATCATCGTGGAACGGGAACGCCATGCGCAGTGGGTGAGCGAAATGCGGGGACAACTGAAATGAACTGGGGCAGCCTTTCCAATTTCCTGCACATGGGCGGCTACGCCCTTTACGTGTGGGGCTCCTACATCGTGTTCGGCGTGTTCCTGGTCGCGGAAGTGGCCCTCCTGCTCAAGCGCAGGCGAACTTTGGCCCACCGCCTGAGTCAGATGCACAGGCTTCACATCAAGGAATCCCATGAAACCGCGTCATAAGAAGTTGATGTTCATCGCCATCGGCGTGGCCGGTCTCGGCCTCGCGGTGGCGCTGGTGCTCAATGCCTTCCGCAGCAACCTGGTGTTTTTCTTCAGCCCGTCCCAGGTCGCGGCGAACGAGGCGCCCCAGGGCAGGACCTTCCGCCTCGGGGGCCTGGTGCAGCAGGGCAGCGTGAAGCGGCAGAGCGACGGCCTCACGGTGCAGTTCATCGTGACCGACACGGCGAAAAGCATCTCCGTGGAATACAAGGGCATCCTTCCCGATCTGTTCAAGGAAGGGAAGGGCGTGGTGACCCAGGGCAAGCTCGGGACGGATGGCGTGTTCCGCGCGGAAGAGGTGCTCGCCAAGCACGATGAGAACTACATGCCGCCGGAAGCCGCCCACGCGCTGGAGCAGGCCCAGAAGGCCCAGAAGACCTTGGTGGCGAAATAACATGGTCCCCGAACTCGGCCATTTTGCGCTGATCGTCGCCCTGGGCCTCGCCCTGGCCCAGGGAATTCTCCCGCTGGTGGGGGCGGCCCGCGGCATTCCCTCGTGGATGGCGGTGGCGAAGCCCGCGGCCCAGGGGCAGTTCGTGTTCGTCGCCATCGCCTTCGGCTGTCTCGCGTATTCCTTCGTCAGCAACGATTTCTCGGTGCTCAACGTCGCCAGCAACTCCAACACCAAGCTCCCCTATTACTACCGCCTCGCCGCCACCTGGGGCTCCCACGAAGGCTCGCTGCTGCTGTGGACCCTGATGCTCGCGGTATGGATGACGGCGGTGACGGCATTCAGCCGGCATCTGCCCGATGACATGGTGGCGCGGGTGCTCTCGGTGATGGGCCTGGTGAGCAGCGGCTTCCTGCTGTTCATGCTGATCACCTCCAACCCCTTCGATCGCCTGATCCCGCCGGCGCTGGAGGGACGCGATCTCAATCCGTTGCTGCAGGATCCCGGCATGGTGATCCATCCGCCGCTCCTGTACATGGGCTACGTCGGCTTTTCCATCGCGTTTTCCTTCGCCATCGCCGCGCTGCTCTCGGGCAAGCTCGATGCCACCTGGGCCCGCTGGTCGCGGCCCTGGACCACCGCGGCGTGGATGTTCCTCACGCTGGGCATCATGGTGGGAAGCTGGTGGGCCTACTACGAGCTGGGGTGGGGCGGCTGGTGGTTCTGGGACCCGGTGGAAAACGCCTCCTTCATGCCCTGGCTGGTGGGCACGGCGCTGATCCATTCCCTGGCGGTGACCGAGAAGCGGGGCAGCTTCAAGAGCTGGACGGTGCTGCTTGCCATCGCCGCGTTCTCCCTGAGCCTGATGGGCACGTTCCTGGTGCGCTCCGGGGTGCTGACGTCGGTGCACGCCTTCGCCACCGATCCCCGGCGCGGGATCTTCATCCTGGGCTTCCTCACGCTGGTAATCGGCGGCTCGCTCACGCTGTTCGCCTGGCGCTCACCGAAGGTGGGGCTCGGCGGCAAGTTCGAGCTGATGTCGCGGGAGACTCTGCTGCTCACCAACAACGTGCTGCTCGCGGTGGCCTGCGCTTCGGTGATGCTGGGCACGCTCTATCCGCTGTTCGTGGATGCGCTGGGTCTGGGCAAGATCTCGGTGGGGCCGCCCTACTTCAACGCGGTGTTTGTGCCCCTCATGGTGCCCACGGTGTTCCTGATCGGCGTCGGTCCCATCGCGCGCTGGAAGCAGGCGAGCCTGCCGGAACTGGCGGTGCGGCTGCGCTGGGCCTTCGGGGCGGCGGTGGCGACGGCGCTGATCCTGCCGTTCGTCATGGGCCAGTGGACGCCCTTCATCGCACTCGGGGTTCTGCTCGCCGCGTGGATCATCGCCTCGACTGCCGTCAACATCCGGAACCGGGTGGCGCACGCCTCGGGCGAGGGCACGCTCCTGCAGCGCCTGGCGCGCCAGCCGCGCAGCTATTACGGCATGCACCTCGCCCACCTCGGCATCGCGGTATTCATTCTTGGCGTCACGCTGGTGAAAGGCTATGAGGCCGAGAAGGACGTGCGCATGGACGTGGGCGACACCGTGACCGTGGGTGCCTATACCTTCCGCTTCCAGGGCGCGATGGAAGTGCCCGGCCCCAATTACCGGGCGGCCCGGGGTGCCGTGGAAGTTCTGAAGGACGGCCAGAAGCTGCGCACGCTCTATCCCGAGAAGCGCCTCTACACCGCCTCCGGCATGCCCATGACCGAGGCCGCCATCGACACCGGGGTGCTGCGCGACCTCTACGTCTCCCTCGGGGAAGCGGTGAGCGAGCATGGGGCCTGGGCGGTGCGGATCTACCACAAGCCATTCGTCACCTGGATCTGGGGCGGTTGCATGCTGATGGCCCTGGGCGGACTGCTCGCCATCTCCGACCGCCGCTACCGTCTGTCGAAGAGGAAAAGTGCCGATGAAACTCCGGCGCCGGGCGAGCCCGCGGTTTCCCCGGCCCTTGCGCCGGAGGCACGGCGCTCATGAGGTACCTAAGGTTCCTGCTGCCGCTCGCGATCTTCCTGGTGGTCGTGGGCTTCTTCGTGAAGGGCCTGTTCCTGAATCCCCGGGAAGTGCCCTCGCCCCTCATCAACAAGCCGGCGCCGGCCTTCGCGCTGCCGCAGCTGCACGAACCGGCCAGGACGCTGGCGAAGACCGACCTCGCGGGCAAGGTGTGGCTGTTCAACGTATGGGCGTCCTGGTGCGTGTCCTGCCGGGAGGAGCATCCGCACCTGATGGAGCTTTCGAAGAGCGGCATCGTTCCCCTCTACGGCCTCAACTACAAGGACCAGCGGGAGGAGGGAATCGGCTGGCTCAGGCAGTGGGGCGATCCCTACGCGGCGTCGGTGTCGGATTTCGACGGCCGGGTCGGCATCGACTACGGCGTGTACGGCGTGCCGGAGACTTTCGTCATCGACAAGCAGGGCCTCATCCGCTACAAGCACATCGGGCCGGTCACGCCCGAGGCGATCCAGCAGAAGATCATTCCCCTGGTGAAGGAGCTGCAGAAGGGATGAAACGCCTGCTGCTCGCACTGATGTTCGTCCTTGCCGCTGGCGTCGCCTTCGGCAAGGAAGCGGTTCCCACCGCGGAAGACCCGGTGCTGGAGGCGCGGGTGCAGCGGCTCTCGGAGGAGCTGCGCTGCCTGGTCTGCCAGAACGAGTCGCTGGCGGGCTCCCGCGCCGAGCTCGCCAACGATCTGCGGCGCGAGATCCGCGACATGATGCGCGCCGGCAGGAGCGACAAGGAGATCGTCGATTTCCTGGTGCAGCGCTACGGGGATTTCGTGCTGTACCGTCCGCCGGTCAAGTCCACCACCTATCTGCTGTGGTTCGGGCCGTTCCTGCTGCTGGGCGGCGGCATCGCCGTGCTCCTCTACTATCTCAAGCGCCGGCGCAAGGAGCGGGTGGTGGAGGACGAGGGGCTCACCGAGGAAGAGCGCCTGCGCGCCGAGGCCATCCTGAAGCAGGGCGGGGAAGGGCAATCGTGATCGGATTCTGGATCGTCGCCGCCGCATTCGTCGCCGCGGCCCTGCTGTTCCTGCTGCCGCCGCTGCTTGCCCGGGGACCGAAGCGGGCGAAGGTGGAGCGGCGCGCCATGACCGTGTCCATTTACCAGGACGAGCTGGCGGAGCTGGACGCGGACCTGAAGGGCGGCACCATTACTTCGGAGCAGTATGAGCATTCGCGCAACGAGCTGCAGCGGCGGATGCTGGAGGACGTTTCGGCGGACGCCGACGTCGCGCCGACGGCCGAACCGAAGGCGGGCGGGCGCTGGGCGGCGTGGATCGCCGGGCTCGGGCTCCCGGTATTCGCGGTGGCGCTCTACCTCGTGATCGGCAATCCCGAGACCCTGTCGGTTTCCTCCGAAACGCCCGCGGGACCGGGTGCCGGCCACACGGCGGGAGAGATCACGCCCCAGCAGATTCTCGCCATGGTGGACAGCCTCGCGGCGCGTCTGGAGAAGAATCCCAATGATGCGGAAGGCTGGATCATGCTGGCGCGCTCCTACACCGCCCTCGGGCGCTACGGCGACGCCACCGTCGGCTACGCCAGGGCCGCCGAGCTGGTGCCCAACGACGCTCAGCTTCTCGCCGATTACGCAGACGTGCAGGCCATGGCGGCGGGCCGCAGCCTGAAGGGCAAGCCGGCGGAACTCGTCAACCGGGCGCTGCAGGTGGATCCCAGCAATCGCAAGGCCCTGGCGCTGGCCGGCACCGCCGCTTTCGAGACGCGCAACTATCCCGCTGCCGTGGAGTACTGGGAGCGGCTGCTGAAGCTGGTGCCCGAGGGATCTCCCGCCTACCAGTCTGTCGCGGGAAGCATCGCCGAGGCCCGCGCCATGGCGGGCGAAAGCGCCGGCCCGGCCGCTTCGGCCGCGAAGCCCGCGGCGAAGCCCGGGAAGGGCGTCGTCAGCGGCACGGTGAGCCTGAGCCCAAGCCTTGCCGGCAAGATGGATCCCGATGCCACACTGTTCGTGTTCGCCCGGGCGGCGAGCGGTCCCAAGATGCCGCTCGCCATCCAGCGCCTCGCGGCCCGGGATCTGCCCGCAACATTCTCCCTTGACGATTCCATGGCCATGGTGCCGGAGATGAGGCTGTCCAACTTCCCCGACGTCGTGGTGGGCGCCCGGATTTCCAGGTCCGGCAACGCCGCCCCCCAGAGCGGGGACCTGCAGGCCACCGTGCAGCCGGTCAAGGTGGGCGCGGCCGGCGTCAAAATCGTCATCAGCGAAGTCGTTCCCTGATTTCCGCGCCTGTCATGGGCGCAGCACCCGGCAATCCCCTTCTCGTTCCAAGAATTGGGAAATATCCATTTTTGGCGCACAGGCTTCCCAAACCGGGGCGATGGCCCGGTTCCGGGACCCCGCTCCAGGATTCGGCGATTCGGATAACACGCTGAATCGAAAGCGTGTATTCGCTTTAGCACAAATGCAGGCCTGATTGCGCGCCCTCCGCCCCGGCGTTTTCTTGCTGGGCATTGAACTTGCTGGCCTTTCCTGGGTTGAGTCCCCTCGCGCGGTTCACCCTCGCCGGGGGCTTGAGCAAAAGACACCACAGCGATGAGACGGCCGAGCGAAATATCGCCGCAAGTCTGGTATGGGGGCGGCCTGACGGCTGTCGCCTGCCTGCTCGCGGGCTTGGCCATCGTTGTCGAGGCGGAGCATCTCATGCCCGGCGTGAACTTCGGTCAACTGCTTTCGTACGAGCTGGCGACCTACGGCAACACACTGCTGGCGTCCGCCACTGCCATTTATCTCGCCAACCTGTGGTTCCATGCCGAGGCCGTGGGCCGGTGGGGCTCGCGGCTTGCTGCCGCGGGCGCCGCGGTGGTGCTGGCCGGCTCGGTGACCCATTGGTATGAAATGGAAAGAGTGTTGCCCAGGGAGATGGCGGGCTCGGCCAATCTGTACGGGGCGCTGCTGCTGGTGAGCGCGATGACTGTGCTCGTGTACCTCGGCGTGGAGTACGCCTATCGCAATCGCAGCGCCGGCGCGGTCTTCATGCCCATCATCATGAGCGCCGTGGCGACCGAGATCTGGCTGCTTTCCCACGGTCAGGGTCTGCCCGGCGCGGAAGCCCTGTCCCTCATCGGCTACTGGACCGATGCGCGCACCCTTGCCGCAGTGATCGGCTTTGCCGCCTTTGCCGTCACCGCCGCCGCGGGCCTGGGCTACCTCCTGCGCTACCGGGCCGAAGAGCACGGAGAGTCCCGGGGGCTCGCGCTGCGGATGCTTCCGAACCTCTGGCACATGTACGGGCTCATGTTCGCAGGGATCGCGGTAGGGGTCCCGGTATTCGCCGTGGCGACCGTGCTCGGGGCGGCCTCGGCCCATCATGCCCTCGGCAGCGTATGGGCCGGCGGGCCGGCGCAGACCTGGGTGGCCACGGTGTTCGTGGTTTACGGCGCGCTCACCCTCGGTCTGCGCTACCTCTCGGGACCGCGGCTCGCATGGTGGTCGGTGGTGGGCTTTGGCGCCGCCGCCTTCTTCATGATCGGCTTGGGCGTCGTCTCCTTCGGGCCCCTCGCCGCCGTCGCGTAGTACACTTCCACCTTCGCCGGGCGCCCAGGATGCTGTCGGTCAATGGTCAGCGGTCCCGGCTCAGACTCCATGGCGGCTTCTTTTCCGGTTTCCTCCCGATTTCCGGCAGCGCGGGCGTTGTGGATCGCGCTCGCGCTGCTGGTCGCCGCGGCCGCAGCCTGCCGTGCGCCGGAAACCGCGGGTCCGGCGGCGGGAGATCCGTTTCCGGATCTGGCGCTGGAGCGCCTCGAAGGGGGAACCACGTCCCCGGCCGGCTATCGGGGCAAGGTGGTGGTGCTGAATGTCTGGGGCACCTGGTGCGCGCCCTGCCGCAAGGAAATGCCGAGCCTCCAGGGCCTGGCCGCGAAGACGGACCGGGCGCGGGTGGCCGTGCTGGGGCTGGCCACGGATGCCGACCGCAACCTGGTGCGGGAATTCCTGCTTCAGTACCGGATCGAGTTCCCGATTTTCCTGGACCCGGATCGTGTTCAATCGACCGCGGTGCTGCGGGTCAGGGGTTTTCCGGAAACCTTCATCATCGCCCCCGACGGGCGGCTGCTGGCGCGGGTCCTGGGGGAGCGGGACTGGGAAGCGCCGGCTGTTCTTCACGCGCTGGAAGAGGCCTATCGGGGCGGCCGTCCGCGGTTCTAGGCGGAGAACACCGGGCACAGCCGGGGGTGGGCGGCTTCCCGGCGGCAGGTGGAAGTTTGATTTGGATCAGGGAGCCGGGACCCGGCCTGCCTTACGATCTACCTTTTGCGCGGCGCCTACCGGGCCGGCTTGTAATCGCCGAGAAATCCCTTGGCGCCGGAATTGCCCTGGGCCGCCGCCCGTTGAATCCACTTGATCCCTTCTTCATGACTCTGCACCAGGCCCTTGCCGGCGAGGAACATGAGGCCCAGCTGATACTGGGCCTCGGAATGCCCCTGCACTGCGGCCTTGAAGTACCACTGGACGGCCTTGAGATCCGGGTCGGTCTCCCCTTTCGGGATGCCGAAGCCGAAGGTGTACATGTGGCCCAGCTGGTACTGGGCGTCGGCATTGCCCTGGTCGGCGGCTTTCGTGAGCCACTCCCGCGCCCGGTGGTCGTTCTCCTTCACGCCCAGTCCCAGGTGATGCATGAGGCCGAGCTTCCACTGGGCCCGGGCGTCGCCCTTTTCGGCCAGGGGGCGCAGCAGCTGGAGGGCATTGGCGTAGTTGCCGGCATTGAGGGCGCCTACGCCGTCGGCATAGTCGTCGGCGAGCGCAGGCCCGGCAAGGAACAGGAACAGCGCGGCGGCGGCAAGGACTCTCGGCATGGCTGGGCTCCCTTTGGTTTCAGCGACGCTACGGGCGGCGCCGTTTCCTTATTGTATGGATCGTTCCGCCATTAATCCACATTCGGCCGCCCAGATGGTGCTCCCGGACCTGATCAATACTTTCGGACGCTACCTGCGCGGGCGTTTCGGCGAGCCGG
Organism: Betaproteobacteria bacterium; assembly: GCA_016183615.1. Classification (GTDB taxonomy): domain Bacteria; phylum Pseudomonadota; class Gammaproteobacteria; order Burkholderiales; family UBA6910; genus JACPEG01. The sequence continues at coordinate 95,089 of JACPEG010000049.1, forward strand.
TGCACAAGGTTTCGATCGACGCCGGGTTCACCTGCCCGAACCGGGACGGCACCAAGGGTGTGGGCGGCTGCACCTTCTGCAACAACGAGTCCTTCAGCCCCGCGACCCGCATCGCGCGGCCGGTGGCGGAGCAGATCGCGGCGGGCCGCGAGGTCATCGTGAAGCGCACCGGGGCCCGGCGCTACCTCGCCTACTTCCAGGCCTACACCAACACCTACGGCGATCCTTCGCACCTGGATTCGCTGTACCGGCAGGCGCTGGCCGAACCCGACGTGGTGGGGCTTTCGGTGGGCACCCGCCCCGACTGCGTGTCTGCGGATGTGCTCGACCTGCTGGCGGGCTATCGCGAAGAGGGCTACGAAGTGTGGCTCGAGCTGGGGCTGCAGTCCGCCTTCGACGAGACCCTGGCGCGGGTCAACCGCGGCCACGGCTTTGCCGAGTACCGGGAGGCGGTGATAGGCGCCCGGGCCCGCGGGCTGCCTGTTTGCACCCATCTCATCGTGGGGCTCCCCGGGGAAACCCGCGAGCATTGCCTGGAAACCCTGGACCGGGTGCTGGAGCTGGGTACCGACGGCATGAAGCTGCATCCGCTGCACGTGGTGAAGCATACGAGGCTCGCGATCGAGTGGAAGCGCGGCGGGTATGTCCCGCTCGGCCGCGACGAGTACATCTCCATCGCCTGCGACCTGATCGAGCGCACGCCGGAGAACGTGGTGTTCCACCGGGTGACGGGCACCGCCTCGAAGGAAATCCTGCTGGCGCCCGAGTGGTGCTCGCAGAAATGGAACGTGCTGAACGGCATTGCCCGGGAACTGGAGCGCCGCGGGAGCCGGCAGGGGACATTCGCCGCTCAGCCCCGCGAGCAATCGAGGAATCGGCATGTGGCCTGAGAAGAGAATGGAGCTGGTGTGCCCGGCGGGAACGCTGCCGGCGCTGAAGGCGGCGGTGGATAACGGCGCCGACTGCGTGTACCTGGGCTTCCGCGACAATACCAATGCCCGCAATTTCGCGGGACTCAATTTCGACGATGCCGCGGCGAAGGAGGGCGTGCGCTACGCCCACGGCAAGGGCAGGAGAGTGTTGCTCGCCCTCAATACCTTTCCCCAGGCCTCCACTTGGGAGCGCTGGACCGCGGCGGTGGACAAGGCGGCGCAGCTCGGCATCGACGCGGTGATTCTCGCCGATGCGGGCCTCATGCAGTACGCCCGCCAGACCCATCCGCAATTGCGGCTGCACCTCTCGGTCCAGGGCTCGGCCACCAACTACGAGGCCATCAACTTCTACCACGAGCGCTTCGGCATCCAGCGCGCCGTGCTGCCGCGGGTGCTGGCCCTCGCGCAGGTCGAGCAGGTGGTGAAGAACACGCCGGTGGAGATCGAGGTATTCGGCTTCGGCGGCCTGTGCGTGATGGTGGAGGGGCGCTGCGCGCTCTCGTCCTACGTGACCGGGGATTCCCCCAACACCTTCGGCGCCTGCTCCCCCGGCCGCGCCGTGCGCTGGCAGCAGACCCCGGCCGGCATGGAGACGCGGCTGAACGGCGTGCTCATCAACCGCTTCGGCAAGCACGAAAACGCGGGCTATCCCACCATCTGCAAGGGGCGCTTCGACGTGGCGGGGGAGACCTACTACGCCATCGAAGAGCCGGCGAGCCTCAACACCCTGGAGTTGCTGCCGCAGATGCTCGCCATCGGGGTGCGCGCCATCAAGATCGAGGGCCGCCAGAGAAGCCCCGCCTACGTGGCCCAGGTGACGAAAGTCTGGCGCGAGGCCATCGACCAGTGCCTGCGCGATCCGGCACGCTACGCGGTGAAGCCCGGGTGGATGCAGGAAATGAACAAGGTGGCCGAGGGCAGCCAGCATACGCTGGGGGCCTACCACCGGCCGTGGAAATGATCATGAAGCTGTCGCTCGGACCGATCCTCTACTACTGGCCCCGGGAAACCGTGGAGGCGTTCTACGCCGAGATCGCGGAATCCCCGGTGGATATCGTCTATTTGGGCGAGGCGGTGTGCTCGCGCCGCCATATCCTGCGCTTCCCGGACTGGCTCGAGCTGGCGGAAAAACTTGCTGCAGCCGGCAAGGAGGTGGTGCTCTCCACCCAGGCTCTCATCGAGTCCGAGTCCGATCTCAAGGCCTTGCGCAAGATCACCGGCAACGGCCGCTTCCTGGTGGAAGCCAATGAAATGGGGGCGGTGAACCTGTTGGCCGGGCGCGTGCCGTTCGTCGCCGGGCCCCACGTCAACATCTACAACTCCCACACCCTGGCGCTGCTGGCGGAAGCCGGCTGCCGGCGCTGGGTGATGCCGGTGGAGATGTCGCGGCAGATGCTGGAGCCGATCCAGAAATCACGCCCCGCGGGGATCGAGACCGAGGTGTTCGCCTACGGCCGGATGCCGCTCGCGTTTTCGGCCCGCTGCTTCACGGCGCGGCATCACAACCTGCAGAAGGACGACTGCCAGTTCCGCTGCCTGGATTACCCCGTCGGACTCACCCTCAAGACCCAGGAGGGCGCGCCGTTCCTCACCCTGAACGGCATCCAGACCCAGTCGGCAAAGGTGTACAACCTGGCGGGCGAGCTGGAACAGATGAAGAGCCTGGGCGTGGACGTGGCGCGCATCAGTCCCCAGCCCTGGCACACGCCGAAGATCATCCGGGTTTTCCGCCAATGCCTGGAGGGACGGCTCGCGGCGGGAGACGCCCTGGCGCAGATGCAGAAGCTCATGCCGGAAGCCCCCTGCAACGGCTACTGGCACGGCAAGCCCGGCATGGAGCAGGAGCTGGTCGCGGCATGAACGATTTTGCTGAAAAAATCCCGGTCGCCGACAGCGGCCTGAGAAGCGGCTTCGCCAATCACGCGATCGACCGGCTCTGGCTCGCCGAGCACGCAACGGGACAGCGCGGGGCGGCGCTGCGCTTCTACCGCAGCCTGCCCACGGCGAGCATCGGGCTGCACCAGGCGGCGGAGCGGGAACTGCGCCTCGACTACTGCGCCCGCCGGGGCATCGACGTGGCGCGCCGCGCAACCGGCGGCGGCGCCCTGTACCTGGACCCCGACCAGCTCGGCTTCAGCCTGGTGCTGCGCCGGCCCCGGGCCTGGGAGGGCCTGGGGCTGCAGGACCTGCTGTTCCTGTTCTGCGCCGGGATCGCCAACGGGCTGCGCCAGCTCGGGATCGACGCGCGCTTCAAGCGCCCCAACGATCTCGAAGTGGCGGGGCGCAAGATCGCCAGCGCCTTTTGCGGGACGAGCCGGAAATCGGTTCTGCTCCAGGGCGTGGTGCTGCTGGAGGCGGACGTGAAATCCATGCTGGAGGCGCTGCGCGCGCCCACCGAGAAGCTGTCGGCGGACGGCCTGGCGGCGGCGCGGGAGCGGCTCATCACGGTGCGGGAATGCCAGGGGACGGTGCCCGATCCATCGCGCATCCGGGCGGCGCTGCGGGCCGGCCTGTCCTCGACCCTGGGCCTGGAATTCCGCAGCGCGGACTGGCATCTGTCGGGATTCGACGCGTCGCTGGAAGCGGTGGGCGCCGAGCGCGCCCACGCGACGACCCTCGACTGGACCGACGCCGCCGACTCGGCCATCGAAGCCCTGTGGCGCACGCCCGAGGCCACCCTGAGGGCGAGGGCGGAGATCGCAGGCGGATTGATCGAACGGCTCGAGCTTGCGGGCGACATCCATATCCATCCGCCGGCGCTGCTCAAGGCCCTGGAGGACGAATTGGGCGGACTGGCGGTGGATCTGGCGCCGGAAGCCGTCGAGGAATTCTTCTGCCGGAACGGATGCGACATCCTGGGCGCGGCATCGCGGGATTTTTCGCGCCTGCTGCAGCTTCTCGCCGAGAAGCACCGGCTGCAGGGAAAGATGCGCCTCGACCGCGACGAGGCCAATTCCCTGATGGTGGTGGACGAGGAAAACCTGGGGCCGGCGCAGATCGTGGATCGCGCGGGCGTGATGCTGGTGCCCTATTGCGCCAAGCCCCTGTGGTGCAAGTGGCGCGGCCGCAACGAGTGCCCCGAATGCGGCCTGTGCGAAGTGGGGGAAGCCTACGCGCTGGCCCGGGAGAAGGGGCTTGCCGTTCACACCATCACCAGCTACGAGCACCTGGTGACCACGCTGAAAAAAATGCAGGCGGACGGCGTGAAGGGCTACCTGGGCATGTGCTGCAGCCATTTCTTCGTGAAGCGCCACCGGGCGTTCCGCGAAGCGGGCATGCCGGCGCTGCTGATGGACATCAGCGGCGCCAATTGCTACGAACTCAAGCAGGAGGAGGCGGCCTACGCCGGGAAGTTCCAGGCCCAGGCGGAAATCAACCTGAACCTGCTGCAGAAGGTCATGCATTTCGTGCCGCCGGCGGCGGCGCGGCAGTCCGCGGGAGGAATCGCGCCATGAACGCCAAGCCCTTCGTCATTCCCCGGCCGGTGGGGGCCCTGATTTCGCTTCTGCCCCAGTATCCGCCGTCGGTCGTGTTCGCCGCGGCGCTCAATTTTGCGCTGGGCCGCATGCTGCCGAAGGACGCTCTGGCGCCCCTCTACGGCAGGCGCGTATGCCTGCGCACCACGGACGCCGGGGTGGTGGTGAATTTCACCCTGACTCCCAACGGCTTCACTGCCTGCCTCGCCGGGCGCACGCCGGACCTCACCATCAGCGCCAGCGCCCACGACTTCCTGATGCTGGCGCTGCGCCGGGAAGACCCGGACACCCTGTTCTTCAACCGGCGCCTGGTGATGGAAGGCGATACCGAGCTGGGGCTCCTGGTGAAGAACACCCTCGACGGCCTCGACCTGCCGGCCTTCGATCTCTCCACCCTGTCCCCGCGCCGGGTTATTTCCGTCCTCAAGTCCCGGCTCCTGCCTTAACCTGCAGTTGGATCGGTGCGTGGGACGCACCCTACGCGCGGCCAAGGGTTCGTTCGCAGGGTGCGCCCTGCGCACCGGCATTCTCCGGCGCTTCCGATCGGTGCGTGGGACGCATGCGCGTCACCACCGACCGTAGGGCGGAACCACGCAGTGGGTTCCGCCGATAATTTGTCGGTGCAACCCGCTCCGCAGTTGCCCCCTACGCGCGGCCAAGGGTTCGTTCGCAGAGTGCGCCCTGCGCACCGGTCGTTCTTGACTCTCCACAAGCTGATGTGTAACCTAATCTCATGCACACAATATATTGTGGTCAACGGGCCAAAAGCGCCCGGGCCCGGCGGCTGAAAAAAGCGCCCCTCGGCGGGTAAGGAAAACAGGGCGGGTGGACAACAAGAAGGGGAGAAGGAGAAGAATGGCAACCGACAGCCACGACAACAACAAGATGATTTCGCTGCCCAGGGGGGTCATCAAGCGCGACGGGACCTTCGTTCCCTTCGATTCCGAGAAAATCCGCTCCGCCATCCAGCGCGCCGGGCAGGCCACCGGCGAGTTCGACGCCAACGAGGCGACGCTGCTCACCGCCCAGGTGGTGAAGGTCCTGATCCACAAATTCCGCGGCGATGTTCCCTCGATCGAGAACATCCAGGACATCGTCGAGCAGGTCCTGATCTCCAACAATTTCCTCAAGACCGCCCGCGCCTACATCGTCTACCGCGAGGCCCGCGCCAAGCTGCGGCAGGACCACAAGACGGTGGTGGACGTGGCCTCCTCCATCAACGAATACCTGGACCAGCTCGACTGGCGGGTGAACGCTAACGCCAACCAGGGCTATTCCCTGGGAGGCCTCATCCTCAACGTCTCGGGCAAGGTGGTGGCCAACTACTGGCTGAACCACGTCTATCCGCCGGAAGTGGGCAAGGCCCACCGCGACGGCGACGTTCACATCCACGATCTCGACATGCTGGCGGGCTACTGCGCCGGCTGGTCGCTGCGCACGCTGCTCACCGAGGGTCTGAACGGCGTCCCGGGCAAGGTGGAGGCGGGGCCGCCGAAGCACATGTCGAGCGCGGTGGGACAGATCGTGAATTTCCTGGGGACGCTGCAGAACGAGTGGGCCGGCGCCCAGGCCTTCAGCTCCTTCGACACCTACATGGCGGCCTACGTCCGCAACGACCGGCTGCGCTACGAACAGGTGAAGCAGTACATCCAGGAGCTGATCTACAACCTGAACGTGCCCTCGCGCTGGGGGACGCAAACCCCATTTTCCAATCTCACCTTCGACTGGACCTGCCCCGAGGACCTGCGGGACCAGGTGCCCTGCATCGGCGGCAGGGAGATGCCCTTCACCTACGGCGAGCTCCAGCCCGAGATGGACATGATCAACCGCGCCTACATCGAGGTGATGATGGCCGGGGACGCCAAGGGCAGGGTGTTCACCTTCCCGATTCCCACCTACAACATCACCAGGGACTTCGCCTGGGATCACCCCAATTCCGATCTGCTGTTCGAGATGACGGCCAGGTACGGGCTGCCGTACTTCCAGAACTTCGTCAACTCGGATCTCAAGCCCAACATGATCCGCTCCATGTGCTGCCGCCTGCAGCTTGACCTGCGCGAGCTGCTCAAGCGCGGCAACGGCCTGTTCGGCAGCGCCGAGCAGACCGGCTCGGTGGGGGTGGTGACCCTCAACTGCGCGCGCCTGGGCTACATCCACAGGGGCCACGAGGAGGCGCTGCTGCGGCGCACCGGCGAACTGATGGAAATCGCCAAGACGAGCCTGGAGATCAAGCGCAAGGTGATCCAGCGCCACATCGACCAGGGGCTTTTTCCGTATACCCGGCGCTACTTGGGCACCCTGCGCAACCACTTCTCCACCATCGGCGTGAACGGCATCAACGAAATGATCCGCAACTTCTCCGGCGGCGGCTGCGACCTCACCACGCCCGAGGGGCACCAGATGGCGGTGCGCTATCTCGACCACATCCGCGACCGCATCCTCCGGTTCCAGGACGAGACCGGCCACATGTACAACCTGGAGGCGACCCCGGCGGAAGGCACCACCTACCGCTTCGCCAAGGAAGACCGCAAGCGCTTCCCCGACATCCTCCAGGCCGGCACCCCCGACATGCCGTACTACACCAATTCCTCCCAGCTTCCGGTGGGCTTCACCGACGACCCGTTCGAGGCCCTGGAGCGCCAGGAGGAATTGCAGCGCAAATACACCGGCGGCACGGTGCTGCACCTGTACATGACCGAGCGCATCACCACCCCTCAGGCCTGCAAGACCCTGGTGCGCCGGGCGCTGGAGAACTTCGGGCTGCCCTACATCACGGTGACGCCCACCTTCTCCATCTGCCCGAAGCACGGCTACATCGCGGGCGAGCACAAGTTCTGCCCGCGCTGCGACGAGGAGCTGATCGCGAAAAAGCGCGCCGAGCTGCCCAAGGCTTCCTGATGTTCATGCCAACGCCAACAACAAGGAGGAAAACCATGAACGACATGGCCAAGACCAATTACCTGGAATCCGTCATGCTGAAGGACGAGGAGCGCCAGCCCTGCGAAATCTGGACCCGGGTGATGGGCTACCACCGTCCCGTGGCGTCCTTCAACATCGGCAAGAAGGGCGAGTTCCACGAGCGCAAGTATTTCGCGGAAGGGCGCTGCAAGCTCGGCTGACCTTGGGGAAGGCGTAGGGTGCGTCCCACGCACCGATCAGTCGCCGGAATTGGTGCGCAGGGCGCACCCTACGCAGTGGCACTTTCGGCGGGTAGGGTGCGTTCCACGCACCGATCAGCCACCGGAATTGGTGCGCAGGGCGCACCCTACGCAGTGGCACTTTCGGCGGGTAGGGTGCGTCCCACGCACCGATCAGTCGCCGGAATTGGTGCGCAGGGCGCACCCTACGCAGTGGCACTTTCGGCGGGTAGGGTGCGTCCCACGCACCGCCTCCGGCTGCCCCACAGGACATCACCGTGAACGCCCTCGCCATCGGCGGCATCACGCCCCTCAGCACCACCGACTACCCCGGCCGGCTCGCCGCCGTGGTGTTCTGCCAGGGCTGCGCCTGGCACTGCCGCTATTGCCATAACACCCACCTGATCCCGCGGCGCGTCGAGAACGTGCTGCGCTGGTCCGCGGCGCGCGGCTTCCTGGAGCGCCGCCGGGGACTGCTCGATGCGGTGGTCTTCAGCGGCGGCGAGCCCACCCTGCAGGCGCGGCTTCCCGATGCCCTTGCCGATGCCCGGGCCATGGGCTTCAAGGTGGGGCTTCACACCGCCGGATCCTATCCCGTCAAGCTTGCTGCGGCGCTGCCGCTGGTGGACTGGGTGGGGATGGACGTGAAGGCCCCGTTCGACTGCTACGACCGCGTCACCCAGGCACGTGGCAGCGGAAGGCGGGCACGCGAAAGCGCCGAGCTCCTCATCGGGAGCGGCGTGGACCACGAATTCCGCACCACGGTGCACCCGGCGCTCCTCGGCGCCGAAGACCTGCTTGGGCTGGCCGACTCGCTGGCGGCCCTCGGCGCGACCCGCTTTGTCCTCCAGGAATTCCGTCCCACCGGCTGCCGGGATACCGAGCTCCTCGATTCCACCGAGCGGTTCACGCCGGGCGAGGGCCTGCTGGCCGCCCTCGGCAGCCGCTTCGCCGATTTCACCGTTCGCCGGGCCTGAGGCATAATTCATCCAGGTTCGGGGTGAAGGAAGCACGGTACCGGCGGGGCGGCTCGCATCCGCTGTAGGAGCGGATTCATTCGCGGCCTTCGCGCGGGGATGAATCTCCTCCTACCCCGGTAGGAGCGAATTCATTCGCGACTCGGGCGTCGTCCGGTGCGCGGGCGGTCCCGGACGTCGCCGCCGGGATTGATTTCGCAGGGGACATCGCGCGCCATTAGCGTTGCACCCGGCGCCGACAAACACAACGGGGCCCCGACCCGCATTGCGGGCGCGGCGCCCCGGCGACCAGGAGATGCCGTGAAGCACCCCAGCATCAAGGTGGAGTCCTTCCTCACCAATCTTCCGCTCTTCAAGGAGATGAGCGAGGAGGAGATTACGAGGATCGCCAAAGGCACCACCGCCATCCACGTCCCCAAGGGCGAGATCGTGTTCCACAAGGGCGATCCCTGCACCGGCTTTCACATGGTGGTGTACGGGCAGATCAAGCTCGGCTTCACCTCCACCCAGGGTGCGGAAAAGGTGATCGAGATCCTCGGCGCCGGCCAGAGCTTCGGCGAGGCGGTGATGTTCCTGGAGAAGCCCTACGTGGTGTTCGCCCAGGCGTTAGCCGACACCATGCTGCTGCACGTCTCCAGCGCCGTGGTGTTCGAGGAGATCGGGCGCGATGCGGCGTTCGCCAAGAAAATGCTGGGGGGCCTCTCGATGCGGCTCCACGGCCTCATCAAGGACGTGGAAGCGTACTCCCTGCGCTCCGGCGCCCAGCGCGTGATCGGCTACCTGCTGCGCCATGAACCGGAAGGGCAGGCGGGGGGCGAGTTTCAGGTGACGCTGCCTACCAGCAAAGGCATCATCGCTTCCCGGCTCAACCTCACCCCGGAGCATTTCTCCCGCATCCTGCACGAGCTGGCCGAGGCGGGGCTGATTTCGGTGGAAGGCAAGACGGTCCATATCCGCGACATCGAGAAGCTACGGACCTACGAAGTGTAGCCTTGTGGTGCAGGGTGCGTCCCACGCACCGGATCGAAGCGAAAATCCACGACCGGTGCGCAGGGCGCACCCTACGAAAAGGCGAACCGCGCTGGGTAGGGTGCGTCCCACGCACCGGTCTTATAGGGTGCCTGGCGTAATCGGCGGACGCAGCCCGCGCTACTCGTGGTATCGTAGGATCAGGGCGATTTTGCCGCTTGCGGAATCGTAATCAAGGAGAGGAAAAACAGGGGGAACCATGTTCAAGCATATTCTGATTCCGACCGACGGCTCCGAGCTGTCCGGGAAGGCGATCGAAAAGGGCGTCCAGTTCGCCAAGTCCATCGGCGCCCGGGTCAGCGGGCTGCACGTCATGCCCGAATACCAGGTCATCGCCTACGACGCCATGCTGCCCGTGGACCTCATCTCCGAGGAGCAGTTCAAGCAGGAAACCGAGGCCCGGGCCGCGCGCTTCCTGGGGGCGGTGAAAAAGGCGGCCGAGGCGGCGGACGTGCCCTGCGAAACCGCTTCCGCCACCAGCGATCATCCCTGGGAGGAAATCATCAAGACCGCCCAGGCCAAGGGCTGCGATCTCATCCTCATGTCATCCCACGGCCGCCGCGGCCTGGTGGGCCTCATTCTCGGCAGCGAGACGACCAAGGTCCTGACCCATACCAGCATCCCGGTGCTGGTGTTCCGCTGACCCCGATTCCCGCCGCGGGTTTCGAACCGTGGCAGCAGTCACGGGATTTGCCCGCGCCGCCAATGCCACGCGCCTGTTGGGCGTTCGGAGCCGGCGCCATGAAACAGCCGCCGGACCGGGACCTGACACTGATGGCGGTTGCCTCGTTGTGCTCACCGCTTACTTGGCTCGTTTCCAAACCAAGTAAGCGGTTCCGGATCCCTGCGTTGGCGTCGGAACGGTCCACTTCAGTTCGTCCGCCGTGAGAGACGTAATCGGACGGTCCTGATTGGCGCCGTTCCAGTTGGGAAACGTACTGGCCTCGATATGAAATTTGATCGTACGGTCCTTCTCATTGACCGAGTAGGTGCCGAAGTGGGCGAGGATTCCGGCCGCGATTGCCTTGTTCTCCTCGGGAGTACCCGCCTCGCGATTATTGGACGCGATTTTGGGAAGGTCGGAGCGCATCAGCGTAATGGAGTAGCGGCCATCGGGGTTGAGCGTCATGAAACCTTTCGGCTCGGGGCCAAAGGTCTCGCGCTTGGTGCCGCCCTGCTCGATCGTTACTGCGCTGACCGTCCAGGTTCCTATGAGTTGTTGCCTGAACTCTCCCGCCTGTTGCTGGGCCCACGCCCCTGACGCTCCAGACAGCATCGCACCAACGAAAGCGGCAAGAACCGGCAAGACCCCTGTCAACTCGCGAATCGATCTGTTCATGGTTTTACCCCCTCATAAGAGTGACAATCCGTGCGCGAATTTTGCTGCCTCGCTGCCGCCAGGTGGCGCGGACGGCCTGGCGCCAAAGAATCAGCTTCCTCCTTCCTCTCCAGCTTGGCACCATCCGTCGGCGCCATGGTCTTCACGTAGCCCTCGACCGCGGGCGCGGCCGCAAGCGGCAGGGATAATGTGAGCACAAAGAGCAGGACGCGCCACAGCCAGCGCATCATCGGCATTCCTGTAGGGATTGACGATACAAAGGGAGAGACAGAACAATCCGCGTCACAAGAGACAACCCATTAATAGCGCGCCAACGTCTTGCTCTGCGGCGGGCGAGTATAGCCGCTAGATTGTGGTAAATGTCGTGACGCCCGCCGTGCCGAAGAAGAACGCAGCCTTGCTGCTCGATTTGGCGGATCAACTCGCTGCGTTTCACAGCGCGATTTCTTTGGTCTTGTAGTCCTGCGGAACTTCATCCATCGCCATTGACCGAAAAGCATCCTTGAGATTCTCCTCAAGCTCTTCAAGCGTTTCGCCCTGGGTCATGATTTCGGGGTGTTCGAGCAGCTTCCCGAGCCAGAAACGGTCGCCTTTCCAGTACACCATGGTTAACTTTTGGCCCATAGAGACCTCGTCAGTTCCGAATGCGGACAACTAGCCTACTACGGGAGACCCCCCGGCTCTGCCGGGGAGGCAGTAAAAGTTTGACATATACGGGAGTCCATCAGCGGAAACTCTCGATCGTGAGCCGCCAAAGCACACGAAAGGGAGTTCCGGAGATGGACGAGTTCGAAAGCCTAAGCCATACGAAGTGGGAGTGCAAATATCACGTGGTGTTTATCCCGAAGTGCCGAAGGAAGGCGTTGTATGGGCAACTGAGGGAACACTTGGGGGAGGTGTTCCGCCGGCTGGCGGAGCAGAAGCAGTGCCGGGTCGAGGAGGGGCATCTAATGCCGGATCACGTGCACATGCTGATTTCGATCCCACCGAAGTACGCGGTGTCGCAGGTAATGGGGTATATGAAGGGCAAGAGCGCGATTCATTTGGCCCGGGTGTACGGGGAGAAGAAGCGTAATTTCGTCGGGCGCCACTTTTGGGCGAGAGGATACTTCGTGTCCACGGTGGGGCGAGACGAAGGATTGATCCGGGAGTACATCCGCAACCAGGAAGCGGAGGATCGACGACTGGAGCAGTTGCAGCTTTGGCGATAGTTGGCCACCGATAAGGTGGCCCCTGAAACCGGGACCGCGTTAGCGGTCCCATCAAGCCGCTTTGAGCAGCTCACAAACTAAAGCCCCCGGCTTTGCCGGGGGATACTTACTCCTTTCGGTCGACAGGCTCGCGGCAGAGCAGCCACGGCTAAGCCACGCGTTGGGTTTGCTCGCGATCGCGTGAGGAGCATGGATGCCTGCCTTCGGCTCAGCTGCCGAATACCCGGTGCGGCCGATACGATACGTAGTACACTCTGCCGCCGGGGGTTCGGCCGACACTCACGTGCGTGTGTTCACCCGAGTGGCCACCCTGCGGCAGTCCTTCGAACTGATGTGCCATTTACCGTCCGGACCGCGAGTCTGAACAAACGCAGTATCCCCCTTCGTCCACCAAACCAGTTCACGCTCGTCGGTGTACCTGGCCCCAGACGCAGACACGGCATTTGGCAATGTGCGCTCTTTGCCGTCGGGTAAGACAACTTTCACAAAGTCGAGGCTGTTGTCAGACAACCGGTAATACGTTACCTGGATACGTTCGCCTCCCGCGCAAAGATAGGTGCCTGAGCTCGTGACGAGCGCGCGCAACGAGCCCTCTCGACCGTTTCTTGCGAGGCCGGTGCACGCTACCGTGCTAAGCACTGCGACCGCGGCGAAGACAGCGCATAGGCTCCGCCGCACCGTTCGCCTTTCGAGTGCTACGGTTTGCTGAGGCACGATTCTTCCCGCTGCCCCATCCGGGCTGGGTCGTCGGGCGGAGCTTCGGTTCGGCACGGGCAAGCGAAGACGCCCGCGACCAAGACCAAGCGCGCAGAGCGAGTGCTCGTTATCCGTCCGGCGTTTCCGCTCAGGGGAACTGGTAAATCAGGACCCCGCCCTCTATGCCGCCGCTCAGGGTTGCCGGTATCGGAATGGGCTCAACTCCCAATGCGAGTTCCACCCCGAACCCTCCTGGCGTAAGGTGTCCCTTGAATAGCTTGCCCGCAAGATTGTCCCAGAGAAAGGAAACAGTGATGTCGGCGCCAACTATGGACGGTGGAGTCGGAATGCCCTCCGCCAGCAAGAAAAACTCGATCAACTCGTAGATAGCCGTCGGAGAGATGCCAAGAGCCAGATTCCCGCCGAGAGGCAAATGCTCCTCCAAGCTCGTCGGCGGCCAAAATACCTTGACGCCACCGGCAATTCCGGCAAACAGGTTCCCCGACGCCGCCGACACCGAGGGGACGTAGAGCACCTCGGACCACGACCCGTCCGTCGGAATCATGAGGACGACGGCATGAAAGGTTCGAATTTCGCCAATGTGAGCTTCAAGGCCGATGAGTGGCGCGATGATCCAGCTACCGGGCCGCAAGGCAGCTGGATAAAGCTTGGCCTGCCCCGAGTTCTCCGACAGTTTGAGCTGCCGGAGGTCGAAGTCGATTCCCAGCGCCTTCAGCTCGGCTATCCACTGCGGAGCCGTGCGCCCCCCGCAAACCTTGTCCGGCGCGAACAAGGCCCGGAACCTCTCCCTGTTCCTCTTGATGGCGCTGCCGGCGTCGGCCATCTGCTTGAGGAATGGCACGTTATTCTTCGCGAAATCATCCGCCGCCTTCCTAACCTCCATGGACTTGAGCCTATCGATCGTCGGTCCCGCGGCGTTCTGGGTCAGGCTCTTCGCGAGCACTTGCAGCTCCTGCGGAATGGTCCCCGAGAGGATGGCCGTAACGGCCGCCTTGCAGACGCCCTGGCGTCTCTGCCGGTCTATCTCTTTCGCGGCGATCGTTTCACTCGGCTTCACGCACTTCGCTCCTTGCGCCAGGTCGGGAAGGAGGCCGTAGTCGCAAGGCTGCAGTCGCACCCACGGCGAACACGCGCCCTGATTATGCTTCCCGCAGTTGGGGTGGAAGCACCTGCCATCTGGGCCGATGGTCAGGTCCGCATTGCAGGGCGGAATCCTCCAGCAAGGTGTTTGACCCGTTGCGCCACAATCAGCTTGTGCACCAATGGGAAGAAAGGCGAGCAGCGTGCCGACGAAAAAACTCTTGAGCGCGAACGGCATGGTCTTCATATCCCCCTCCTGAATGAAGCGGTCTAGTAATAAAGCATCTCTCTGAGATCCCGGAAAAACGCGTCTAACCGGGAAGGCACGCTCCAGTGCCGCAACGAAAGGTCGCCACTGCGGAATTGGAGGAAAAGTGTGTTTCCGTACGCGTGCCGGTACGTTCCTTCGATGTTGTCGGGCACACCGCCGGGTGTCGCTTTCATCGCTTTCTCGATCAACGGCCGGTATTTCCTCTTCTCGGGATCGGGCAGCGTATCAATGTGGCTCAGTGTTCTGGACATCACTTCGCTATCCATCATCGGAGCCCGCGGGGTGATCAGCACCAGCACCGAACTCGTAAAGTTCTCGGTCGTCTTCGTACTGAAGAGGTATTGCAGCAGGGGAATGTCCCTCAGGACCGGAACTCCGCCGAAAGAGCGCTGCGTCTCCTGCTCCGAGAGGCCCGAGAGGATGAGCGTTTGTCCCATCTTCAGCACGACGTTCGCCGAAACCACATTGCGCGACGCTTGAAGCGACTGGTTGAAATTTATGTTCAGATTCACGTCCTCGATGAACGAACGTTGTACCCGTATGGCGAGCGCGACGGTCTCGCTATCGATGAAGGTGGGCGTGACCGCCAGGCCAACCCCGACCGGCCTGTCGGTGACGATGCTCGACCCGGCGAGCTGGCCGGCAACGCCCAAAGTGATGTTTCGTCCCGAGAAGAATGTCGACGGCACACGGTCCAGGGCCACGAGGGACGGCTTCGCCAGCACCTCGGACCGGTTGTCGGTGGCGTTCGCGATATTCAGGGAATACGTAATGAGCGCATCAACACCGCCTGTCCCTGACTGCCGCCGCCGGGTAACCACGACCTCTCGCGTTTCGGCGCCATCTTTCCGCGTCGCAATGTCTACGGTCGACTTGTTTACCCCAAAAACGAACGTGAGATTTTGCAACAGGTTGACGCCGTAACTCGATGAAGCGACATCCTCGGTTCTTATGAATGCAACATCGAGGACCACCATGGGGGGATTACCCGCCCCATGACAGGGGCTGGGCAGTGCGGGTACTGGCTCGATACTGGCGCCGTCTCCGGACGGGCCGTAGGACGCAATTCCGGGGGGCGCGGTTCCCAGGCCGATGGACGGCAGCGCCGGGCCGTTGCCAAGTTCTTTGCACTCGAACCATGCTTTGCGCACGCTACCAGCAGGGGGACTCTGAGCCGGGTTCTTCGATCCGGCGGGTCGCGCCTCCGATTCGGCCTTGGATTGAGATCCGGCATCGGCTGCGCCGGCGCCCGGGAGAATCGCGCCTTCGATCTCGCCCGAGGGCTTCGGCTGCGACGGGTGCTTGGACGCAGCAGGAATTTTGTTCTTACTCGACTCGGCGGCCACGTGCCAGTCGCGCCACTGGTCGAGCCGCGCGTTGAGCCGCGCCCGCGCCCTGGGATCGCTTTCCAGGGCCGCGTAGCGAATCGAGGCGTCCTTCGCTGCCTGATGGTTGCCGGCAGCAGCGTTGGCCATCGCCAACGCGCGCAATGCGTTTGCGCTGCCGGGCAGCAATGACGCTGCCAATTCTGCAGCGGCACGTGCGCGGGTCAGGTCGTGCGCGTAGTACGCGGCACTGGCGAGACCCAGATACGCCTCGCCGCTTCGCGCCTCAATTTCGGTCGCGCGCCGAAAAGCCTCCAGCGATCCTGCATACTGCTTGGCCTCGAATTGCAACCGGCCCAGCTGAAGCGCCGCGTGATGGTGAGCGGGATCGTTGATCAGTGCCAGCTCGTAGCCAGCTACCGCGAGTCCGAGGACACCCTCGTTGCCCGCCATGTACTGCAGGTGATAGGCGAGCCCGTTGAGGAAGTGCAACCGCGCATCGGTCGGCGCGAACTTCAGACCCGCATTGAAAAGCCGTGACGCGTCCTCGTACCGGCGCTGGTCGAGGAACTTCAGCCCTTCGGCCGCAAGCACGCGATCTACCCGCACGTCGCGCTCTCGAGCCGAGGGAGGTGCGACCTCGGAAATGCCGGGGAACAGCAGGCCGCTGCAGCCGCCCAAAAGCGTCAGGAAGATCGAGACAACGAGACTGGCCCAGCGCGACCGGGGGGCGACGGATCGCAAGATCTCTCGCCGGCGAGCCTGTGCTTCCGGCGCTGAGTGCGCATACACGAGCTCGTACGGACGCGAGCGACACTCGGCGTGCGGCCATGCGCTGCGTGACCTCACTAGATAACCCTCCCCATTCGTGCTACCTTCTGTCCTAGAAAGGCCCGGACGCCGAAAAGTTGCGATTTCAGGGATCGGCTCGGAACGTGGCCTTTTGAATGCGCTTAGAGGTTCGGCCACTACCACGAAGAAGGCGGCGTTAACCGCCCAGGGTGGGAGTCCGTACGAAATACACTACGCCGAAGTTACGGCGACAACTTGATCTAGATCAAACCTTCTGTTCGGAGGTCTTGACAGGAGCTTTTGTCAAATCTGGTGTACGCGGGCTGATCAAGCGGCGGCCCTGCGTGGCGTTTGATTGCTGACTTTACGTCCCCGTTGCTGCACTTCAATCCCGTCGCGGAACTTCACTCCGCTGATCACCTTGGCGAGCCACTGGAAACCGCGGAGCCGGCGCCAGTTCTTCTCGGCGCTCTGGCCCAGCTTGAAGATCATCGCGAGCATTCCGTCGCGCG
>JACPEG010000052.1 GCA_016183615.1 Betaproteobacteria bacterium
TCTTGCCGGCGGTGTTTCCCTTACGATGCTTCATGGCGGTTTCCCTTTCCTTGAGTTTCCATGGTTGGCAAACCCGATTCTCTCGGATTTACCGGGAAACCGCCGCCCTCAACCTTCAACTACGTTTGGGACATCCCCCAACGAGTCTGTAGAAAAAGTCTTTTCACGCGGCAATGTTACCGCCGCCGATTCCGAATGGCGAGTGGTTTGACGTTGAGGAGGCGCGATTGCGTTATTGAACGGGTGTCGCTCCGGATTTTCTTCTCTACTGCCTGATTTCCGCCTTGCGTTCCTTCTTCCATCGTCCGATATCGCCGTAGCGCTGGATTTTGCCGATGTTGTGGGCGAGGCAGAACATCATCCATTGCGCGTTCACCTTGCGCCGGCCGCGCAGACTGAATCGGCGCAGCCCAGTGGCGTGATTGATGTCGGCGAACACAGGCTCCACCGTCCCCAGGCGCAGGCTGTATCGATAGCGCCCCTCGTCGGTGTCGATCTTTCGCTTCATGCGCTCGGTGTGCGTTTCGGGCTTGTGGGTGTTGCGCCCCAGGATGAACGCCACTTGTCGCGTCGATGTCTTATCCGGAGTACGCAGACACTGTGAGCGCTGTTCACACGGTCTGCAGTCGCGCTGCGCGCCCCGGAATCTGACCATCTCGTAGGCGCCGGTGTGGGTGCGCTCGCCGTTGCGGTACAAGGTCTTGCCCGCCGGGCATTGGCAACTGCTCGCATCCTCGGCCATGCGGAACTCCTCATTGGTGTAGCAGCCCGGGCGCTTGCCCTTCTTCTTGTCTTCGATGCGCTTGTCCTCTTTGTGCCGCACCCGGTAGCGCTCGGCACCGGCAAAGCGCGGATCGCGCTTGCGGAAGTTCGGGTCCGCAACGTAGCCATCGATCTGGTTGTCTTGCAGGTACTGCAGATTGGCCTCGCTGTGCAGTCCGGCGTCGGCAGTCACCCGGATCCCCTCCAGGATGTCCTCATCGCGCCCCAGCGCTTTGAAGCTCTCGCGCACACCCTCGAGCACCGGCACAAGCAGGTTGTGCTCCTGGCTTTGCCCGAACGCCTCGCTGTGCACCACGATCTGGTGTTTCGCATCCACCACCGCCATGCCGTCGTAGCCCTGGATCACGCCTTTCGATGTCTTCATCTTGGCACTCTCGGGGTCGGTGATGTTGCTCTTCACCGCCTTGCCACTCACCCCAAGACGATCCTTCCCCGTCTTGAGCCACCCGCGCACCTTGGCGAGCGCCCGGTTGAGCGTGCGCATTTGCTTCTCGCGCGCCTGCTCGATCTGGCCTTCCCGCTCGGTGGCATCAGCCTCGCGGTGGCGCTTGGTCAAATACCCCAACGCCCGTTCGAGCTTCTCCGCCTTCTTCTGGAAGTCCTCGCGCGTGCCGCTCCATTCCTTGCTCGCGTTCGAAGGCATCTTCACCCCATCCACCGCGAACATCTCGCGCCCGATCAGGCACATCTCGTCGCACACCAGCAGCACCTCCCGATAGACCCCAACGATCTCCCGGTCCAGCTTCGCCACAAACCCGGCAATCGTCGTGAAGTGCGGTGTGCTGTCCGCTGAGAGCGCCATGAAGATGATGTTCTCCCGGCACAGCCCCGCGATGTCGCGGCTCGATGTCACGCCACGGGAATACGCATACAGAATCACTTTTAGCAGAATCGCCGGATCATAGGCCGGCGCGCCTGTCTCCTCATTCACGTAGCGCGCGGCGAAGGGCCCCAGATCAATATCGTGATCGATCAGGTGATTCAGCGTGTGCTCGAATGTCCCCGGCAGAATCTGGCGCTCGTAGCTTACCGCCACCATCTTCATCTGCGCGTAGTTGTAGCTCTTGTAGCGCGCCATCGAATCCTCCCTCGCGGGCAATTTCATTGACTCTTCATTAGAGCCAACGCAATGCGCTCAGTTCCAGATTCGAGAGGGTTTTTCTACAGCTTCAACGTCCAAGCTCAGGGGCGCTGCGCGGCTTTATCGCGCAGCGTCCCTTGGAGCGCAGTGTTGGGCGTCTGGGTTATGATGGCGTGCTATTTGTCATGTCGGCGAGTGGCTTTCCATAGGCTATCGTATCAATCGAAAGCCATCGACCATTCGTTCCAGCGCTCTCCGCCCACGACGCCTATTCCTCTCACGACGTTATCTCTGATTTTGTCGGAGTAAATTGACGCTGGCCACGTCCGCATACTTCCTACGCCAGTGTGTCCAAGCACATTAGCGAAATAGATTGCAAGCTCGCGTAATGTCGGATCTTCCCATGCGATCTTGTAACATAAGTCTTTGATGAACTCCCCGACCGCTGAGTAGGCACGGCCCTGTCGTTCTTGGAGATATTCTTGGATTTCCTGATTGTCGAGAATCACTTGGCTTCTGGCCCTGGCTATGTAGCCGCTGGAAGCGGCCCCGTTTGGACCGAGTTTTTTGGCGATTGGGAGAGCCTCGTCCCATGGGCGGTAATGAGGACCAAAATAGGTGGTGCAAATTCGACTCCAAGACTGAAAATCAGCAACGCACAGCAAATCCAACTCAAGGCGAGGATGGTCAACGCATCGTTCATTCGTATCAAACAATGTGCCCTCAATGTTGTCCAACGGCGTCGACTGCGGTCCTTTCCAGCTATGCGAATGCGCTAACAAACCGTAGATGATAGGAGCGTGTAGTTCCTTGAAGGGCGAACCGACCCGAGGCTGAAACAGTGACTTGACCTTTGCACACGTTTCAATGGCCTCCCTAACGTGTTGGGCTTTGAGTGTGGTCTTGCACTCGAAGGCGGCCGCAACGCCCGCCGCCAGATAGTGCTTATTGTTGTGCAACTTCGGCGGATAGGACGACTTCAGGACGAGCACGTCAACCTGCGGCGATGTTTCTCCTCTCTCATTGATAAGGCGTCCCTTCGTGACGACGTGGTAGTGTGACGGCAACCATTCGCGCAGGAGCTGCGCCCAGTTCTCCTCGCCTTGATCACCCGCTGTGCCGGGATCTTCCACCGCGCGTTTCTGAATACGCGCATACTCCGCAGCCATTTGTTCAGTGATCTGCTGCATGAAGTCACGCAAATCATGCGTCTTCATCGTATTCATTGGCATGGCGGTCCTTTCATGTTTCCGCAAAGCACAATATGCCATGCGGACGAAATTGGCATCTCGTTTAGCTCACGCATGTCGCTATCACGCTCCCCTCTAAGACGCCCAACGTAAAGGTCACCGGCGGAGCGCCGCAGGCGCGGAGTCCGTGTGAACCGATGGGTTGGGCGTTATGTACCCCGTTATGATTTCGTCACTGGGTTGCACCCAATGACTTACTGGCACTTGAAAATTAGCCATGCTTTTCCATTCTCTCCTCTGCCGTGCCGAAGAACCTCTATTCCATTACTGCACTCAGGTGGCATTAGCTTTCTTGGTGCTAAATATTGCGCTATGTATTGATTGTCGGTGATGTCGTGCCCTTGAAGCTCGTCATAGTCGAAATCGAATATGTATTGCCCTGATCTCTTTTGGCCCTCAAATTGGCCATTGAAATAAACAATATTTCCAGAACCGATCGGCTTAACGGCGCTTCCTGGAACACCATACGGTTTTACCTCACTGCTAGCACAACCCGCCGCAAGCAACACACAAAACGGCAATGTAAGCAAATTGGCTCGTGTCATTTGAGACGCCCAACTTTGTGTTTAATGGACTTAGGCGGATGCTAAATCCATATACCGGTATATGCAAGCATCTACGGATATATATCTGCCTCGATTACTGGATATCTACTGGCATATATCCATATGTAGATATCTAGCCCGAGACGATCCGCCCGGCGAGGCCGAGGGCGCGGGCCTGGTCGTAGCGCAGTTCCCAGAGCTTTTGCTTCGGGCGCCAGATTCCGCCGGCCTGCTTCACCTTTTCGCGCAGTTCCGCTTCCCCGTAGCCGATCCGGACGCCCACCATATGATCGGCGGCACGGACCGAGGCGCCGGCGCGGGGTTGCCAGTTCGTTTCCTCGACGATGAGTTCCACCGTCTTGTAGCGCTTCCCGCGCTGCGCGTCGTACCGGTATCGGACGCAGACCAGGCGGTCGCCGTACTGGCGAACCAGGTTCTTGGTTCCGTTCTGTCCCGGTGTCAGGCTGAGTCGTGTTTCCATCGGCTGGTTCGGTGGCGTTCGTCGATGCTTAAACGCACGACAGCGGTGGCGTGTTGACGCGCGCCAGGCAGGAGATGCGGACGCTTCCCCCTCAACGTCCGAGGATTCCCCGCAGAACATCTACCGGAGTGATCGTTTTCCCCTGGTCCTTCGCGGCCTCCCCGGGCTTGGCCTCGCGGGCCGACTCGCGCCCGGACGCGCCGCCCATGTCCATGCCGAGCATGGTCATCGCCACCGACTTGACCCGCAGCTTGGCTGCCCACTCCGGCTCCCAGCTCTGCTTCGGGTTGGCGGGGCGCGGCGGATGGGCCACGTCGAGCTCGCTGCCGTAGGCGATGGCGCGCAGCATGGCGCCTTCGCCGAAGACGCCCTTCGGCACGGCGCAGCGCGTCACGCCCGGAGCGAGCAGCACCTTTTCATTCAGCCAGCGGTCCACCGCGGCGTTGGTCTGGTAGTCGATCAGGCCGGTGCCGGTTTCCGGAACTTCGCTCGACGACCAGATCACCAGCTCGTTCTCGCCGCGTGATCCCATCGCCGCGAGGAAGTAGGCGCGCGCGGTGGGCAGCGCGGGCCATTCGACCATCGTCGCGCCGCCGGCGTCGCGCTGGACGAGGTCGAGGGGCGGCATGATGTCCTGGGCTGACGGAATCGCGAATTTGAATCCCTCCGGCACGCCCTGGCCGGAGAAGGCGTGTTCTCCGACGAGGGAAGCGCCCTCCGGCACCATCCGCCCATCCGCCGGATTCGGCCACACCGGGCGCCCGCGCGCCTGGTGCGCGCCGCGCTGGGTCGCGCGCCGGGCCTGGAACAACCGGCCGTAGTCCGCCGCTGAGGCGCTCGCCATGTCCAGCACCCGCGGCTGTCCCGGCCGCACCGCCTCGCCGCAGCCCCAGTACAGGTAGATCTTTCCCTTCGGCCGCTCGAAGGACTCGGGCTCCGTGACCCCGTCGTCGGCCGGCGGCGCCTTCTGCTCCTGTGGGGACGCCAGCTTGAGGACGGGAGCGAGCCTGGAGCCCGCCGGCACCGTTTGCGTGGCTTCGGCGAGGTTCGGGTTGCGGCTGGTGCGCAGGGTCACGTCGAGCCAGCGGCCCGCCGAACCGGTCTGGGTGTTGCCGAAGCGATTGGCCTCGCCGCGGCCGCCGCTGAACATGCCGCCGAGCGCGCCCATCGGATTGGCGCCGCCTCCCATGC
Organism: Betaproteobacteria bacterium; assembly: GCA_016183615.1. Classification (GTDB taxonomy): domain Bacteria; phylum Pseudomonadota; class Gammaproteobacteria; order Burkholderiales; family UBA6910; genus JACPEG01. The sequence goes on from JACPEG010000052.1 coordinate 5,332, forward strand.
CCGCCATCCCGGCGTAGGTCGCGACGTCGAGCCATGCCTGGGCGACCGGCGGCTTGACGGTTTGTTGCGGAGCCTTCGCCTGGGCGAGGGCGGCGGGCGACAGGGCAGCGAAAGCAAGAATGCAGGCAGGACGCCACATGGTGATTCTCCTCTGAAGACCGGGCAGTGCGCGGGACGCCCGCGGAGCGGCGATGCCCGGGGCCTTATTCCTTCTTGCCGCCGCCGAAGATTCCGCGGATGGCATCGCCGATGCCGCGCAGGACGCGGGTCACCGGATCGGGTTCGGCTTCGGGTTTCTTCTCCGCCGGCGCCGGTTCGGTTTTTTTGGCGGCGGGCTCGGGGGCAGGCGAGGTCGCGGTACCGGGCCGGTCGCGGCTGGTTTCCCTCGATCTGTCGCGGTCCCCGAGAATTTCCCCTGCGCGCTTGAGGTAGGGCTCGGCGTCATCGGGGCGGCCCAGAGCGGTGAACAGCTCGCCGAGGCGCTTTGCGGCCTCGCCGGTGTTGCGATGGGTTGAGCCGTAGTTGCGCTCGGACACCGCGAGCGCGGTGCGGGCGAGGGGCTCCGCTTCCAGGTAGCGGCGCTGGGCGATGTAGGCGTCGGCCAGCTCCTCCATCGCGCCCAGGGTTTCCGGATGGTCCAGCCCTATCGAGTTCTCGGACAGGGTGAGGGCCCGCCGGGCGCTGGTTTCGGCTTCGAGTATCCGTCCCTGGAACCGCTCGACGCGCGCCAGCTGGCGCAGGTTGAAGGCGAGGGCGGGACTGCTGGGGCCGAGGTTTTTTTCCTTGATGGCGAGACCCCGGCGCAGCACCGGCTCCGCGTCGTTGTAGCGCTGCGGGCGCCACAGGGTTGCGCCGAGGGTGTCGAGAGGGGCGGCGAGATCCGGGTGCTCGGGACCGAGCTTCTTTTCCTGGATGGCGATGGCGCGCTTGGCGTAGGCCTCGGCCTCGTTGTAGCGGCGCTGCTGGCGGTACACCTCGGCAAGCCGGTGCAGGCTCGCCGCGGTGCGCTCATCCTCGGTGTTGAATCCGCCGGCCTCCTTGAAGGCCGCATCGTACTGCTTTTCCGCTTCCCCGAGGTTGCGCTTTTCCAGGGCGGCGGCGCCCGCCTTCATGCGCTGGTGCCAGACGGAATCTTCGGCGGCGTGCGGACGGTCGGGGGAAACCAGGAACAGGGCGAGCGCGACGCAAAGCAGCGCGCGGAACGCGGCGCCCCGCCGGGCCGGCAGAAGCGGTGGTTGCGCTTCGGAACTGCGCGGGTGGGTCCCGCTTCTTCCGGTCCTGGCCATCCGGCCGTCCTCCCCCTGCCGTGGTCCCGATTCGAAGCCGATGGGGGAAGTCTACAACGGATTGGCGTTCAGGGGGCGGCAAGGCCGTTCACCCTTCGACAGGCTCGGGGCGAACGGCGGGGTGGGGCGCCGGGTTCACCCTTCGACGGGCTCGGGGCGGGCGGAGCGCAGGCCTTCCGGGAAGGACACGCGGGCCTCCTGCCAGCGGCGCACGGAGTTGATCAGGAATACCGCTTCCGCGCGGCGCAGGTCGTCGAGCGTGAGTTTTCTTTCCGCGATGCGGCCCTTCTCGATCATGTGGCGGCGGAAGGTGCCGTCGAGCAGGCCGCACTCCACGGGTGGCGTCGCCAGCTCGCCGTCGAGGCGAAGCACCACGTTGGAAAAGCACGACTCGGTGACGAAGCCGCGCTCATTCCACAGGATCGCGTCGTCGAAACCGGAGGCGCCGGCGCGGGCCAGGGCCGAGTCGTACACCGCCCGATGGGTGGTCTTGTGAAACAGGAACGGGTCGGCGGAATCCACCGGCAGCGGCGAGACGGTCACGCGCCGCGGCGCCGGGGCCTGCGCCTTTTCCGGCAGGGCTTCGTGCTCGATGCGGATCGCGCCATCCGCCGAAACCAGGAGCCTCACCTTGCAGCGGCGGGGACCGAACCGGTCCGCCGCCCGATGAAGCTCGTGCCGCACCCTCTCGAGGTCGCAGCGGTAATCGAAATAGCCGGCCGAATCTGCGAGCCTCGCCAAGTGGCGCTCCAGCAGGGAATAGCCGCCCCGGGGCTCCCAGAGCAGGGTTTCCAGCAGCTCGAAGCTCCGGGCGTCCTGGGGGCTGTTCAGGACGCGGCTCTTGGCGAGGCACTCGTCGTATTCCCCGCGGGGGCTCGAATCCCAGACGATGCCGCCGCCGACGCCGTACTCGGCCCGCCCCGTGGCCCTGGACACCAGTACGGTGCGGATCGCGACATTGAACCGGGCCCCGCCGTCGGGCGCGACCAAGCCGATGCAGCCGGTATAAATGTTCCGCGGGCGGGTTTCCAGGCCGGCGATGATGCGCATGGTTTGCACCTTGGGAGCGCCGGTGATGGAGGCGCAGGGGAACAGGGCCTGCAGGATGCCGGTGAAGGCGGCGCCGCTGCGGGCCTTCACGGTGGAAGTCATTTGCCACACCGTGGGGTATTTCTCGGCGTCGAACAGCGAGCTCACCCGCACCGTGCCCGGCGCGGCGATGCGGCCCAGGTCGTTGCGGATCATGTCCACGATCATCACGTTTTCCGCCCGGTCCTTTTCCGACTGCCGCAGCGCCTCGGCGCGCTGCCGGTCCTCGCGGGTGGTGCGTCCCCGCGGCGCGGTGCCCTTCATGGGACGGCAGGTGATCTCCCCGTCTTCGCTGCGGAAAAACAGCTCGGGCGAGGCCGAGCAGATCGCGAAGTCGCCGGTGTCCAGATACGCGCCATGGGGAGCGCTGCGCCCCATCTGCAGGAACAGGCGCCAGGGGTCAGGCGGCGCCGACGCATCCAGGCGCATGGTGTAGTTGACCTGGTAGGTTTCGCCCTCGCGGATGCGGCTGCGGATTCCGGCGATGGCCTGCCAGTATTCGTCCACCGAAACGGAGGGTGTCCAGTCGAGGGCCTCGGCGCTTGCCGCCGCTTCCGGCAGGGTCACTTGGTGGGCATGGTCGTAGAGCCCGAACCACAGCAGGGGGAAATCCCCCGGGGGAAAGGTCTCGAAGGCCGGATCGAAGGCGGGCGCGGCCTCGTAGGCGATGCAGCCGGCCGCGAACAGCCCGCGGCGCGAAGTCGCCTCGTCGATGGCGGCGAGGCAGGGCATGACCTCGGCGACGCGGCGGGCCACGACGATCTGCCGCGGGGCATCGAACTGGAGCCAGCTTCCGCTGGCGCCGTCCCTCAGAACGACGGTGCCGGCGGCGGGATTCATCCCGGGTTCAAGCATGGCGGTTCGGGGGAAATCAGTGACTGGTGCCGGCGGAGCGGGTGATCTTGTTGTGGACATTGTACTTGCCCACCGGCTTTTTCATGGGGAGGCGCTTGACCTCTTTCAGGGTCCGGGCGTCGAACACGATCAGCGCCCCGTCGTTCTCCCACAGGCTCGCCAGCGCGTATTTGCCGTCGCGGGTGAACTCGATGTGGGCCAGGGTCTTGCCGGGCACGGGCCTCAACTGGGCCACGATTTCCAGCGTTTCCTTGTCGATCACCTGCAGCGTGTCCTTGTGCTCGGGGCTCATCATGGCGTCCACCCAGGCGTAGCGGGTGTTTTCGTGGGAGCGCATGAAAAAGCCCGGGCCCAGCGTCCTGATCTGCTTCACCGGCGTCCAGGTTTGCATGTCGAGGACCGTGACCACGCCTTCCTTGAGGTTGGGGGTGGCCATCACCGGGCGGCCCTGCCAGGTCCAGGTGATGCCCGAGCCCAGGTGCGGCAGGCCCGGCAGCTCCAGGCTGGCGATCTTGCGGCGCACGTCGAGATGCACCACCTGCCCGCCGCCGTCGCGGGACGCGCCCATCACTTCGCTGTAGTCCTGGGTGAAGAAGAAATCGTCGAGATAGCTTTCCAGCACGCTCCTGCGCGGATTGAAGCGGCCGGGAATGAACGCGCCCTCCCGGTACTGGAAGTCGTGGACCAGCCCGACAGGGATGGGCTCGGCCTTCTCGTCGTAGCTGATCTCCCACACTTCGGGGATGTCCTTCATGGCGGCGACGAAGCTCCTGCGGGGCGCGGCGTCGTACACCGCCGAGACGCGGGACGTTTTCCTGCCCTCCCGGTCGGTGGCGGGCAGCACCTTGACCAGCTTGAGGTCCGCGTCCAGCAGCGCCAGGGTGTGGGGCAGGTAATTCGCCACCATGACCCACTTGCCGTCCCCGGAAACAGCGAGGTTGCGGGTGTTGATGCCGGCGCGCACTTCCGCCACGGTCCTCAAGTTGTAGAGGTCGAACTTGGACACCCAGCCGTCGCGGGAGGCGAAGAACACGTAACGCCCGTCGGGGGTGAACTTGGGCCCGCCGTGGAGCGCGAAGCGGGACGGGAAGCGGTGGATGGGCTCCAGGCGGTCGCCGTCGAGGATGGTCACGTGATGGTCGCCGCCTTCCACCACCACGAACAGATTCATCGGATCGGCCTTGAAGCGGGGCGTGGCGGGAAGCGAGCCGGGCGCGAAATGCTCGATGCGGGAAGCGCGGATCGCCAGCTCGTTCCACTCCGGGCGCGGCGTGACGGGCGTATAGATAAAGTCGGCGAGCTGCTGGATCTCGTCGGGCTTCAGCACGGCGCCGAAGCCCTGCATTTGCGTGGCGGCCCGGCCTTCGGCGATGACTTTCACCGCGCCGGCCTTGCGCAGCCGCGTGGATTCCAGGTTTTCCGGGAGCAGGGCGGGACCCATCGCGCCCAGCCGGTCGGCGCCGTGGCAGGCGGCGCAGTGCTGGATGTAGAGGTTCTGGGGTGAGGCGGCGATGGAGGCGATGGGGATCGCCGCCAGCCATCCCAGGCAAAACGCAACGGCTGGACGCAAGATCGCTCCTTTTACCGGAATGACGCTCGTGGGGGAAGCAGCGAAATCAGGCCCTGGCCCCCGTCTTTGCCGCCTTTTGCCGCGAGTAGGGCGTCACCTTGATGCGCCCGCGCGTGGCCGTGACGCCGATCTCCTCGTCCGTGAGGTAGCAGCCCGGATCCTCTTCCCACGGGTCGCCGGTGAGCTGCTGGGCGCGCACCCGGGTGTTGCCGCCGCAGATGTCGAAGTGCCGGCACGCGCCGCAGCGGCCCTTCACCTGCCGCGGGTGGTGCTTCAGGCCCGCCATCACCGGATCGGAGACGTCCTGCCAGATCTCCGAGAACGGCCGCTCGCGCACATTGCCCAGCGTGTAATGCCACCACATGGTGTCCGGGTGCACGTTGCCCAGGTTGTCGATGTTGGCGACGTTGACCCCCGAGGCGTTGCCGCCCCATTGCACCAGCCGGGCGCGGATGGCGTCCGCGAGCTGAGGGAAGCTCCGCTGCACCCAGAACAGGAAATACACCCCGTCGGCGTCGTTGTTGCCGGTGGTGAACTCCTTTTTGAGGCCCCGCTGCTGGTAGTCCCAGCAGGTGTCGAACAGCAGGTCCATGGCCTGTCGCGTCATCTGGTGGCGGGCGTCGTCCTTGCGGTTCACGTTGCCGCGGCCCGCGTAGTTGAGGTGCGAGAAGTAGAAGCGGTCGATGCCTTCGTCCTCCACGAGCCGCAGCAGCGCCGGGAGGTCGTGGGCGTTGTCCCGGGTCATGGTGAAGCGCACGCCGATCTTGGTCCCGGCGTCGCGGCACAGGCGGATGGCATTGAGCGACTTGTCGAAGGCGCCTTCCATGCGCCGGAAGCGGTCGTGGGTCGCCTGGATGCCGTCCAGGCTCACTCCCACGTAGTCGAAGCCCACGTCGGCGATTTCGCCGATGTTCTGCTCGGTAATGAGAGTGCCGTTGGAGGAAAGCCCCACGTAGAAGTCCAGGTGCTTCGCGCGGCGCGCAATCTCGTAGATGTCGGGCCGCAGCAGCGGCTCGCCGCCCGAGAGGATCAGCACCGGCACGCCGAATTGCCTGAGGTTGTCCATCACCTCGCACACTTCCTTCGACGACAGCTCACCCGGGAAATCCTTGTCGGCGGAGATGGAGTAGCAATGCTTGCAGGCGAGGTTGCAGCGCCGGATCAGGTTCCAGATCACCACCGGCCCGGGCAGCCGCTTCGCGGCCGGGACGATCACTTCGTTGGTTGCGTCGTTCGCTCCTCGCCGTCGCGCGCTCGTCCCCGGCGGCGAACCGGCTGATTCGCCGCTTATCGCGCGGGCGATTTCCTGCATGTACTGGGAGACGCGGAACATGGCGTCAATTCTAGGCTCGCGGCGGGCGGATGGCCACCAATCTAAGCCCTGGGGGCGCCGGCAACCATGACGCAAATCAAGGTTTTGGGCGGGGGAATTTCATTGCGCCAGCCGCATCCCGGTCTTCTTGAGGATGCGGGTGCTGTAGAGAATCTCGTGGCCGCGGCCGGCGTCGCCCAGCAGCGCGGCAATTTCGGCGACCTTGGCTTCCACCTCCGCGCGGTCGCGGCCGTGGACCATGGCGAACAGATTGTAGGGCCAGTGGGGGAGATGCCGCGGCCGGCGGTAGCAGTGGGTCACGGACTCCAGGGCGCCGATTTTCTGCCCCAGCTCGTCCACCCGCGCGTCGGGCACGTCCCACACGCTCATGCCGTTGGCGCGGTAGCCGATGGCGTAGTGATTGGGCACCACGCCGATGCGGCGGATGATTCCCGCCTCCAGCATGCGGCGCAGGCGCTCCATGACTTCGCCGGGTTCGATGCCTAGATCCTGGGCGATGGCGTGATAGGGCTGGGGCGTGAGCGGCAGCCCGCCCTGGGTCGCGACGATGATGCGGCGGTCGGTGGCGTCGATGGAAGGCGACTCGCGGCCGGCCATGGTCAGACCTCGAGCTTCAGCTCCACGAAATATTCCCGGAGCTTGGGCATGTTGAACACCGGATAGCCCGTCTCCGCCTCGATGCGGGCAATCGCGCGCTCAATCCCTTCCGGCGTGTCGGTGGCGAGCACGAACCACATGTTGAGCGCATGCTCGCGCTCGTAGTTGTGGGCGACTTCCGGAAGCGCGTTCACCGTCGCGGCGACGCGCTCGAAGTCCGCGGGCCCGACGCTCATGGCGGCGAGGCTGAAGGCGCCGCCCATGCGGTCGGCGTTGTACAGCGGCCCGAAACGGGTCAGCACTCCGGAGTCGAGCAGCCGGCGGATGCGGGAGATCAGTTCGTCTTCATCGGTACCGAGTTGCATCGCCGCCTCGGCGAACGGCCGCCCGGAAACCGGAAAGCTGCCCTGCAGGCGGTTGACGATGGCGCGGTCCAGGTCATCCATCACACGGCGGCGAGGTAGCGGGCGCCGTTCTGCTTGAAGCGGCGCCGGGAGAACAGGATCACGTTGGGATGGCTGCGCAGGCCGCAGCGCTGCTCCAGGTCGTCGATGCGCTCCAGCACCGAGTCCCGGTCGCGCCCGTGGATCATGCAGTAGAGGTTGTAGGGCCAGTCGGGCAGGAAGCGCCGGCGCCGGTAGCACAGGGTGACGTAGGGAAGCGCCGCGACCCGGGCGCCGATGGGGGTGACCTGGGAGTCCGGCACGTCCCACACCACCATGGCGTTGGCGAGGAAGCCCAGCTCCCGGTGGCGCACGATCACCCCGACGCGCTTGACCACGTCGTCCGCGGACCAGCTCTTGATCTGGGCGATGACCTGGGCCTCGCTGAGCCCGGTGTGCAGGGCGATCTCCGCAAAGGGACGGGGCACCAGCGGGAAGCCCTGCTGGATGGCGGTCACCAGCACCGCCTCCGACGGCGCCAGCCAGCGCGGCCCGGAGGAGAGCGGCAGCCGCACCGCGGAACGCAGCCGCGGCTCCGCGTGGCGCAGGCGGTACCAGCGGTCCTCGTCGGGCTCGGTGAGATCGAACCCCAGGTCGATGTGGTAGTCCTCTACCAGCGGCAGGGGCATGACCGTGTAGCCGCTGCGGCGCTCGATGCCCTCGATCACGTTCCACACCTTTTCCCAGTCCGCGGCGGCGATGACGAACCACAGGTTGAAGCGGTTATCCCGCTCATAGTTGTGGTTCACCTCCCGGTAGCTGCTCACCAAGTCGGCCACTTCCTCCATGTGGCCGGAACCCACCGCCATGGCGGCGAGCGTGCTGGCGCCGACGCAATTGGGCCGGAATACCACGCCGACGCGGCTGATCTTGCCTTCTTCCTGAAGCCCGGCGAGCAGGTCCAGCACGGCATTTTCGTCGGTGCCCAGTTTTTCGGCCATGGCCTTGAAGGGTTGGGAAACCAGCGGAAAGTCGCGCTGGAACTCGTTGAGCAGGCGAAATTCGAGCGATTCCATTCTCAGAATCCTATGCGGGCGGCGCGGGTGGTGAAAAATATCCCGCTCGGTTTGTCGGCGGGAAGTTCCTTGAGGCTGGCGAAGCTGGCGGTATCGTAAACCACGACCCGGTCGTCGTCCCGGACGGAGATCCAGACCTGTTCGCCGCGGGGCGTGAATTCCATGTGCAGCACCGCCTTGCCGGGCTTCAGGGTCTGCACCACCCGGCGCGAAGGCGCGTCGATCACCTGCACCGTGTCGTTCCGGGGAAACGCGAAATTCACCCACACCTGGCGCCCGTCCGGCCGCGCCATCACGAACACCGGCTGGCCGTGGACGGGGATGCGGGCGGATTCTTTCCAGCCCACGGTGTCCACCACCAGGACTTCATGGCGCCCGATGGCGGGAAGGAAAGCGTGGGTGCCGGCCACGGCCCAGCCCCGCAGGTGCGGCATCTTGTACACGGGAAGCTTCTCCTGGCCGCGGCCGTAGCCGTCCAGCACTCGCTGCACGCCCGCCGCCGGATTCCACAGGTCGAGGAGCGCGATGCCGTCCTCGCCGAACAGCCCCGCCATGTAGTAGCGCCCGTCGGGCGTGATCAGCCCGTCGTAGGGTTCCTTTCCGATGTTGCGGAACTTCGAGACCGCCGGTCGCTTCGGATCGGAGAGGTCCGCGACCCAGATTTCTCCGGCTTCGAACAGGCTGTACACGAAGCGGTTGCCGGGCGCGTCGGCAACGCCCACCACCTTGGCGGATTTCTTGCCGTCGCCGTAGGTGGCGGGAATGTCGGCCAGCAGCTCGAGAGTGTCGGTGGCGAAGACCTTCAGGCCCCCCGGCTCGTAGTTGGCCGCCGCGACCATCCGTCCGTCCTGGGAAATGGCGCCGCCGATGCTGTTGCCGGCCTGGATGATGCGTTTTTCGATGGCCTGCCGGAGCAGGTCCACCTTGGTGAGGCCGCCGTCGCGCCCGAACACGAAGGCGTAGCGCCCGTCCCGGGAGTACACGACCGAAGCGTGGGAGAGGTCACCCAGCCCGGGCACCTGGCCGATGATCCGTGCCCCGGTGGTCTCCACCAGCTGCAGCCGGCCCGCGGCCCGTTCCACCACCACCCCGAGATCTCCCGTGCCCCGCAGCGGCGCCTGGGCGCAGGCGGCGAGCAGGGCGGCCGCGGCCAAACAGCCGGCCATTCGGCCACGTCTCACGACCCTAACGGCCATCGGGCAAGCCCTTCACCAGTTGCTCTACCACCCACTCCGCTTCCGCGTCGCTGAGGAAGGGCTTCCAGGGCGGCATCGGGGTTCCGGGCCGGCCGTAGAGAATGGTGGATTTCAGCGACAGCGCATCCTTGCCTTTCAGGGTCTGGGGCAGGAGCGCGGGGCCCAGGCCACCCTTGAGGGTGAGGCCGTGGCAGGAGCCGCAGTCCTGCCGCACCATGTTCAGGATTTGCGCCGCACGGCCGGGAGCCGGAGCCGGCGCCGCGGGTGCCTGCGCGGCCAGGCCCGCCGCCAGCAGGGAAAGCACAAGTTTCGCAGCAAAATCAGTCATGCTGCCGAGTTTAGCGGAAAACCTTGGGAGGGATTTGATTTCCGTCAAGGGAACGCGGGCTGCCGGGGAACCAAAAAAAACGGGCGAGGTTTTTTGACCTCGCCCGAATTACACACCAGGAGAACACCTACTGCAAAAACCGAAGCACACCGGAAGCATGCCTCGATTCGGTTATCAGCTTAGGCCCCGGCGCGGATGGTTTCTTTGATTTCCATCAAGAAAAGTCGCGATTTTCGGGCCAAATCCCCCGGCGCTTTGGCGTAGGCATAACATTGGCTTCACAAATGTTAGCTTCCGCCTCAACAAGCGGCTGCGCCGCGTGTTGTGCGCCCCCCCTTCTCAAGGGCGGGTAGGTTGGGCACGCAGTGCCCAACACAGTCCGTCGTCGAAATGCGTTGGGCACAAAGTGCCCTACAACCGGCCGGGGTCCGCGGTCGGGGATGAATCCCCTCCTACAAAACCGGCCGGGGTCCGCGGTCGGGGATGAATCTCCTCCTACAAAACCGGCCGGGGTCCGCGGTCGGGGATCAATACACGTCGTGCTGGGTGTTGTTGACGTTGAACTTGCCGGTGGGCGTGATCAGCCTCGGGTCCTTGATGACGGCCTTCAGCTTGCGGGTCTTGTCGTCCACCACCACGATGGCGGACTGGTGGTTCTTGGCGCTCCATACCGAGAACCAGACCTCGTCGCCGGCCTTGTTGTACTCCGGCTGCAGCACCCGCTTGGCGCCTTCGCCCAGGCCCGCCCATTCGGCGACGGGCAGCGCCGCGTAGCCCTTGCCCAGGTTGTCGATGTCGAACACCGCGATGGTCTGGCTCACCTTGGGATCGGGGTTGAGCGTGGTGTCCACCCACAGGTTCTTCGACTTGGGATGGGTCTTGATGAACAGGGAGCCGCCGCCCTGGCCCTTCAGGGTCTGCACCACCTTCCACGCATACTGCTTGTGCTTCACCGGGTCGGTGCCGATGAGCGCAATGCTTTCATCGCCCAAGTGGCCGGTGGCCCAGACCGGACCGTACTTGGGATGCACGAAATTGGCGCCGCGGCCCGGGTGGGGGATCTTGCCCACGTCCACCAGCGCCACCCGCTTGCCGGTCTTGGCGTCCACCACGGCGATCTTGTTGGACTGGTTGGCGGCCACCAGGAAGTAGCGCTTGGTGGAATCCCAGCCGCCGTCATGCAGGAAGCGGGCGGCGCCGATCTCGGTGGTGTTCAGATTGTCGATGTCCTTGTAGTTCACCACCAGAATCTTGCCCGTTTCCTTGACGTTCACGATGAACTCGGGCTTGAAGTGGGAGGCCACGATGGAAGCCACCCGCGGCTCGGGATGGTATTCCTGGGTGTCCACCGTCATGCCACGGGTGGCCTGGATCTTGAGGGGCTCCAGGGTGTCTCCGTTCATGATCACGTACTGGGGCGGCCAGTAGGTGCCGGCGATGGCGTATTTGTCCTCGAAGCCCTTGTACTTGGAGGTTTCCACCGAGCGCGCCTCCAGGCCGACCTTGATTTCGGCCACGTTGTCGGGCTGCTCCATCCACAGGTCGATCATGTTGATCTTGGCGTCGCGGCCGATCACGAACAGGTAGCGGCCGGAAGCGGACAGGCGGGAGATGTGCACCGCGTAGCCGGTCTTGACGATGTTGACGATCTTCTTGCTGTCGCCGTCGATCAGCGCGACCTCGCCGGCATCGCGCAGCGTCACCGAGAACAGGTTCTCCAGGTTGAGATTGTTCATCTTCTGCTTCGGCCGCTTCTCGGGCGGCACGATCACCTTCCAGGTGGCCTTCATGTCGGCGAGGCCGTACTCGGGCGGGGTGGGCGGCTCGTGCTGGAGGAAGCGGGCCATGAGGTCCACGTCCTTCTCGGTGAGTTCGCCCGAGGTGCCCCAGTTGGGCATCCCGGCAGGCGAGCCGTAGCCGATGAACACCTTCAGGTACTCGGTGCCCTTGGGCAGCGTGATGTCGGGGGTGAGCGGCTTGCCGGTGGCGCCCTTGCGCAGCACGCCGTGGCAGCCGGCGCAGCGCTCGAAGTAGATCTGCTTGGCGCGGGCGAATTCCTCGGGGGTCACGGGCGGCGCCTTGGGCGTCAGGACTTCCTTCGCCTCCTCGGGCTTGATGACCGTGGGCGCGCCCTTGTAGCGCAGGTCCTCCTCCGGGGTACCGGGGTGGACCGGCTTGCCCTGGGCGAAGACGCCGGCCGCGTAGAACGGCAGCGTCGCAAGGGCCGCGATACCGGCCGCCAGAATGCGTTTGCGATGATTCATTTTGAATTCTCTCCTTTTTGAGGTGCAAATACCGACGCCGTCACTAAGGCGCCTAATCTAGCCAACGGGCCCCTTCGACGCTTTGATATGTATCAAAAATAACCATGCGCAACGTACAGGAACCCGGGGGAATGCGGTACCGGGTCACTCCCGATCCGGCTTCTCCGGGGGGCTTTCCCGGGGCATGTCTTCCGAACCGTAACGGCCGATGGTGGCCTCCAGTCCCCGAACCGCCTCCCGGGCCCGGGGCAGGCGCTCCCGGCGCTTGCGGCGCTCGATCAGCGGCGGGCATTTATATTGGTTGTAATACACGACCTGGCAGTCGAGGCAGTAATGGCACTCGTTGGCATTGATCTCCCCGGTGGCCCGGATGGCATGCACCGGGCATTCCACGGCGCAGGTCTGGCAGGGCTTGCCGCATTCCTTGCGCCGGCGCAGCCACCAGTCGAACAACCGGAACCGTCCGGGAATGGCGAGCGCCGCCCCCAGGGGGCACAGATACTTGCAGAAGAACTTGCGGTTCACCACCGTGATCGCGATGAGCGCCAGCGCGTAGAGCACGAACGGCCATTCCCGCTGGAACCGGAATCCGAAGGCGGTCTTGAACGGCTCCACCTCCGCATACACGGCGGCCTCCCCCATGGACTGGAGCGAGACCCCGAACAGCAGGATGAGGATGATGTATTTCAGCGCCGCCAGCCGCTCGTGCACCACGTCGGGAAAATCGAGCTGGGGCACGTTGAAGCGCCTGCCGATCTTGTTGACGAGCTCCTGCAGCGCTCCGAACGGGCACAGCCAGCCGCAGTAGACGCCGCGCCCCCACAGCAGCAGGGTCACCGCCACGAACGACCACAGCATGAACAGCATGGGATCGATCAGGAAATGCTCCCAGCGGAATTCCCGCATCACCGCGTGAACGAAGGTGAGCACGTTGATGACCGTGAGCTGGGCGAGGGCGTACCAGCCGATGAAAAACAGGGTGAAGACGAGAAATCCGTTGCGCACCCAGGCCACCAGCTTCGGGCGCCGGGCCAGCCAGTCCTGGAAAATCAGGATCAGGGTGAGAACAGACAAGCCCGCGACCAGCAGGCCGATCTCGACTTCCCGGTGGCGCCAGGCGTCGACCCAGATGGGCTCCTCCGGCTGGGGCGCGGGACGGGCCGCCGGTGGCGGGGTCATGGCTTGCGGCGCGGGAGCGGGCGGTTCCGCCTTTTCTGCGCGCTTCGGCGGTGCCGGCTTCGGGGCGCGGGCTGCCGGGCCCGGGCGCTCCGGGGCTTCGGAAATCCGCGGCGGCGCAGCGGGCGCCGGAACCGGCATGGCCGGAGGGACTGCCGCCGGCGCCGCAGCGGTCTCGGCGGGCGGCGCCCAAGGCGCCGGGCGCACCGCCGCCGGCGCATCGGGCAGCAGGACGCCGCGGGACTCGGCGACCAGGCGCGCGGCGCGCATGACCGTGGCGTTTTCCACCATGACCGTGATGGTGGCCCCGGTGATGCCGTCGAGCCGCACGTAGCCCTGGCGCGGCGCGCCGATGGTGATGCGGTCGAACACCGATTTCCCCCGGTACTGGTCGATGAACTGGTTGAGGCGCGCCTGGGTGATGCCCACCGCCAGGATCGGCTCCTCGTGGTGAACGATGGACACGCCGGTAATGCGCCCGGCGAGATCGAACCCCACCAGGGTGTTGATGGGCTGCCCCGAGTAGGCGGGAATGCGCACCGCGTCCTGGGTGAAGAACACGTAGCCCAGCAGCTCGTCTCCCCGGTACACCGGCGCCGAAGGAGGGCGCCCGTCGAAGCCGCCGAAGCGGTTGGCCTCCGGGAAGAACTCGCGGATCTGGGGATAGACGCTCGCCAGGTCCTCACTCGCGGAGCGGGCTTGCCCCGTCAGCAGAAGCAGCGGGAGGAGCAGCAACGGGAGCGCGCGGGCAATGGCCGCGCGAAAACCGATTCCAGTCATCGCGCCCAACGCTTCGCTGTCAGGGAACCACCTCGATCACCGCCTGCATCTCGGGATGGGGGCCGCAGGTGTAGGGGTAGGTCCCGGGCTTGTCGAAGCTGCGCTGCCAGGACTCCCCAGGGAACAGGCGCTCCGATTCCGCAAGCCCTTCCTTTTCGAAATGAATCGAGTGGCTGGTCCGTTTTCCCCCGTTCACCCATTTCACCGTGGTGCCCGGCTTGACGACGAGCTTGTCGGGGACGAACTTGTAGTCGGCGATTTTCACTTCCACCGTTTCCGCAGCGACGACAGAGGGGAGCAGAAGCGCCAGCGCCAGGATTGCGGCGCGGCGCAACGTGGTCGTCGGAAACGTCATAAGTCCTCCTCGCAACGCCGGCGCCCCCTGGTAAGGGGACGTTCGCAAAAGCCTTTTTTATACGCCCATAAGGGGTAGGCGGAGCATAACCCATTGGGATTGTGCGTCGCAAAAATTTTCTTGATTTATGTCAAAGATTCGCAAAGACCCCAAGCGCAGCATTGGCATCGACCATTCAAAAAACATCATTTCAGGGGCGCACCATGAACATCACCGGCATTCTGGTTCACGCCCGGCCCGGCGAGGCCGAGGCGGCCCGGGACCAATTGCAGAAGCTGCCGGGCGTGGAAGTCCACGCCGTCACCCCCGAGGGCCGGCTGATCGTGACCGTGGAGCGGCCGGACGAGCGGGGAATGGCCCTCGCCTTCGACCGCTTCAGCCGCATCCCCGAAATCGTATCCACCGTGCTTGTCTACAACCATTTCGACGGGCCCGATTCAGATTCCACATCCTAGAGTCCAGAGGAGAAAGTGCCATGACGATGACGCGACGGGATTTCATCAAGACCAGCGCAGTGGCGGCCACCGCCGCGGCGGCGGGCGTGACGATTCCGGGAGTGACGGAGGCGCTGGCGGCCGCCCCCCAGGACAAGACCATCCGCTGGGACAAGGGCGTGTGCCGCTTCTGCGGCACCGGCTGCTGCGTGCTGGTGGGAACCAGGGGCGGCCGGGTGGTGGCGACCCAGGGCGATCCGGATGCCCCGGTGAACAAGGGCCTCAACTGCATCAAGGGCTATTTCCTCTCCAAGATCATGTACGGCAAGGACCGGCTGACCCAGCCGCTGCTGCGAATGAAGGACGGCAAATTTGACAAGAACGGGGAATTCGCGCCGGTTTCCTGGAAGCAGGCCTTCGACATAATGGAAGAGAAGTGCAAGGCGGCGCTGAAGGCGGGCGGCCCCAGGGCCATCGGCATGTTCGGCAGCGGCCAGTGGACCGTGTGGGAAGGCTATGCGGCGGCGAAGCTGTTCAAGGCCGGCTTCCGCTCCAACAACATCGACCCCAACGCCCGCCACTGCATGGCGAGCGCCGTGGCGGGCTTCATGCGCACCTTCGGCATCGACGAGCCCATGGGCTGCTACGACGACCTGGAGCACGCGGACGCGTTCGTGCTGTGGGGTTCCAACATGGCGGAGATGCACCCGATCCTGTGGTCGCGGCTCACCGACCGGCGGCTCACCGGGAATGAGGTGAAGGTGGCGGTGCTCTCCACCTTCGAGCATCGCTGCTTCGAGCTGGCGGACGTGCCCATCGTGTTCAAGCCCCAGACCGACCTGGCGATCCTCAACTACATCGCCAACTACATCATCCAGAACAACGCGGTGAACCAGGAGTTCGTGGCGAAGCACGTGAACTTCAAGAAGGGCGTCACCGACATCGGCTACGGGCTGCGCCCCAACCATCCCCTGGAGCAGGCGGCCGGCAACAACGGCTACCCCGGAGCCGAAGGCAAGCCCAAGGGCAACCCGAACAACGCTTCGCCCATCACCTTCGACGAATTCAAGCAGTTCGTGTCGGAGTACACGGCGGACAAAGTGAGCGAGCTCTCGGGCGTGCCCAAGGAGAAGCTGGAGGCGCTCGCCAGGCTCTACGCCGATCCCAGGCGCAAGGTGGTGTCCTACTGGACCATGGGCTTCAACCAGCACAGCCGCGGCACCTGGGTGAACAACATGGTCTACAACGTGCACCTGCTCACGGGCAAGATTTCCGAGCCGGGCAATGGGCCGTTCTCGCTCACCGGCCAGCCTTCGGCCTGCGGCACGGCGCGCGAGGTGGGAACTTTTTCCCACCGGCTGCCCGCCGACATGGTGGTGATGAACCCGAAACACCGGGAAATTTCGGAAAAGACGTGGAAGCTGCCGGCGGGAACGATTCCCGACTGGATCGGGCTGCACGCCGTGGCCCAGAGCCGGGCGCTGAAGGACGGAAAGCTCAATTTCTACTGGACCACCACCACCAACAACATGCAGGCGGGGCCCAACATCAACGGCGAGACCTATCCGGGCTTCCGCAACCCCG
Organism: Betaproteobacteria bacterium; assembly: GCA_016183615.1. Taxonomy (GTDB): domain Bacteria; phylum Pseudomonadota; class Gammaproteobacteria; order Burkholderiales; family UBA6910; genus JACPEG01. The sequence goes on from JACPEG010000052.1 coordinate 21,638, forward strand.
CCAACTTCGTGGTGGTGTCGGATGCCTACCCGACGGTGAGTGCGCTCGCGGCCGACCTGATCCTGCCCTCGGCCATGTGGGTGGAGAAGGAGGGTGCCTACGGCAATGCCGAGCGCCGCGGCCAGTTCTGGCGCCAGCAGGTGAAGGCGCCGGGGGAGGCGAAGTCCGACCTGTGGCAATACGTCGAGTTCTCCAGGCGCTTCAAGGTGGAGGAGGTGTGGCCGGCGGAACTGCTGGACAAGATGCCCGAATACAAGGGCAAGACGCTCTATGACGTGCTCTACGCCAACGGCCAGGTCAACCGGTTTCCCCTCAAGGATCTGCAGAAGGGCTACGACAACGACGAGTCGAAAACCTTCGGGTTCTACCTGCAAAAGGGGCTGTTCGAGGAATACGCCCAATTCGGCCGCGGCAAGGCCCACGATCTGGCGCCGTTCGACATGTACCACAAGGCGCGCGGCCTGCGCTGGCCGGTGGTGGACGGCAAGGAAACCCTGTGGCGCTTCCGCGAGGGCTACGACCCATACGTGAAGAAGGGCGAGGGCGTGAAGTTCTACGGCCACCCCGACGGCAAGGCGGTGATCTTCGCGCTGCCCTACCAGCCGCCCGCCGAGTCGCCGGACGCCGAGTACGACCTGTGGCTCGGCACCGGTCGGGTGCTGGAGCACTGGCACACGGGCAGCATGACCCGGCGCGTTCCCGAGCTGTACAAGGCCTTCCCCGATACCCAGGCGTTCATGAACCCGAAGGACGCCCAGAAACGGGGACTGAAGCGCGGCGACGTGGTGAAGGTGATCTCCCGGCGCGGCGAGATCCAGGTGCGGGTGGAGACCCGCGGCCGCAACCGGATGCCGGAGGGCATGGTGTTCGTGCCGTTCTTCGACGAGCACCGGCTGGTGAACAAGCTGACGCTGGACGCCACCTGCCCGATCTCCAAGGAAACCGACTTCAAGAAGTGCGCGGTGAAGGTGGTGAAGGCGTGAACGGTAAACGGTGAACGGTAACCGGCGGGGGCAGGGGTAGGGTTCGTGGATTTCGCCAGGGACCGGGAGCGTGGCTGATGACAACCGAGAGCAGGCAGGCAGCGTCCGCGGCGCGGCGGCAGTTCCTCGCGGACACCGCGAAAACGGTGTGCAGCGTGGCGCTGCTCGGCGCGGCCCTTGGCTTCCATGCGAAGAAGGCGCGGGCCGTTCCCGCAACCGCGATCCGTCCTCCCGGCGCCCGCGCAGAGAAGGATTTTCTCGGGGCCTGCATCCGCTGCGGCATGTGCGTCCGCGACTGCCCCTACGACACGCTGAAGCTGGCGCTGCCCGAGGAAGACGTGGCCGCCGGGACGCCCTATTTCGAGGCCCGCAAGGTGCCCTGCGAAATGTGCGAGGACATTCCCTGCGTCAAGGCTTGTCCCACCGGAGCGCTGAACAAGGAGCTTACCGACATCAACCAGGCGCGCATGGGCCTCGCCGTGCTTGCCGACCAGGAGACCTGCCTCAATTTCCAGGGGCTGCGCTGCGACGTGTGCTACCGCATCTGCCCGCTGATCGGCGAGGCCATCACCCTGGAGCCCCAGCACAACGCCCGCACCGGAAAGCACACCCTGTTCATCCCGGTGGTTCATTCCGAGCACTGCACCGGCTGCGGCAAGTGCGAGAAGGCCTGCGTGCTGGAGCAGGCCGCCATCAAGGTCCTTCCCATTGCCCTCGCCAAGGGGGAACTGGGACGCCACTATCGGCTCGGCTGGAAAGAGAAGGAAAGGGCCGGGGAGGCGCTGGTGAAGGACATTATCGACCTGCCTGACCGCCTGCCGGAGGCCAAGCCATGAGCGCCCGGATCGGAGCGGAAGCGGTGGCGGCGAAGGGCTGGCCGGGCGCCCACAAGTGGCTACTACTGCGCCGGCTGTCGCAGATTTCCATTTTCGCCCTGTTCCTGGCGGGGCCCCTCGCCGGCTACTGGATCGTCAAGGGCAATCTCGCCTACAGCCTGACCCTCGACACGCTGCACCTCGCGGATCCCTACGTGCTGTTGCAGTCGCTCCTCGCCGGCCACAAGCCGGAGCGGGCGGCTCTCATCGGCGGGCTCACCGTGCTCGCCTTCTATTTCCTGGCGGGCGGACGCGTCTACTGTTCGTGGGTGTGCCCGGTGAACCTGGTGACCGACGCCGCGGCCTGGCTGCGGGAGAAGCTGGGTATCCGCGGCGGGGCGAGCATTTCCCGCAAGACCCGCTACTGGATGCTCGTTCTGACGCTGGCGCTCGCCGCTGCGACGGGGACCCTCGCCTGGGAGCTGGTGAACCCGGTGTCGATGCTGCACCGGGGCATCATCTTCGGCATCGGCGCCGCCTGGGTCATGGTGCTGGCGGTGTTCCTGTTCGACCTTTTCGTGAGCCACCGGGGCTGGTGCGGCCACCTCTGCCCCATGGGAGCCTTTTATAGCGCGGTGGGGTATTTCAGCCCGCTGCGGGTGAGCGCGGCGCGCCGCGCCCAATGCAACGACTGCATGGACTGCTTCGCGGTTTGCCCCGAGCCCCAGGTCATCAGGCCGGCGCTGAAAGGGGAGCAGCAGGGCATCGGCCCGGTGATTCTCCCGGGCGCCTGCACCAACTGCGGGCGCTGCATCGACGTCTGCTCGAAGGACGTTTTCTCGTTCGCTCCGCGCTTCGCCCACCGCGTCCCGGAGAAAACGCGCGATATCGGTACCCCAGGCTTGTCCAGATCATCCCATTCCTGAACGGAGGTTGCGCCATGAAAAAACCAGTCATCGCAGGATTTTCGGCAGCGGCTCTCGCCCTCGCGGGCCTCACCGCGACGTTCCCGGCAGCGGCAGACGAAGGGGTCCGCAGCCTGCGCGGCGCCGACACCGCCGCAGAAGACCAGGCGCCGGAGCAGAAAGTCCAGCTGGGCAAGAAACCGGGCCTGCAGAAGACCGTGACCCGCAGCTTCAAGCAGCAGCCGCCGCTGATCCCGCACGCGACGGACAACTTCGACGAGATCACCCTCGAGGAAAACCAGTGCCTCAGCTGCCACGACGAGGCCAATTACAAGAAGAAGAAGTCGCCGCTGATCGGCAAGAGCCACATGCAGCTCAAGGACGGCAAGCCCACCAAGACTGTGGACAAGACCCGGCACTTCTGCATCCAGTGCCACGTGCCCCAGTTCGACGCGGCGCCCCTGGTGGAAAACACCTTCCAGCCGGTTTCCGCCAAGGGCAGGTAGGAGCGAATTCATTCGCGACCTCCGTCGGGGAGGTCGGGAAGGTCGGGGAGGTCGGGGAGGTCGGAGATGAATCCCCTCCTGCAAACCCCGGGTAGGAGCGAATTCATTCGCGACCTCCGTCGGGGAGGCCGGGGAGGTCGGGGATGAATCCCCTCCTACAAACCCCGGGTAGGAGCGAATTCATTCGCGAATCGTTCCAGCGTCGGCGATCCCTTGCCGGTACGTTCTGGCGGTAGCCCCCGGGGCGCCGCCGATCAGGGGGCTGGTCGGACCAGCCCCCTTGCGCTTAGTGGGTTAGAATTGGTCTTGTCGGCACGATGATGCGCCGCGCGCTCCCGACCTCGCGGTGATGAAGAGGCCACGCCGGGGGCATGCGAGGACCGATTGATTCCCATATCACTGATCGCCAGATTCAAGGGCCTTTCCTCCAAGATCTACGTGGCCTTTCTCGTCACGGCCGCGGTGCCGGTGATGGTGGCGGGCCTCGTCGGAATCTATTTTTCGGTGGAGGCGCTCAAGAACGAAACGCTCCACCACCTGGATCAGGAAGTCTCCGGACGCGCGGCGAGCCTGGGCCGCTTCTTCGATCAGGTGACGAGCGAGCTCCTGCTCCTGACCAGCCTGCCGGTGGCGAGCGACTTCGTGAATTCCCTCGCAAGCCCGGAAAGCCCGCAATCGGCCGTGGCGCGCGAGCGGGTGGAGCGGGTGTACACCGCGTACACGCGCGCCTATCCGTATGTGTACCAGGTGCGCTTTCTCGGCACCGACGGCAGGGAAATCATTCGCGTGGACCGGCGCGGAGAGCGATCTTACGTAGTGCCCCCGCGCGAGCTTCAGGACAAGTCCGACCGCTATTACGTGCAGGAGGGACTGGCGCTGGAGCCGGGGCAGGTCTACGTCTCGCCGCTCGATCTCAACATCGAGCGCGGCAAGGTCGAGGTGCCCGAGCGGCCGGTGATCCGCTTCGCCACCCCGATGCCGGACCGCAAGGGAATCAAGCGGGGCCTGATCGTCATCAATCTGCACGCGGATTTCATGCTCGGCCAGATCCAGGAAATGGCCGGGCTGCGGGGCGGAAACGCCTATCTGTTCGACCGGTCGGGATCCTTCGTGTCGCGGTCCGCGGAGTCTCCCTCGAAGGACGGGGGATTGCACATGCAGTCGGTGGAGACCTTGACGTCGTTTCTGCCCCGCCGGCTGCTCACGACAATACTGCGGGGCGGGCAGGGTACGGAGGTGCTTGGCGACTGGATCGTCGCCTACGCGCCGATCACCGTCGGCCGCACCCTCGCCGAGCGCAGCGACAGTTCCATGGAGTGGGCGATCGCGTCGGCGTTTCCGCGGGGGAAGCTGTTTGAGGCGGTGTTCAACCTGTACCTCCTCTATGGCGTGCTGACGCTCAGCTTGGCGGCCACCGCAATCGGCGGGTTCGTGCTGTCGCGCCACCTGCTGCGCCCGCTTTCCGCCCTCAGCAAGGAGACCGAGGAGATTGCCGCCGGGCGCTTCGATCACCGCGTCGAGATCCGGGGGGACGACGAGATCGCGGACCTGGGCCGGCGCTTCAATGCCATGGCGGGCAGGCTCGACCAGTTATACCGCTCGATCGAGGAGCAGAAGGGCCGGCTCGAGATCGAGGTCCAGGCCCGCACCCAGGCCCTGGAACGGGAGCGGCGCAGCCTGGCGACGATCATCGGGCAGTCCGCGGACGGCATCCTTTCCCTGACCGGCGAGGGACGGATCGAGCTGGCCAACGCCGCCGCCGAGAGCCTGCTCGGCGGGCCCCTGGACCGAAGGCCGTTCGAGGAATTCTGGACCGGCTGGCGGGACTATCTGAAGGAGGAACAGGACGCCGCGCCGGCCCCGCGCCGCCTGGAACTCGGCATGAACGGCCGCCTGCTTTCCTTCAGCATCGCCCCGGTGGTGCGCGATGGCCAGCGGGAAGGCCACATCGTCATGATCCGGGACGTGAGCGAGGATCGCAGGCTGCAGGACGCGCGCCGGGAGCTGGATCGCCAGATGTTCCAGATGGAGAAGATGAACACCCTGGGCGAGCTGGCGATGGGCCTGGCCCACGAGATCGGCAATCCGCTGGCGGGGATGAAGGCCGCGGTGCAAATGCTGCTCGAAGAGGAAGGCCAGCCGGAGCGCGTGCGCCAGTATCTGGGGCGCATCGAGGGGGAGGTGGACCGGCTTTCTGGATTCCTGCGCAGCTTCCACGGCTTCTCGGCGCCCCAGGAGACTCACCCGGCGCCGTGCCGGCTGGAGGACCTGCTGGACGACATTCTGCTCTGGACCCGCAAGGAGGCCCGGTCCCGGGGCGTCACTATCTCCTACGCCCCCTGCTTCGGGCCGGTCCCCGCTTTGTGGGCCGATCCCCACCAGCTGAAGCAGGTCCTGCTCAACCTGGTGATCAACGCGATTCACGCCATGCCCGAAGGCGGCAGCATCGAGGTGGGCATGTGCGCCAAGCCGGAAGACACCGGCGGCGCCGTGCCGCGCATGCGCTTTTGCGTGAAAGACAGCGGGGCCGGCATTGCTCCGGAGGTGCTGCCGAAGATCTTCGATCCGTTCTATACCACGCGCTCCGACGGCTCGGGGCTGGGACTGGCGGTGGTGAAAAAGATTGCGATGCAGCACGGCGCCGACATTTTCGTCGAAAGCACACCCGGGCATGGAACCTGCTTCGAGGTGGCCTGGCCCGTTGCGCCTTCGGGCGCCGCCGGGAGCCCCGAGGGGACGATGCCCGGGAAATTCACCTGCATGCGAGGCAAACATGGTTGAGCGGATTCTGATCGTCGAGGATGACACGACCATCCGCGTGACCGTGGGCGAGGTGCTCGCGAAGCAGGGCTACGAGGTGGATCAGGCGGGTGACGGGCGCGAGGCCCTGGCGCTGTTCGGCGCGCGCAACTACGACCTGGTGCTCCTCGACCTACGGCTGCCGGACATGCATGGCCTGGAGATCATGAAGGCCATGCGGGAATCGGACGAGCAGGCGCTGGTGGTGGTGATGACCGCGTATCCGGAAGTCCGCACGGCGATCGAGACCGTGAAGGCCGGCGCCTATGATTATCTGAACAAGCCGTTCGAGCTGGACGACCTGAAGGAGCTGGTGCGGCGGGCCCTGGAGACCCTGCGGCTGCGGCGCGAGGTGGAACGGCTGCGGGTCAGCGCGGCCCACGCGGCGCCGCTGGAGGGGATGATCGGCGCCAGCCCGGCGTTCCTGGCGATGGTGGAAGTCACCCGGCGCATCGCCGCCGCCCAGCGGGTGCCGGTGCTGATCCGCGGCGAGTCCGGCACCGGCAAGGAGCGCATTGCCCAGGCCATTCACAACCTGAGTCCGCGCGCCGCCGGGCCCTGGATCACCCTCAATTGCTCGGCGCTGGCCGAAGGCCTCCTGGAATCGGAGATGTTCGGGCACGAGCGGGGCGCCTTCACCGATGCCAAGGCCACCAAGCTGGGACTGCTGGAGCTGGCCGACGGCGGGACCCTGTTCCTCGATGAAATCGGCGATCTGGCCCTTTCGCTGCAGCCGAAGCTGCTGCGCGCCCTGGAAACCCAGACCTTCCGGCGGGTGGGCGGGCAGAAGGAGATCAAGGTGGACGTGCGCTTTGTCGCCGCCACCAACCGGGATCTGGACGCAATGGTGAAGACGGGGCGCTTCCGCGAAGACCTGTACTACCGGCTCAACGTGGGCAGCATCGACGCGCCGCCGCTGCGGGAGCGGCGTGAGGACGTTCTTCCGCTCGCCCGCTACTTTCTCGGAGACGCCGCCAAGGTCATGGGCATGAATTACCCTGCCATGGATGACGCGGCCAACGGCCTGCTGGAAAACTATCCCTGGCCGGGAAACGTGCGCGAGCTGCGCAACGTCATGGAGCGGGCCCTCATCCTCTCCGGAGGCGCGTCGATCCTGCCGGTGCATCTGCCCAAGGAAATCGCCGCCTCCGCCGCCCCGGATCGCGCAGCGGCGAGTGCCCAGGACAGCGCCCTCCTGAGCCTCGACGAAGTCGAGAAGCGGCATATCCGCCGCGTGCTGGAAGCCTGCCAGGGGAACAAATCCGCGGCAGCCAAGCGCCTGGGGATCACCCGCCTGACGCTGCGCACCAAGATCGCCGAATACGGCTGGAGCGAGTTCCTCGACAAGGCCGAAAGCGCCGCCGAGCGCTGACCCCGGTCATTAATTGGCCGCAGCGGTCGTTTTCTGACCGCCTCCCGCGGCCGGTTTTTTAACCTCCCTTGCACGAAAAGCCCGGAAAAGCGGGCACCCGGTCGGTTTTGCACCCCTGGCACGGATGCTGCATTGGCGCTGACGCGGCCGTTCCATTGCCATGGGGAGAATTCTGTTGCAGGGCACACCGGTTCCAGCCAAGCCTGCGCTTATTGCGCTGAAGGGCACCTATAAGGGGGTGCTCAAGATTTCCATTCTGCTGGCGGCGACCTACGTCGCCGCCCAATGGCTGTCGTCGGTCCTTCCGGCCGCCGATTACCGGGCCCTGCCGTGGCTCGGCAACCGCACCGCGGTGTGGGTCGTCGCCGAACTCCATCTCATGTTCGCCGCCTTCGTGCTGGGGGTGCCCATTTTCGCTCTCATCACGGAAATCATCGGAGTGGTGACGAGCGAGCAGCGCTACGACGAGCTGGCGCGGGAATTCACCAAGCTGCTGGCCATGGCCTACACGCTGACTGCCGTGCTGGGCTGCATCCTGCTGGTGCTGTTCCTGGTCCTGTATCCCAAGTTCACGGGACACATGTAGAAGCTGTTCAAGCCCACCTGGATCTTCTACGTGGCGCTGGTCTTCGACGAGGTGATCGTCGCCTACCTCTACTGGTACACCTGGGACATCCTTCAGGGTGTCCGCAAGAAATGGCACCTGGTCCTGGGGGTGCTGGTGAACGTGTTCGGCACCGCGCTGCTGTTCGTGGCCGACATCTGGGTGACCTTCATGATGAGCCCCGCCGGCATCGACGACGCGGGCAACCTCACCAGCCTGTGGGCCGCCATCACCAACCACACGTGGATGCCCATCAACATCCACCGGCTGCTGGCCAACGTGGCCTTCGGCGGCGCCATCGCCGCCGCCTATGCGGCGGTGCGTTTCCTGGCGGCGAAAACCGACGAGGAGCGGGCGCGCTTCGACTGGATGGGCTACGTGGGCTCCTTCATCGCCATCGCCGCCTTCATCCCGCTGCCCTTTGCCGGCTACTGGCTGGGGCGCGAGATCTACCAGTTCTCCGAGCAGATGGGCGTGTCGATGATGGGCGGCAGCTTCGCCTGGCTGTGGATTCTGCAGGCCATGCTGATCGGCTCCATTTTCCTCGCCGCCAACTTCTACCTCTGGCTCGGCAAGGGGCGCATCCCGGGCGCCGAGCGCTACGTCAAGTACCAGGTTCCGATGATGATCCTGCTCACCCTGGGATTCATTGTGTGGGCGACGCCGCGCTCGATCATCGCCACCGGCGGAGAGATGGCCGCCATGGGCGGCTCCCACCATCCCTTCCTCGGGCTGTTCGGAGTCATGGCGGCGAAGAATACCGCGGTGAATCTCATGATCCTCACCACCTTCTTCTCCTTCATGCTGTACCGGCGCGGCAACCGGGAGCCGGTGGTGCGCTGGGAGACGGCCGGCCATATCGCGCAGGCCACCATCCTCGCACTCGCCGCGACGGTGGTCGTGGGCTACGGGGTCTACAGCTACTACGTGCCCTCCAATATCCGCATCGGTTTCTCGGTCTACCAGGTGCTGGCGGTGCTCAGCGCGATGGCCGTGTTCGTGGCGATCGACATCCCCCTTCTCAGGGGCGCCCGCGAGATCGGCGGCATCCGCTGGGGGCAGATCCCGGCGCGGGCCCAGTACGGGCTGTTCTTTCTCGCCGTCTCCTTCACCTGGCTCATGGGGCTCATGGGCTACATCCGTTCCGGGATCCGCCAGTACTGGCACGTCTACGGCCGGGTCGCCGATGAGAGCGCCAACGCCTACACCATGACCCACGGCCACGCCACCATCATCGTTTCCGTCATCGTCGTCATCTTCTTCCTTATGGTCGGCGCGGTGTTCGCCATGGCCATGCGCTACGACGCCCGCCGCGCGGAGGGCCGCTGAAATGAAGGCGACCGTCCTCAAGGTGTTCGTCTTCATGCTCGCGGTGGTGAGCATCTACGCCTATGTCGGCCAGCTGGTGCCCCAGTTCGAGGAGCATCCGCCGGCGAAGAAAGTCATCACCGCGGAGACGCCGCCCCAGGAGCTGGTGGCGATCGGCGAGGAGCTGCTGAAGGGCAAGGGCGGCTGCCTCATCTGCCACAAGGTCACCGAAACCGGCAACGAGCGGGGTCCGGACCTGCGCCAGGCCGCGGGCAAGGCGCCGACCCGCAAGCCGGGCACCGAGGGCGAGCCCTATCTCATCGAATCGCTGGTCACCCCCGACGCCTTCCTGGTGCCGGGCTATCCGAAGATGATGCCCTCGGCCCTCAAGCCCCCGGCGAACCTCAACCTGGCGGAGGTGAAGGCCATCGTGGCCTACCTCCAGGGGCTGGGCGGCATGGAGCCGACCGCGAAGGTGCTCCCCGGGGACATTGCCCAGGCCAGGGCCGCCGGACCGGTGCACCGGGGCCAGGAGCTGATGGGCCAATACGGCTGCCTCGGCTGCCATAAAGTGCGCGGCGAGGGCGGGGAAGTGGGACCGGATCTGGCCAAGGCGGCGGAAACCCGGGCGCCCGAGGAACTGCTGAAGAAAATCGTGGACCCGTCGGCCTGGACCACGCCGGGCTTCCAGCCGGGAATCATGCCGGCGGGCCTGGGTAAGACCATTCCCGAAGGCGATCTCCACGAGATCGTCGCCTATCTCGCGGGCCTGTCCGGCAAGAGCTACAGCGCCACCGGCGCCGCGTCCCCCTGGTCCCACGAGGGTGTGCGCCTGGGGATCGTGATCCTGGTATTCAACGTGGCGATGATATTCGCGCTGCTCATCGCCGGGCGCCGCGCGAAGCAACCGGAAACTGAAAAATGAGCGACGGCCGCACCCCCATTCCCGGCCCGTCTCCCTCCAAGGGGGAAGGGAACTTCGAGGCGCTTCGCGCGCGAGCCGGTCTGCAGCGCTGGACCTTTTACTTCGCAATCGGACTTTGGCTTGCGGTGTTTGCCGGGCTCAAGCTGCTGGTCCGGCCGCCGATGCCGGCGAGCGTGCTGACGATCTACATGGTGCTCACCACGCTTGCCATCCTGATTTTCGTGGCGGCGAACGAGGCGCGCTTCAGGCACTTCCTTGCGCCGCTCAAGGCCGTATTCGAAGGCCGCGTGCCGAGGACGCTGCAGGTGCTGGTGCTCACCGCGATGCCGGCGCTCCTTGCATGGGGAACCTACCTGCGCACGGCGCCGTCGTTCGACGCGCCCTTCGAGCCGCGGGTGGTCCATCCCGAGCCTCCCGCGAGCTTCCCGTTCCACGGCAAGCGCATCGCCGTCGCCGGCCTGCAGAATCCCCTGCGCACCGGCGGACCCGAGCTGGAAAAGCGCATCGCCGAGGGCAAGACCATTTATTACCAGAACTGCTTCTTCTGCCACGGGGACGCGCTCGGCGGCGACGGCCATTTCGCCCGCGCCTTCACCCCGATCCCGGCGAATTTCCGCGACGTGGGCACGATTTCCATGCTGCAGGAATCTTTCGTGTTCTGGCGCGTCGCCACCGGCGGCCCGGGGCTGCCGAAGGGTGCGACGCCGTGGAATTCCGCCATGCCGATGTGGCAGAACTTTTTGTCGGAGGAGGAGATCTGGAAAGCGATTCTCTATATCTACGCCGGCTCGGGCTCGACGCCGCGCACCTGGGACGAGGAAGTGAAGAATGACAAGCAATGACTTGCGCTGGCTTGCCGCACTGCTGCTGCTCGCCTGGGGCCCGGTCCAGGGGGCTGTGCCTGCGGGGGTGCGCATGGAGCCGGTGAAAGCAGTGCCGGTTGCCGCCGATCTCAAGCAGGGCAAGGCGCTCTACGAGCGCTACTGCAACCAGTGCCACGGCAACGAGGGCAAGGGCGACGGGCCGGCGGCGGATTTCGTCTATCCGCGGCCGCGGGATTTCACGCTCGCCCTGTACAAGGTGCGGACCACGCTCTCGGGGCAGATTCCCACCGACCACGATCTGTTCAAGGTCATCAGCGCGGGGCTGCCCGGCACGTCCATGCCGGCCTGGAAGAAATACATTTCCGAGAGCGATCGCTGGCAACTGGTGCACTACGTCAAGACCTTCGACTCCCTCGGGATCTTCAAGGACGAGCCGGCCAAGGAGCAGGTGGCGGTGAGCGAGGCGCCGAAGGTGACCCCGGAGCTGATCGCGAAGGGAAAGGAAGTCTACCGGGCGAAGAAGTGCTGGCAGTGCCACGGCCAGTACGGCCGGGGCGACGGGACTTCGGCGGAGGGCTTGAAGGACGACTGGCGTTTTCCGATCCGGCCGGTGAATTTCACCAAGGGCTGGCGTTACCGCGCCGGCGACCGGGTCGAGGACATTTTCCGCACCTTCACGACGGGCTTCAACGGCACACCCATGCCGTCCTTCGTGGACGCCATTCCGTCAGCCGAGGATCGCTGGGCACTGGCGGCCTTCGTGAAAAGCCTGACGCGTCCCCCGAAGAACGGACAGGTGCTGAAGGCGCGCCGGATCGCAGGAGAGATTCCCGGCGATCCCTATGCCAGGGCGTGGGAAGAGGCCGAATATCTGGACTTTCCGCTGGCCGGGCAGATCATTCTCGATCCGCGCTGGTTCAAGCCGGCCCACGATGTCATCACGGCGCGGGCGATCTACAACGACCGGGAACTCGCGATCCTGCTGGAGTGGGATGACGGCACCTACAACAAGGGAGAGGGCGGCAAGCCCGCGGACCAGGTGGCGCTGCAGTTGCCCGCGGCGAAGATCACGGGAGACGAGAAGCCCTACTTCGTGCTCGGCGACCGGCGCCATGGGGTGGATTACTGGCGCTGGAACGCGGGTCAGGGTCTCGCGCGATTCACCGCTGCCGGCCACGACCGGGTGACGCCGCGCGAAGCGGGCAATGTCACGGCCCAGGGCGGCTACAAGGACGGACAGTACCGGGTGATCCTGCGCCGCCCGTTGACGCCCTCCGGCGACAACGAGGCCGCCTTCGAGCCGGGACGTTTCGTTCCTGTCGCCTTTCACCTGTGGGACGGCCACCAGGGCGAGGAGGGCCTGAAGATGGCGATTTCCAGTTGGTATTACCTGCTGCTGGAGCCGGAAACACCGCTCACCGTGTATCTCTGGCCCATGGGGCTGGGGTTCGTCGCCCTGGGGGGCGAGTTCTGGCTGCTCCGGCGGCTGCGCCGGCGCCGGAATGAAGAGGTGAAACCGTGACCGGATTTGCGAACTCGGCCGTCGCCGCGGGATTGCTGCTTCTGATCGCCGCCGCGAACGTTCACGCCCATGGCCACGCCGCGCACGAAAAGCCGGGGGCGGGGTTCCAGCGGCTGGAGGTGGACCAACCGGCGGCCCGCTTCGAGCTCGTCAACCAGGACGGGCGCCGCGTGACCCTCAAGGATCTGCGCGGAAAAGTCGTGATCCTGACTTTCATGTACACCCATTGCACCGACGTCTGCCCCATCCTGATCGAGTCCATGAAGGGCGTCGAGCAACGCCTGGGCGACGCCGAGCGGGCTTCGGTCCGATTCGTCGGAGTCACGGTGGACCCGCGGCGCGATACGCCGGCCCGGCTCAAGGCGTTCATGAAGGAGCGGGGCCTGGATGCGGCGCGGTGGCAGTTGCTCACCGGTTCGATCAAGGAGGCCACCCGGGCCGCCACCGATTACGGGGTCGTGGTGCGCCCCGATCCCCACGGCGACTTCGTGCACAACAGCGTGTACGTCCTGGTGGATCGCAACGGCCGGGACCGGGTGGAGTTTCACGGCATGGCGACGCCGGTCGCCACGCTGACGGAGTCGGTCCGGAAGCTTCTGCGGGAACGCCCAGTGAAGCGTTAGCAAGCTGTCAGGAGGAATCATGTATCGCTCGATCTATGTTCCGGTGGACAACTCTCCCCATTCCCTCGCCGGCCTCGACATCGCCATCGCCATCGCGAACAAGACCGGGGCGCCGCTCACCGGGAGCCACGTCTATGCGGCGCGGCTCCACGACCGCCGCTTCCGCCAGATGGAAAGCGGGCTGCCCGAGCCCTACCTCAGGGAAGACAAGCTGGTGGAACAGCGGGACATACACGACGACCTCATCACCCGCGGGCTCGGCATCATCTCCGAATCCTACCTGGACGTTTTTTCGCGGCGCTGCGAGGAGGCGGGAGCGGCGTGCCGCCGGGTTTCGCTCGAGGGGGCCAACTGGCGCCGGCTGGTGGAGGACATCGCCGGCGGGGACTGCGACCTGGTGGTCATGGGCGCGCTGGGTCTCGGCGCCGTGGAGACCTCTCAGCTCGGGAGCGTCTGCGAGCGGGTGGCGCGGCGCATCGACCGTGACCTGCTGGTGGTGAGGCAGCCGGAGCCCCGGGCGGAGGGCGCCATCGTGGTGGCGCTCGACGGCAGCCTGCGTTCCTTCGGCGGGCTCAAGACGGCCCTGGAGCTCGGGCGCATCTTCGGGCGGCCGGTGGAGGCGATTTCGGCCTTCGATCCGTTTTTCCACTACGTGGCGTTCGACCGCATCGCCCAGGTGCTTTCGCCGCAGGCCGCCAGCGTGTTCCGCTTCAAGGAGCAGGAGAAGCTGCACGAGGACATCATCGATTCGGGGCTGGCGAAGATCTACCGCGCCCATCTCGATATCGCGGCGACCATCGCCCGCGAGGAGGGCACGGAGATCGCCACCACCCTGCTCGCGGGAAAGAGCTTCGAGCAGGTGCTGAAGTATGCGCGGGAGCGGCCCCCCTGGCTGCTGGTCGTGGGGCGCACCGGGGTGCATTCCGACGAGGGCATGGACCTGGGAAGCGCCACCGAGAACCTGCTGCGCCAGGCCCCCTGCAACCTGCTGCTCTCGGCGCGAACCTATCAGCCGCGCCTGGAGCAGGTGGCGGAAACCACCATGGCCTGGACCGAGGAGGCGGAGGCGCGCATGGCCCGCGTGCCCGAGTTCGTCCGCGCCATGGCCCGCAAGGCGGTGCTCAAGCACGCGCTCGAAGCGGGGCATACCATGATCACCTCCGACGCGATCGACGCCTGTCTCGCTTCGCTGATGCCGCCAAGGGCGAAGGAGGCGATGGCGGCCATGGGCGGGGAGGGAGCCGGCAAATGCCCATTCTCCCACCTCGGCAAGAACGGCGCGCCTAAGCCACATCAGGCTTTTGACGGCAAAACCATTTTCTGGGACAACGCTGCCCTAGAGCGGCTCAACGCCATCCGTGACCAAACCGCCCGCGCGCATACGAAGCTGCGAATAGAGAAGATGGCGCGGCGCGTCGGACAGGATACGGTTACCGAGAGCATGGTGGCGGCTGCCGGGGGCGCCGTCTCCGAGACTACGGCGGCAAGCGGCAGACCGGTGACGGCAGAGTCAGAACCGCTGGCTTGGGACGAGGAGGCGGAAAAGCGTGTGGCGCAGGTGCCCGCCGGATTTGTCCGGGACCTTACGCGGCTGCGCATCGAGGCTTGGGCGCGGAAACACGGGTATCGGGTAGTGACCGCAGAGGTGGTAGCGGCCAAGCTCGCCGAGTGGGAGGCTGGCGGCTCCGAGTACGCGCCGAGCCTCGGCTGGGAAGACACGGCCCTGGAAAAGATGAAGAAGATGCCACCGGCCATCGGCGCGGTGGTGATGCAAGCGGTGGAGCGTTATGCGAGCGAGCAAGGCGCCACAAAAGTCACCGCGGCTTTGCTTCAGGAGCTGTTGAGCGAATTGCAGGCCGGGCGGCCGTTTCATCAGGTGGGCGCATGATCCGCTTAAGACGCAAGCCCATCGCCAGATCCATATCCTCGACGGCCGCATCGTCGACGCCTGAAACCGCCACCTTCCACCCCACTACCGCCGCGATTCACCGGGCCAAGAATGTAACCCTGTAACCCGCTGATTTTGCAATAACCAGGCAGATTTTGGTGGCTGCCTAAGTTTGGTGACGAAAAGTTACCTAAAAATTGACATAGGTCAAATATCCCGGGTCAGCCATCTGTAGTATTACCCACGTATTTTCGCATACTGAAAAGGGCAAACCCGGCGGAAAGGCGGGGGCAAAGTTTCCGGTCTAGGGGGCTTGATGCCCTACGATAGCGGGGCCGCCAGGCGTTATGTCTTTCAGGACATTCGCATGTTGTCACCCATAGGCCAGATCGAATGTTCTCGTCCCCGCCCAAGGGGCCGCCATGTAGGTTTGCCCCCGGTTACAAAGAAATCATCGCTGTACCGTAGCCAGCAGGTTTGAGCGGCGGGTCCGCATCTTCGGTGCGGATCTCCGGTGCAAGGAGGTCAAAGCATGTGGTTTTTTGTAACCATGGGGAAGGGCCCGAGAAGGCGCCTTTTCTTACCACCGCTCAAAGAGATCGCCAATCATGATTGAGTGGACCAGCGCGCTTGAGGTAAACGTCCAGATCCTCGACGAGCAGCACAGGGCTCTGGCAGAACTCCTCGACAAGATTGAAGATCTTCTGCGCCAAAAAAGCGATCGCGCGGAAATGGCACAGAAAGGGGGGACGCGAAATGCGCGTGTATAGCGTGGCAATGTTGGCGTGCGGCCTGGCGCTCGCCCCATCAGCCGAAGCGCAGGATTTCTACCAGCTCGTAAATCACGTCGGTCAATGGGTTGACAAACACCAGGGTCTTCACTGCCTCGCGGCTGAAGGCGACGGAGTTTCTGTCCGGCCCTGCTCCGACTCAGACAATCAGAAATGGATCTACAGGCAGGAGCGTTTGAGGCCCAAGGGTCGCGAAGACCGGTGCCTCGACATGAACCCGGCTTTTCCGGGCTTCCACCGCAATGTCTCGCTCTACCAGTGCAGGACCCAGGACGAGAATAACCAGAAGTGGTATCAGCAAGATTCGTTCGTTAAGACCCGAGACTGGGATGTTTGTCTGAACTGGCAGTACAGCGAAGGCGGCAAGGTGAACGGTCGTGGGTGCGACGGGGCTTGGCCCAGCATGAAATGGGACATGCGCAGACTCCTTCCTCCTCCGCTCCCACCGGCGGTCACGAAGCCCGCCGTTGAGCCGCCTGCATCCGTTTGGGTTCCCGCCAAACCCGAGAGCAAGGGATGTACGGTCGTGTTTGTACATGGGCTCAGAAGCTCGAGCGGCATGTGGTACCGCAAGATCAAGGATGGTCCACTGGACGGCGAGGACACCTCCCTCCAGCGGGTGGCAAAGCTGGGATTTCCGACCGTGGCGGTGGATTTTTCGGACCGTGAGAACCTCAGCTTCAATCGACAGGCGGACGAACTGAAAAAGTGGGTCGATGGAGCGCTGGACCGGGACAAGACCCGCTACGCGGTGCTCATCGGACATTCGATGGGAGGAGTCGCAGCGCTGCGCTACGCCCAAAAATACGAAAAAGAGGGGAAAGTCGCGGGAGTAATCACCATGGATTCGCCGCTGCTGGGTTCGCCGTCGGCGAATCTGCTGGAAGCGGTGAGCCTGACGGGCAAGGGGCTGCAAGCTTCCGGCGCAGTGGGCTGCATGTTCGGGGAGCCCATGACATGCATCGGGAGTTCGGCCACGGGTCTGATGCTCGACACGGTCGCGCACCAGGCAGGACCGGTCGATTCCAAGGCCGCGCAGTACCTGAAGCCCGGTTCCCCGGAAATCACTGAGCTCGGCAGGGCACTGTCGAGGCTGGAGGGCACCGGGATTCACGTGCATTCGATCGTCGTGGGATCGGACGAGAAGATGACTCTGGGCGGACTGGTGAGCGGCGACGGCGTCGTGCCGGCCTATCACCAGAGCGTCCTGAACCTGAAAGACAAGTACAGCCCAAATGCCCGGATATCCGGACAGCTTACCCAGTCCCGGCAGCACCAGTTTGACTGGTTCTATAGCCTGACCTATCGCCTGGAAGGACGGCCGGGGATGGCGGGGCGAGTCTTGCCCGACGGGAACCATCTTCCCCACATCTTCCACAACGACGCCCCGCACAGTCCCGAAGTCAAGGACAACGTGGACAACACGCTTTATTCATCGCCGTTTTGCGATAAGTGCGGAGTGAAATGCGTGAGGCGGATCCAAATGGTGGGCGCCGACGGCGCTCCGGACAACAGGGCTGCGCGAGTCGTCTTCGATCTCGCAACCGGCGCCGGAAACATAGAGGCCCGAAGCTTCTCGTACGAGGTCGCGGTGAGCGGACTCACCGGCCAGGCGGATGCCAGGGATCTGGGCCGATTCCGCCTGCACGTCGCCTGCCTTCCCGGCGGAAAAACCTGCGGAAACGTTGTTCCCGAGAAAGCGTGGCTGGACGCCCGAACCGGGGTGACACGGCTGCTTTTCAGGCTTCCCGACGCGTTGCAGGATCCCCAGGTCGAGCGGGTGCGAGTGGGGGTGCTGATGCAAACGCCCTACAAGACGCGGGAGGGCAAGGACGTCGTGGTTCCGAGCGCGACGCTCGAGCGGGCGCTGCGCCGCATTCCTCGCCTCGCGGTACCGGATTCGGCTGCGCAGGGCGACCTGCTCGAAATCAAGCTCGCGGGTTTCCCCGATAATGGCGAGATTCCACTTGACCTGGGGATCATTGAACGCGCCAGCGGCGGGCGGAGGCCGCCACAGTACCTGGGGGACATCGCCTACGACCCCGGCCGACGTCCTGCGCCCGACCCCGTCAAATGGTTGTTCCGCATCGGACACGCCGCGGTCGGAGTGGGCGGCAGGGGCACGTTCCGGCTGAAGGTGCCCCCCGGCCTGCCGGATAACGCATACGTCATTTCCGCCGAATCGCAGGGACAGCGCCTTTTCGAGAGGATCCGTATTGGCGGAAACCGGAAGGCACCGGACGTGAAGGCTCTGATGGTCGCCGAGGGCGGGCAGGATCCGCGCTGGTACCGGCTGGGGGAAAGCGTGCACATCCGCGGCGAAAACTGGATCTCGTTCGGGCAGTTCGGTGCTGTTCTCGTCGCGGCGGACACGGCGAAACTGGAGGCAACCAAGGGCGGGCGCAGCGCGGATCTGAAACTTGTGCGCGACACTTGCAAGGGTGACGGGACAAACTCCTCGCGACCAGAAGGCTGCGAGCCAGCAAGAGGTGAGGTCGATCAGTACTGGTCAATCGGCTCCGGAGTGTCGCCGGGACGCTACCGCCTGCGGCTGACTGACGGCATCAACGACGCCATGACCCAGGAGTTCGAGATCGCGGCATCGGCGCCGCTCATGGAGAAACCTGCGCGGCAGCCGGACGGGCAAGGTGCCAGCACTAGTGTAGGAAAGACCTGCGATCCGAAGCTGCCGCGCGTGTGGCAGCCCGGGTGCGTGGAGGGCCCCCAGCCGAGGCCGGGTCCGCAACCCACACCCGCGCCCAAGCCTGAGCTGGGTCCGGGGGCGAAGGTGTGCGATCCGGAAATGCCGCGAATCTGGCAGCCGGGGTGCGTGGACGCGCCGCAAACGGGCCGTCCCTTGGCGCCGGCCTCGAACCCGCCGGAGGCGAAGCCGGCGCCGGCGCCGGTTGCCCCCGCGCCTCCGCCGCCTACGGCGCCGACTTCGCAGGCGCCGGTGTGCGATCCGAACCGGCCGCGGTATGCGCAGCCGGGTTGCGTCGAGCCGGCGGATGCGCCGTCAAAGGCCGGCGCGGGCGTGGCCGGACCCCAGAAATGCAAGCCCAACGTGCCCAGTTACTCGCAGCCCGGCTGCATTCCCTGATGCGGCGACTTTCGTGACCGAGGAGGCGTGACATGATGATGCGACGCTGTTTGTTGAGGGTCGGCGCGGTGCTTTGCGTGTTGCTCATGCCCGCGATTGCGCAAGCGCTGCAGCCGGGCACCTATCGCTGCGCGAGCTACAACGTGTCGGGGGGCGGCGGATCGTGCCGCAACTTCCAGCCGCTCGTGCTGCATCCGGACGGCGCCTACCAGTACTCGTCCACCCGGGGCCAATGGCGCGTGCAAGGTGGCCGGCTCGTGCTGTCCGAATCGACGCTCTGGGGGCCCGGAGAGATCATCGGGCAGGACACCCTCCGCTTCGAATACGACTACCGGGGATGGCACCACGTCGTCACCTGGGTGTGTCAGGAATGCGGGGCCGCGGGCGCCGGCGGCGGCACGGATTTTCCCCGCGCATCCGGCGCGCCGCAGCGCGGCTCGTATGCGGGCGTCACGCTGACCCTCGAGTTCGACACCGCGGTGGGCGGGGTAAGCGGCTTCGTCATTGTCCCGGCGGAGGCCGCGGGCCGCTACACGCACAACGCGCCCCTGCCCGAAGGCGCGGTGCAAGGGCTGGCGTGGGAGACGGGCGCGAACGCCGTCCGACTCGCGACCAGCCGCAACAACAAGCTGATGGGCGGCCGCCGATACGTGGTGTTCCTCTCCTGGCCGCGCGAGACACTGCCGGTAGCGGTTCTGGATCTTCCGCCGACTGATCGCGATTACACGGCAACGCTTCCTGCGCGGCTCAACATACCCGTGAATGCGCCCCCCGCGTCGCAACCGCGGTCGCGCAGCGAGACGGGCGGCCAAGACGCGGAGTCGCTGGTGGAAGCGCTAGGGGCGCTGGGCCACGCCTTTGAGGAGCTTGGCCGCGCGATGGAAGCAGGGAGCACCGGGCAGGCCTCCCCGGCCGCCTACAAGCCCGCACCCATTGGGATCAGGATTATGGATGTCACCCCGGACATCGCGCGGGCGGTGGGCAACCCCGAGTTGCGGGGCGCAGGCATCGTGGAGGTGGTGCCGTCCAGCCTTGCCGAGCGGGCGGGAGTCCTCGCCGGCGACATCATCACGGAGGTCAATGGCAGGCACGTGGAAACGGCCTCGGAAGCGCTGGGCATGCTCCGAAACCGCAGCGCGGATGCGCCGCTGGAGTTGGTGGTGTTCCGCGGCGGCCGTCTCCATCTGCTCCGGGTCGGCGCGAAGTAAAGCAACCCGCGGAACTTTGTGAAGTGCCGACACCGCAACGCCATGCGGACCTCCCGTGCAAGGAGGTCAAAGCATGTGGTTTTTTGGAACCCGTAGGGAAGGGCCCGAGAAGGCACCTTTTCATGCAGCCGCTCGAAGACATTGTTAATCGTGATTGAGTGGACCAGCGCGCTTGAGGTAAACGTCCAGGTCCTCGACGAGCAGCACAGGGCTCTGGCAGGACTCCTCGACAAGATTGAAGATCTTCTGCGCCAAAAAAGCGATCGCGCGGAGATAGAGAAAGCAATGGCGGAGTTCGCTCATCATACGAAGCTTCATTTTCAAGCGGAAGAACGATTAATGGCGGAGCACGATTATCCTGGCCGCCACAACCATATTGACGTTATGCACGATCATCTTCTGGAAGAGCTGGCCAAGCTGCGTCTGGACCTTCACTCGGGAACTTTGCACTTGAACGCAAGGACCCTACGGTTTCTGAGAGATTGGATGGTCAGCCACATTCAGGCGGACAAAGAACTGGGAGCCTTTCTGAATTCAAAAGGCGTCCGCTGAATTGGGGGCGATTGGGCGGCGACCACAATCAAGTCGACTCTGTGACGACAAAAATCATCGGATCATGACACCGAATCTGCGCAGGGAATTGTCTCGGAAATACTGCCCTCGGTTTGGCCAGATTGCGGTCGAATTTGGCTTTATTACTGAAGCTCAACTAACGGAGGCGCTTGGTTGCCAAGTCCATGAGGAGCTTTCCGACCTTGGGCATCGTTTGTTGGGTGAAATCCTGTTCGAAAGGGAATGGATGTCGGCTTCCCAGATCGACCAAGTTATGACCGAGTTGTTCAAACGCGTGAGACAAGAAGAAAAATGATCATCGGAAAAATACTAAACGGCCTCAGGCTGCGCGATGAATGAACATCTCCCCCCCCCCCCCCCCCCCCCCCCCGTTGGCCATTGGCGCCATGGTGATCAGCTTGGCCGAGAACATGCGGGTGGAGGCCAAGCGGAAAATAGCCTACGACATCGCCGATGACCATGGACGGGAGCTGCAAAAGCAGCTCGACCACTCTCTGTCCGCCACCTATGCCCTGGCTGCCGTGTTGCGGCAGGGGAACGGGAAAATCGACCACTTCGAAACCCTGGCCGGCGAAATGCTGGCCCTCTACCCTGGCGTCAGCAGCCTGCAACTCGCGCCCAACGGCGTCGTATCCCAGGTCGTACCCCGGGCCGGCAACGAGCCCGTAATCGGACATGATTTGCTCAAGGATCCCGACAGGAACAAGGAGGCGCTTGCTGCGATAAAAACCGGGAAGCTCACGCTTGCCGGGCCGTTTGACCTGATCCAGGGCGGCATCGGCATAGTGGGCCGTTTGCCGGTGTTCCTCCCGGACCGGGATAACCAGGATCGGTTCTGGGGCTTCGCCATCGCGCTGATCCGCATCGAGGACTTGGCCAGCGCGGCCCGCGTGCAGCAGCTCTCGGATGAGCATTACCGGTATGAACTGTCCCTGATGCGTTTCGACACCGGTCAACGGCTCATCCTGGATACCTCCGCGCTGACCGGCCTTGCGGATCCCGTGGTCTACCAAATCGAAGTACCCAATGGAACATGGACGCTGGCGATCGAGCCGGTGGGCGGCTGGCATTCTTTCGCCTTTCTCATGGTGGAGGGTGCGATGGCGCTGGTGGCCGGCCTGCTGGTGGCGTTCATGGTTTACTCCGCACTGAGGCGGCCGCTTGTCCTGCAGCAGGAAGTGAAACGGCGCACACGCGAGCTGGAGGAAACCGGCATAAGGCTCGAAGCGGAAATCACCGAGCGCAAGTTGACAGATCAGGCGCTGCGGGAGAGCGAAGAACGATTCCGGGACCTGACAGAATTATCTTCCGACTGGTATTGGGAACAGGATGAAAATTTCCGGTTCACGGTCATGTCAGAAAGCCTTCTCGAAAAAACTGGCATTTCGCCCGCCGATTACATTGGAAAGACGCGGTGGGAGGTGTCCCCCTTAGCCTTGACGGACGCCGAATGGGAAGCACACAAAGCTGTTTTGAATGCACGGCAGCCGTTCCATAACCTGGAATACGGCCGTGCCGACCTGGAGGGCAATCTTTGTTATATCAGAATGAGCGGGCGCCCCATCTTCGATAACGACGGCAACTTCAGGGGCTATCGCGGTGTCGGGAAAAATGTTACCGAGCACAAGCGGGCAGAAGAACAACTGCGCAAGCTCTCCCGCGCCACCGAGCAAAGCCCCGCCACCGTGGTGATTACCGATCACGAGGGCAACATCGAATACGTCAATCCCAAATTTATTCAGCTAACCGGCTATTCTCTTGAGGAAGTCAAGGGGAAAAATCCGCGCATCTTGAAATCCGGCGACAATCCGCCGGAAGTGTACACGGACCTGTGGAAGACGGTCACTTCCGGCCGGGAATGGCGCGGAGAACTGCTCAACCGGAAGAAGAGCGGGGAGCTGTTTTGGGAAGACGAGAGAATTTCCCCGGTCAGGAACGAGCAGGGTCGGATTACGCATTTCGTTGCGGTGAAAGAGGACATCACCGAACGCAAGCGCACCGAGGAGGAATTGCGCAGGTATAACCGCACCCTCCGGATGTTGACGGAATGCAACCAGGTGCTGATAAGGGCGACACAGGAAACCGAATTACTCGACAACATCTGCCGCGAGATCGTGGATGTGGGCGGATACCGCATGGTGTGGGTGGGATTTGCCGAACACGACGAGGTGAAGAGCGTGCGGCCCGTGGCCCACGCCGGAGCGGGGAAAGAATACCTCGACACCTTGAAAGTCACATGGGCGGACATTGAACGAGGACAAGGACCGACCGGGATTGCCATTCGCAGCGGCGAAACGGTAATTACGAGAAACATTCAGGCACACCCGCATTTGGCCCCGTGGCATCAAGTTGCCGGAAAAATTGGGCTTGTTTCGGCCCTATCTCTGCCCCTGCGGGATCGGGGCGATACTTTCGGTGCCTTAAGCATTTTTACCGCAGATGCGGATGTATTCGACGCCAAGGAAGTCGAATTGCTCACCGAAATGGCCGATGATCTGGCGTATGGAATAGTTTCGCTCCGGACGCGCGAGCAACACCGGCGGGCGGTGGCTGCGCTACGAGAAAGCGAGGAAAGACTCCGGAAGATCATTGTCGCCTCCCCCATAGCCATCATCGTCCCGGATGAAGGCGGCATCGTCAGGATGTGGAACCCGGCCGCGGAGCGACTTTTCGGCTGGAGCGAACAAGAAGTTGTCAATCAACCCAATCCGGTGGTGAAGCAAGGCAAAGAGCATGAGTATTTTGCGTTGCTCGACCGGGCGCGTCGTGGAGAATCATTGGAGGCAGTCGAACGCCGCCGCCAGCGTAAAGACGGCTCTTTCCTCGACGTCATCATTTACCCCTCCGCGCTGCGCGACGCCAGAGGCGAGGTCACCGGGATCATGGGCATGTTCGTTGACATCACCGCGCACAAGCAGGCGAAGGCGCGAGAGGCGATGGAGCTCGCAGTAACCCGTATCACGGCTGAATCCGACACGCTTGCCGACGCCTTGCCGAAAATTATTCAAACCATCTGCGAAACGCTGGGCTGGGACTGCGGCGCCCGCTGGAGTCTCGAAGCGGACGGGAATGTGCTGCGTTGTGTCGAAACGTGGGGCATTCCGTCTGCCGAGACAATGGAGTTTTTAGCGCTTTCCCGCCAGATCACGAGGGCGCCGGGATCTGCAGAAGGCGGATTGGTAAAGCGCGCCTTCAGCAGTGGAGCACCCTGCTGGATTGCCGATGTTACCCAGGATGCGAGTTTCTTGCGCGCACCGATTGCGGCCAAGGCGGGGCTGCATGGCGCATTTGCCTTCCCGATCCTGCTTGGAGATCGGGTCCTCGGCGTCTTCGAATTTTTTTGCCGCGCCATCCGCCAGCCTGACGAGGCGCTGATTCAAATGACCCGGATAATCGGGGGACAGATCGGTCAGTTCATGGGGCGCAGACAGGCTGAGGAGTCGCTGCGTTTGCGTGACCGCGCCATCGAATCCAGCACCAACGCCATCATGATCTCCGACTCGTTTTTGCCCGATAACCCGATCATTTACGTCAATCCGGCCTTCGAGCGGGTTTCGGGTTATCCCGCACAAGAGGCAATAGGTCGCAACGGGCGTTTCCTGGTGGGGAACGAAAGGGATCAGAGGGGTCTGGACGAGATTCGCGCCGCTCTGCATGAGAAGCGGGAGGGGCAGGCCATGCTGCGCTGTTACCGCAAGGACGGCAGCCTGTTCTGGAACGAGCTTTCCGTCGCGCCGGTACGGGACGAAACCGGCCAGGTGACGCATTTCGTCAGCGTGATGAACGATATTTCCGACCGCAAGCGTTACGAAGAGGAACTGGAGCGCCATGCCAACTACGATTCACTGACTGGGCTGCCCAACCGCAACCTGCTTGGCGACCGCCTGCGGCAGGGCATTATCCATGCCCACCGTAACCAGATGGAAATGGCGGTTTTGTTGGTGGACCTGGATCATTTCAAGCTGGTGAATGACAGCATGGGTCACAGTGTGGGCGATCTTCTGTTGAAAACGGTGGCGGGACGACTGCAAAACTGCCTGCGCGAGGGCGATACCGTGGCGCGCCTTGGGGGAGACGAATTCGTGCTGGTCATCTCCGTTGTGACCAGGGATGGGAGCTATCCTGCCGTGATACAAAGGATTCTGGCCGAAATGGCCCGCCCCGTAATCCTTGAAGACGGGGAGATCACCATTACCTGCAGCATTGGCGCGAGCCTCTATCCCAAGGACGGCGGGGATGAGGAAGTCTTGTTAAGAAATGCCGACGCCGCCATGTACCAGGCCAAGGAACAGGGGCGCAATACTTTCCGGTTCTATACCGCGGAAATGAACGCACGGATCAGCGAGCGCCTCACGCTGGCGACCAAGCTGCGCCGCGCCCTGGACCAGGAGCAGTTCGTGCTGTACTACCAGCCCAAGGTGGATCTCAAGAGCGGCGGCGTGAGCGGGGTGGAAGCATTGATTCGCTGGAATAGCCCCGACAAGGGACTGGTGCCGCCGCACCAGTTCATTCCGATACTCGAAGAGACCGGCCTGATCGTTGAGGTAGGCAAGTGGGCGCTGCGAAAGGCGGCGTCCACTTACCAGGAATGGCTCGCCAAAGGTCTAGGGCCGCTGCGGATCGCGGTTAATATTTCCCCGCTTCAACTCAGGCAAAAGAACTTCGTGAAGGACGTGGAGGACGCGCTCAGAGGGGCAGGAAACGCATTGCCCGGGCTGGACCTGGAGATTACCGAGAGCCTGGTCATGGAGCATATCGAGGAGAATATCGGGAAGCTCAAGTCAATCAGGGAGATGGGGTTCGGTATCGCGATCGACGATTTTGGAACGGGTTACTCTTCACTCAGCTACTTGGCCAAGTTGCCTGTCGATGTGCTGAAGATAGACCGGGCGTTTATCGTTGACATGGTAAGCAACTCTGATGACTGGACCCTCGTTTCTACGATTATTTCGCTGGCTCATTCGCTGAAGCTCAAGGTGGTCGCTGAAGGCGTGGAAACCGAGGAGCAGGCGAACCTCCTGAGGCTGCTCAGATGCGATGAGGCCCAAGGCTACCTGTTTAGCCCTCCCCTCCCGACTGACCAGTTCAAGGACTGGCAGGCGCAGTTCTTGCTCGGTCAAACATCCAAAGGGCGCGGCTAAGTCAGCCGGAAGAACTCAAGGCATGAACAAACCATGATGCCGATGATCGTTTCCTGGAACCTCACTCGCCGGTGCAATTTGACTTGTGGTCATTGTTATCTGGACGCAGTGCAACGCAAGCGCGAAACGCCGGACGAGTTGAACACCGAGGAAGCTTGCGGCGTGATAGAGCAAATCGCCGAACTTGCTCCAGGCGCCATGCTGGTCATGACTGGCGGAGAGCCTTTGATACGCCGCGACCTTCCGGTATTGGTGGAAGCGGCCGCGAAACTCGGCTTGATGCCGGTCATCGGAACCAACGGCACCCTGCTCAGCCTGTTCCGCGCCGTGGAACTGAAACGGGCGGGGGCTGTGGGCGTTGGCATCAGCGTGGACTCCGCCACCTCCGCCTTCCATGACCGGCTGCGGGGGCAGGTGGGCGCCTGGGCCGCCGCCATCGCGGGCATCGAGGCGGCGCGCCAGACCGGGCTCGGAGTGCTGCTTCAAGCCACCCTGTTCGAGGAAAATCGTGGTGAGCTTGCGGACTTGGCAGACCTGGCGGAATCCGCGGGCGCCATGGCCCTCAATTTTTTCTTTCTGGTCTGTACCGGCCGGGGCGTCACTCAGACCGATCTTTCATCGGCGGCCTACGAGGAAGCGCTGCAGGAAATTCTCCGCCTGCAACAGGCGCGGCCCAAGCTGATGATCCGCGCCCGCTGCGCCCCCTACGCGCGGCGGCTGCAGGGGCTGCACGCTGGCGTAAGCGACGGGGCCTATGCGGATTGGTCGAGCGCCTGCCTGGCGGGCCGCCGCTACCTGCGCATCACGCCTTCGGGCGGCGTGACTCCGTGTCCTTATATTCCCCAGGTGGTGGGCAATCTGAGGGAAAGCGCGCTCAAGCAAGTCTGGGAAGAACATCCGTTATTCCGGCGCCTGCGTACCGAACTTCCCGGCGGCAAGTGCGGGGACTGTGATTTCCGCTTCAGTTGCGGCGGCTGCCGGGCCCGGGCGCTTGCCATGCACGGCGACCTGATGGCAGAAGATCCGAAATGCGGGTATTGCAGGCCGGCGGAGGCGGTTCCGGAGCCGCTTGCCGCAGGCGGCCGGACCCAAGGCTCGGCCCCCTCCTGGACTCCCGAAGCCCGGGCGCTTTTGGAACGCATCCCGGGCTTCGTCCGCGAGCGGGTGCGGGCGAACCTGGAACGGGAAGCGGAGAAAGTCCGGGTTGAATGCATCGATCTGGAATTCATGCGCGCCCACCGGCCCAGCGCGCTGCCTTTCGGCAGGCCCTGACGGCAGGCCCGGGCGCCCCTCGTCGCCGGGTTCTCCGGACGGAACCCCCAATCCCTTCTCCGGTCTGTCTTCCAATGACAGGCCTACCGTACCTCCCGGACCGGGGCAGGACCTGGGGCGGCAGTTTGCGCCGGGTCGCCCTCGTCCTCGGATTGGTGGGACTGGCCATGGGCGCTCCTCCGCGGGCAGGCGCTGCCGAGTCTCTGGCATTGCCGGGCGCTGCAGGCGGTGTTGCCGCGGCGGAGGGCGCGGCCGGCTGCCCGGGCTCGGCCCGGCCCAACCGGCTGATCGATTCCGGCTCGCCCTACCTCCTGCAGCACGCCTGCAATGCGGTGGATTGGTATCCGTGGGGAGAGGAGGCGTTCGAGAAGGCGCGGCGCGAAAACAAGCCCATCTTCCTTTCCATCGGCTACAGCACCTGCTACTGGTGCCACGTGGCCAACTGGACCCTCTATTCCGACCCGGCCATTGCCGCGCTGATGAACGCCGGGTTCGTCAGCATCAAGGTGGACCGGGAGCAGCGCCCTGATGTGGACCGCCTGTTCATGCGCGCCACCCAGATTCTCGGCGGCAGCGGGGGCTGGCCCAACAACCTGTTCCTGACGCCGGACCTGAAGCCCTTTTTTGCCGGAAGTTATTTTCCGCCCGCCGACGACGACTTCGGGCGGCCCGGCTTTTCCACCTTGCTGAGGAAGATTCATGATGCCTGGGCCGCCGACCGGGAGGCGATAACGGATCGGGCGACCCGGGTCCACGCGCTGCTGGGCGCGGCGCGGGCGCCGGCGGCCGAGCCGGTCCCGGTGTCCCCCGAGCGCTGGCGCCGCGCCGCGCGGGAAGCCATTCTGAAGGACGTGGACCCGGTCCACGGAGGAATCCTCGGGGGCAACGAGGCGAAATTTCCCCGGGCGCCGATCCTGGAGCTGCTTCGTGTCGAGGCAAAGCACGGGCATCGGGAGAGCCGCGATGCGTTGGCTGCCGCCCTGGACGCCATGGCCCTGGGCGGAATCCACGACCACGTCGGCGGCGGCTTCCATCGCTATGCGGTGGAGCCCACCTGGTCCATCCCCCATTTCGAGAAAATGCTCGATGACAACGCCCAGCTCCTCAGGCTCTATGCCCTCGCGCACCGGGAGCTGGGCAATCCGCTTTACCGGGAGACGGCGCGCGACGTCGCCGCCTTCATCTTGAGGGATCTGCTCGATCCGGAGGGCGGATTCTACGGGGCCCTCGACGCGGCAGTGGGCCGGGAGGAGGGGCTCACCTATCTCTGGCGCCGGGCCGAGGTGGATGCGGTACTCGGTCCGGACGCGGAGCGATTCTGGCGCGCCTATGAGCTGCGCGAGGCGCCGCCGCGGGAGGGTGACGCTTCCCTTGAAGTCGAGCCCGGGGTCCTGCGGATGCGCCTTCCCTCGGCGGACACCCTGACGCGGACCGGGCGGCCCGGGTTGGGAGAAGTCATCGCGGAACTGGCGCCGCTGCGGGAGCGGCTTCGGGAGGTGCGGAGGCAGCGACCCCAGCCGGCCCGGGATGAAAAGCTCGTGGTGGCCGCCAATGGACTGGCGATCGAGGCCCTGGCGCTGAGCGGGCGCTTGCTCGGAGAACCCGCCTGGGTCGAGGCGGCGGCGCGGGCCGGCGAGCGCCTGTGGCGGACGGCCTATGATCCCGGGGCCCGCACGCTGCGCCACGAAGTCTTTCGCGGGCGCGCCCGGGGCGAGGGCTTCCTCGACGACTACGCGCTGCTGGCGCGGGGGTACCTGGCCCTGGCCGATGCGACGCGCGATACCAAATGGCGGCGCCGCGCGGCGCGCCTGGCCGATGACATCCTCCGCCACTTCGCGGAACCGGGCGGGCGGATGGCGTCGTCCCGGCGCGGGACGGACCTGCCGCTGCCCGCGGACGAGTTCGGCGACCAGGTGTCTCCCGCGGGGCCTTCGGCGGCGCTGGACGTCCTGTCACGCCTGGGCGGGGCTCATCGGGACGGCGCGCAACGATTGCTGCGCGCCATGGCGGCAGAGGTCTCGCGGCGGCCCCGGCAGTGGCCGGCGCTGCTCGCGGCGACCGGGGGACAGGAAAGCGTTGCGGCACGCGAAGGCCGCATACCCGAAGCTCCGGCACAGGAGGCTGCCGCTTCCACGATGAGTGGACCGGGCACCCTGGACAAGGTCGTGGCCACCGTAACCGCGCAGCGCGGCGCCGGCGGCGACGAGATCGCCATCCATCTCGACATCGCCCCCGGCTGGCATGTCAACGCCAATCCGGCGAGCTATCCATTTCTGATTCCCACCCAGGTTTCCGTCCCGGACCTGACACCGCTCGAGGTGATCTATCCGAAGGCGACGGCGTTTACCACCCGCTTCGCGAGCGGTGCGCTTCAGGTCTACGAGGGGCGGGTGAGCATCGTCGCGAAGCTGCCGGCCGGGTCCCTGCCGCGGCACCGGCCCGCGACCGTGCAGGTGACGACCCAGGCCTGCAGCGACACCGTGTGCCTGCCCCCCGCCAATGTGACCGTCAGCGCGAAGCCGGGGAAATAGTCTAGACCGCCAATCGCGCGGCGATCGGATTGCAGTCCGCGGGCGCTGCGAAGGCGGATAACCGTTCCGCTGCCGTTTCGGCGGCGGCAATGCAGGCGGCGGTGGAAACGCCCGAGACATAGTTTCCGGTGATGCAAAGCCCCGGGAACTCGGCTTCGGCGGCGCCGAGCGCCGCCAGGCGGGCCGTGTGCGCCAGGTCGGGCTGCGGCAGGCCGTAGCGCCAATAGCGCACCCGGGCGAATACCGGTTCCTCGCGCGCGCCCAGCAGTGCCTGCGCTTCCGCGTGGACCAGGCCCACGATCTCTTCGCGGGGAAGGTTCGCCAGCCACGGCTGGCGGGCGCCGCCCACATAGGCAGTGAGCGCCGCGTGACCCTCCGGCGCGCGCCCTGCGAACAGGGTCGAAGAGAACAGCATGCCGAGCACGTTTCGCTGTTCCACCCGCGGCGCCAGCAGCCCGAGCCCGTCCAGGGGATGCGCCAGCGCCGGCTCGCGGTAGCCAAGGAACACCACGGCCAGGGGCGGGTGGGGGATTTCCGCGATGGTCCCGGCGGCCTCCGGGCTGATCCGCTCCAGGACCCGGGCCGCCGCGTAGGCGGGGAGCGCAACCACCACGCCGTCGGCGGAAATCGAAAGCGGCTCGTTTCCCCGCGCGGCGCGTACCAGGAAGCCGCCGCCGGCGCGGGGGAGCACGGCATGCACCTGCACTCCCAGTTGCAGCCTGCTCCCCAGCCCCCGGGCGATTGCCTCGGGGAGGGCGCCCAGGCCGCGGCGCAATGAAAAGAGCTTGCGCCGCCGGGGGTCGAAGGGGCCGGAAGCACCCCGGGCGAGGCGCAGGCGCGCCAGGCCGCCGATCACCGATCCCGCTTCGCGTTCGAGCTGCTTGAGACGGGGAAACAGCGCCGAGACGCTGAGGCGCTCGCATTCGCCCGCGTACAGGCCGCCCGTCAGCGGATCCATCACGTAGTCCAGAAATTCCCTTCCGAATCGCCGGCGCGCGAACTGGGCCACGGTTTCATCGGCGGCCACCGGAGGGATCAGCGGTTCGGCGAGCAGGCGCAGGCGGCCGCGCAGCGAAAAAAAATCCGAGGTGAAGAAGCGCAGGGGCTGAAGCGGCAGGGCATGAGCGCGTCCATCGCGCACCAGGTAGCGGTGGCGCACGCCGCTTCCGGCGCCGATGCGCTCGCCGTCGAGGGCCAGCGCCGAGATCAGGGCTTCGGCCTCGGGCGCCGGGGCCAACAGGCTGTTGGGCCCGTGCTCCATGAGAAAGCCGCCGGCGTGTTCGGTATGAATGCGCCCGCCGGCCGCGCCTTTGCGTTCCAGCACGGTCACCCGGTGGCCGCGGGCGAGCAGCGCGTGGGCCGCCGCCAGCCCGGAGATGCCGGCGCCGAGCACGACGATATTCTTAGGGTTCGCAGGGATCGCCACGGGGATGAATTCCGAATTCGCTGCGATTCCACCAAGCAAGCGCCGTGCCGCCCGGAATTCGCCGATTCCCTCTGTTTCCCGCGGATGTCGCTGGTCATTTTCTGTTCGCCGTGGTCTGGATCTGACCATCCTTCAATCAAAAAACCTCAGTTCAACCATGGGAATTCGGCTGGTTCCCGCGCCCTTCCCGGCGCTGGCGCGATGTTTTCGTCATGGCATGTACCTTGCTTTGCAGCAAGCAGCGGCATATCGCCCGAACTCGACTGGCTCAGAGGAGGCTTGCATGAAAATCAAGTTGGCTTGTTGCGCGGTTGCGGCGGGCGCGGCGTTCGTCGCGCCCCTGGTTCACGCCTACGAAGTGGCCGCCGTGTCGAACGGCGGAAAGGTGACCGGCAAGGTGAGCTTCAAGGGAAGCATCCCGGCGCCGCGCAAGATCGCCATCAACAAGAACCCCGAATTCTGCGGCACCGGAGATCGGGAAGTGGTGGAAGTGGCGGTCAAGGGCGATGCCCTGCAGGGCGCGGTGATCTACATTGCCAAGATCGACAAGGGCAAGCCCTGGGGCGACGCGGAGAAGCCGGTCCTCGACCAGAAGGGATGCCGTTTCCGTCCCGACGCGCTGGTGGTGAAGAAGGACGCGGACCTCACCATCCGCAACTCCGACCCGGTGCTGCACAACATCCATACCTACGAGATCATCGGCGCCGTGCGCCGCACCATGTTTAACGTGGGCCAGCCCGACAAGGGCGACATCAAGCAGTCGGTGAAGATGCGCCGCACCAACGTGGTCAAGATCGAGTGCGACGCCCACGACTTCATGCACGCCTGGGCCTTCGCCGCCGACAATCCCTACGCGGCCGTGACCAGGGATGACGGCTCGTTCGCCATCGACGGGCTCCCGGCCGGCGAGTACGAGCTCAAGGCCTGGCACCCGGTGCTGGGGGAAAAGAGCGCGAAAGTCAACGTGGCGGCCGGCGCCCCCGCCAGCGCCGCCTTCGAGTTTTCCAAGTGATCCGAAGCCTGCTCAGGGAGTGATCCATGAAACCTGCTAACGTAAGACGGCTGTCCGGGATGCTGGCCCTGGCCGGGCTCGCGACGCTCGCTGGCGCGCTGCTGCCGCCCCAGGGCGACGTCCGGGCCCAGCAAGCCAAGGCGCCGGACCTGGCGCCGCTGCCGGAGGCCAAATTCAACAAGGACCAGGCCGAGCTGGGCCGGTTCCTGTTCTTCGACGTGCGCCTGTCGGGCGACGCCGCGCTGTCCTGCTCCACCTGCCATGATCCCCGGAAGGGCTGGACCGACGGCCAGGCCCTCGGCAAGGGCTATCCCGCCTCCGAGTACTTCCGCAACACGCCGACCATCCTTAACGCCGCGTTCAAGGCGCGCTTCATGTGGGACGGGCGGCTCGACGGCTCCGACGTGGGCACCCTGGTGCGGGACATGATCACCGAGGCCCACACCATGAACATGGACAGCCGCCTGATGCAGGAGCGGCTGAAGCAGGTGCCGGAATATGTCGCCATGTGGGGCAAGTTTCGCAAGGACGACATCAACGGCATGCGGGTCTACGGCGTGGTGGGCGAGTTCGTGAAGAGCGTGGTATCCAGGAACGTGCCCATCGACCGCTTCCTCAAGGGCGATCAGAGCGCCCTGTCCTCGGAGGCGAAGGAGGGCTATGCCCTGTTCAAGGGCAAGGCCAACTGCGTCTCCTGCCACAACGGCCCGCTCGGCTCCGACGGCAAGCTGCACCGGACCGGCGTGCCGGAGAACCCGGAGGTGTGGAACACGCCGCTGCGCGCCATCACCATGTTGCGCCACTACTCGACCAGCGGCATGCCCAACTACATGAACGCGCGGACCGACGTCGGCTCGTACGCCATCACCAAGGACGAGCGCGACATCGGCAAGTTCGCCACCCCCAGCCTGCGGGACCTCAAGTACACCGCCCCCTACATGCACAACGGCATGTTCAAGACGCTGCCGGAAGTGGTGGAGTTCTACGGCAAGGGCGGCGGCGCCGGCGGCGAGCTCAAGCCGCTGAACCTGTCGGAATCCGAGAAGCGGGCGCTGGTGGCGTTTCTGGAGAGCCTGAGCGGGGATCCCGTCGTCGTCGAGGTGCCGAAGCTGCCCGAGTACAAGGCGCGCACATTCGGCAAGAACTAGGAGCGAACCATGAATCCGAAGGTCGTCAAACTGAGTCTCATCGCCTCGTCGGTCGCCGCGGCCCTGCTGTCGGCGGCCGTTACGGAAGCCGTTGCCGCATCCGGACAAGCCAAGGCGCCGGCGGCCAGGATCGCCAAGGCCGAGGGCAACGGGGGGAAGACGGCGGCGCCGGCATTCCCCACGCTGGCGCCGCTGCCGCCGGTGCCGGTTCCCGCCGACAATCCCATGGGCCCCGAAAAGGTCGAGCTGGGCAAGATGCTGTTCTGGGACAGCCGGCTCGGGGGCGACGCCAGCACGCCCTGTGTGGTCTGCCACGAGCCGAACAAGGGCTGGGGCGAAGGCGGGGAAATCTCCCGCGGCTATCCCGGCACCACCCACTGGCGCAATTCCCAGACGGTGCTGAACTCCGCCTACTACAACAAGCTGTTCTGGGAAGGCAACGTCACCAGCCTGGAGGCCCAGGCGCCGGCCGCCGCCGAGGGCAACGTGGCGGGCAACGGCGACCCGTCCATGATGGAAATGCGGCTGCGCTTCATCCCGGAGTACGTGGCGCGTTTCAAAAAGGTGTTCGGCACCGACTGGCCGCGCATCACCCACGCCTGGCAGGCCATCGCCGCCTTCCAGCGCACCCTGGTTTCGGACGCGAAGCAGGTGCCCTTCGACCGCTACATGATGGGCGACAAGAACGCCCTCAGCGATGCCCAGAAGCGCGGCATGGCGCTCTACAACGGCAAGGCGGGCTGCATCCTGTGCCACAACGGGCCCCTCGCCTCGGACCAGAAGTTCTACGCCCTGGGGGTCCCCGAAAACGAGGTGTTCAAGACCGATCCGCTGTTCCAGATCACCCACCGCTGGGAGCACTACCAGAAGGGCGTGACGCAGAAGGGCTACCGCGACGCCGACCTGGACATGGGGCTCTATTACCAGACCAAGAACCCGAAGGACATCGCCAAGTTCAGGACCCCCAGCCTGCGCGAGCTGAAGTACACCGCGCCCTACATGCACAACGGCATCTTCTACACCCTGGACGAGGTGGTCGAGTTCTACAACAAGGGCGGCGGCACGGGGCCCAACAAGTCGCCCCTGATCCGTCCGTTGGGACTCACCGGGGCGGAAATGAAGGACCTGGTGGCGTTCCTGGAATCCCTAAGCATGGACAAACCCCTGCTGATGGATACGCCGAAGCTGCCGGCCTATCAGGTCATGAAGTGAAAGGAGCGCGAACATGAGCGAGCATGAGATCAAACTGCAATCCCACGACCACGCGGAGGGCGAGCGCGCCTGCATGAGCCGGCGCGAGTTTCTGCTCGCCGGCGGCGCGGTGGTGAGCGTCACGGCCCTGAGCGGCGTTCCGGGCCTCGCCCAGGGCGCGGCCCAGCCCCAGTACGCGCTGAAGGCGAACTATGCGCGGCAGAAGGTGGGGCAGCTCTCCAGGCTGGTCCAGGGCAAGCCCATCCAGTTCAACTATCCCTATGCCCACGTCTCGAACATCCTGGTGAAGCTCGGCGCGCCGGCGGGCGGCGGGGTGGGGGCGGACGGCGACGTGGTGGCCTTCAACCTGCAGTGCCCCCACATGGGCGGGCCGCTCCATGGCAGCTACAAGGAGCAGCACCAGGTTCTCGGACCCTGCCCGCTGCACCTCACCACCTTCGATCTCACCCGGCACGGGATGGTGATTTCGGGGCACGCCACGGAAAGCCTGCCCCAGATCGTGCTGGAGGTGGAGGGCGACAACATCTATGCGGTCGGCGTGCTGGGGCTCATCTACGGCTACAGCCGCAACGTGGCCAACCCGGCCTCCGCCTGACGTCACAGGGAGAATCATCATGAGCAAGGAATTCAATCCCCACTCCTTCGCGATCTACGCCAAG
This sequence comes from Betaproteobacteria bacterium, assembly GCA_016183615.1. GTDB lineage: Bacteria > Pseudomonadota > Gammaproteobacteria > Burkholderiales > UBA6910 > JACPEG01. The sequence continues at coordinate 56,785 of JACPEG010000052.1, forward strand.
GACCATGTGCCCCTGCCGCCCAAGGACGCCGAGGTGCTGACCACGGCCTGCGACTACTGCACCATCGCCTGCGGCTACAAGGTTTATCGCTGGCCGGTGGGCAGGGAGGGCGGCGCCAGGGCCGCGGAGAACGCCTTCAAAATGGATTTCCCGTTCACGGGGGTGCAGCGGCCCTGGGCGAGTCCGAGCCAGCACAACGTGGTGCGTTACAAGGGCAAGCCGCACCACGTGCTGGTGATTCCCGACTTCGAGGCGACGGTGGTCAATCGCGGCGGCGACCACTCGGTGCGGGGCGGAACGCTGGCGCAGAAGTGCTATAACCCGGAAAACCGCACCAGCGAGCGGCTGCTTTACCCCATGATCCGGGTGCGCGGCACGCTGATGCCCGTTTCCTGGGAGCTCGCCACCGAGGCCATGGCGGACATCTCCAAGTACATCCTGGAGAAGTACGGGGAGCACGCGTGGGGCATCAAGATGTACTCCTACCAGTATTTCGAGAATACCTACGCCATCACCAAGCTGGGCATGACCAGCGTTGGAACGCCCGCCATCGCGCCCCATGACAAGCCCTCCAACACCAACGACGCTACCGGCCTCGACGACGCCGGGCTCGATTCCTTTGCCGCTTCCTATGAGGATTGGGGCATGGCCGAGGTCTGCTTCTTCTCGGGCGTGGATCCCTACGAGACCAAGACCACCCTGTTCACCGAGTGGATCATGGGCGGCGCGAACCCCAACAAGACACTGATCTTCGTCACTCCCCACAAGACCATGGGCGTGGCCTATGGGGAGAAGAATGGCGGGCTCTGGCTGCCCATCATTCCGGGCACCGACGCCCTCCTGCACAATGCCATCGCGCGCATCGTGATCGAGAAAGGCTGGCAGGACCAGCAGTTCATCGACCAATGGATCGCCAACAGCTGGGAGGTGGACGCGGGATACGGCCGCGGCACCCGCAACACCGGCTGGCAATGGCGCACCACCTGGGGCAACTGGCAGAGCGACTGGCCCGATTACCAGAAATTCATCCTGAGCCGCGACGAGCACAAGCTGGAGAACGCGGCCAGGATCACCGGCCTCAGGGCCGAGGATATCCTGCGCTGCGCGGAACTGATCGCCAAGCCCAGGGCCGACGGCAGCCGGCCCAAGACCTCGTTCATGCTGGAGAAGGGCAACTACTGGTCCAATAATTACCTGAACACCACTTCGCTCTCGGCGCTGGCTTTGATGTGCGGCGCCGGCAACCGGCCGGGGCGGGTGATTTCCCGCGGCGGCGGCCATCAGCGGGGAATGATGGGCGCCGGCGGCGGCTCCGGCTGGCTCAACCCGGAGAAGTACCCGGGGCGGAGAAAGAAGTCCTTCAACCTGGACCGCTGGGTGATCGACGGCAAGCTCCGGTTCGCCTGGGCGTTCGGCACCACCTGGTATCCGGCGATGATGGCCTCCCAGGAGATCGCCGACGCGGTGTTCCGCATGACCCGCGGCAACCCCCACCAGGTCGCCAACCTGGACCGGGCCGCGATCTTCGAGACCTTCAAGCGCCGGGTGGATTCGGGCGGCATGGTGCTGGTGGATTCCGACATCTATCCGGTGGAGCCCCTGGGCACCCAGCACGCGGACATCGTCCTGCCCGCCGCTACCTGGGGCGAGGAAGACTTCAGCCGCTGCAACTCCGAGCGCCGGCTGCGCCTGTACGCCAAGTTCTACGATGCGCCGGGCGAAGCCAGGCCCGACTGGTGGGCGGTGCAGAAGTTCGCCCAGAAGATGGGTTTCACCGGCTACGACTGGAAGTCGAGCAACGACGTGTTCGAGGAGGCCGCGCGCTTCGGCCGCAACGGCGTGCTCAACTACCATCCGCTGGTGGTCAAGGCCAAGGAGCAGGGAGTGAAGGGCCACGAGCTGCTGCGCAGCTACGGCACCACCGGCATCCAGACCCCGATCCGGGTGCGCGAGGGCAGGCTGGTGGGCACCCCGCGCCTGCACGATCCGGCCAACAACTGGGGCGAGATCGAAGGGCCCGAGGTGCAGCGCCAGTGGCTGTACGCCTTCAACACCCACAGCGGCAAGGCCATCCTGCTCAAGTCGCCGTGGAACTTCCCGGGCTGGATCCAGTTCTACGAGGCGGTCAAGCCGCGCAGGGAAAAGGGCGAGATCTGGGTCACCAACGGGCGCATCAACGAAACCTGGCAGTCGGGCTTCGACGACCTGCGCAAGCCCTACCTCGCCCAGCGCTGGCCCTATCCCTTCATCATCGTCCATCCCAAGGACGCGGCGCCCAAGGGAATCGAGAGCGGCGACTTCGTCCAGGTGTTCAACGACACGGTGTACGTGCAGACCGGCCAGCCCCAGGGCGTGCTCGACGCGGACCTCAACTTCAACAACCTCATGAAGGACGGCCACATCAAGACGACGACGGGGCAGTTCGTGGCGGTGGCCATCGTGAGCGACGAGATCCGGGAAGGGGTGGCCATGGCCAACTTCAACTACCCGGCGGCGCCGGCCAACTCGGTGTGCCACGCGGTGCCCGACCCGGTGACCAACAACTACCGCTACAAGCTGGGCCGCGGCGTGCTCACCAAGGTGGGCGAGTCACCCTACAAGCACTCGTTCACCAGCATGACGCTGAAACCGAGGCCGATTATTTAGGAGTTCTCCTGGTGCAAACTTGCGCGGAAGCGGCGACTCCAATCGCTCTTCCGCGTTTTTTTGGGGAGGGCCCGGGCCCTCCCCATCGCCGTTTGCGGCCTGCTGCGCTATTGCTTGACCACGTTGATGTCGGCCTTCGGGTTGTCCAGGGCCAGGCTGTAGCCCAGGGACACGTGGTGGTAGCGTTCGTTGGCCCAGTCGTCGTGGATGGCGAAGCCGATGGTGTAGGTCTTGCCCGGCACCAGCGCGTGATCGGTGGCGGGATCGTTCCCGGCCAGCTTGCGGGTGAAGGTGATGGTCCAGGTGCCGCCCTCGTTCTTGCCCTCGGCCAGGCCGGGGGCCGCCTTCAGCCGGCGCGCATCGAGCACGTAGCCCTCGCGCGGGCCCTCGCCGCTGCGGAACTGCATCATGTCCAGAAATTTTCCTTCCTTGAGGGCCGCCTGGATTTCCGCATCGGATTTGAGCTTGTCCCAGCCGCCGCGGGGCTTGTTTTTGGTCTCGAGGGCGGTGCGGGTTTCCTTCAGGTACTTGGTCGGCCCGTTCTTGCGGATGTCGAGCTCCTTGGCCTTGGCGTGCTTCGGGGAATCCGGATTCACGTCGGGCATGGTGCGCAGGTCGTCGTGGCAGGTGGCCCAGCAGCCGCCGATGGTCCCGTACTCCACCTTGCCGGCGTCCAGCATCACCGCCAGCTTGACCTGGCTCTTGTCATCCTGCTTTACCCCGGCGGAGGCCGGCGCCTTGTACTGGAACCGCAGGTACAGGTTGGTGCCGTCGTGGGTGGCCTGCACCGTCACCGGGATGCTCGGTGCCTTGCCCTTCACCGGCTTGGGTTCGGCCTTCTCGCCCGAAGCGATCTTCTTGCCGATGTCCGCCAGCTCCTCCTCGTGGCAGGCGTTACAGGTTTCCCCCTTGCGCACGCCGCGCACCCCGCTGTGATCGGAGCCGTTGAGAATCCATTCCAGGCTGGCGACGCCGGGCTGGAATACGGTGGTTTTCTTCGCCGGCACCTTGCTCCAGTCGGGCGCCGCCAGCCCCGCGCCCGTTGCGCCCGCCAGCAACAGTCCCACTGCCGACGCGGTAATCAGGTTCTTGGTCATCTTGGTTCTCCCTTGAGTAACGACGGTTAACAATGTTGCTGAAGAATTCTCGGCCGGTGACGCACCCGGCCATCGAGCCTGTTCATGCGGGCGTGCGGTGCGGCGCGTGCCGGCACGGGACCGGAAGTGGATCGAACGGCGATCCGGGGAACGTCCTTCCGCCGCCGGTCAGCCTCCGATCTCCTCTTCCTCGGTCATGCCCTTGGGCTTGTTGTGGGCGATGCCCTTGTGGCAGTCGATGCAGGTCTGGTTGTCCTTCTTCGCGAATTCGTGCTGCTTCTTGGCCCGCTGCTTCTGCTTCTCGTAGCCCATGCCCTCGAAGGTATGGCAGTTGCGGCATTCGCGGGAATCGGTTTTTTTCATTCTGGCCCATTCGTTGCGAGCCAGCTCGAGGCGCTTGGCCTCAAACTTCTGCGGAGTGTCGATGGTGCCCAGGGCCTTGCCGTAGAGTTCCTTGGTGGCTCCGACCTTGCGGATCATCTTGTAGGTCCAGTCCTTGGGCACATGACAGTCGGCGCAGATGGCGCGTACACCGCTGCGGTTGGAGTAATGAATGGTTTTCTGCCATTCCTGGTACACGGTGTTTTCCATCTCATGACAGGAAATGCAGAACTCAAGCTTGTTGCTGGCTTCCACCGCCCAGTTGAAGCCCCCCCAGAAGGTGATGCCGATCGCCAATCCGACCGCCCAGATGGCCAGGATCGAATAACTGGGGCTGGGGTGCGTGAAGTAGTTCCACAACCTGCGAACGATGTTGACGGAGCCTGTATCCTTGTTGTCAGCCATGATGCCCCTTTCCTTTCTGCAGTTGGCGGCAAACCCTCCTGGTGCCGCCATGGCGGGCATCCGTTTGCCAGAAAAACGCGCCGGAGCGGATTTGCCAGACTGCGGCGCCGTTATTAAATGTCCCCGGTATTACAAGTATCTGCCGCGCTGGCGCAAAACCCCGGAGGGCGCGGCGCCCTCCGGGTCCGCACGACTCAGTAAATGTCGTGCTGGGTGTTGTACACGTTGAACTTGCCGGTCGGAGTGATCATCTTGGGGTCCTTGATCACGGTCTTCAGCTTGCGGGTCTTGTCGTCGAATACCACGATCGCGGAAGGTTCGGTCTTGCCGGCCCACAGGGACACCCACACCTCGTCGCCCCTGTCGTTGTACTCGGGATGCACAGCGCGCTTGATGGCCTTGGATTCCGGCAGTCCGGCGAGCTTGGCGACGTTGATCACCTCGGGCGCCTTGTCGAGGTCGTTCAGGTCCCACACCGCGACCGATTCCGCAACGTCCTTTTCCGGGTTCTGCGGCGCGTCGGCCCACAGGTTCTTCGACTTCGGGTGGGTCTTCACGAACAGGTTGCCCGCGCCGATGTGCTTCAGCTCCTGAACCACCTTCCACGCGTTCTGCTTGTTCTTCGCGGGATCGGTGCCGATGAGCGTGATCACGTCGGCGCCCAGGTGGCCGGTGGCCCACACCGGGCCATACTTGGGATGCTTGAAGTTGGCGCCGCGGCCCGGATGCGGGATCTTCTTGGTGTCCACCAGAGCGGCGAGCTTGCCTTCCCTGGTGTCCACCACCGCGATCTTGTGGGAGGCGTTGGCCGCCACCAGGAAGTAGCGTTTCGAGGCATCCCATCCGCCGTCGTGCAGGAACTTGGCCGACTCGATGGTGGTGACCTTCAGGTTCTTGATGTCGGAGTAATCCACCAGCAGGATCTGGCCGGTTTCCTTGACGTTGACCACCCACTCGGGCTTGATCTCGGAGGATACGATCGAAGCCACCCGCGGCTCGGGATGGTACTCGCCGTCCACCGTGATGCCGCGGGTCGACATGATCTTCAGCGGCTTCAGGGTGTCGCCTTCCATGATCACGTACTGGGGCGGCCAGTAGGACCCGGCGATGGCGTACTTGTCTTCGAAGCCCTTGAACTTGGAGGTGTCCACCGATCGCGCGTCGAGCCCGACCTTGATCTCGGCCACCACCGCGGGCTTCTCCATCCACAGGTCAATCAGGGAGAGCCGGCCGTCGCGGCCGATCACGTACACGTAGCGGCCTGACTTGGACAGGCGGGAGATGTGGACCGCGTAGCCGGTCTTGACGATGCTGCGGATGTCCTTGGTGTCGCCGTCGATCAGCGCCACCTCGCCGGTATCGCGCAGCGTCACCGAGAACATGTTCTTCAGGTTGAACTTGTTCATCTGCTTCTTGGGACGCTGGTCGACCGGCACGATCAGCTTCCAGCTGGCGGTCATGTCCTTCATGCCCCACTCGGGCGGCACATCCGGCGTGTTCTGGATGTACCTGGCCATGGTGACGATCTCTTCCTTGGTGAGAATATCGTCGAAATTCACCATGCCGCCCTCGGTGCCGAGGGTGATGATCTTCTCCAGCCGGTTCTGGCCGAGCTTGAGGGTATTCTTGGGTTCCAGGTTCTTGCCGGTGGCCCCCTTGCGCAGCACGCCGTGGCAGCCGGCGCAGCGCTCAAAGAAAATGCGGGACCCCGTGGCCTTCTCCTCAGCGCTCATGGCGGGCGGAGGCGGCAGCTCCTGGGCCTGCTGGGCAAACGCCACGTTGACGGCGCCGGCTACCGCAAACGCCATTGCGGACATCGCAAACAACGGCTTTCTCATTGCAACCCCCCTTTGTGTCAAGTTGACGGAGTCATGCGAATGCGTTGCGACTCAGAGTCGCGCAAAGCAGCACGGCTATCTTTGATGTACATCAAAGTTTTCCGAAATGGCCCTGAATAGAGTGTGGTTAAGAGAGACGGGCCCCATCGCCCGGCGCCCGGTACAATTTCGGGAGACTGTCATGAAAGGATCGGCCGTCTTGTTGAGCTTCAGGAAGGAGCCCCTGGGAGAGGTCTATCTGGTCGGGGCGGGCCCGGGCAACCCCGAGCTGCTCACCCTCATGGCCCTGCGCCTCATGCAGCAGGCGGACGTGGTGCTCTACGACCACCTGGTGTCGCCGGAGATCGTGGCCATGGTGCGCAAGGAGGCCGAGCGCATCTACGTCGGCAAGGAGCGCAGCAATCACGCGCTGCCCCAG
>JACPEG010000051.1 GCA_016183615.1 Betaproteobacteria bacterium
GCTGTCGCTTCGCTGAATTGGCCATCTAAACATGATGCCGAATTCAAGCACCTTACGAAACCCCTGCAAGCCAATATCCATGCGGCTTCCAGCCACATTTCCCTCTAGAATTACCCACTCGATTTCCTGATGAGCCAATAATTTGAATGCCGAACTCATCCGACAAATGGCGTAACATCCGCCCGAATTCAGCTTGCGCAGAAGGATGTAGAAAGCTCTCTGGTTCTTCAATAACTACTAACGGGGTGATCTTGTCATCAGGAGAGCCTGTCGTCTTTATCCGGTTAGCTTGGAGAATTGCCATCAGGATATGAGTACGGTTCTGCGTTCCGCTGCCCCAATCGCTCAGTGGAACTTCAACGTTGCGGTCGCGGAGATTAATCCCGAGCGGCATCTCGCTAGCAGCAATGCCTTCCAGAGGAGACACCTCGACATCATATTTTTCCGTCAGCCTCCCAAGAATTTTGCTTAATCCCTCAGTGTGCTCCTTCGCGAGTTTTCGAAGCCTTCTCTCTATGTGCTTGCCGGCGTCTTCCAGGGCCTTCTTTTCGTCCGTCGACATTACAAACTCGTAAAACATCCGACGACGTCCGCGTCCAAAATAGAATTCCTCATGACGCGTCGTCGAGTTATATAAAAAGAGAAGGTTCGAATCCTTAATTCGCTTGTGAATCTCCTTCGCGGCCTTGTCATCGACCTTATCATCATCAACGGAGACAGCCACTGAGATATCGTCGCTTTCAGAAATGGAATAACCGACGCAAAGCGTCGCAGATTGTTTATCGATTTTTTTCGAGGCGATCTTTTCAATAAAGGAAATTAGGGCGGGATCTTCATCCTTTGTGACCCCGAGCGTAAATGATACTTCGATTGGTGTGGCCTGCTTTATCCACTGTGTTTTGTCCTCTTTATAGTCGAAGCCTGTTTCAGCCGATCGCCAAGGATATCTTGAGCCGGCGCCGAACAAGCCGGAAAAAAGACGGATGACACAGGATTTTCCCGCATTGTTTCTGCCGGAAATCGTGCAATAGTTTTTCGAGAACTTCAGCGTCAAATCGTGAAGCGTGCGATAGTTCCTAGTCGTGACTGAATTCAGACGCATCTCATACTTCCTAAAAACGCCCCACGTTGGAGTTCAGGGGCTGCGCGGCTTTGTCGCGCAACGGCCCGGTTGACCGAGAGGTTATGCCCTAGCTAGGTAAGGTTGGAATAATGTTCTGAGTTCTCGAAGATTTAAAGGGGGCGACTATTCCGCGCCGGAAAATCGCGAACAGACCATGACCTTTCCCAGCCTGCCCTCTCAACCGCCGCCCCGTCGCCCCCGCTCCGTCCCGCTACAACGCCTCCTCAATCCGCTCGCACAGGGTCTTGAGCACCTTGATCCGGGCGAAGTACTTGTTGTTGGCCTCCACCAGGGTCCACGGCGCGATGTCGGAGCTGGTGCGGTCCACCATGTCGCAGATGGCGCGCTCGTAGGCGTCCCACTTCTTGCGGTTGCGCCAGTCCTCCTCGGTGATCTTGAAGCGCTTGAAGCCCACCTTCTCGCGCTCCTTGAAGCGCTTGAGCTGCTCGTCCTTGGAGATCGCCAGCCAGAATTTCGCCATCACGTAGCCGGCGTCGGTCAACTGCTGCTCGAAGTCGTTGATCTCCAGGTAGGCGCGCATCCAGTCGGCTTCCGCGCAGTAGCCCTCGACCCGCTCCACCAGCACCCGCCCGTACCACGAGCGGTCGAAAATGAGCAGCCTGCCCTTCAGCGGCACGTGGCGCCAGAAGCGCCAGAGATAGGGTTGCGCCCGCTCCTCCTCGGTGGGCGCGGCGATGGGGATGATGCCGTATAGGCGGGGGTCCAGGGCGCCGGTGACGCGGCGGACGCTGCCGCCCTTGCCGGCGGCGTCGTTGCCCTCGAACACTGCGATCACGCCCTTCTTCCTGAACTTGGGTGAGCGCGCGAACTGCGCCAGCTGCTCCTGGTATTTCTCCAGCTGCTTGGCGTACTGCTTCTTGGTAAAGCCCTGGGACATGTCCAGGCTGCGCAGCACGTTGCGCTTGTCGATGCTGGGCGGGAGCGGCGACACGTTGGGCTTGGCGGGCTTGTCGCCCTTCGCGTCGAGGCGCTTGCGCAGGGCCTCCACCACCACCTTGCCCACGGTCAGGCTGCGGTAGCGCTGATCCGAGCCGTCGACGATGATCCAGGGCGCTTCGGCGGTGCTGGTGTGGCGGATCGAGCGCTCGGCGCACAGGCGGAAGCGGTCGTGGATCTTGAAGTGCTCCCAGTCGCGCTTGGAGACGCGCCAGCGGGTCTGGGGATCCTTTTCCAGGGTCTTGAGGCGCTTCTTCTGCTGGTCCTTGGACAGGTGCATCCAGAACTTGATGATGAGGGCCCCCTCGTCGGCCAGCATTTTCTCGAAGCGCACCGCGGCGTCGAGGGCCTCGTCGAACTCCTCGTCGGTGGTTTCCTTGAACACCCACTGCAGGAACGGCCAAGTGTACCAGGAGCCGAGGAAGATGCCGATCTTGCCCTTGGGCGGCAGCGCCCGCCAGTAGCGCCACATGCGCGGGCGCTGGGCTTCCTCGTCGGTGGGCTCGCCCATGCCGTTGCTCTGGATGTGGCGCGGGTCCATCCATTCGTTGAGCAGGCTCACCATCTCGCCGCGGCCCGCGCCGTCCACGCCGCCGATCAGGATGATCACCTGGAAGTTCTTTTTCTGGGCCAGATCGAACTGGGCGTCGAGCAGCGCCTCCCGCAGCTTGGGCACTTCCCGGGCGTAGGTTTCCTTGTCGATCGTGTGGCCGAGTTCCGCCGATTCGAACATGGTGGGCCCCCTTTTTATTTGTGGAATGGAAATGGCGCCCCACCCTGCGGGCAGGGTACCGCTCTGATTATAGGTCGCTTCTGGAACCTTAGAGGAGATCGGGCGAAATGGCCGCCCGCAGCAGGGTCTGGCCCTCGCCGCCCCGCAGCCGATGGGTGAACCACCAGACGGCGCCCTTCTTGAGGGTCCAGTCCGCCTCACGCCCGGCCAGCAGCAGGGCGGCCACTTCCCCCAGGGTGGGCTGGTGCCCGACGACCACCACGGCGCCCTTGGCATCGGGCCAGCCGGCCGCGGCCAGCACCTGTTTTGCGGAGGCCCCGGGGCCGATTTCGGTCACCTTGTCGAAATCCCGGGCCAGCGCCAGCGCCGTCTGCTGGGTGCGCTGGGTGGGGCTCGCCATCACCCGCAGCGGTTTCGGCAGCCGCGGCTTCAGCCATTGCGCCACCTTTTCCGCCTGTTTCACGCCCTTGCCGGTGAGCTGGCGGCCGGAATCCGGGGCGCCGGCTTCCGCATCCGCATGACGCCAGAGTATGAGGTCCATGAGTCAACTCCTTTGCGATAAGGCCTTCAGATTTTGCTTTTCCAGAACGGCTGCGCCTCGCCGAACCGCTCCCAGGTCCGCTGGAGTTTCCCCAGCGCCTCATCCCCGCTGCCGGCGAGCCAGCCGGTGGCGAGGTCCGCCGCCGCGGAATGGGCGGCGTCGGCCGCAACGAGCTCAACCAGCAGCGCCTTTCCGGTGACCGCGTCGTTGAGCGCGCCGAGGATGTCCTGCAGGCGGGACAGCGCCCGCACGAAATCCCGCGCCGGGCGCTTGCGATAGAGGGGCGAGAAAAACTCCGCGGCGTAGCGCAGCTTCTTGGCGGCGATGCGCAGCAGGTGGCGCTGTTCGGGCGTAAGCTGCGCGGCGCGGCGGCCGCGCTTTTTCACCTGGCGGTAGCGCCGGTCGAGCACCGCCGCGGCGAATTCCGCGAGCGGCCCGTCGAGGGTTCCGGAACGGGCCTCGGGCAGGCTGCGCCAGGACTCGTTGCAGAGCCAGGCTCCGAGCGTGAGCAGCAGCGCCTGGTAGCGGGCCGAGGCCACGGTCTCCCGGGCATGGGCGCCGCACTGCGCGCGCACCGCGCTGGCGGCATCGAGCAGGGCGGCGAGCCCGCGGTGGGCGGGAAACCCGGCCAGCACCGGCGGCAGGATTTCGCCGACGAACACGTCCCAGTCGCGGGCCGGTCCCAGCTCGCCGGCGAGCCATTTGAGGTCGGCGCGCGCCGGATCGAGGGCGCCGGCCGGCATGATCTTGGAAAAGGTTCCCAGCGCCGAGCGCATGCGCCGCAGCGCCACCCGCATCTGGTGCAGGTATTCCGGGTCGCGGCCCTCCCGCATCCCGGGCTCGTTGGCATGGAGCTGGCCGATGCAGTTCCACAGGATGGCCCGGAAGCCGTCGTTCACGGTGGAGTCCGCGCCCAGCTCCGGCGGCGCCGCCTTCACCAGGGCCGGGGGCGTGCCCTGGACCAGGCGGTAGCCGCGCTCAGCCTTGCTCTCGGGCTCGAGCCGCAGGGGCAGCGTTTTCTGCAGCGCCAGGGCCAGCTCGAACAGCCGCGCCGGGCTGCCCGCCTTGAGCTCCATTTCCACTTCGCACAGGGGCAACCGCTCGCCGTCGGTTCTCACCTCCCCGCGGTCGACGGCCAGCTCGGCCCGAGTGCCGTCGGCAAATGCCAGTTCCCGGGTGGTGCGGCGGAACTCGGTGGTGAACACGGGTGCGAGGGACTCGCGCACTTCCGGCGCGCCGAGGATTTTTTCCAGCGGCGTGCCGGCCAGTTTTTCGAGGTCGGGATTCGATCCCGCGACCGGCGCTTCCCATTCGCGCCGCTGGTGGAGGCCCGCCGCCACGCGGCCCTCCCCCTTGGCGGTCTGCACCCAGCGCCGCCCCACGCGCCGCACCCGCAGCGCATAGCCCGCGGTCCAGAGAGCGAACCCGGGGGTGTCGTAGTAGACGCTGGTGAGCCGCCGGCTGGCGGGCCGGCTGGCGGAGAGCGGATCGAGCAAGGGGTGGCGCGCCAGCTTGGCGGCGTCGCCCGGGGCGAGAGAAAGCTTGAGTTCGAGTTCGTTTTGCATCGGGGCGGGACCGATTTATGGCACCCCTTTTTAACCACACCTGCCGCGCCCGGGAACGAGGATGCCCAGACCGAAAACGAAACCTGTCGATTGCGAAGTTGCCGCTCCGGGACGGCGCAGGGCCCCGCTCAGTCCGCTTTCTGCTTGGCCGCCAGATCCTGGAGCAGGGCCATCTGCGCCGAATAGGCCTTGCCGCCGCGCTGGCTCTTGCCGTGATACCCGCCCTCGGAGTCCATTTCCCAGGCCTGGCAGTTGTCCTTGAAGTAGGTGAGCAGGCCTTCCCGGATCACCCGCTGCTTGAGCTTGGGGTCGAGCACCGGGAAGCAGGTCTCGATGCGGCGGAAGAAGTTGCGGTCCATCCAGTCGGCGCTGGAGAGATAGACGTCCTGGGCCCCGTCGTTGAGGAAGTAGAAAATGCGGGAGTGCTCCAGGAAGCGGCCGATCACCGACTCGACGCGGATTTTGTCGGAGAGCCCGGGCACGCCGGGCTTGAGGGCGCACACCCCGCGCACGATGAGGTCGATCTCCACACCGGCCTGGGACGCCTCGTACAGGGCCTCGATGATCTCGGGCTCCAGCAGCGCGTTCATCTTGGCCATGATCTGGGCCTTCTTTCCGGCCTTGGCGTGCTTCGCCTCGTTCTGGATCGCGCGCAGGGTCTGGCTGTGGAAGGTGAAAGGGGACTGCCACAGGTGCTTCAGCTTCCCCGCCTTGCCGAGCCCGGTGAGCTGCACGAACACGTCGTTGACGTCGGCGCAGATCTCCTCGTTGCAGGTGAACAGCCCGAAGTCGGTGTAGAGGCGCGCGGTGCGCGGATGGTAATTGCCGGTGCCGAGATGCACGTAGCGCTTCAACCGGTCGTCCTCGCGCCGCACCACCATGGACATCTTGGCGTGGGTCTTGTGTCCGACCACGCCGTACACCACGTGGGCCCCCGCCTCCTCCAGCCGGCTCGCCCAGTTGATGTTGGCCTCCTCGTCGAAGCGCGCCAGCAGCTCCACCACCACGGTCACTTCCTTGCCGCGCTGGGCGGCGCCGATCAGGGTTTCCATCAGCACCGAGTCGGTCCCGGTGCGGTACACGGTCTGCTTGATCGCCACCACGTTGGGATCCTGGGCCGCCTGCTGGATGAACTGGATCACCGGCTGGAACGACTGGTAGGGATGGTGCAGCAGGAGGTCGCCCTTGCGCATCTGCTGGAACACGTCCGCCGCCTTCTTTTCCATCGCCGCCGGGAGTCCCGGCACGAAGGGGCGGAACTTGAGCTCGGGCCGGTCCACCCGGTCGGGAATCAGCATCAGCCGCACCAGGTTCACCGGCCCGTCCACCCGGTAGAAATCGTCCTGGGCGAGACCGAACTGCTCCAGCAGGAAGCTCGCCATGGCCTGGGAGCAGTTGTCGGCCACTTCCAGCCGCACTCCGTTGCCGAAGTGGCGCTGGGGCAGTTCGCCCTGGAGCGCGGTGCGCAGGTTCTTCACTTCTTCCTCGTCCACGAACAGGTCAGAATTGCGGGTGACCCGGAACTGGTAGCAGCCCAGCACGTTCATTCCGGCGAACAGCTCCCCCACGTGGGCGTGCAGGATCGAGGACAGGAATACGAAATCGTACTCGGCGCCGCTGATCTCCTTCGGCAGCTGGATCACCCGCGGCAGCACCCGCGGCGCCTGCACGATGGCCGTGCCCGAGTTGCGGCCGAAGGCGTCCCGGCCCTCCAGTTCCACCGCGAAATTGAGGCTCTTGTTGAGCACCCGCGGGAACGGATGCGAGGGATCGAGCCCGATCGGCGTGAGCACCGGCATCAGCTCCCGGAAGAAAAAGGCCCGGATCCACTCCTTCTGGACATCGTTCCAGGCGGTGCGGCGCAGGAAGCGGACACCCTGGGCCGCCAGCGCCGGCAGGATTTCCTCGTTGAGCTGCCGGTACTGGCCCGCCACCAGCTGGTGGGCGAAATCGGCGACGCGCTTGAACACCTGGCGCGCCGCCATGCCGTCGGGGCCGATGCCCGGGCTGTCGGCGTTGATCTGCTCCTTCAACCCCGCCACCCGGATCTCGAAGAATTCGTCGAGGTTGCTGGAGACGATGCACAGAAAGCGCAGCCGCTCCAGCAGCGGATTCTCCGGGTCCTCGGCCTGGGCCAGGACCCGCCGCTGGAACTCCAGGATCCCGATCTCCCGGTTCAGGAAATGGGCAGTGGCGAATTTCTTGGCCATGAGCGGAAAGACGGTTCCCGGCATGGGAGGATTCGCGACCGGCGCGGGGGCGGCTTACTTGGAGGGCGGAACGTAGCCCGAGGGCATCTCGGCGCCGGCGCCGAAGAAGTAGGCCTCCATCTGCTCCGCCAGGTACTTGCGGGCCTTGGGATCGGCGAGGTTGAGGCGGTTCTCGTTCACCAGCATGGTCTGGTGCCGGAGCCAGCCACTCCACGCCTCCTTGGAAACATTGTCGAAGACGCGCTTGCCCAGGTCGCCGGGGTAGGGCGGTCGCTCCAGCCCTTCCGCCTCGCGGCCGAGCTTGACGCATTTCACCATTCTTGCCATTTGCACTCCGAATGATTTGTCGATCAAAAGACGCACCGCGAAGGACGCCAAGGACGCAAAGGGAAGAGCGGGGAGGCTTCGTTGCGGGCCGCTTGGCCGGCGCGGGATGCCAATTCGCCTTTGTCCGGTTTTTACTTGGCGTCCTTGGCGTCCTTCGCGGTCAATGCTGTTGGGGCATTATGTCCCAACCCCGGTAGCCAGGCAAACCGCGGCCCGGTCACAGGCGCTTGACGAAGACCTTGGAACGGCGCTGCAGGTTATAGAGGGCCCGGCGCTGGCGCGGCAGCATTTCAGCCGAGGACTCCTCGAAGCCGAGTTCCTCGAACCAGTGCTCGGCGCGCGTGGTGAGAACAAAGAGCCGGCGCAGGCCGCGCTTGCGGGCGAGGCTTTCGATCTGCTTCACCAGCAGCTCGCCGCAGCCGCGGTCGCGATGGTCCGGCAGCACCGCGAGGCACGCGAGCTCCCCCGACTTCACGCCCGGAAACGGGTACAGGGCGGCGCAGCCTATGAGCATGCGGTCGTGCTCCAGCACCACGAAGCGGTCGATTTCCCGCTCCAGCAGTTCGCGGCCGCGGCGCACCAGCACGCCCTCGGCCTCCAGGGGCTCGATGATCTTCAGGATCGCGCCGATGTCGTCGATGCGCGCGGTGCGCAGCTTCTCCAGGGGCGCCTGGGCGATCATGGTGCCGATGCCGTCGTGGGTGAACAGCTCCAGCAGCAGCGCGCCGTCCACGTGGCGGCTCACCAGGTGGGCGCGGGCGACGCCGCCGCGGCAGGCGCGGACCGCGCATGGGAGATAGAGCTGCACGTCGGCGGGCAGCCGCGCGGGCTTCGCCGCCGCCCGCTCCGCCGCATCCACCGTGAGCTCCCTCAGCAATTGGCCATCCTTGTCGGGAACCCCGGCGCTGTCCATGAGGAACACGAGCTTGGAGGCGCCGAGGGCCACCGCCGCGCTCGCCGCCACGTCCTCCATGCTGAGATTGAAAATCTCGCCGGTGGGCGAGTAGCCCAGCGGTGAGAGCAGCACCACCTCTCCGGCGTCCAGGCGGCCGCGGATGGCGGCGGCATCGATCTTGCGCACCTCCCCGGTATGCAGCATGTCCACGCCATCGAGCACGCCGATAGGCTGGGCGGTGACAAAGTTGCCGCCGGCGACCCGGATATCGGCGTTGGCCATGGGGGAGTTGGGGAGTCCCATGGACAGCAGCGCCTCGATCTCGGCGCGCACCCGGCCCACCGACTCCTTCACGCATTGCAGCGCCGCGGCGTCGGTGATGCGCTTGCCCTGGACGAACCCGGTTTCCAGCCCCTTCTCGGCGAGCCGGGCCTCGATCTGGGGCCGCGCCCCGTGCGCCAGCACCAGCCGAATCCCGAGGCTCGCCAGCAGGCTGAAATCGTGGACCCGCTCGACGAACCTGCCGTCGGTCACCCCTTCGCCGCCGAAGGCCACCACGAAGGTTTGGCCCCGGAAGCCGTTCACGTAGGGTGCGACCGAGCGGAACCACTGCACGAAGCGGGTGGCGTCGAGCTGTTCTCTGCGGGAGACTCTTTTGTTCATAGGGAGTAAAGCGTTTCAGCAAGCGCGTTGGCGGCGGCGACCGGTCCCAATACTAACCAGTCGTCGTTCAAATTCAAAGGGCGACACCGGTAGGTTGGGCTTCGCCCCGCGAAGCCCAACGGTCCCGTAGGCCTATCGCCTCATGTTGGGCTGAAGGTCACGGGCCTTCAGCCCAACCTGCACCACCTCGCTTCCCGCAGGCGGCGGAGCAATGTCAAAACTCCCCCCACAGGGCGTGCATGGCCGCCAGCGCCGCCAGCGCCACCGTTTCGGTGCGCAGCACCCGTTCCCCCAGCCGCACCGGCAGGAACCCGCCCGCCACCGCCGCCCGGCTCTCCTCCTCGTTCCACCCGCCTTCCGGTCCCACCAGGAGCGCGACCTCGCCCCGGGGCTTCGGCAGGGCGCTCAGGCGCGTTGCCGCTTCCGGCGCCAGCAGAATCCGCAGAGCATCCGGCGCAGCGGCCGGGATGCCCGCGATCCAGGCCGGAAACGGCTGCAGCGGCGCCAGTTCCGGCACCCGGTTGCGTCCGCACTGCTCGCAGGCCGAAATCATGACCCCGCGCCAGTGGACGGCACGCTTGTCCGCCCGCTCCCCGTGGAGCCGCACCACGCTGCGGGCCGCAACCACGGGCTGGACCGCGCCCACGCCCAGCTCCACCGCCTTTTGCAGCAGCCAGTCCATGCGCTCGGCGCTGCACAGGCCCTGCACCAGGCGAACCCGGAGCTCGGATTCCCGATCCACGTCGCGCCATTCCAGAACGCTGGTGGCAACTCGGCCCCGATCGGCCCGGGAGATTCGCGCCACGTATTCGCCGCCCCCGCCGTTGAACAGCACGACGCCGTCGCCGGGCTGGAGCCGCAGCACCCGCAGCGCATGGTGGGCGGCGGCCTCCGGCAGCGCGACTTCGGCCCCGACAGCAATCGGCCCGGGACAATAGAAACGTGGCAGACTCATGGCAACGCACTGATTTCGAACATGATAGACTAGCGCACGCGGCCCCGCGAGCGGGGCGCGCCGGAGGATTCCGACATGGTGAGCCTGGAAACACCCATCTGCAATTTCGGCTGGAAGGCCGTGGATTTCGACCTGCGCGGCGTGGACGGCAAGCGCTACCGGCTGGCCGACGTGCGCGGGAAAAGCGGCCTGCTGCTGATGTTCATCTGCAACCACTGCCCCTACGTGAAGGCAGTGCGCAGCCGCATCGTGCGGGACTGCGCCGAGCTCGCCGGGCATGGCGTCGGCGCCATTGCCATCATGTCCAACGATCCCGCGGATTATCCCGAGGACTCCTTCGACAACATGGTGAAGGTGGCCAAGGAATTCCGCTTCCCCTTCCCCTACGTGTGGGACGAGACCCAGGCGGTGGCGAAAGCCTACGGCGCGGTGTGCACGCCCGACTTTTTCGGCTTCAACGCAGACCTGGAGCTCCAGTACCGGGGTCGGCTGGATGCCTCCCGCAAGGAGACCGTCCCCGACGCCCGCCGCGACCTGTTGGAGGCCATGCTGCAGGTGGCGAAAACCGGCAAGGGCCCGGCGCAGCAGATTCCCTCCATGGGTTGTTCCATCAAGTGGCGCGGGGAATAGCGCCCCCGGGATTTCCCCCAGCCCCGTCCTCCTTATGCTGGATTCCGTGATCGCCGCCGTGCGGGGCGTCGCCCGGCAGGAAATCATCCCCCGCTATCTGAAGGTGGCGCACCAGCGCAAGAGCGACGGGAGTCTCTTCACCGAAGCGGACATCGCCGCCCAGGAGGTTCTGGGCAAGGTACTGAAAACCATCCATCCCGGCCCGCTGGTGGGAGAGGAAATGTCGCAGGACGAGCAATCCACCCGCTGGCTGGAGGGCGCCGGGGGGCTGTGGTGCGTGGATCCCATCGACGGCACCTCCAACTTCGTGAACGGCCTGCCCTATTTCGCCGTGTCGGTGGCGCTGATGCGCCAGGGCCGACCGGTGCTGGGCGTGGTGTACGACCCGGTGGCCGACGAGGTGTTCTACGCCGAGCAAGGCAAGGGCGCGTACCTCAACGGCGAGAAGCTGCCCATCAAGGACCAGGTGCCGACGCTGCGCGCCGCCATGGCGAGCGTGGACCTGAAGCGCCTGCCCGCCAAGCTCGCGCTGGAGCTCGCGGCCCATCCACCGTATTCCTCCCAGCGCAATTTCGGCGCCAGTACCCTGGAGTGGTGCTACACTGCCGCCGGCCGTTTCGACCTGTACCTGCACGGCGGCCAGAAGCTGTGGGATTACGCGGCCGGCGCCCTCATCCTGGCGGAAGCCGGGGGCAGCATGTGCAGCCTGGAAAAGGACGAATTCTGGAGCGGCAACCTGTGGAAGCGCTCGGTGATCGCGGCCCTCGATCCCGGCCTGTTCCAGGAATGGAAGACCTGGATTCGCGAGCGCCAGTAGGCATGCGGCCGCGACAACGAATCTGACGAGCTTTCCCAACAACCATGAAAATCGTCATCCTCGGAGCCGGGCGCGTCGGCTCCACCGTGGCCGAGAGCCTGGTGGGTGAAGCCAACGACATCACGGTGGTGGACACCAACGGTCCGCGGCTCAAGCTGCTGCAGGACCGGCTCGACCTGCGCGCCGTGGTGGGCAATGGCTCCCACCCCTCGATTCTCGCCAATGCCGGCGCGGCGGACGCGGACATGCTGCTCGCGGTGACCCAGAGCGACGAGACTAACATGGTCGCCTGCAAGCTCGCGGCCACGGTGTTCAACGTCCCGACCAAGATCGCGCGCATCCGCTCCGCTGACTTCCTGTCGCACCCGGAGCTGTTCTCGCCGGACAATTTCTGCGTGGACCACGCGATCTGCCCGGAGCAGATCCTCACCGACTACGTGGGCAAGCTGATCGAGTTCCCGGAGGCGCTGCAGGTGGTGGACTTCGCCAACGGCCGGGTGCGGCTGGTGGCGGTGCGCGCCTTCCACGGCGGACCGCTGGTGGGAAACGAGCTGCAGCACCTGCGCGCCCACATGCCGCACATCGACACCCGGGTCGCGGCCATCTACCGCAGGGACCGGCCCATCATTCCCGAGGGCAACACGGTGCTGGAGGCGGGGGACGAGGTATTCTTCATCGCCGCCGCCGAAAACATCCGCAGCGTGATGCGCGAGCTGCGGCGCATGGACAAGCCGGTCAAAAGGGTGATGCTGGCCGGCGGCGGCAACATCGGACGGCGGCTGGCGAAAACCCTGGAGGGCGACTACCAGGTGAAGATCATCGAGTTCGACAAGCGCGCCTGCGAGCGCCTCGCTTCCGACTGCCACAAGGCGCTGGTGCTCAACGGCGACTGCACCGACGAGGAGCTGCTGGAAGCGGAGAACGTCGCCGACATGGACGTTTACTGCGCGCTCACCAACGACGACGAGAACAACATCATGTCGTCGCTGCTCGCCAAGCGCATGGGCGCCCGGAAAGTGGTGTCGCTGATCAACCGCGGCGCCTACGTGGACCTGGTCCAGGGCGGCCAGATCGACGTGGCGATTTCACCGTCCCAGGCCACCATCGGCTCGCTGCTGGCCCACGTGCGGCGCGGCGACGTGGCGGCGGTGCACTCCCTGCGCCGCGGCGCCGCCGAGGCGCTGGAGCTGGTGGCCCACGGCGACGCCAAATCGTCCAAGGTGGTGGGGCGCCGCATCGAGGACATCAAGCTGCCGAAGGGCGCCACCATCGGCGCCATCGTGCGCCGCGCTGCACGCCCGGTGACCGAGCGCATCGACGACACCCTGGCGGTGGAACACGACACGCGGGTGCTGATGGGCCACCACGACACCGTGATCGAGCCCGACGACCACGTGATCGTGTTCGTCATCAACAAGCAGATGATTCCCCAGGTGGAGAAGCTGTTCCAGGTGGACGTCGGCTTTCTCTGAGATTCCATGGGTTCGTTTCTGGGCGTTGCCCACGTCATCGGGCCGGTAATCGTGATTTTCGCGCTTACCATGCTGGCCCCCCTGAGCCTCGCCTTTTTCGGCGGCGACGCGGCGCTCTACGCCTATGACGAAAGCATCCTGATCGCCGTGGCGGCCGGAGGGTTCCTCTGGCTGGCGACCCGCAGGCACAAGAGAGAGCTCCAGCCCCGCGACGGCTTCCTTCTGGTTTCCCTGGTCTGGGCGGTGCTCCCGGCGTTCGCGGCGCTGCCGCTGCTGATATACATGCCCCAATTGAGCTTCACCGACGCGTACTTCGAAACCGCATCCGCCCTTACCACCACCGGCGCCACCGTCCTCACCGGTCTCGATACCCTTCCCCCGTCCGTCAACCTGTGGCGGCACCTGCTGCAATGGCTCGGCGGCATGGGCATCATCGTGTTGGCGGTGGCGATCCTTCCCCTGCTGGGGGTCGGGGGGCGGGAGATGTTCAAGGCCGAGACGCCGGGCCCCATGAAGGACGCCAAGCTCACGCCGCGAATCGCCGAAACGGCGAAGAACCTCTGGCTGGTTTATGCCGCCATAACGCTCGCCTGCATCATCGCCCTCAAGATCGCCGGCATGTCCTGGCTCGATGCCGTGAGCCACGCCTTTTCGGCCATGTCCCTCGGCGGGTTTTCGACCCATGACGCAAGCGTCGGTTTCTTCGACTCGCCGGCGATCGAGGCCGTGCTCATCGTGTTCATGACGCTGGCGGGGATCAATTTCGCGACTCATTTTCTCGCTTGGCGCGGGAGATCTCTCGGCGCATACCTCCGAGACGCCGAAGCCGTTGCGTTTGTCCTGCTAATGGTGGCGAGCTGCATCGGCATCGGCTGGTACCTGTGGATCATGGGAACCTACGAATCTTTCTGGACCGCACTGCGGCACGCCAGCTTCAACCTCATTTCCGTTGCCACCGACTGCGGCTACGCCAGCGTGGATTTCGACAAGTGGCCGATTTTTGCGCCCCTGTGGATGCTGTTCCTGAGCTGCGTTGCCGTGAGCTCCGGCTCCACCGGGGGCGGCATCAAGATGATCCGCACCATCGTCCAGTACAAGCAAAGCCAGCGCGAGCTGGTCAAGCTGCTGCATCCGGCGGTGGTCAACCCCCTGAAAATCGGCGGCCAGGTGATACCCAACAACGTCGTGTTCTCGGTGCAGGGGTTCATTTTTCTGTACTTCATGAGCATCGTGATCCTCACCTTCGTGCTCATGGCGAGCGGGCTCGACTATATCAGCGCATTCTCGGCCATCATCGCCTGCATCAACAACATGGGCCCGGGCCTCAACCAGGTGGGCCCGGCCGCCAACTACCAGGTTCTCACGGATTTCCAGACCTGGGTGTGTTCGTTTGCCATGATCCTCGGGCGGCTCGAGGTGTTCACGCTGCTCATCATCTTCACGCCCGCGTTCTGGCAAAAGTAGGCCGCTCCGGCCTAAGATGAAGTAGGCGCGGCCCCCTTGCCTGCCGGTCGCGCGGCCAGTGCGCCCAATTATCGAGGAACAAGAAAATGAGCCCGAAGACCCCCATCGACGCCCTGTTCAAGGCCTGGATTCCCGATCCCAAGCGGGTGGGCGAGGCCGAGGAGCATCTCGCCAAGATCCTGGATCCCTTCGGCATCGGCAAGGCCATCGTCGAGATGCAGGTGGCGTGGCTCACCCACCCGCAGGATCTCACCGATGCGCTGGCAAGGTTCACGCGAGACCTCGAGCAGCTGCAGATGCACCTGTGGAACCAGACCACGGGCGCCGAGAAGGAGGAGCCGGTGAAGGCGGTCGAGGGCGACGAGCGCTTCGCGGACCCGATGTGGACCGAGCTTCCGGCGTTTTCGGCGATGAAGCAGTACTACCTGCTGGTCACGCGCTGGCTGCAGGACACCCTCTATCACACGCCCGGCGTCCCCGCCAGGGACAAGCGCAAGGCCACGTTCTGGGTGCGGCAGTGGCTCAACGCCATCGCGCCCTCCAACTATCTGCTCACCAACCCGGTCGCGATCCAGAAATTCTTCGAGACCGGCGGGGAATCCATGGTGAGCGGCCTGAAGCACTGGCTCGACGACCTGCGGGTGGGCGACGTGCAGATGGTGGAGCGTTCCGGGTTCCAGGTGGGCAAGAACCTCGCCACCACCCCGGGCGCGGTGGTCTATCGCAACGAGCTGCTGGAAGTGATCCACTACGCGGCGACCACCGACAAGGTGCGCGAAATCCCGATCGTCATCATCGCGCCCTGGATCAACAAGTTCTACATCCTCGACCTCAACCCCAGGAAGAGCCTGGTGCGCTTCCTCACCGACCAGGGCTTCTCGGTATTCATCACCAGCTGGAAGAACCCCGGCCCGAACCTCGCCCACACCAGTTTCGACGATTACATGCTGAAGGGGGTGCTGCAGGCGATCGAGGTGGCCCGCGCCGTGGGCGGCGCGCCGCGGGTGCATGCCGTGGGCTACTGCCTCGGCGGCACCACGCTGGCCGCGCTCATGGCCTGGCTCAACCGGGAGCACCCGCGCGAGGAGGACGTGCCGGTCGCCCACTGGACCCTGTTCACCACGTTGGTGGATTTCTCGCGCCCGGGCGCGATCGAGGTGTTCATCGACGAGGACAGCATCGAGGGGCTGGAAGAGGTGATGAGGAACCAGGGCTATCTCGACGGCCGGGAGATGGGCCGCGCGTTCCGCATGCTGCGCAGTAACAGCCTCATCTGGTACTACTTCGTGCACGGCTATCTCTACGGCGAGACGCCGCCGGCGTTCGACGTGCTGTACTGGAACACGGATGTGACGCGGCTGCCCGCCGCCATGCACGGGTTCTACCTGCGGGAGTTCTACCTGAAGAACAAGCTGATCCAGAAGGATGCGGTGACGCTGGCCGGCCATCCCATCGACTTCGGCCTGATCCGCCAGCCGCTCTATGCCGTGGGCTGCGAGGAAGATCACATCGCGCCGTGGAAGGCCACCTACAGCCTGGGCGGGCGCATTCCCGCGCCGGCCCGCTACACCCTCTCCAGCTCGGGGCACATCCTGGGCATCGTCAACCCGCCGGTCACCCCGCCCAAGCGCTGGTACTGGACCGGTCCCATCCGTCACGACGCCTCGGCCGACGAGTGGCTGAAGGCCCAGCAGCGGATCCAAGGCACCTGGTGGGAGGATTGGGTGGCCTGGCTGAACGAGGGCTGCGGCGAACTGAAGGACCCGCTTTCCCTGGTGACTGCCGAATACCCCCGGCTCGCCGAGGCGCCGGGGCTCTACGTCCTGGAATCCTAGGAAACCTCGACTCGTCCATCGCGCCACGGCCTGAATCCCGCCGGCGGCAAGGCTTCGCCGAATCCCGGGATACGGCCTTTTTCGCGCTTCCTAAAATTGGCAATCTGCCAATTTAACAGTTTCCCGGAAACGGGAATTCAACTTTCCAGCCCGAATGACCGGGCAGAAACCAAGTTTCCACCGAGAGTCCGGTGTGGCGTTCCCAGGGTTACCCCGGAAGCCCGCAGGGAAGCATTAAAAATACCGGGGAAACAGCGTACTGGGGCCAATACCCCAAGCGGTTTCGCGGATCGGACCCAGGCTTGGCGTTTCGGCAAACACCGCCGGAACCCAAGCCGCCTCCGGCGCCCGGCACGTTGTTTGCAGTAATGCCTGTGCAGTGTTCAGGCCCGTTGCTCACTACGGGCCGCTTTGTGGGATTCACCCAGCGATAAAGGAGTAACGATCATGGCACAAGCGGTGGCGGCACCTGCCATAACAGTCAAAAACCCGGGAGCCCTGATGACGTGGTTCATCGTCATCGCCCTGGTGTCGGTGTTCGCAGTGCTCGGGCTCGTGGGCTACGGCACCTTTTACCTCTACAAGTACCTGACGGTGTCCGACGCCCAGAACGCCTCGGTAGGCATCGGGCGCGCCCTGCTCGAACGGGAGCGCGAGCTGTTCGTCGCCAACGTCAACGGCACCCCGCAGATCCAGATCGACGCGGCCAACTTCCCGGTGCTGGACGAGCGCATGCGCAAATACCTCATCCCCTTCAACATGTTCAAGATCAAGGTGTTCGGCGCCGACAAAAAGATCGTGTACTCGACCGACAAGTCCATCCTGAATATGGTCGACGACAAGAACGCCAAGCTGGCCCGCACCCTCGCCAAGGGCGAGGTGATTCCCGCCATCGCCCTGAAGGGCTCGGTGAAGGATCTGGGCGGCGCGGAAAGATTCAACGTCGACGTGGTGGAGACCTATCTGCCGATCCGCGACGAGAACAACTTCATCATCGGCGCCTTCGAGGTCTACACCGACGTTTCCGCCTACCGGAAGGGCATGGTGCCGGTGCTGGCCCTCACCCTCACCGTCGCGTTCGCGGTGATGGTGCTGATCGTCGTCGGTTTGTTCATCCCGATGCGCAAGGGGGTGTTCCAGCTGCTCGACATCCAGGAATCGCTTGAGCGCTTTGGCGCTGTGCGCGGAGGCGCGAAGGCGTAATCCGGATCCGGCCCGGGGCGCCGCCCCGGGCCGCAGCCGCACGCCACTCGAATCATGGCTGTCATCGCAATCCCAATGAACGTAACCGATCTCAACGGCGTCAAGGTGATGGTGATCGACGATTCCAACACCATCCGCCGCAGCGCCGAGATCTTCCTTGGCCAGTCGGGGTGCCAGGTGATCCTGGCGGGGGACGGCTTCGACGCCATGGCCAAGATCGCCGATCACCATCCGGACATCATTTTCTGCGACATCATGATGCCCCGGCTGGACGGCTACCAGACCTGCACCCTGATCAAGAAGAATCCCAGGTTCAGGTCGACGCCGGTGATCATGCTCTCCAGCAAGGACGGCCTGTTCGACCGGGCCCGCGGCCGCATGGTGGGCTCCGACGAGTACCTCACCAAGCCGTTCACCAAGGAGAGCCTGCTCAACACCGTGCGCAAGCACGCGCTCCATCGCGGCGCCATTTGACGGAAGGAAGCGGAAATGGCAATCAAGAAAATTCTGGTCGTGGACGACTCCCCCACCGAGCGCTTCTTCTTCACCCAGGTGCTTACCAAGAACGGCTACCAGGTCATCACCGCCGAAAGCGGCGAGGAAGGCATCACCAAGGCGAAGGCGGAGCGACCCGATCTGATCGTGATGGACGTGGTGATGCCGGGCATCAACGGCTTCCAGGCCACCCGCACCATCGCGCGGGACGACGCCACCAAGAACATCCCGATCATCATGTGCACCTCCAAGGGTCAGGAGACGGACAAGATCTGGGGCCTGCGCCAGGGCGCCAAAGAATACCTGGTGAAGCCCATCGACCAGGCCGAACTGCTGCAGAAGATCTCCGCCTTCGGCTGAGCGACCACCATGACGCGCAAGTTCCGGCTGCGGGAATATCACCAGGAAGTGGTCGCCCGGCTCCAGGGCCTGGCCGAGGCCAGCGCCACCCCCATTTCCTCCAAGCTCGGAATCGAGCTGGGGGGGGCGCCGTGGCTGGTGGACCTGGCCGCGGTGAGCGAAGTAATTGCAGTACCCGATTTCATTCCGGTCCCGCTCACGCGCGCCTGGTACCGGGGACTTGCCAACATCCGGGGCAACCTTTACGGAATCGTCGACGCCACGCGCTTTCTGGACGGAGGCCCGACCCCGGCCGGACTGGACAACCGCCTGCTGCTGCCCCATGCCCGGTTCCGCACCAATTGCGGGCTGCTGGTGAAGAGGGTGCTGGGACTGCGCAACCCGGCGGAGCTGGAGCCGCTGCCCGCCCCACAGGAGCCCGCCGCGTGGGTGGCCGGGGAGTTCACGGACACGGCAGGACAGCGCTGGAAGGAGCTCGACATCGCGGGGCTGATGGCAAGCCCGGAATTCCTCAACATCGCGCTGTACCGGCGGCGCGACGTGTTTTCCAACATTTTGCAGCAGCAGGCTTGAATCGCGGCAGACGCGGCATTGAAGCGGCGAATCCGCCCCGGAATACATCGCAGATGTGGAGTGAAAAATGGAACTGCCCAAGATGAACCTGTTCAGTCGCAAGGCGGACAAGCCGGCGCCCGATCCGGTGCCGGCCGAGGCCGTGGCCGAATTCGACCGCACCATGATGATCATGAAGCAGGGCCTCGGCAAAGAGCCGCGGGGAAGGAAGGTCAAGCTGGGCGTCGGCCGGCAGCTCGCGGTGTGGGGCTTTCTGTGGGCGGTGTTCGGGGTGCTGTCCTTCATGCCCCTGGTGTATTACATCGTCAACCAGGTCTCCCTCAAGGAGCAGCTGCACGTGTCGGCCGACCTGCAGATGCTGTCGCAGCGCCTGGGCCGCTATACCCAGCAGGCATCAGCCGGCAACCCCCTGGCGCTGAAGCAGCTGCGCCAGGCCGATGAGCTGATCACGGCCAGCATCACCGCGCTGATCCAGGGCAACCAAGAGATCAAGGCCTCGCCCGAGGCCATCCAGAACGTCCTGGCCACCCTGGACCAGCAATGGCAGCCGCTGCGCAAGAACGTGTCCCAGGTCCTGGCCCTGGAGAAGACGCTGACCGGCCTCGAGCGATCCTCCAAGGCGGTGAACGACAAGGAAGCGGAAATGCTGGCCCTGTCCCAGGAGATCGCGGGTGCGATCAGCCCGTCCGGCGCCGGGGCCCGTGAAGCCCTCGCCGCGGGGCAGCTGGTCGCCCACAGCACGCGCATCCCGCAGGCAGCCCGCCACTTGCTCTCGCGCAACAACCCCGGGGACTGGGCGAATGACCTGGCGTTCGCGAGCGGCAGCTTCCGCGACGCCCTCCGGGTGCTGCAGGCGGGAGCCCGGGATGGCGCGCTGCGGGAACGGGTCGAGAGGCTCGCGGCCATCTATGCCGGAATCGCCCCCGACATCGGCAACCTGCTCGACAACGTGAAAACCGCCGTCAGCGCCAAGCAGGCGGCCCAGCCCCTCGTGACCGCCAGCGACAAGGCCCTGGCGGATACCACGGCGGCCCTCACCGAGGCCTACAGCAAGGAGACCTCGAGCGGCCTGATCGAAGGCGTGATCACGTTCTGGCTCGCGGCTTTCACCGCGTTCTTCGCCGTCATGTTCGCCCGCGTCATGGTGGGCGACGCCAAGGACCGCGCCAAGAAGAGCGAGGAGCAGAACCAGCAGAACCAGGAGGCGATTCTGCGGCTGCTCGACGAGATGGGCGGGCTTGCGGACGGCGACCTGACGACGAACGCCACGGTGACCGAGGACGTGACCGGAGCCATCGCCGACTCCATCAACTTCACCATCGCCGAGTTGCGCACCCTGGTGCAGCGGATCAACAAGACCACGGAAGCGGTGGCGGATGCGGCGCAGAGGGCGCAGAAGATTTCGGTGCAGCTGCTGCAGGGCGCGCTCAAGCAGTCGAAGGAGATCCAGGAAACCAGCGCCTCGGTCACCGACATGGCAAAATCCATCGAGCAGGTCTCGCAGAGCGCGGAGGATTCCGCCCGGGTCGCGCAGCAGTCCCTGGACGCGGCGCACAAGGGCCAGGCCGCGGTGCAGAACGCGATCGCCGGCATGAACGAGATCCGCCAGCAGATCCAGGAAACGGCAAAGCGCATCAAGCGGCTTGGGGAAAGCTCCCAGGAAATTCACGAAATCGTGGACCTGATCGCCGACCTCACCGAACAGACCAACGTGCTGGCGCTCAATGCCGCGATCCAGGCGGCTTCCGCCGGCGAGGCGGGCCGCGGGTTCTCGGTGGTGGCGGAAGAGGTGCAGCGGCTGGCGGAACGCGCGGCCCAGGCCACCAAGCAGATCGGCGGCATCGTCAACACGATTCAAACCGACACCCAGAACGCGGTGGCGGCAATGGAGGAAAGCACCCAGGGCGTGGTGGAAGGCGCCAAGCTCTCGGATGCCGCCGGCCAGGCGCTCAACGAAATCGACCGGGTGTCGAAGGATTTGGCCGAGCACATCGCCACCATCTCCCGCGCCACCCGCAGCCAGTCGGAATCGGCCGGCAGAGTGGTGAAGAACATGCAGGAAATCCTGGGCATCACCGAGCAGACCACCCAGGGCACCAAGCAGAGCACCGATTCCATCGGACAACTCGCCCGACTCGCCTCGGAACTGCGGGGCTCGGTGACCAAGTTCAAGGTCTGATTTCTATCGTCCCAGCGCCATGAGCGCCCAGCCTTCCTACGATGTGGCGCCCCTGACCTGGGTCAAGGGCGAAATCGACCAGGCCCTGGCCGCCGCCGGCCAGTTCCTGGAGCAGTTCGCCGCCGATCCCCGCGACAGGGCGCCGCTTGCCGGCGCCCGCGGTCATCTGCACCAGGTGACCGGCGTGCTCAACATGGTGGGACTGCAGGGCCCGGCCCGGTTCAACGAGGAACTCGAGAGCCTGGTCAAGGCCATCGAGGCCCAGGCCATCCCGGAAGGCTGCGACGCCATCGGCGAATCGCGCAAGGCAGTGGCTTCCCTCGCGAGCTACCTGGACCGGCTGATCCACGGCGAGCCCAACGTTCCGGTGCGCCTGTTCCCGATGCTGCGGGCGGTCGCGGAGGCCCGCGGCGCCACCGGCATCACGCCTGGGGAGCTGTTCTTCCCGGATCTTACGGTGTCGCGCCCCGGCGGGCTGGAGCGCGCACCGCTGTCCGGCCCCGAGTGGATGTTGCTGCTGAAGAGCGCCCGCAGCCGGTTCCAGCGCGGCTTGCTGCCGTGGCTCAAGGCGAGCGACGGCGGCGGCGCCCGGGAAATGGCGGAGGCCCTGCGCACCCTGGCCCAGGCCGCCGCGCCCGATGGCCAGCGCACGTTCTGGTGGGTGACGGCGGCATTCATGGACGCTGTGGCCCACCAGGGCGTGGCGGCAGACCTCCAGGTCAAGCAGCTGGCGGGCCGGATCGACCACGAAATGCGCCGGCTCGCCGAGGGCGGGACCGCTTCCGCCGAGCGGCTGCTGCGCGATCTCCTGTACCACCTCGCCCGCTCGGCCCCCGTCACCGACACGGTGCGGGAAGTCCACCAGGCCTTCCACCTCAAGGCCCTCCTCCCCGGCGACCAGAGATCCCCGGATGCTGAACTGGCCGCCGCCCGGCCGGTGCTCGCCCAAATGCAGGAACTCACGGCGGCAGCCAAGGAGGCCTGGGACCACTGCGCCTCGGGCGGCCTGGATGCCCTCAATTCCCTGCTTGAGCACACGGCCCGCCTCAAGCAGATGGCCACGGGGCTGAAACACCCGGCCCTCGAGAAGCTGATTTCGGTCATTGGCGCCGCGGGCGTGGAAGTCCGCAACCATCCGGAGCGCCTCAGCGAAAACCTGGCAATCGAAATGGCCACCGGCTTTCTGCTGGTGGAGCACGCGATCGCCCAGTACGCGAACCTGGATGCGGAGTTCGCGGACCAGGTGGAAGCGGTGGTGGCCCGGGTCAAGGCCGCCGCCCTCGGCCAGTGGAACGAAGCCGCGCTGCCGGCGGCGCCCCGGCTCGACGATGCCAGCCGCAGGAGCCAGGAACTTGAACTGCTGGCCCAGCTCACCCATGAAATCGAGGCCAACCTGAAGCAGGCCGAGCAGGTGCTCGACGGTTTCTTCCGGGACCATTCCAAGCGCGCCGAGCTGCCGTGGCTGGAGCCGGTCATCAAACAGGTGATGGGCACCTTCAGCATTCTCGGGCTGGAGCGCCCGGTGAAAGTGCTCGATGGCTGCCAATCACTCATCACGCGCTTCGCCAATCCGGAGCAGCCGGTCAACCACGCGGAGCTGGAACTGCTCGCCGAGGGCATGAGCAGCGTCGGGTTCTACGCCCGGACCCTGCACCACGAGCAACCGGATGAGTCGCTGCTCGACGCGGCGCTGGCGCGCTTCGGGATCGCCGCGCCCGCCGGGGCGCGAGCAGCACCGGCCGTGGCCGAAGTCCCGCCGGCAACCGATGTCGGGCAGGTCATCGAGGAAATCATGGCCGCGCCGGCGCCGGCGGTGAAAGACGTTCCGGAGCCGGTCCCGGCAGAAGTCGCGGCCATCCGCGACCAGGCCTCGGACCCGGATCTGCTGGAAGTGTTCCTGGAGGAAGCCCGCGAGGTGCTCACCAACATCCGCAGCGGCGCCGCCACCTGCGCCACGGAGCTTGCCAACCGGGATGCCCTCGCCACGGTGCGCCGCGGATTCCATACCCTGAAGGGCAGCGGCCGCATGGTGGGCCTCAAGAACATGGGCGAGGTGGCCTGGGCCCTCGAGCAGGTGATGAACAAATGGCTCGAAGAACGCAAGCCGGCGACGACGCCCCTGCTCGACCTCGTCGCCCAGGCCGCCGATCGCTTCGGCGCCTGGGTGGAAAGCCTGAGGGGCACCGGACACGCCGACGTGGCGGCCGGCGACCTGGTGGCCGCCGCCCACCTGTTGCGGACCGGCACCCCGCTGCCCGCAAAGCCCGTGCCCGAGACCACCCAGCGGCCGGTGACGCCGCCCACGCCCGCGGCGCCCATGCCGCCGGCCCAGGTGGTCATCGGCAGCACCATCATTCCGCGGGACCTGTTCACCATTTTCCGGGGCGAGGCCGATATGCATCTCGCCACTCTGGCGCGGCAGCAGGCGCAGTTCGCGGCCGGCCGGGGAGCCCGGGTTCCGGAGGAATTGCCGCGCGCAGTCCACACCCTGGCGGGCATCGCCCGCACCACCGGCCTCACCTTCATCTCCGATCTGGCCGGGGCACTGGAGGAAGCGCTGGCTGCCATCAGCTGCGGAGAACTTCCGCCCGAGGACGCTACGCTTGCGGCCATCGATCGCAGCGTCACCGCGCTGTCCCACCTGCTCGCGGCCGTCGGCGAAGAGCGCTTGCCGGCGCCCGATGACCTGGCCCGGGCCGGCGCCCTCATCCGGGATTTCGAGTCCCTGATCGAAACGGCGAAGGCCAATCCCGTGACGACCGAGATTACCGCCGCGGAAGCGCCGCCGGAGCCGGTGGCCGTCCTGGGATTGGCCCCGGTCGCGGCCGTGGCGACTCCCGCGCCCGCGGTCGAGAGCGTGCCGCCGCAACCCGCGGCGAAACCCCACGAGCCGAAGGAGCGCCGCGCCATCCGCGACGACCTGGATCCGGCCCTGCTGCCCATCTTCCTCGAAGAGGCGCAGGAGCTGGTGCCGATGATCGGGGCGGAGCTGCGGGCCTGGCGCGCGAGCCCCCAGGACGCGCAGGCCGCACGACTGCTCCAGCGCAGCCTCCACACCCTGAAGGGCAGCGCCCGCATGGCGGGCGCCATGCGCCTCGGCGAGCTCACCCACAAGCTCGAAAGCCGCGTCGAGTCCTCGCTCGCGGCCGGGACGCCCGATGCCGCGGTCTTCGACACCCTGGATTCCGAGTTCGACCGGCTGTGCGGACAGATCGAGGGCCTGCAGAAGGGGCCGGAGCAGGCCGCCGCGGCGGCGGCACCGATGCCCGCCGCAGCCGCCACGCCGCAGGCGGCGCAAGCCCCCGAGGGAGCCACGCTGCTGGCCGCCGAGCAGGAGCTGCTGGCCCAGCAGGCGGTGCTGCGGGTCAAGGCCGATCTCGTGGACCGGCTGGTGAACGAGGCGGGCGAAGTGGCCATCGCCCGCTCGCGCATCGAGGCCGAGGCCCACCGCATCAAGCAGTCGCTGCTGGATCTCATGGAAAACGTGTCGCGCCTCAAGCATCAGCTCAGGGAAATCGAGATCCAGGCCGAGTCCCAGATGCAATCGCGCATGGATGCGGTCGAGGACGACAAGGCCAAGTTCGATCCGCTGGAGTTCGACCGCTTCACCCGGCTGCAGGAGCTGACGCGGGCCATGGCCGAGAGCGTGGCGGACGTGGCCGCGATTCAGCAGAACCTGCAGAGGAACCTGGACGAGACCGAGAAGGCGCTCTCCAGCCAGGCCCGCACCGGCAAGGAGCTGCAGCAGGAGCTGATGCGGGTGCGCGCGGTGCCCGTCGGCAACTACAGCGAGCGCTTCCATCGCACCGTGCGCCAGGCCGCGCGCGACCTCGGCAAGAAGGCCCGCCTCGCCATCGAAGGCGCCACCGTGGAACTGGATCGCGGCGTGCTGGAGCGCGTCACCTCGCCCATCGAGCACATGCTGCGCAATTCCGTGGCCCACGGCATCGAGGCGGCGGAAGCAAGAGCCGCCGCGGGCAAGCCCGACACCGGCGAGATCAAGCTCACGGTGCGGCAGGAGGGCAACGAAGTGGCCATCGTGCTGGCGGACGACGGAGCGGGTCTCAATCTCGAGCGCATCCGCCACAAGGCCGAGGAGAAGGGACTGCTCCAGCCGGGACAGGAGATCGACGACGCGAAGCTCGCCCAGTTCATCTTCTCCCAGGGGTTTTCCACCGCCACCGAGGTGACCCAGGTGTCCGGCCGCGGCGTCGGCATGGACGTGGTGCGGGGCGAGATCACCGCGCTGGGCGGCCGGGTGGAGGTGACCTCCAGCCCCGGCAGGGGCACCGCCTTCACCGTCTATCTTCCCCTCACGCTCGCGGTGGCCCAGGTAGTCCTGGCGAGCGCCGGCGGCGGCAGCTACGCCGTGCCCTCCGCCATGGTGGAGCAGGTGCGCGAATACGGCCCCGACGAAATCGCCGGCCTGTACCGGGCGCGCAGCGTGGAGCTGCACGGCAACAGCTACCCGTTTTTCTACCTGCCGCGGCTGATGGGCGATGCGGTGTCCCGCCCCGAGCCCCGGCGCTACAACACGGTGCTGTTTCTGAAGCGCGGGGCCCAGCGGGTGGCAGTCCACGTCGACGAGTCCTCCGGCAACCAGGAAGTGGTGATCAAGAACATCGGCAGGCAGCTGTCCGGGGTCCCGGGCATCGAAGGCGCCACGGTGCTGGGCGACGGGCTGGTAGTGCTCATCGTCAATCCGGTGCAGCTCTCCCAGCGCGAGGACCTGCTCGGCGCGGACGCGGCAGCGCCGGACGCGCCCGCCGTCGGGCCGGTCGCCGCCCCGGTGGTCATGGTGGTGGACGACTCCCTCACGGTGCGCAAGATCACCGGCCGGCTGCTCGCCCGGGAAGGCTACCAGGTCATGACCGCCAAGGACGGCGTGGACGCCCTCGAGCAGATCGCGGTATCCCTGCCCGACGTGATGCTGGTGGACATCGAAATGCCGCGCATGGACGGCTTCGACCTCACGCGCCGCGTGCGCACCGAGCCGCGCACGGCAGACGTGCCCATCATCATGATCACCTCCCGCACCGCGGAGAAGCACCGCAACTACGCCAGGGAGCTGGGGGTGAACGTGTACCTCGGCAAACCGTTCCAGGAAACCGAGCTGCTCGGCCACATCGCGGGATTCGTGAAGCGTGTAGCGTAAACTCTCCCGGTAGTTGCGCTTCAGGTCTCGCGCTTCACGGCATTTCCCCTTCCGCAGCTTTCCCCTCTTCCGCTGCCCCCAACCGGGGTCCGCCCCGGGCCGCCGAGTGCCACAGCCGGCGAACGCCGCCCACGGTCAATCGCGGCCAGGAACCCCTCGCGCCCGGCGCGGCCAAATTGTGAAGGCCGTTCCCGGGGATTACAATACGCGAGGTCCGTCATGCCAAGCCAAAACGTCAACCTCACCCATCACTTCCTCATCGCCATGCCGGCGATGGCGGACCCGTATTTCTCCAAGACCGTCACCTATATCTGCGAGCATAACGACCAGGGCGCGCTGGGTCTGGTCATCAACCGGCCCATCGACATGACCCTGGAAAACCTGTTCGAGCAGATCGGGCTTACCCTGGGCGGCGGGGAATTGCGCCTGCTCCCGGTGTATTTCGGGGGCCCGGTGCAGATGGATCGGGGGTTCGTGCTGCACCAGCCGGTGGGCGCGTGGCAATCCACCATGTCCGTGCGCGACGAAGTGGGTCTGACCACGTCCAAGGATATTCTTCAGGCAGTGGCCCGGGGCGAGGGGCCGAGCCGAATGATGGTCACGCTCGGCTACGCGGGCTGGGCGCCGGGCCAGCTGGAGCAGGAAATCGCCCAGAATGCCTGGCTCACGGTAAAGGCCGTGCCGCGGGTGATCTTCGAAATGCCCCCCGAAGAGCGGCTGCCCGCAGCCATGGAGCTGCTGGGCATCGATTTCGCGAGCCTGTCCGACGACGCGGGGCATGCGTGAGGCGCCCTCGATCCGGCACTGTTCTTGCCTTTGACTTCGGCGCGAAGCGCATCGGCGTGGCCGTGGGGGATTGCGCCCTCGGCATCGCCCATCCGCTGACGACGGTCGAGGGCAGCGACCCGAGTGCCGGCTTCGAGGTCATCGCGGCGCTGGTCACGGAGTGGCAGCCGGTGGTCCTGGTGGTGGGGCTGCCCTCGCATCCCGACGGCGCCGAGCACGCCGTGGGTCGCCGGTGCCGGCGCTTCGCCTCGCAACTGCACGGCCGGTTCGGGCTTCCCGCAGTGCTGGTGGACGAGCGCCTCACCTCGGCGGCCGCGGCGGAATCGCTGCGGGAGGCCGGCCTCGCCGGCCGCAAGCAGAAGTCCGCCCTCGATCAGGTCGCAGCCCAGCACGTTCTCCAGACCTATTTCGACACCCATCGCCATGCAGCTGCCTGACGCCGAGGCGACCTTCCGGGAGCTCGCGGAAAAAGTCCGCGGCGCGGTCACCAGGGAAACCGCGCTGGTGGGC
The DNA here is from genome assembly GCA_016183615.1 of Betaproteobacteria bacterium. Taxonomy (GTDB): domain Bacteria; phylum Pseudomonadota; class Gammaproteobacteria; order Burkholderiales; family UBA6910; genus JACPEG01. The sequence goes on from JACPEG010000051.1 coordinate 27,449, forward strand.
ATCCACACCGGCGGCGCGTGGCTGGCGGAGCGGCTCAGGGAAGACCTGGGGCTCAGCGGGCCGCTGGGCACCCTCGATGTCTCGTTCTACCGGGACGACTTCGACAAGATCGGGCTGCACCGTGACGTGAAGCGCACCGCCATCCCGTTCGACGTAGCGGGACGCGACATTCTGCTGGTGGACGACGTGCTCTACACCGGGCGCACCATCCGGGCGGCGCTGAACGAGTTGTTCGACTACGGCCGGCCGGCCCGGGTGCGCCTTGCCGCGCTCATCGACCGCGGCGGCAGGGAACTTCCCATCGCCGCGGAATTCATCGGAGCGGAAGTGGCGCTGGCGCCCGGCCAGAGCGTCGAGCTTCTCAAGGACGCCAAGGGCAAGTTGAGCCTCCAGCTGCACCATGACTGACGTTGCGGATGAAACGGGAACCCGAAGCGCCGATGTCGAATAATCCCCAGCTCGATGCCGAAGGCCAGCTGCGGCACCTGCTCACCATCGAAGGGCTGCCGGCCCCCATCCTCACCCAGATCCTGGACACCGCCGATTCCTTCGTCAGCGTCACCGAGCGGGAGGTGAAGAAAGTCCCCCTGCTGCGGGGAAAGACGGTGTTCAACCTGTTCTTCGAGCCCTCGACCCGCACCCGCACCACCTTCGAGATCGCCGCCAAGCGGCTCTCCGCCGACGTCATCAATCTCAACGTCAGCACCTCCAGCCAGACCAAGGGCGAGACGCTGCTGGACACGGTGGCGAACCTCTCGGCCATGCACGCCGACATGTTCGTGGTGCGCCACGCCCAGAGCGGCGCGCCCCATCTCATCGCCCGCCACGTGGCGCCCGAGATCCACGTCATCAACGCCGGCGACGGGCGCCACGCGCACCCCACCCAGGCGCTGCTCGACATGTACACCATCCGCCACTACAAGAAGGATTTCCGGGCGCTGCGGGTGGCCATCGTCGGCGACGTCCTGCACTCGCGGGTGGCGCGCTCCCAGATCCATGCCCTCACCACTCTCGGCGTTCCCGAGGTGCGGGTAATCGCGCCCGGAACGCTGCTGCCCTCCCAGGTGGAGCATCTGGGGGTGCATGTCTACCACGACATGGCGCAGGGACTCAAAGACGTGGACGTGCTGCTGATGCTGCGGCTTCAGAACGAGCGCATGCAGGGCGCGCTGCTGCCGAGCCCCCAGGAGTACTTCAAGAACTACGGGCTCACGCCGGAGAAGCTGGCGCTGGCCCGCCCCGACGCCATCGTGATGCACCCGGGCCCCATGAACCGGGGAGTGGAGATCGATTCCGCCGTGGCGGACGGCCACCAGTCGGTGATCCTGCCCCAGGTGACTTTCGGCATCGCGGTGCGGATGGCGGTGATGAGCATTCTGGCGGGGAACTGAAACAGCGTTGAAATGAATTAGATGAAGATCCACATCAAGAACGGCCGCCTGGTGGACCCGAAGCACGGCGTCGATGCCGTGCGCGACCTCTATATCGCGGCGGGAAAGATCGTCGGCAACGACCATGCGCCGGAGGGTTTCCACGCCAACCGCGTGATCAACGCTTCGGGGCTGGTGGTGTGCCCCGGCTTCATCGATCTGTCGGCCCGGCTGCGGGAGCCCGGCTTCGAATACAAGGCCACGCTGGAATCCGAAATGGTGGCGGCGGTCGCGGGGGGCATCACCAGCCTCGCCTGCCCGCCGGACACCGATCCGCCCCTCGATGAGCCGGGTCTGGTGGAAATGCTCAAGCACCGCGCCCGCAATCTGAACCAGGCCCATGTGTATCCCATCGGAGCGCTCACCCAGGGCCTCAATGGCCAGCGCCTCACGGAAATGGCGGAACTGCGGGACGCCGGCTGCGTGGCCTTCAGCCAGGCTGAGATTCCGGTGGCGGACCATTCGGTGCTGTTGCGGGCGCTTCAGTACGCGGCCACCTTCGGCTTCAAGGTGTGGCTGCGGCCCCAGGACCTGGGGCTTGGCCGCGACGGCGTGGCCCATGACGGGGAAGTGGCGACGCGGCTTGGGCTCGCCGCGATCCCGGCCTGCGCGGAGACCATCGCGGTCTCCACCATCCTGCTGCTTGCCCGGGAAGCCGGCTGCGGCGTCCACCTTTGCCGCATTTCCTCGGCGGAGGCCGTGGACATGATCCGCGGCGCAAAGGCCCGGGGCATGGCCATCACCTGCGACGTGTCCGCCAACCACGTGCACCTCTCGGAGATGGACATCGGCTATTTCGACTCCAACGCCCACCTGATGCCACCGCTGCGGAGCCTGCGGGACCGCGACGGCCTGCGCACCGGCCTCGCCGATGGCATCATCGATGCCGTGTGCTCGGACCATACCCCGGTGGACGAAGACGCCAAGCAGGTTCCGTTCGGAGAAGCGGAGGCCGGGGCCACCGGCCTGGAACTGCTGCTGCCGCTCACCCTCAAATGGGGCAGGGAATCCGGCGTCGCGCTGGCGCGGACCCTCGCCAAGATCACCACCGAGCCGGCGCGCATCCTGGGCCTCGATGCCGGGCATCTCGCGCCGGGAGCCACCGCCGATGTCTGCGTGTTCGATCCCGAAGCCTGGTGGAAAGTGGAGCCCCGGGCCCTCAGGAGCCAGGGAAAGAATACCCCGTTTCTCGGCATGGAATTGCAGGGCAAGGTCCGCCATACGTTGGTGGCGGGGCATCTGGTGTATGAAGCGTGAACAGTGAACGGGACTGCGGGTCCTAATCACCATTGTTCGTTCGCTGTACACTGTTCACCGTTTCCCGTTCACTGTTTACTGTTCACCCGTTTTTCAATGAATCCATTACTCGATTTCTCCGGCCTTCCCCGTTTCGACCTGTTCAAAGTCGAACACGTCACCCCGGCGGTGGACCGGTTGCTCGCCGAGGGTCGCGCCGTCGTGGCCAATGTCGGCGCCGACCCGGCAATGCCCGCCTGGGACAATTTCGTGCAACCGCTCGAGGACACCAACGAGCGCCTGGGCCGGGCCTGGGGACAGGTGGCCCATCTCAATGCGGTCATGAACAGCCCCGAGTTGCGGGAGGCGTACAACGCCAATCTGCCGAAAGTCACCCAGTACCACGCGGAACTCGCCCAGAATCAGGCTCTGTTCGAGAAATTCAAGGCCCTCGGGGCCTCGGCGCAGCATGAAAGCCTGATCCCGGCGCGGAAGAAAATCATCGAAAACGAGTTGCGGGATTTCCGCCTCGGCGGCGCCGATCTCCCGCCCGAAAAGAAGGCGCGCTTCCTCGAAATCCAGGAGCGGCTCGCGGCCCTTTCCTCCCGGTTCAGCGACAACCTGCTGGATGCCACCAACGCGTTTGCGCTCTACGTCGAGGACCGCGGCGAGCTGTCGGGCCTGCCGGACGATGTTCTGGAGGCGGCCCGGGAGGCGGCGGAAAAGGATGAGAAGAAGGGCTGGAAGCTCACCCTGCACGCGCCCTCCTATCTGCCGGTCATGCAGTACGCGAACAATCGCGACTTGCGGGAGCAGATGTATCGGGCCTACGTGACCCGGGCCAGCGAATTCGGAAAGCCCGATTGGGATAACGCCCCGCTCATCGCCGAGATCCTCGATCTGCGCCGGGAAGAGGCGCAGCTCCTGAGCTACCCCAACTACGCGGAGGTGTCGCTGGAGCCCAAGATGGCGGAGTCGCCGGCTCAGGTGCTGGATTTCCTGCGGGAGCTGGCGGCGAAGGCCAGGCCCTTCGCGGCACGGGATCTCGCAGAGCTTCGGGCATTCGGACGGGAAAAGCTGAAGCTCGACGCGCTGGAGGCCTGGGACCTCGCCTACGTCTCGGAAAAGCTGCGGCTCGAGCGCTACGCGTTCTCGGAGCAGGAGGTAAAGCAGTATTTCCCCGAAACCAAAGTGCTGCCCGGGATGTTCCGCCTGGTCGAGCGCCTGTACCAACTCACCATCACGCCATCGGAGGCGCCGCGCTGGCATCCGGACGTGCGCTTCTACGACATCCGCGACGGCGCGGGCCGGCTGGTCGGGCAGTTCTACGTGGACCTCTACGCCCGGCCTTCGAAGCGCGGCGGCGCCTGGATGGACGACGCCATCACCCGCCGGCGCGTGGCAGCCGGCATCCAGACGCCGGTAGCCTATCTCAACTGCAACTTCTCGGCGCCCGTGGGCGGAAAGCCGGCGCTGTTCACCCACGACGAGGTGATCACCCTGTTCCATGAGTTCGGCCACGGGCTGCATCACCTGCTCACCCGGGTCGAGGACCTGGGGGTCTCGGGCATCAACGGCGTGGAGTGGGACGCGGTGGAGCTGCCCAGCCAGTTCATGGAGAATTTCTGCTGGGAGTGGGATGTGCTCTCCGCCATGACGGCCCATGCCGACACCGGCGCACCCCTGCCGCGCCCGCTGTTCGACAAAATGCTGGCGGCGAAGAACTTCCAGGTGGGGATGCAGACGGCGCGCCAGCTGGAGTTCGCGCTGTTCGACATGCACCTGCACTACGACTTCGATCCCCACGGAGCGAAAACGGTGCAGCAGGTTCTCGACGAGGTTCGCGAGCGGGTGGCAGTGGTGATTCCTCCCGCCTTCAACCGCTTTCCCGACAGCTTTTCCCATGTTTTCGCCGGCGGCTACGCCGCGGGCTACTACAGCTACAAGTGGGCCGAAGTGCTGTCGGCCGACGCCTACAGCCTGTTCGAGGAGAACGGCGTCCTCAATCCGGAAATCGGGGAACGCTTCGTGGCGGAAATCCTCGCCGTGGGAGGCAGCCGCCCCGCGCTGGAGTCGTTCAAGGCGTTCCGCGGGCGCGAGCCGCGGATCGACGCGCTGCTCAGGCACCAGGGCATGGAGCACGGGGAGCAGGCGGGGTCTCTCGCTTCCCGGTAGGAGCGAATTCATTCGCGACCTTATGCCTCGCGACCTCTGCCGGTCGGGGATGAATCCCCTCCTACAATCCCAACGTTCGCCAAGCCCCCGGTAGCAACATGCGAGGAGCCGGGTCGTGAAGCTTGCCACCTGGAACGTTAACTCCCTCAAGGTCAGGCTACCCCAGGTCCTGGAATGGCTGGCGAGCTGCCGGCCAGACGCGCTATGCCTGCAGGAGACCAAGCTCGAGGACCCCAACTTTCCGCGGGTGGAAATCGAAGCCGCCGGCTACCGGGCGCTGTTCTCGGGGCAGAAGACCTACAACGGCGTGGCAATCCTGAGCCGCCAACCTGCGGTGGATCCGCTGGCCGCGATTCCCGGCCTGGACGATCCCCAGAAACGGGTGCTCGCGGCAACGGTCAACGGCGTGCGCGTGATCTGCCTCTACGTCCCCAACGGAGAAGCCGTGGGTTCGGACAAGTACCAGTACAAGCTGCGCTGGCTCGCCGCCTGCACCAAGTGGCTGAAACAGGAGCTGGGCCGCCACGAGAGGCTTGCGGTGCTGGGCGACTTCAACGTCGCGCCCGAGGAGCGCGACGTGCACGACCCGAAACTGTGGGAGGGCCAGGTGCTGTTCAGCGCGCCCGAGCGCGAGGCGTTCCAGGAAATTCTGAGGCTGGGACTGAAGGACAGCTTCCGGCTGTTCGAGCAGCCGGAGAAGGCCTTCACCTGGTGGGACTACCGCATGAACGGCTTCAAGCGCAACCTGGGGCTGCGCATCGACCACATCCTGGCGAGCGCCGCGCTCGCCTCGCGCTGTGAGCGCTGCACGATCGATGTCGAGCCGCGCCGGGCGGAGCGCCCCTCGGACCACGCGCCGGTGGTGGCCGAATTCGGCTGATTCGCCGCGACCGACGCTGCTCCTGGGGAGATGCGCCCGGGCCGCCGGACCCTATTCCTCGTCCCGGTCCGGCTCCCCGGGCTCCAGTCCGAGTTCCTGGATCTTTCGGGTGAGCGTATTGCGCCCCAGCCCCAGAAGATTCGCGGCCTCGATGCGGCGGCCGTGGGTGTGGGCCAGCGCCCTGGTGATGAGGGCCTTCTCGAACTGGCGCGTGAGCTCGTCCATGATTCCCCGCTCTCCCCGGTCGAGAGCGAGGGCCGCTTCGCGCTCCAGGGCCGTGACCCAGCTCTCGGCGCCCTCGGGCCGCACCTGCTCCCGCAGCTCCGGCGGCAGATCCTTGATTTCGATGGTCTGGGTCGGCGCCATCACCGTGAGCCAGTGACACAGGTTCTCCAGCTGCCGCACGTTGCCGGCGAAGCTCTGGGCGGTGAAGTATTTGAGGGCGGCATCCGACAGCCGCTTCGATTCCACGCCGAGCTCGCGTGCGCTTTTCTGAAGGAAATAGCGGGTCAGCAGCGGAATGTCCTCGGGCCGCTCGCGCAACGCCGGCAGCCGCAGCCGGATCACGTTCAGGCGATGGTACAGGTCCTCGCGGAACAGTCCCTCGCGCACCCGCGCCTCCAGGTCCTGATGGGTGGCGGCGATCACCCGCACGCTGGCCTTGATGGGCTGATGGCCGCCCACGCGATAGAAGTTTCCGTCCGACAGTACCCGCAGCAGCCGGGTCTGGAGCTCGGGCGGCATGTCGCCGATCTCGTCCAGGAACAGGGTGCCGCCTTCCGCCTGCTCGAAGCGGCCGCGGCGCATGGCCTGGGCGCCGGTGAACGCACCGCGCTCGTGGCCGAACAGCTCGGACTCCAGCAGGTCTTTCGGGATCGCCGCGGTGTTGATGGCGATGAAGGGCTTTCCCGCGCGCGGGCTGTGGCGGTGCAGGGCGCGGGCCACCAGCTCCTTGCCGGTGCCGGACTCCCCGGTGATGAGCACCGTGGCCTGGGACTGGGACAGCCGCCCGATGGCGCGGAACAACTCCTGCATGGCGGGCGCCTGCCCGAGGATCTCGGGCGCGGCCTCGGTCACCTCGCCGGCGGTTTCTCCGCGCCGGCTCTCCTCCATGGCGCGGCGGATCAGCTCCACCGCGTGGTCCACGTCGAACGGCTTGGGCAGATACTCGAAGGCGCCGCCCTGGAACGCGGCCACCGCGCTCTCCAGGTCCGAGTATGCGGTCATGATGATGACCGGGAGCTCCGGGTGCTGCTCCCGAAGTTTCTGCAGCAGGTCGAGGCCGGAACTCCCCGGCATGCGGATGTCGCTCACCACCACGCTCGGAGTCTCCCGCGCGATTGCCGCCAGCGCCTCGTCGCCGGAAGCGAAGGTCCTGAACTCGATTCCCTCGCGGGTGAGCGCCTTTTCGAACACCCAGCGAATGGAACGGTCGTCGTCGATGATCCAGACCGTGCTCATGTCATCCCGTCAATCCAAATAAGATTTCACGTCTCGCGCTTCACGGAATCATCATCCGCGCCGCGTACCGGCAGCAGAATCGTGAAGCAGGTACTCCCCGGCACGCTCTCGCAGCCAATGGTGCCACCGTGCTGGTTGACGAAGGTCTGGGCCAGCGTCAGCCCCAACCCGTGCCCGCTGTCGCGGCCCGATACCAGCGGATCGAAAATCCGGTCGCGAATCGCTTCCGGCACGCCGGGGCCGTTGTCGATGATCTGCACCTCGATCGCATGGCGGTAGCGTCGCTTGGCGAGCGTCACCTGGCGCGTGACCCGGGTGCGCAAAACAATCGCTCCCTTGCCCTCAAGGGCCTGGGCGGCGTTGCGCGCCACGTTGAGCACCGCCTGGATCAGCTGCTCCTTGTCGGCCACCAGCGGCGGCAGGCTCACGTCGTAATCGCGGCGGATGGCGAGGCCCTCGCGGTTTTCCGCGAGCACCAGGCTGCGCACCCGTTCCAGCACCTCGTGGATGTTGACCTGCCCCGGCTGCGGCAGGCGGTGCGGCGTGAGCATCCGGTCCATGAGGGATTGCAGCCGTCCCGCCTCCTTCATGATGACCTGGGTGTATTCCTTGAGCCCCGGCTGGGCCAGCTCCCGCTCCAGCAGCTGGGCCGCCCCGCGGATCCCCCCCAGGGGGTTCTTGATCTCGTGGGCCAGATTGCGGATCAGGGTGCGCGTCGCCTGGCTCTGGTCCAGCATGCGCTCTTCCTTCGCGATCCTGAGCTGCTGCTCGATAGGCTGGAATTCGAGCAGTACCCGCACGCCGTCCAGCTCCACGGGCGTGACACTGGCCGAGAGATGCAGCCTGGCATGGCCGGGCGTGCCGAGGGTGACATCATGCTCGATACAGGTGGCTTCCTCGTCCAGGGCCTGTCCTATCGCCTGAACCAGGCCGCCCGCGTCCTGGAACACCTGCTCCACCGGGTCGCCCACGATGTTGCGGCTGGAGAACTCGAACAGGTTTTCCGCCGCGGGGTTGGCGTACTGCACTCGCAGGTTTGAGTCCAGCAGCATCACTGCAGTGGCCAGGAAGTCCAGTCCGGAAAACGCCGTCGCTACCATGAAGGGTTCAACTCGGAAAGGGATGAGCAAGAACCGGGCCAGCGCCTGGGGCCGGCACCACCCGCGCGCCGCGGCCGGGCGAGCGTCACTTGAGACGGGAAATTTCCTGCTTCAACGCAGCGACGTTCTTTTCGTGCAGCACGACTTCGTCCTGGAACGGCTTCAGGCGATCGAGGACGCGCTGGTAGTTGCGCTCGTCGCCATAGCGCACCGTCTCCTGTTCCGCCAGCTTCTTTTTTGACTCCACCAGCAGTTTTTCCTCGTCGGCGAGCTCTTTCTCCAGGATCTGGCGCCGTGCCTCGTCGCGCTTGCGCTGGGTGTCGCCGTCCACCCGCACGTCCGGCGATCCTGCCTTCGGCTTGGTGGCAGGCACCACGATGACATCGCCGGACACCAGCTTGCAGTTCTTTCCCACCTCCCGCTTGACGTTGGTGTAGGAAGCGCGGCCGGACTCGTCCACGCACTTGTAGATCTCGGCCCCGGCCACCAGAGGCGCCAGTCCCAGGATCAGCAACGCGATTCGCGCATGCACCATCGTCAATGTCGATTCATGAGGAATATGGAGAAAACGGCCCGGCCCAACGCCGCGTTGACGCGTGGCGGCGAACCCATTGCAAGCCAGTCTATGACAGGGGACAGAATTTTACAACGCGGGGGTCATCAAGCCGTCAGCCCCGGCCTCTCTCCCGCAAGTAGTGAGGGAAGATTCCTGAGTCGCTGCGCGGCCGGGAAAACAAAAAGGGCGGGTTTCCCCGCCCCGTAGAGAACCAGTGCCGCCGCTTACAGGCTGTAGTACATGGCGAACTCGATGGGATGGGTGGTCATCCGGAAGTTGGTGACCTCTTCCATCTTGAGCTCGACGTACGCGTCGAGCATGTCGCTGGAGAACACCCCGCCACGGGTCAGGAAGTCGCGGTCCTTGTCCAGGCATTCCAGGGCCTCATCGAGGGAGGCGCAGGGATGCGGGACTTTTTTGGCTTCTTCCGGCGGCAGGTCGTACAGGTTCTTGTCGATCGGATCGCCGGGGTGGATCTTGTTCTGGATGCCGTCCAGGCCCGCCATCATCATCGCGGCGAACGCGAGGTAGGGGTTGGCGGTGGGATCCGGGAAGCGCACCTCGATGCGGCGCGCCTTCGAGCTCGACACGTAGGGCACCCGCACCGCAGCCGAACGGTTGCGGGCCGAGTAGGCGAGGTTGATCGGGGCCTCGAAGCCGGGCACCAGGCGCTTGTAGGAGTTGGTGCCGGGGTTGGTGATGGCGTTGAGCGCCTTGGCGTGCTTGATGATGCCGCCGATGTAGTAGAGCGCGAGCTCGGACAGCCCCGCGTAGCCGTTGCCGGAGAACAGGTTCTGGCCGCCCTTCCACAGGGACTGGTGCACGTGCATGCCGGAACCGTTGTCGCCGACCACGGGCTTGGGCATGAAGGTCGCGGTCTTGCCGTAGGAGTGGGCCACGTTGTGCACCGTGTACTTCAGGATCTGCATCCAGTCGGCGCGCTTCACCAGGGAATTGAACTTGGTGCCGATTTCGCACTGGCCGGGAGCCGCCACTTCGTGATGGTGCACTTCCACTTCAACACCCTGCTCTTCAAGGGCCAGGCAGATGGCAGAGCGGATGTCCTGGAGGGAATCGACCGGGGGCACCGGAAAATAGCCGCCCTTCACCGCGGGACGGTGGCCGATGTTGCCGCCTTCCATTTCCTCGCCGGAGGCCCAGGGCGCCTCGGCCGACACGATCTTCACCTGCGAGCCGGACATGTTCACGCTCCAGGTGACCGAATCGAAAATGAAGAACTCGGGCTCGGGGCCGAAGTAGGCGGTGTCGGCCAGCCCGGTGGACTTGAGATAGGCCTCGGCGCGCTTGGCGATGGAGCGCGGGTCGCGGTCGTAGCCCTTGCCGTCGGCGGGGTCCACCACGTCGCAGCTGATGATCAGCGTGGGCTCATCGGTGAACGGGTCCATGCGGGCGCTGTCGGGATCCGGCATCAGCAGCATGTCGGAGGCCTGGATGCCCTTCCAGCCGGCGATGGAGGAGCCGTCGAAGGCATGGCCGTGCTCGAACTTGTCCTCGTCAAAGGCCTTGGTCGGCACGGAGACGTGCTGCTCCTTGCCGCGGGTATCGGTAAAGCGGAAATCAACGAATTTGACCTCGTTGTCCTTGATCGTTTTCATTACATCGGCGACCGCCATGGGTTTCTCCTCAACGAACGGAAAAAGTAGGTTTGTAGGATTGGAACGGGGATGCTAATAAGCAGGAAACATGCCACTGCGTTTCACGGGCAGGGCATTGTGCCACAATGGGAATGCAGGAGCCACCTCAAGCATGCGCACGGTAATGGTGCACATCCACGCCATTATGCACTATTACTGTGCGTTAGTCCGGTGGAGCTGAATGCTCCGGAAATATTCGTCGCCAGCGTCGATCATGGCCAGAATTTTCCGGTGCAGCCGATCCATCCTGCCCGGATCTTCCCACGCCGCCGCGTCAAGGAATACCTCGGCGTCCACCTTTCCCTCCAGGTAATGGAGCACCAGCTTGCTGGGCAGAGGCAGCGCCTCCCCGAGCCGGTCCTGGAGATAGCGCAGGAGATCATCGCGCCCGGGAAGGGTGGTGCTCACTTTGATCCTGGTGTCGTCCTCCGGGTCCACGTGGACCATGACATCGAGAACCGGGTGCGCCTCCAAGACCCGGCCACGGGCCGACTCGCCGATGTAATGGCCCTCGGATACGCTGATCCGCGGGTCCACCATCACGTGGGCATCGACCAGGGCCTGGTTCGCCATGCGCCGGGTGCGCAGTTCGTGGATGCCGCGAACGCCCGGGGTCGTGAGCAGGGTCTCGCGAATCGCCGCCACTTCCTGCTCCGAGAGCCCGGTATCGATCAGCTCCGACATGGCGCTGTAGCCGAGCTTCCAGCCGACCCGCGCGATCATGAAGGCCACCAGCGCCGCCGCGAGCGTATCGAGAAAGGTGAACCCCAGCAGGTTGCCGCCGATGCCGACCGCCCCCACCAATGAAGTGGCCGCGTCGACGCGGGTGTGCCAGGCGTTGGCCGCCAGCATCTGGGAGCGGTGCTTGCGGGCCACCCCCATAAGGTAATGGAACAGGGATTCCTTGGAGGCAAGGGTAACCAGCGCGATGACGAGCGTCAGCGGGTGAACGCTCTGGGAAGCCTGCCCCGACTGCAGGCGCAGCCCCGCGTTCCACAGAATGGAAAGGCCCACCAGCAGAAGCCCCGCCCCGAGCAGGAACGTGGCGGCGGTTTCGACCCGCTGGTGCCCATAGGGATGCTCCTCGTCGGCCGCCTTCGCGCCGTGGCGATTCGCGAACAGAACCAGGAAATCGGAAAGCAGGTCTGACAGAGTGTGCACGCCGTCGGCCATCAGGGCGCGCGACTGGCCGTACCAGCCGACGGTGATCTGCAGCACCGAAAGCACGCTGTTCACCGCGACGCTGGTGAGCGTGCAGCGCTGGGCCGCCCGGAAGCGCTCCGGGTCCGTCATTCCTGCGGGCTGAGTCAGCACCTGGGTTGGTTCAAGCATCGTCAATAGGATACCATTGAAGACTTTTCGAATTGACCTGCCGAAGCCAATGACCATCAGCGAAGTCCTGCAAAAAGCCCAGGAACGGGCAAGGGAAATGAATCTTCCTTACGAAGGGGCGCTCCTGCCCGAGGAGGCCTGGTTCCTCCTTCAGCAGGTTCAGTCCGCGAAGCTCGTTGACGTGCGCACCCGCGCGGAACTGGACTGGGTGGGAAGAATTCCCGGGGCCACCGAGATCGAGTGGCTGACCTATCCCGGCAACCAGCTCAACGCCCACTTCCTCAACCAGCTGCAGCAGCAGGTCGACAAGGAGTCGCTGGTGATGTTCATCTGCCGCAGCGGGCAGCGGTCCCACAATTCAGCCATGGTCGCGACCCAGTCCGGCTACCCGGACTGCTACAACGTGCTGGAAGGCTTCGAGGGCGACAAGGACGCCGCCAGCCACAGGAACAGCAGGAACGGGTGGCGGGTAAAGGGGCTGCCGTGGATACAGAGCTGAAGGCGTACGGAGTAATCAGTGAACGGTGAACAGTAAACAATCGGCAGCGCCACGTTCACGGGGTTTCTCGCCGTTCACTGCTCACTGTTCACTGTTCACCATCTTCACCCTGCCGTCCACTCCACCACGCCGGTATAAGCGGTTCCCAGCACCACGATCCCGAACAAAATCCGGTACCAGGCGAACAGCGAGAAGTCGTGGCGGCTGATGTAGCGCAGCAGCCAGCGCACGCACAGGAACGCGGAGACGAACGAGGCGGTCATTCCCACCGTGAACAGGCCCAGGTCCGCCACCTGGAACAACGTCCGGTGCTTGTAGAAATCGTAAGCGCCGGCCGCGATCAGCGTCGGCACCGCGAGGAAAAACGAAAACTCGGTGGCCGCCTTGCGGGACAGCCCGAACAGCAGCCCGCCGATAATGGTGGCGCCGGATCGCGACGCGCCGGGAATCAGCGCGAAGGCCTGGGCAATCCCCACCTTGAGCGCGTCGCGCCACTTCATGTCGTCCACCGATTCCACAGTGATCCGATGCTCGCGCCGCTCCGCCCACAGGATCACAAACGCGCCGACGATGAAGGCAAGCGCGACCGGCACCGGCTTGAACAGCGCCGCCTTGATGTACTTCCCGAACAGCAGCCCGAGAACCGCGGCAGGCATGAATGCGATCGCCAGGTTCGCCACGAAGCGCTGTGCCGCCGGATCCCGGGCGATTCCCGCAATCACCACAGCGAATTTTTCCCGGTACTCCCACACCACGGCGAGCATGGCGGAGGTCTGGATCACGATCGCGAACACCTTGCCCTTCTCGTCGTTGAAGCCCAGCAGGTCGCCCACCAGGATCAGGTGGCCGGTGGAGGAGATGGGAAGGAACTCGGTGAGGCCCTCGACCACGCCGAGCACGAGGGCCTTCAGAAGAACGGCGATGTCCATGGAATTGCCGGCAAAAAAGTTCCGGCATTATAGCGGAGTGCCGGCGGCCGCGCCGACGGACTCCTAGGACTTCTTCGGCCGGCCCGGCTCCGGCGATCCGATCGAGACGCCCAGCTCGGCGCAGAGCCTTGTCAGCAGCTCTCTCAGAACCGACACCTCACCCTCGATTCGCGCGACGTTGGCTTTCAGCGCGGCGAGCTCGCCTACCGTGATGTCGCTGCCGGCCTCCGTCGCGGAGCCGGCGGCGGAGGGGGCTTCGGGCGCGGGCGCCCCCGTGAGGCATTGCGCCCAGCGGTTCTCGCGGGCCCCGGGCTGGCGGGGCAGCTCGACCACCAGCGGTCCGGCCGGCCGTTCGGCCAACTCATGCAGGAAGCCCTCCACCGACGAGATGTCCGAGAACTTGTGCAGCCGCTCGCAGCTGATGCGCAGCTCACCGGCGGTCTGCGGGCCGCGCAGCATCAGCGTGGCGAGCAGCGCGATCGACTGCGAAGGCAGTTGCAGCACGCGGTCGGCGTTGTGCGCATAACGCGCCACGCGCCCGCCGCTCGATTCGATCACCAGCGAAAGCATCCGGAGGTGATCGACCGCGGCCTGCACCTCCGGCTCGGCGGCATCCAGCACCGGGTCGCGGCTGGTCTTCTGGTTGCAGCCTGCAACCAGCGCATTGAGGCTCAGCGGGTAGGTGTCGGGCACCGTGCGCTGCTTCTCGACCAGCACGCCGAGGACGCGGGCTTCGAGCGGCGAAAGCGTCGGCAGGGCGGGCGCGGTCATTGCGCGGGAAAGCGGCGCTAGGCCTTCTGATAGATCTCCCCGCCGCTCTTCACGAACTGGACCGACTTCTCCTCCATGCCCTTGACCAGGGCATCGGCCTCCGACATGCCGTGGGTCGCCGCGTAATCGCGCACGTCCTGGGTGATCTTCATGGAGCAGAAGTGGGGGCCGCACATGGAGCAGAAGTGGGCGAGCTTGGCCCCCTCCTGGGGCAGGGTCTCGTCGTGGAATTCCCGCGCCTTGTCCGGATCGAAGCCCAGGTTGAACTGGTCTTCCCAGCGGAACTCGAAGCGCGCCTTGGACAAGGCGTTGTCGCGAACCTGCACCCCGGGATGGCCCTTGGCGAGATCCGCCGCGTGGGCCGCGATCTTGTAGGCCATGATGCCGTCCTTGACGTCGGTCTTGTTGGGCAGCCCCAGATGCTCCTTCGGTGTGACGTAGCAGAGCATTGCCGTGCCGAACCAGCCGATCATCGCCGCGCCGATGGCAGACGTGATGTGATCGTAGCCCGGCGCGATGTCGGTGGTGAGCGGCCCCAGGGTGTAGAACGGCGCCTCCTTGCAGTATTTCAGCTGGAGATCCATGTTCTCCTTGATGAGCTGCATGGGCACGTGGCCCGGCCCCTCGATCATCACCTGCACGTCGTGCTTCCAGGCGATGTCCGTAAGCTCGCCCAGCGTCCTCAGTTCCGCGATCTGGGCCTCGTCGTTGGCGTCGTAGATCGAGCCCGGCCGCAGGCCGTCGCCCAGGGAGAAGGCCACGTCGTAGGCCTTCATGATTTCGCAGATTTCTTCGAAGCGGGTGTAAAGGAAGCTCTCCTGGTGATGGGCGAGGCACCACTTGGCCATGATGGAACCGCCGCGGGAGACGATTCCGGTCATGCGCTTCGCCGTGTAGGGAATGAACGGCAGCCGCACCCCGGCGTGGATCGTGAAGTAATCCACTCCCTGCTCCGCCTGCTCGATCAGCGTGTCGCGGAACATTTCCCAGGTCAGCTCTTCCGCCTTCCCGTCCACCTTCTCCAGGGCCTGGTAGATGGGCACGGTGCCGATGGGCACCGGCGAATTGCGGATGATCCACTCGCGGGTCTCGTGGATGTTGCTGCCGGTCGAAAGGTCCATCACCGTGTCGCCGCCCCAGCGGATGGCCCAGGTCATTTTCTCCACTTCCTCCTGGATGCCGCTGGT
Source organism: Betaproteobacteria bacterium (assembly GCA_016183615.1). Lineage (GTDB taxonomy): Bacteria > Pseudomonadota > Gammaproteobacteria > Burkholderiales > UBA6910 > JACPEG01. Next base: position 42,660 of record JACPEG010000051.1, read on the forward strand.
CACCGCGGAGTTGCCGATGTTGGCGTTGATTTTCACCAGGAAGTTGCGCCCGATGATCATGGGCTCGGTTTCCGGGTGGTTGATGTTGGCGGGGATGATGGCGCGGCCGCGGGCCACCTCGTCGCGCACGAATTCCGGAGTAATCACCTTCGGAATGGCGGCGCCGAAGGATTCCCCCCGGTGCTGGCGGGTGTAGAGCTCGGGCAACCCCTCGATCCGCTGGTTCTCGCGGATGGCAATGAACTCCATCTCGGGGGTGACGACGCCCTGCCGCGCATAGTGCAGTTGCGTCACATTGCGGCCCGTCTTGGCGCGGCGCGGCCGGCGCTTCAGGTGAAATCGCAGTTCGGCGAGCCCGGGATCGGCCTCCCGCTCGCGGCCGTAGCGCGAAGTGGGGCCAGGCAACGCCTCGGTATCGCCGCGTTCGAGAATCCAGTTCTCCCGCAGCGGGTCGAGTCCGGCGCGGATATCGATCTTCGCCTTCGGGTCGGTGTAAGGACCGGAGGTGTCGTAAACGAAAATGGGCGGATTCTTCTCGGCTCCGAACGACGCCGGCGTGTCACTCTGGGAAATCTCCCGCATCGGCACCTGGATGTCGGCGCGGGAACCCTCGATGTAGACCTTGCGCGAGTGGGGCAGGGGCTGGATGGCGGCCTCGTCGACATGGGCAGTCTCGGCGAGGAACTTGGGATTGGCGTTCATGAATCGCTCCTTAAGAAGCCATAAGGAGCGAGGGGGTTACCAAGCTTCCCTACGGCGGCATTATCCGCATCAGGTGTTAAGGGTTTGTCTCACCGGCGTCTGAACGCGCGCGGACCCCTAGTTGATGGTCCGAACGTACTGCAAATATGCGATAATTGCAAGGTCCTGGGTCAACAAAGGAAACACGGAGTTACAGATGAATCTGGAGCAGGCCCGCTACAACATGGTGGAGCAGCAGATCCGCACCTGGGAGGTGCTGGATCAGGAAGTCCTGGACCTGCTTTTCGAGCTGCGGCGCGAGGAGTTCGTTCCCGCGGAGCACCGCGACCTGGCTTTCGTGGACATGGAAATTCCCCTCGGAAACGGGGAGGTCATGCTTTCGCCGAAACTGGAGGCGCGCATGCTCCAGGAACTCGGCGTCGGGAAATCCGACAAAGTCCTGGAGGTGGGCACCGGCAGCGGCTACATGACCGCGCTGCTCGCCGCCAAGGCCCAGCACGTGGTGAGCGTCGAGATCGATCCCGAACTCAAGGTTTTCGCCGCGAGGAACCTGAAGGCCCACGGCATTGCCAACGTGACGCTGGAACTGGGGGATGCCGCGCGGGGCTGGAGCGGACAGGCGCCCTACGACGTGATCGTGCTCACGGGTTCGGTTCCGCTGCTCTCCGAGACCTTCCTGCAGATGCTGAAACCCAGCGGACGGCTGCTGGCGGTGGTGGGCGAGGCGCCGGTGATGAAGGCGCGGCTCATCACCTGCATCTCGGAAGGCGCCTTCAACGCGGTGGACCTGTTCGAGACCTGCGTTCCGGCCCTGCGCAACGCGCCGCGGCCGGAGCGGTTCGTGTTCTAGCTGCGACAACAAGCAACTTCGATAACAAGCAATCAAGCCGCGGCGCGATAACGCCTCTCGCGCCCGCTTGAAGAATTCATAACTGAACATGAAGCGAACAATAACTCGCCTTCTTTTTCTCGTTCCGGGCCTGCTCTCGATCGGGTCCGCTCTGGCCGCCGACCTGATGGAGGTGTACCGGGAGGCGGTGGTGAAGGACGCCCAGTACGCGGCGGCCAAGGCGGCGCATGCGGCGGCCCAGGAGAAGCTGCCGCAGGGGCGCGCCGGGCTGCTGCCCGCGGTGAACCTGTCGGCCA